>NZ_CP014991.1:1219957-1829936 GCF_001602095.1 Helicobacter himalayensis | reverse complement strand
TAGAATCCTTGTCAAATTTTTCAACAAAAGGTGTGAATAACCTGTGAAAAAAACGCGTTATAATAGATAAAAAATCTTTTAAGTTGGATTAAAGATGAATATTCTAGGTATCGATCCGGGGACAAGAAATTGTGGCTATGCGGTCTTGAGTTTTAAAAATCGCACGCTTAAGTTACTTGAAGCGGGGTTTATTAAGATTAAAACGCGTATTTTGCAAGAGCAAATTGTCGAGCTTATCGAAGGTTTAGAAATCGTGTTACAAAGCTATAAAATTGATGAGGTAGCGATTGAAGATATGTTTTATGCTTATAATCCTCAAAGTGTGATTAAACTCGCGCAATTTCGTGGTGCGCTAAGTTTAAAAATTTTGCAAGATTTTGGAAATTTTGCAGAATATACGCCTTTACAGGTGAAAAAAGCACTCACCGGGAATGGTAAAGCCGATAAAAGTCAAGTAGCCTTTATGGTAAAGCGTCTTTTGAACATACAAGGAGAAATCAAGCCACTTGATGTTACAGATGCTATGGCTGTGGCAATCACGCATTCACAGCGTCTGTAAGGGTTAAAAAATTATGGTTAAGAATAAATTTAAAAAACCTCTGTATTTTCCAAATTTCCACCTTGTTCGCTATTAAGAGAATCTTTATCTTGCAAAATTTGCAAATCTTGATTCTGTAAATCCACATTTAGCGGGATTTTGAAGCTTTGTAAAAGTTTCAAAATGCCATCTTCAAGCACATACGCGCTAATGCTATAAAAGTCTGCATTTTTGCTCTCCACACCTTTCACCCACAAAAGCGTGCTATTAGCCTTTGAAAGCACTTCTAAGCTAAAAGGCGCGCTCACCTCTTTATAGCTCACAGGTAATTCTAGGCTTTCGCCATTTCTCATATCTACCACGCCCACAATGATTTCGCCGATATTTCCCTGTAATTTATACACAGCAAAATTTCCAGCATACTCGATAACACCTTTTTTGAGTGCCTCTTGCGGACCACCTTCACAATTCACACAGCTTTCATCTGCACCAAAAAGTGCGCCCTGATAGATATTTGCAGGATAATCTTTAAACTGCAAAATTTTATGTTGTTCATTAAACATTTCAAGCTTAATATCCCCAGTCTCCACATAAATAGAATCTTTGGGCAAATCTTTAGAATCTTGTGCGTCCGCACCATCTTGATTTTCTTGTATGCTCATTTGCGTTGTATTTTGAGAATCTTGTGGATTTTTAGAATCTGCAGATTCTAAAGTGTTTTGCTGTGGTAAATTTAGAGAAGTTTTTCTTAATCTTAAAAGCTCTGAAATACCTATGCCAAGCCCAATTCCGACAAGCACAAGAAGTAGAAAACTAAGATTTTTTTTATTCATTTGGGATTCCAACTTTTAAGCCAGAAAATCTTTTAAAATCTCCGCGTGCAACACTGGACTAAACTCGATAATCTCATATTTTGCAAGATTATGATGTGCATAAGGATCGTTTTTGGTAAAAGCTTCCGCACTTTGCTTGTTTTTAAAATATCCTAAGATAAGTCCGCCAACGCGTGGATTCTGCGGACCTGAAGCGAGTAAAAATCCAGCCTCATAGCCTTTTGCCAAATATTCTCTATGCAGTGGCAAAACTGCCTCTATCTCTTCCATAGGCTTTGTGTAGGTTACGATGATGCAAAAAAGATTTTTCATTTGTTTTGCTCCTTGTTTTAAGAATCTAAAATTTTAAAGAATCCATTATGCCTTAAGTTTATAAAAACTTTTCAATGCTACGCAGATTCCAAAGGCGATTGAAGCAATTATGATGATACTTGCACCACTTGTGAGATTGTAAAAATAACTCACAAAAAGCCCTGAAATACAAAAAAATGCACTTAAGAGAATGGAACAAAAAATCATTGAACCTAGTCGCTTTGTAAAATTTTCAGCAATAAAGCAAGGAATACTTAAAAGTGCAATAACCAAAATAAGTCCAACCACGCGGATACTAAGCACGATGCAAAAGGCTATCATAATGATGAGTAAATAATAAAACGCGCGCGCATTCACGCCTTGAAGTTTTGTAAATTCAAAATCAAAGCTTAACGCCTCAAATTGCCGATAAAAGCACAAAATAAGCACGATAAACACGCCATCACACACGCCCAAAAGCACCAAATCACTAGGTGCAATGGCTAAAATGCTCCCAAACAAATAGCCCATAATGTCGCTTTTATATCCCGGCGTCAAATCAAGCAAAATAAGCCCAAACGCCATACCAAACGCCCAAATGACAGCGATGATATTTTCGCTCCTATTTGGGTAGCGCTGCATAACAAAACCTAAAAAAAGCGCGAGCAGAAGCGTCCAAATACTCACACTCAAAAGCAGTGGTAAGCCAAAATAAAACGTCACACCAATACCGCCAAACGCCCCGTGTGTGATACCTCCAGCTAAGGAAACAAGCCTATTTATCATTGCAAGCGCACCCACAATCCCGCACGCAATGCTCGTCAAAATCGCGCAAAACAGAGCATTTTGAAAAAAGCTAAATTCTAAAATTTCAAGCATTGCGCTTGCGTCCTTTATTTTTGGGTGTTTTTGAAACTTTGGGTGATAGGGAATCTTGTGTTATATTTGGTGTGCTCACGCATTCACAGCTATTTAAACTCATCTCTATATCGCAAAAATGCTTATGTGTGGTGCTTAGATGTTTGAGAAATTCGAGTTTTTGTGTTTCTTGCGTGTTTTTGTGTAAGAAAAGCTCTTTATTAATATAGGCAATTTTTTCTGCAAAGCTTAGCACCAAATTTGTATCGTGGCATACGACAACAACGCCAATGCCTCTTTTTTGCAGGGATTTTAACAGTTCAAAAATCTGTAACGCATTTTGCAAATCAAGGCTTGCTGTGGGCTCATCTAAGAGTAAAAGCTTACATTTCCTGCAAAGCGCGCGCGCGATGAAAACCCTCTGTCTTTGCCCTATGCTTAAATCACTGATTTTGCACTCGCTTAGATTCTCTAACCTAACGCTTTTCAATGCTTCAAGTGCTGCTTTTTTGTCCTCTTTATCATAGAATCCAAAGCATTTTTTTCCCACGCGTCCCATTAGCACGACTTCAAGCACGCGCAGCGGGAAATTTGCGTTTGCTTGTGTGCTTTGAGGCACATAACCAATTTCTGTAATCTTACAATTTAGCGCTATTTTTCCACTTTGCAACTTTGAGGGGATAAGCCCTAAAAGGAGCTTTAAAAGCGTGGATTTTCCCCCGCCATTTGGTCCGATAATAGCTAAAAAATCCTTGCTTTCATACTCTAAATTCACATTTTGCAAGACGCATTCGCGCCCGTAGGCAAAGTTAAGATTCTGTATATTAAAGAGCTGCATTATTGAAGTGCATTATGCAGAATCTGCGCGGTGTAGAGCAAGTCAGAAGCCCAATTTTCACTCAAATAATCAATTGAAACAACCTCCACCCCCCATTCTTTTACAAGATTTTGCACGATAGTTTGTGGGAATCCTACCTGCACGAAAACAATAGGTATATTTTCTTTTTTTGCAGTTTTGGTGATTGCGGCTATCTCACGGGGTTTTGGCTCTTTGCCATCGATTTCTATGGCAACTTGCTCCAAATTATACCGACTAGCAAAATGCCCCCAGCTAGGGTGATAGACAATAAATTTCTTGTTTTTTAATCCGCTTAAAAGCTTTTTTATTTGAGAATCTAGCATATCAATTTCGTTTAAAAATGTCGCGAGATTTTTTTCATAAAATGTGCTATTTTGCGGGTAGAGTTCGCTTAGAGCGTGCGCGATAACTTTTGCTTGTTCTTTAACCAAAAACGGATCAAGCCAAGTGTGCGGGTCGCCTTTAAGCGTATCTTGCGCATTTAAACGCACTTTTTTTACCTTTGTAGATTCTAACTTTTTAACTAGCTGACTTTCAAACTCCAAATCCCCGACAAAATACACCGTGCTTTTTTCTAAATTTATCATCGCTTGAGGCTTAAAATCAAAGTTATGTTCATCGGTATTTGGCGGGATAAGAACATTGATTTCTACGCCCTCCCCTGCGATTTTTTTGACAAAATAGCTTTGTGGTGGGATACTTACGCTAATAATTGGCTTAGTAGAATCTAGCGCAAAGCAAAACGTGAGAAGATGTAAAAGAAAGAAAATTCCTCGCATATATTCTCCTATAAAATAATGGTGCAAAATAGCAAAAAAGTCGCAAAAATGGGCAAAAGTATAGCAAAAAATCCCAAAAAATTTATGTTACACTTCCAAGACTAAAAGCAAAATGAGAATTTTAAGATTTTAACCCAAAGATAAATCCGCACACACTAAAAAGGTGAGAATTTCAAAGGAATAAAACCATAATGCTAGACTTTTCAAAAATTGCGCTTATCACCACAGGTGGCACAATCGCAGGCGTTGCCAAAGAAACAACAAGCACGCGTTATAGTCCAGCTGTGTTAAATGGTGAGACTTTGTTACAAACTCTTTTTGAGAACTTGCCCTTTTTTGAGAATCTATCTTTTGAAAATCCCCAAAATAATGGGCAAATTTTGCCAAAGCTCTTTGAGTTTGGCAGTTTTGATAGCGCGAATGTAGATGATGAGATATTGCTTTCACTCGCGCACTTTGTGGAAAATGTGCTAAAAAATGAGGCACAAGGCGATGCGGTGGATGGCATTGTCATCACGAATGGCACGGATTCTTTGGAGGAAAGCGCGTTATTTTTAGAGCTTGTTTTAAACGCTAAAAAACCAATCGTGCTTACAGGTAGTATGCGCGCTAGCAATGCGCTAGGAAGCGATGGTGCGCGCAATTTATATAATGCGTTTTTGCTTTGCGCGCATTTGGTGGATTTGCAAAAAAGCACGCGCGCAAC
Organism: Helicobacter himalayensis; assembly: GCF_001602095.1. Lineage (NCBI taxonomy): Bacteria > Pseudomonadati > Campylobacterota > Epsilonproteobacteria > Campylobacterales > Helicobacteraceae > Helicobacter > Helicobacter himalayensis. The sequence continues at coordinate 1,825,072 of NZ_CP014991.1, read as the reverse complement.
AGAATCTAAGCTCGCACAGATTCCACTATCACCGCCAATGCAGGGCGTTTTTATCACTTTGGGAGATTCTATCTTTGCGCCGTTAAATCTTATGAAATTTCACACTTTAGACACAAACGCATTTGAACAAAGTGGGGCAATTGGACACATTGTAGATTCTCGTGTGTTTTTTTCACATACAAAAAAGCCCTTAAATCAAGTATTAAGAGAGAATTTTACCCTCGCACATTTGGGAGAATCCTTGCCAAAAGTGCAGATTCTCTATTCTCATCAAAATGACTACTGCGCGTTATTAGCAGCTTTTTTATTTACACAAGGAGTGAGGGGAATCATCATTGCTGGAATGGGCAATGGAAGTTTGAATAACAGAATCTTAAGCGCGCAAGAAAAGGAAACTTTAGCGGAGATTTTGCCAGATTCTACTCCACTTTGCGCGAAGAAAGAATTAAGACAAAAAGAGGTTTTAGAATTTTTGCACGCGCGTGGGTTGGCGATTGTGATAAGCTCAAGGGTGCCTTTTGGTGCTATCACACAGCACAATTTTTTAAGCGCGTGGAATCTTAACCCCCAAAAAGCAAGAATCTTGCTTATGCTTTTACTGCACGCGCGGGATTCTCACGCTTTAGATGAGTTACATTTCCAAGAGGTATTTTGCGCGTTTTAAATGTTAGGAGGTTTTAATGATTTGGATTTGTATTGTACTTGGTGTTTTGCTTTTTGGCACGATTTTAGGGCTTGTTTTTGCACTTTTCAAGCTTAATAACAGAACCTTTGAGATTTTGCGGCATAAAAAGGATTCGGAGTTTTGCACGCAAAAAAATAGCGAGTTAGAATCCCTTTTGCGCTCGTATAAAGATGAACTTGCCTTAAGTGAGCAAAAACTTCAAACTACTTTGCAAGAAAATGCCACATTAAATGCAAATCTGCAAGCGCAAATTACTTACGCGCAAAATTTAGGGCAAATATATTCTGAAAATCTTAACACATTAAAAAGCCAACTAGAAAAGCAGTTTTTAGCCCAGCAAGAAGCACTTTTAAAGCAAAGTGAAATAACACTCAATAGGGATTCTAAAAAGATTTTGGAGGAAGTTTTTACGCCCTTAAAGCACAATATCGAGCGCTATTCTCAAAAACTAGGTGAAAATGAGGCACGCATTGAAGCAAATATCACAAATATGTTTAACTCAAGCAAGCTTATGAATGAAAACGCTCAAAAGCTTGCCCAAGTGCTAAAGGGCGATAAAAAGGCACGCGGGAATTTCGCGGAATTGCAACTAAAAAGCGTGCTAGAATCTAGTGGATTGATTGAAGGCGAGCAATACAAGCTTCAAGAACATTTCAAGCTTGAGGGCGAGCATTATTACCCTGATGCGGTGGTGTATTTGGACAAACATAAAAGCATTATCATAGATTCTAAATTTTCCCTGCCAAATGACTTTAACTTCGAGCAGGTTGATGAAAGCGTTTGTGCGCAGTTAGCGGGCAATCTTAAAGCGCGCATTGATGAGCTTGCCAAAAAACCTTATGTGCGTTTTGAAAGCCACACTTATGATTTTACGCTACTTTTTATTCCTTATCAAAATATTTTGGACTTAGCGCTGGAGTCAAATAGCGCGCTGTATGCGTATGCGTATAATAAGAAAGTCTATCTCACTACGCCAAATACGCTATTTATGGCGCTTAAGACGATTGCGATTTCGTGGCAGCATATCGATAGTAATCAAAAGGTATTAAAAGCCTTTGAAGAAATTGGGCTGTTTTATGATAAGTTTGCGGGCGTGATAGAGGATTTTGAAGCCATTAAACGCAATGCTGAAACATTGGATAAAAGTATCGAACGTATGGAGACAAAGCTCACGGGCAAAGGCGGGCTAAGCTCACGGGCAAGCAAGCTAAAAGAGCTCGGTGCTAAAACGCAAAAAAGCATAGAGACTTCCTAGGATTCTATAAAATCGCGCATCAAGCCTACAAGCGCAATTGATAGGATTCTGAAATATTTTTTAGCTTGATAAGCACTTGCTTTTTAAAAATCTTTAGCAATAAGCTCTAAAAATGCTTGTGTGCCGAGTTTTTCACGTACAAAGTCCCAAATTGCGCGCTCTTGCAAACTATAAGCACGCAAGGATTCTAGCATTTGTGAAGGTGCGTTCAAAATCGCGCGCGCTTTTGTCAAATATTCCTCCTCGCTAAAAGCCACCAAAGGATTATTATAGAGAAATTGCTGTAATTCTTGTGTGTTTGTTGGCTTTTGTGGAAGTGTTAAAAAATCTATACTTTGCGTGCTTTGTGCCGAAAAATTTGCATGCGTGGAATCTAAAGGAGCGGAAGTTAAAACTGCAGAACCCAAAAATTCCTCTAAAAGTGCACGGTGAGAATCTACCCAAGATTCTATCCTTTTGGCGCGCGTGTCTCTATTTTCTGCGCTTAGCGTGAGCGCGATACCACCTTTTGCGACATATTCAATGCGACTTTCACCCTGCTCTAGCGGGAAACTATCAAGCCACACATCGATCAAATGCCCATATATCGCGCTATCCACAAAGCCTTCAAAGAAAAAACGCGCCTGCAAAGCTTTAAGCTCTTGTGTTAGGTTTTCATTCTGCACTTTTGCTATCTCCCAAAACACCTCATTTATCATTGTGCGCACAGCCTTTTCATTCCCACCACCACAGGCAAGATAAATGCACTCTTTAGATTCTCGCATAAGGCGCAAAACCACCCGTAAATAGGGCTTTGAAGTAATTTTTACCAAACGCCCAATAGTGCCAAGCCTTTTTGTTGGATAATGTGCTTTGAGCGCTTCTAATGCACGCAAGGAAGCTTCATTTAAAGGTGGATTATAAAATTGAGAATCCATTTTTACCGGAATCCCAGCAAAGCCAAATCCCTCACACACTACTATTCTTTGCGCGTTACAAATATGCGTGGCACGCGCATCTACACCCACAATATCATACACGAAATTCCCGTGCGAGTAATAAATTTGCCTCTCACACGCGCGCATACTTAGCAAAAAATCGCTTATCCCATAGCCATTATTTGGGCTTAGAAGCACTTTTGCGCCATCATTTTCAATCTGTGCGAGGAGCAAAAGAGCCTTTAGAAAATGCGAGTTGTAAAAGCCTTTTGTATTTTCAATCTGCGCGATATTACAAATTTCCACGCCTAAAGATTCTAGGTTTTTTACAAGCTCTGGCTCATCTAGGGATTTTTCTAGCAGGCTCATATTATAAATTTTCAAACGATAACGCTTTGAGAATGCCTCATTTTTTAGGAGATTCTTAAAAAGTGAATATTCGACTTTATAGGGCGAATTTTCCACGATTCTATCTTTGAGAATGGCGATGATTGGGAGGTGAGAATTTGGTTGATTTTTGGCGGTATTTTGTATGTTTTGCGCGATAATCTCTGGGGTATATTCCAAAAGCTGATTTTTAAGCGGAGCAAAAAGCGTATAAAATTTTGCTCCCTCTTTGTCAATCTCTTCATTGAAATCACGCCACTGCGTCTGCGTGTGAAAGCTATTGCCACAGATATGATAGATGAAAAATTGCACATATAGCGCCTCATCAAGCCATTCTAGCGCGTTTGTGATGTCTTTAGAATCAAGAGCTTGTTTTGTGCGCTCCAAAAGCGTGTAAAACACCTCGCGCCATGTAGGATAAAGTGTAAGCCAATCAAGGTTATTGAAATATCCCTCCACATTCCAAAAACAATGCAGCTGCCAATTAAAAAGACTGCGGCGGCGCATTTTTGAAAGCTTGAGACAATTTTTTAGCGCGCCTTGCATACTTTGCAAAAAAAGCGCAAAATCCACGCCAAGCTGTGGGAATCTCTGCAAAATAAAATCTGATAGATGATCCCTCTGTGACGTGTTTATGTCAATAAGGCTCACATATGCGATAAAAAATTCCATACCCTCACGCGCGCTACTAGCAAACATCTTGCAAAGGCTTAGAATCTGCAGAAAAAGGATATTTTCCACCTCGCTACTTTGAGGACTAAAAAGCAATGGGCTAAGATTCTGTAAAAAAACCTCAAAAGCTGGATTTGGATTTGGGTTTGCCTCGCGCAAGAGTGTAAAAAGATTGAGATATTCAACCTCGCAAATTTCGCCATTAAGCAATACTTTTTCTATGCAGGAGGCAAATTGTGCGCACAAATCTTTAGCGCGCTTATCTTCCTGTGCGCAAAAATGTTTAATCGCGTTTTTTGGGATATTTGCAAGGGTTAAAATCGCCTTATCAAGTTTATGCTTGTTTGGGTTTTGCAAGAGAGAAAAAATCTCTGCCAACTGCGCTTTAATCTCGTGCATTAATGAGAATCTTGATTTATTTGACTAATATCAATTGCCCACATATAGCCGCTTTCTTCATTTTGAGCGTATGGTTTGATTTCTGCGCGTAGGTAATTATAATCTTCATAAATTGCTACAACCTCGCCCACAGCGATATTTGCGATAAAGATTCCATCAAGTCCATTGGTATAGACGACATCGCCAACTTTGATATTTACCCATTTTGGAATGTAATTGACATTGACAAGGTGCTTGTTTTGGGTTTTTTGTGAGCTATCAAGTATGCCAAGTGCTTTGGAATCGCCAATAAACACGCCGTAACTGCATTCTTCAGAGCCATTTAAAAAGCCCTGCAAACGCCCATTTTCATAACGCGCGATACCAAGCACTTTGCCATTTTTCACAAGCCCTAGAAGTTTTGGGCTGAAATTTGATGCGGGGTCTGCCTGCGTTGCTTGTAGTTTTTGCTTCGCTTCAGAATCAAGAGTAAGCCAAATGCGCTTGTATTCACCCATTCTCACATACGAAGTCATAAGAGAAAGATAGATAAAAGGCTTGTTGCTTAAATCTGTGATGTTAGCAAGCGCGCGTAAGGAGGCATTATCGTTTTTAAGTGCGAGATTTTCTAGTGAGATTTTTTCGTAATCTTTGACTTTTTCTTTGAGAATCTCAATCTCTTTTGCCTGCTCAAAATGCCTTTTGTAAGCGTCAATAAAGCCTTGATAATTAGAGATAAAAAAGATTCTAATCTTATCGCCAAAAGAGAGGATCTGTGCTTCGACATTTTTATTAAACTCCATCGTAGCGAGCAGGGCGACAAAAAAAAGGATGATAAAAATCAGAGTTTTATAGCGCATTTCAAGGCTTTATGGATAGAATCTTAATCGATTGCCAGCTCTTCTAAGAGTTTTGGATCTTCCATAGCTTTGCCTGTGCCTTTTGCCACGCAAAGCAAAGGCTCTTCAGCCACATACACCGGCAAGCGTACAATGTCAGAGAGGTATTTATCAAGTCCGCGTATGAGCGCGCCACCACCTGTTAGCACAATGCCATTTTCGATAATATCCCCTGACAAATCTGGTGGAAGTGCCTCTAACACGCTTTTTAACGCGTTTGAAATTTCTTTAAGTTGGTCTTTTATCGCCTCTCTTGAATCTTCGCTACTAAGTTCGACTGTGTTTAGCAATCCGCTCACATTATCACGCCCACGCACTTGAATTGTAGGCGGATTTTCTAGCGGAGATGCCGAGCCAATTTGGAATTTAATCTCTTCTGCGGTGCGCTCGCCGATGAGAAGGTTGTATTTTTTACGCACATATTCCATTATCGCGACATCAAACTTATCGCCTGCTACCTTGATACTTTTGCTAATCACAAGCCCACCATAAGATACCACGCCAATCTCAGTCGTCCCGCCACCAATATCAATGACAAGATTCCCTTTTGCCTCTTCAGTTTGTAGTCCTGCGCCAATTGCCGCAGCCATCGGCTCTTCTATAAGATACACTTCCCTAGCTCCTGCACTTAGAGCAGATTCTTTGACTGCCTTTTTTTCCACGCCTGTAAGTCCATAAGGCACACACACCATAATGCGCGGACGAATGAGCGATTTGCGCTTATGCGCCTCCTCGATGAAGTAGCGAATCATCTTTTCTGTCATATCAAAATCCGCTATGACGCCATCTTTCATTGGGCGGATAGCACGGATTTTATCAGGTGTTTTGCCTTCCATTTCTTTTGCTTCTTTGCCTACGGCTAGGATTCTCCCAGAGCCACGCCTGCCGTCTTCTATGGCTACCACAGATGGTTCATTGATGACAATCCCTTCGCCTTTAACCAGCACAATCGTATTTGCCGTGCCTAAGTCAATGGCAATGTCTTTTGAAAACACGCCAATAATTTTGTCCATTAGCATACAAACTCCTCGCAATGCAAAAGTAAATCTTGCGTAATTATACACTACATTAAGGAGTTTGTTTGAAAATATTTTATTTTATGGGGATTTTGTTTGATTTATGGTGCAAGTCTTAGATTTGTGCCAAATACAATTTTTTGTGGATTCTGTATTAGAATCCACTTTGTATGTTAGAGCACATATACTACAGCTTCGATAGTTGGGTATTTTTTCACTTTTTTAAAGATATGTTTTCTAAAGCTTAGAGCGATTTCTTGCTCGAGATTTTTTGCATTGAGATTTTCTTTTTTGTGGTTTTTGATGATAAATTCTAAAAGCTCACCCATCTCTTTTTCAAAGCCTTTATCTTCTTTGTTTGCTACTAATCCATAGCTTGAGATTCTGCAAGAGAGAATCTTGCGCTCTTTGCTAATCTGTGCACTTACAAATACAACGCCCTCATTTGCCAAAGTCTGTCTGTCTTGGATAATATCCACATCAATTTGGCGGTTGATTTGATTATCAATAAAAATCTTGCCATTTTTGATACTGCGCACTTTACGCATATAGTTTGGATTGACTTCGATTTGATCGCCATCTTCCATAAGGAAAATGTTTTTTTCTAGCACCCCGCACGCGATCGCCGTTTGCTTATGGCGCGAAATGTGGTTGTATTCCCCATGCACAGGAAGGAAAAACTTTGGTTTAATAAGGCGTAGCATGAGCTTTTGCTCTTCTTGTGCGGCGTGCCCGCTCACATGGATTTCGCTAAAGTCTTGATATGCCACGCGCGCGCCTGCTTTCATAAGGTAATTTAGCACCGTTGAGACAGAGCCTTCATTACCCGGGATTGCCTTTGCAGAGATTATCACCATATCACTTGGCTTGATTTTGATATGTCTGTGTTCGTCGGTTGCCATTCGGTAAAGCGCACTCATCGTTTCGCCTTGAGAGCCGGTGGTGACGATTAGCACCTCGTTATCGGGGTATTTTTCCACTTCGTGTGCTTCGATAAAGATGTTTTGCGGAAGTTGGATATAGCCCAACTCAAGGGCGATTTCAAGGTTTTTTTCCATTGAGCGCCCAATGACTGCGACTTTACGATTATATTTGCGTCCATAATCGATGGCTTGATACACGCGGTGGATATTTGAGCTAAAAGTGCTCATAATCACACGCCCCTCTGCTTCTTTAAAAAGTCGCTCAAATGTCGGTCCCACGCTTGCTTCACTTGGCGTTGTCCCTGTTCTGTGGGAATTTGTAGAATCGCTTAGCAAAAGCATCACTCCTTCTTCGCCATAATGCGCGAGGCGGTGTAAATCTGTTGGGAGATTATCAATTGGCGTGTGATCGATTTTGAAATCCCCAGTATGCACGATTACACCAGCTTCTGTGCGGATAGCAAGCGCGGAGGCATCAATTACAGAGTGCGTGATATTAATCCATTCAATTTCAAACTCACCTACCTTGATAGGTTTGCGCTTTTGGACAATCTTAAAAAATGAGCGGTATTTTTTTAGCCCGTGTTCATCAAACTTGCTTCCTATCATTCCAAGTGGTAGAGGTGTGCCGTAGAGTGGGAATTGTAGCTGTTTGTAAAGGTAAGGTACCGCACCGATATGATCCTCGTGTGCGTGCGTGATGATGACACCAGCGATTTTATCCTTAATCGCGTGCAAATAGTTAAAATCAGGCACCAAAATATCCACTCCGTGCATTGTTTCATCAGGGAAGCTCATACCCACATCAATGACAATTGCGCTATTTTGCGTTTCAATCACCGTGATATTTCCTCCAATCTCGCCAAGTCCGCCAAGAGGCGTGATTTTCACGCTTGCTTTTGTGTTGAGGTTAAGTTTTGTATGTGCGTTAAGGCTTTCTTTTTGGATTCTCGTGTTTGCTTCTACACCGCGTCTTAGGTCTTTGTGTAAGCCTAGATTGTCTTTTTCGTTTGGATTGCGCACTTCGCGGATTCCATCTTTGACTTCATCGATGTTTTGGTGTTGCTGTGGTTGAGGATTTTTACCGCTCCAGTGGCGTTTTTCAAATCTTATGTTATTTTTATTTGTCTGCTGTGTTCCTTGCGTGGTGTTGTAGTTTCTTTGTCGGGAAAAGCGCCCTTCATTATCTCCTCTATTTTGCTCTCCTCTATTTTGCTTTTTAGAATCCCTGTTTTGTGATTCTATGCCTTGATTTTGGGAATCTCTATTTTGAGAATCTTTTTTGCCTCCAAATTTTTTTGCAAAATTTTTAAAATGGCTTTCTTTTTGCTCTTGTGGAATATCTTGTGATTGCGCATCCTGCGAATGTGTATTTAGCGCATTTTCATTTATGTTGTCTTGCATTTTTTAACTCCTTTGTTGATAGATTTTTAAATACTGCTGCGTGCTGACTTCATTTGGTCGAGCATTAGGGGAAATGGCGAGTTGTTCAAAAAGAGAATCTACTTCTTTTGGGTTAAAATTCTTGCCCAGATTCTTACTGAGTTTTTTTCGTGGTGCGCTAAAGGCGAGTTTAAGAAAAGTTTCAAAAGCAAAAACATCAAAATTTTTCGGGGTTTCTTTTGTGCTTTTATCAATGCAAAATACACTTGAAGTAACCTTTGGCATAGGCTCAAAGGCGGTATTTGGCACATCAAATAAAAGCATAGGATTCCCAAAAAACTCACTCAATACACTCAAAGCGCAAAATTCACGCGTCCCTGCCTGTGCGCAAAACTTTTGCGCCACTTCCTTTTGAGTCATTACCAAAATATACTTGCATTGGCAATCTCGCAAGAGACGCAAAATAATATGCGTAGCGATATAATAAGGCAGGTTTGAAATAAGCATATAAGGCTCATTACAAAGCCAGCAATCGCACTTCTGCTTCTCTTGCAGACTTAAAACATCTGCATTGATGAGAGTTAGCTTTTCACTCAGATGTGGGAAGTTTTTAGAAAATAAAGAACATAAGTCACTATCGACTTCATAGGCTATGAGAAAATCTCTTTTTGCCAGCTCTTGTGTCAAATCACCCAAGCCAATGCCAATTTCCACCATTTTGTAGGGGGCGTTGGGAATGGCTTGAATGATTTTGTGGATATAGGAGGTATCCTTGAGAAAATTCTGTCCGAAGTGCTTTTTTGCTTTGTGCGCGTCTGTGATATTTCTCATAAAATTCCCAACCAAAAATGCTATAATTATAACCAAAAGTTAGACATTTTTCCTTAATTTTACGGAATCTTAAAGGGTATTTTGATGAATTTTGCAAAGAGAATCATTCCCTGCCTTGATGTCAAAGACGGGCGCGTGGTAAAAGGTGTAAATTTCCTCGGGTTAAAAGACGCTGGAGACCCAATAGAAGTGGCGCGCCGCTACAATGATGAAGGTGCTGATGAGTTGGTGTTTTTAGATATTACCGCAAGTCACGAAAAACGTAGTATTATGCTTGAAATGGTAAAAAAAGTGGCGCGTGAAATTTTTATCCCCTTTAGCGTTGGTGGGGGGATAAATAGCCTTGAAGATATGTATAGTCTGCTCAATGCGGGCTGCGATAAAGTAAGCATTAATAGCTCTGCACTTAAGAATCCTGCACTTATAGAAGAGGGGGCAAAGAGATTTGGCTCGCAGTGTATAGTCGTGGCTATTGATTATAAAAGAGCGGATTTGCTAGATTCTCATACGCCAAAATGGAATGTGTATAGTAATGGTGGGCGCATTGATATGCAGAGGGATTTACTAGAATGGTGCAAGGAAGTGGTGCAAAGAGGTGCAGGAGAAATCTTACTCACAAGTATGGATTGCGATGGAGTGAAAAATGGCTATGATTTGGAAGGTATCAAAATGGTAAGTAGGCTTGTGCCTATACCTATTATCGCAAGTGGGGGCGCGGGGAAAATGCAGGATTTTTTGGACGCATTTTTATGCGGTGCTGATGCGGCATTGGCAGCGAGCGTGTTTCACTATGAGGAAATACAAATTTTAGAGCTTAAAAAATTCCTTGCTCAACATAATATAAGTGTGAGAATCTAAAGCGAGAAAATATGTTTGTTTGTGCGGGGAGAGGTGAAATTTTTAGCTTTGCAAGTGTAATTGGTGTTGGCTTAGTGGAGAGTGCTTATAATCTCACGCGCATCTGCTTGGAGCAAAAACCTAGCGAAATTATTTTTATCGGAAGTGCGGGAGCGTATGGGAAATATTCTCAAATATTTGATTTGCATTTTTCACGCACAGCCACGCAGATAGAATCTTCAAGTTTGTTTGACAAATCTTACACGCCATTGCAAAATCGCGTGGAATCGAAGCTAGAGTTTAGAGAATCTCAAAAAGGCGATGGTGGTTTTGGCAAGATTTTAGAAACAGAATGCAAAAAAGAATTTGTTTCATGTGGAACAATTATTAATAGCTCAAATTATATCACCATAGATTCTATTGTGGCGCAGGAATTTTTCACACGAGGAATTTTGCTAGAAAATATGGAATTTTTTTCTGTGATTCAAGTGGCGGAATATTTTAAGATTCCATCTTGTGGGATTTTGTGTGTGAGTAATTATTGTGCGTCAAATGCTCATAAAGAATTTGCGACAAACCACAATGCGCTAAAAACAAAGCTTGAAAATTTTTATACAAAACTTTTGGACATAAGGCGGGGTTTATGACAGAAATGACAAAAATCACAAAAGCCACAAAAACTACACTCAAACCTGAAAAAAAAGAATCTCAAAATATTTTTAGCTACACGTTTGATGAGTTAGCGCAGATTTTACAGCCAAAGTTTCGTGCAAAACAGATTTATAAATGGCTGTATGTGTATTATAAGCAGGATTTTTTGGAAATGTCGGATTTACCAAAGGATTTGCGTCAGAATCTAGCGGGGGAATTTTGTGCTAGAAATTTGGAGATTCTCAAAGTCGAGGAAAGCAAAGACGGGAGCAAAAAATATCTTTTTAAAACAAAAGATAGTTATACCTTTGAATCCGTTTTGCTCAAAATGAAAGAAAAATTGCAAGATGAAAATGGCAAGATTCTCAATTCTGAAAAATGGAGTATTTGTGTTTCTTCGCAGATTGGGTGCAAGGTGGGTTGTGCATTTTGTTTTACAGCAAAGGGAGGATTTCAAAGGGATTTAGAATCTGGTGAGATTGTCGAGCAAATCGTGCAAATAAAAGCGCATAATGAAATCCCTCCGCAAAAGCGTGTGAATATTGTCTATATGGGTATGGGCGAGCCACTGGATAATTTAGAAAATGTCACAAAGGCAATTAGAATCTTAAGCGAGCTTGATGGCTTGAGTATCTCTGCGCGCAGACAAACAATCTCTACAAGTGGTATCGTACCAAAAATCCGCGAACTAGGAGAACTTAATCTCGGTGTGCAATTAGCTATTTCTTTGCACGCAGTTGATGATAAATTACGCTCAGCCCTTATCCCAATGAATCGCAAATACAATATCCAGCAGGTTTTGGACGAGGTACGGAAATTCCCCATAGATTTGCGTAAGCGCGTGATGTTTGAGTATCTTATGATTAAGGATATTAACGATAGCCTTAAGGAAGCAAAAAAATTGCTTTCTTTGCTTGATGGGATTAGATCTAAGGTGAATGTGATTTTGTTTAATCCACACGAAGGGAGCAAGTTTGGGCGTCCGAGTATGGAGAAAGCGCGAGAATTTGCAGATTTTCTTACACAGAGGGGATTGCTTTGCACGATTAGAGAATCTAAGGGCTTGGATATTAGCGCGGCATGCGGGCAATTGCGAGAAAAGGAGAAAAATTTGAGCACAGAGTCAAAAGGATAATTATAAAAGTTTGTAAATAGTAAAATGTTTCACATGGAACTTTAAAAAACGAAAGGAATTTAAGATATGGACTTGCTTGATTGGGTGATGGTTGTATTTTTGGCAATTGTATTTGTCGGTGGCAGTGTTTGGTTTTTGTATTATGCCTACACATCAGACAAGGATAAAAAATGATTTTGGTACATATTTGTTGCTCGGTGGATAGTCATTATTTTTTGCAAAAATTGCGCGCGAAATATCCAGATTCCCAACTTGTCGGGTATTTTTATAATCCAAATATTCATCCGCGATCAGAATACTCACTGCGTTTTAATGATGTCAAGCGTAGCTGTGAAATGTTAAATATCGAGCTTTTTGAAGGGGAATATGAGCTAGAGGATTGGCTTCAAAGTGTGCAAGGATTAGAAGATGAGCCAGAAAAGGGCGAGCGTTGTATGAAATGTTTTGATATTCGTTTGATAAAAACTGCGATTTTTGCGAAGCAAAAAAATATCAGAATCTTTACTACGACTTTACTTTCGAGCCCTATGAAAGAACAGCAGATTCTCTACACACAAGGAGATAAAATTGCGCAAGAATATGGTTTAGAGTTTATCAAAATCGATGTGCGTAGCAATGGTGGCACACAAGAGCAAGCCCAGCTTGCGCGCGAGGATAATTTATATCGGCAGGGATATTGTGGCTGTGAGTTTGCGCTTCTTAAGCAACGAGCAAAAAGTCAAAAAATTTCTTTAGAGTTATTAGAAAATATTAGCCAGCAGTTTTTGCCAGCAAGCAACGAGGACAGAATGCGGACTTTCGAAAAGCGTGATATATGCGAGCGAGAATCTACACCTTATGTCCTTGCGAAGCGTCCTATTATCGCGTGGCGTAATCTGCGAAGTGTGGCTTTTAGCAATGGCACACCTCTTGATATTTATGTTTTGGCGGATTCTAAAAGTAAAAATAATGTCAAAACTTCCAAGATTGTATGGATTGAAAGTAATGTGTCTTCACCACTTGCGCTAAGTCAGATTCTGAGACACACCACCTTAAATGCGCCCAAAAAAGTAACAAATTTAGAAACTCATCTTATCCATTTGGGCATAGCGAGCAAAGATGATAGCGTGTTTATATCTTTGCAAGATTTTAATACACTTTGTGGGAGCGCGTATAAAAATGTTAAAGAGCTTTTGGTAAATCCGATTGCATATGAAATGGAAAATATCTTGCGCGTGAGCCTTTGTGGATTCTCGAGCATTAATCCAATCATCGTGCTTGATGAGCGTATAGAATCTAATCTGCGCTTGCATATACACACGATTTTTCAAGAGGAGGGCGTTTTTAGGGTTATTGTTGGCAATGCAAATCCACAGCCACATTCACAAGATTTTTCACAGCAAGAATCTGTATTTTCTTAAGATACAGCATACAAACAAGCCCTTAAAAAGGCGCAAGGCTTTAATATGAAACAAAACATTTTTCTGCTACAATGCGCCCCTTTAGCAAAATAAAAATATAATTACATTTTAGGAGCAAACTATGATGGATATTAACAAGATTCGCGAGATTTTGCCACATCGCTATCCTATGTTGCTTGTGGATAGGGTGGTTTCAATCACACCGCAAGTAAGTATCGAAGCGTATAAAAATGTCACAATCAATGAAGAAGTTTTTTTGGGGCATTTTCCAAAGCAGCCAATTTATCCCGGTGTTATGCAGATTGAGGGAATGGCTCAGGCTGGTGGTTTGCTGGCATTTGTGAGTATGTTTGGCGATGACACAAAAGAGGCGGAAAACAAGATTGTGTATTTTATGACAATTGATAATGTCAAATTCCGTGTGCCTGTTGTGCCGGGTGATAAGCTTGTGTATAAGCTGAATGTTTTAAAGCACAAGGGTAGTGTTTGGAGTTTGGGTGCGCAGGCTTTTGTCGATGACAAACTTGTTTCAGAAGCTGAGCTTAAGGCGATGATTGCTGATGCCACAAAAGCATAGATACGATTTGTGGTGATTAAAGAGATATAATCAAAGTAAATTTTAAGGAGAGGGTTTATGGAAGGAATTTCTCCTCATTCCATCATCGCAAGTGGTGCAAGGATAGGTAAAAATGTCAAAATCGGGCATTTTTGCGTGATTGATGCAGGGGTTAGCGTTGGTGATGATTGTGAAATAGGCAACAATGTAACGATTACGGGAAATACGACACTTGGCGCGCGCAATAAGATTTTTAATGGTGCGTGTGTGGGTGTGCCACCGCAGGATTTAAAATATGCGGGAGAGGATACGGAGCTTGTCATCGGCGATGATAATATTATAAGAGAATGCGTCACGCTTAATAAAGGCACGCAAGGCGGCGGAGGCAAAACAACAATAGGAAGCAACAATCTTTTTATGGCGTATGCGCATGTGGCGCACGATTGCGTTGTGGGAAATCATTGCATTTTTGCAAATGTGGCAACACTTGGCGGGCATGTGCATGTAGGTGATTATGTAAATTTTGGTGGTATCTCTGCGGCGCATCAGTTTGTAAAAATAGGAGATGGTTGTATGGTGGCTGCCTTTAGCGCGCTTGTGCAGGATTTGCCCCCTTATTGTATGGCACACGGCAATCACGCAGCAATTATTGGGTTAAACAAACACCGCTTGCGCAAGATGTTTAGCAGAGAAGAAATTGATAATATCTCGGCTTTGTATAAAAAGATTTTTTCTCATAGTGCGCCACTTAAAGAACTCGCGCAAAAAGAGCTAGAATCTCCGGATATCTCTCAAGCGCAACGTTATATATGTGAGTTTATTCTCTCAAATACAAGGGGAATTGCTATAAAAAAACAAGGATAGAAACAATGACTAAATATTGTAGCTTCTGCGGAAGCCCAGAGACGCCAAACAATCTTATTTTGACGGGGAATAAAACCGGACAAGATGTGTTTATTTGTAGAAATTGTATAAGGAGTGGGGAAAGCATACTAAGCAAGCACGATAAGCCCTATGTTGCACAGGAGGTGCAAAATCCACCTATTCGTATCCCAACACCAAAAGAATTGCACGCAAAGCTTGATGAATATGTCATCGGACAAGATGACGCAAAAAAGGTTTTTTGCGTAGCGGTGTATAATCACTACAAGCGTATAAGTATGGAGATGAGCGCGGGTGCTTTAGATTCTACAGATTCTATAAAGTCCGCGTTGGAATCTCTCAAAGATGTGGAAATCTCAAAATCAAATATCTTGCTTATAGGACCCACAGGGAGTGGAAAAACGCTTATGGCACAGACTTTAGCGCGCTTTTTAGATGTGCCAATTGCCATTTCAGATGCGACAAGTTTGACAGAGGCAGGCTATGTGGGCGAAGATGTGGAAAATATCTTAACGCGCCTTTATCAAGCTGCAGATGGCGATATTGAGCGAGCGCAAAGAGGGATTGTATTTATCGATGAGATTGATAAAATTTCGCGCCTTTCTGAAAATCGCTCTATAACACGCGATGTAAGCGGGGAAGGTGTGCAACAAGCACTTTTGAAAATTATCGAAGGAAGTGTGGTGAATATTCCGCCAAAAGGTGGCAGAAAGCACCCAAATCAGGAGTTTATACAGCTTGATACAAGCCATATTTTGTTTATTTGCGGTGGGGCATTTGATGGCTTAAGCGAGATTATAAAAAGACGCGTGGGTGGGAATGTGCTAGGATTCCATGGGCAGAAACACGGCAAAAGTGATGAAAGCTATTTGTTGCATTTAGTTGAGCCAGATGATTTGGTGAGTTATGGGTTAATTCCAGAGCTTATCGGGCGTTTGCCGGTGATTACTACGCTTAATCCAATCGATGAAAAAGCAATGATTGCAATCCTCACACAGCCTAAAAATGCGCTTATCAAGCAGTATCAAAAGCTTTTTGCGATGGATAATGTGAAGCTAGAGTTTGATAAAGGTGCAGTGGCAAAAATCGCCCAGCTTGCGATTGCGCGAAAAATCGGTGCGCGTGGCTTGCGCTCAATTATTGAAGAGCATATCAATGATTTAATGTATGATTTGCCAGAACTCAATGGCTGTGAAATAACGATAAATAAGCAATGTATTGAAGGTGCGCAAAAGCCAACGATCGTAAAAAAGGTTAAAAAACAAAGCTCGTAAAATGTGAAGTTGCTAAGGCAGAAAATCTAGAATCTAACTTTTGTAATGCCTTAGATTCTCAAATAAATGAGAATCTAAGCTGTAAGATTATGGTTTTACAGGCGCTTGAAAAGCAATTTTCACCTGCGACCAAGTTATCCCCTCGTGTTCGATTGCGACTTTTTTCTGTAAATTCTCTCTCGCAGAATCTAGCTTAAAAAGATTTAAATCAAGCAAGCCCTCAGCCTTTAAGATTCCATTTGCAATGGTGTATTCCATAGGGATTTTTACGCTTTTGCCATTCATTTTGATGGTGGCTAGCATACTCCCGCAGTTTTCGCCTTCGACGACATTTTTGAGCGTTACCTTGATTTCTTTGTTTTCAAATTTTGCAAAGAAATGCTCGCGTATATTGTTGTTTTTGACCTCATCTTTAAGGTCAGCTGTCATAGGATTGATCACAGCGCTTGCGTTTTGTAGTGTTTGCGCGAGAGTTTTTTTCTGTTTGCCAAACTTGAACTTGATGTCGCCAAAACTTCCGCTCACAGCGACTTTTTGCGGTGTTTTGTAAGCAGTCCAAGTTACACTTATTTTGTTTGTGTCAATACTCGTTGCGGTGAGAAACATTGTGCTTAATAGCACAAGAAATAAAAGCCTCATTATATGTCCTTTTGTTTGATTTCATACACGTGGTATGTTCTTTCATTATAAAAGCTTTAAAATAACGCTCGCGGCGTATTTTTGTAATTTCAGCGAGAGTTTAGGATTTTACACATTTTTAGAAATTTTCGATAGAATCCACCCTTTATCTGTTGTTTAGAATCTAGCTTAAAGCAACTAAGGAGCAAATATGGCGATAGTTTTACAAATTGGAGCAGGTGGCGTTGGGGGCGTGGTAGCGCATAAAATGGCGATGAATAAAGATGTGTTTTCAAAAATAATATTAGCCTCACGCACAAAAAACAAATGTAAAGATATAGCAGATTCTATCCGCGCTAAAGGTTATGGCGAGATAGAAATAGATGAAGTCAATGCAGATAGTGTGGAATCTGTGGTGGCTTTGATTGAAAAATACCACCCAAAGCTTGTGGTAAATGTTGCCCTGCCCTACCAAGATTTGACTATTATGGAAGCGTGTTTGCGCACACGCACACATTATTTAGATACTGCAAATTACGAGCATCCGGACTCTGCGCATTTTGAATACAAGGAGCAATGGGCGTATGACACGCGCTATAAACAAGCTGGAATCTTCGCGCTTTTAGGCAGTGGCTTTGACCCGGGGGTTACAAATGTATTTTGCGCCTATGCACAAAAGCATTATTTTGATGCGATTTATTCTATTGATATTTTAGATTGCAACGCAGGCGACCATGGATATGCATTTGCGACAAATTTTAACCCTGAAATTAATCTGCGAGAAGTGAGCTCAAAGGCTAGATATTGGGTGAAAGATTCTAGTATTGCAGAATCTACAAGCTTAGAATCTAATCTCGCATTAAATGATGACTTGCAAAAAGATACTATCTATCGCAAGTTTGAACGAGAAGAGAAACACTTCAAATTAGAATCTAATACACAAAGTTTAAGTAATCAATCGTATGCGGGTGGGCAGTGGCGCGATATTGCGCCTTTGGCTTTGATGAAAGAGTGGGATTACCCAGAGGTGGGCGTGAAAAATAGCTATTTACTCTACCATGAAGAGTTGGAATCTCTAGTGCGGAATATCAAAGGCTTACGCAAAATCCGCTTTTTTATGACCTTTGGAGAATCTTATCTTACACATATGAAAGTTTTAGAGAATATCGGTTTTTTGCGCATTGATGAAGTGAGCCATAAGGGTGGCAAAATCGTGCCTATTGAAGTGCTAAAAACACTTTTACCAGACCCAGCAAGTCTAGCTTCACGCACAAAAGGGCAAACGCACATTGGTTGCTACATACGTGGGATAAAAGACGGCAAGGAGCGCACAATTTATATCTACAACATTTGTGCGCATGAGGAATGCTTTAAAGAAGTCAATGCGCAAGGTGTAAGCTATACGACAGGTGTGCCTGCGATGATTGGGGCAAAGCTTATTGTAGAGGGCAAATGGGGTGTGGGTTCAAATCTCACACAAGATACCAGAATCTTAGAATCCTATAATACCGAGCGTTTGGAGCTTAATAAGGATATGCCAAAAGGTGGGGAGTATCAAGGGATAGATAATGCGCTAGAGTTGCAAAAACAGGCAAGTAATGATAATGAATGCGATGTGAAAGTAGTAACTAGCGATAGAAATTCTAAGATTGTAGATGAGAAATCGGAGCTACGCAGTTGCGAGTGCGGAGATAAGACACAAGCGTCTATCGCACAAATGAGCGACAAGCCCTCCGATTTATCGCTACAAGCTGAATTTCAAGGCGCAGGCGTGTGGAATATGGAGCAAAATGACCCCGACCCCTTTATGTGCGAGCTAAATAAGCAAGGCTTACCTTATGTCGTGCTTGAAATAAGCAAAAATGGAGAATGCAAGGTGCTAGAAGATGGGAGGAGGTAAAAATAATGGATTTTTAGGGATAAAAAGGAGCATAAATGAATGTCATACTAAATCAAAGATTGTTAGAGTTATAATACTATGAGAGAGTTAGTTGTTGCGAATAGCGATGATATAATTTGCAAGAAAGACAAAACATGACATATCAAGATTTTAAAAGCAGACTCAACTATAGAGTTTTTGGTAAAGACCTGAATTATGAGATATTGCTTAATGTTATTCAAAATCCAAAACGATATATATAGGGATTTTTAGAATCACCAATGCAAAAACGAAGCTCATACAGAATGTTACACAAAGTTGCGAAATTAAATTCGGGGATTTTATGGAAGAAATCTTAACAGAATACATTAGAGGTATGGGCTATTCAATTTTAGATAAAAATATAGGAGTTGATGAAAGCAATAATAGATTATCTGCCGACCAGATTTTCCAAAAAAATGACATTATTTATTTAATAGAGCAGAAAATAAGAGACGACCATGATAGCACTAAAAAACGTGGGCAATATACAAATTTAATCAAGAAAATAAAAGTGTTGAAAAAACAATATCCATATCCAAATTATAAAATTATTGCTTCTATGTGGTTTAGTGGTGATAGTCTAAAGAAAAACAGAAAATATTATTTAGAACAAATAGAACACAATACAGATGAGCAAGTAGAAATTTGTATTTTTTATGGTAAAGAATTGTTTGAGAATATTTTTAAAAGAATGGATATTTGGAATGAGATTATTTCACATCTACAAAAACATAAACAAGAAAGAAGTCAGGAAATATTGAATGTACCCGATTTTGATACAAGCGATGGAATAAGAATAGCACTATTAAGAGTAAAAAATGATTATCCCAATTTGATTAAAAAATTACTCTCTGATATGCCAGATTATATAGAATTAAGAAAAGAACTTTTCCCAATGCAGCACAATCTAAGGGAGTTATACAATGCAAAATCAATTGCCGATTAATCAAATCTTACAGGGCAATAGTCTTGAATTACTGCAAACAATCCCGGATTGTAGCATTGACCTCATTTTTGCTGACCCGCCCTATTATATGCGTGTTGAGGGGAGCTTGCGAAGACCAGAGGGGAGCAAGTTTAGTGGTTGTGATGATGTGTGGGATAATGCTTTTTTAGATAATGCAGATTATGTAAATTTCACTAGAAGTTGGCTCAAAGAATGCAAGAGAATTCTTAAGCCCAATGGTAGCATTTGGGTAATTGGCTCGATGCAATGTGTTTATAGTATTGGTGGGGCAATGCAAGAGCTTGGCTTTTGGTTTATTAATGATGTGATTTGGCACAAGAGCAATCCTACGCCTAATTTTCACGGAACAAGGCTGAATAATTCGCACGAAACATTGATTTGGGCGACAAAAGACAAAAAATCAAAATATGCTTTTAATTACAAAACGGCAAAAGAACTAAATTGTGAGATTATTGGTTTTGAAAATGGGGTGCGCAAACAGCTTGGTAGCGTATGGAGAATCCCTGTTTGCAGCGGAAATGAAAGACTTAAAGATACAAATGGTAATAAGCTCCACAATACACAAAAGCCCGAATCGCTTCTTTATCGAATCGTTGCCATTAGTTCTAAAATGGGCGATATTGTGCTTGATCCTTTTGGTGGCACGATGACTACAGCAGTAGCAGCAAAGATTCTTGGTAGAAATTATATTATGCTTGAGCAAAATGCTACATATATTCAGTATGGCAAGCGGCGTTTAGAGCTGCTTGCATTTGAGGATAGTCCCATTGCCAAAGCAGAATTTGACAAAAAACCATTAAAGGTTAGTTTAACTGAAATGATTGTAGCAGGATTTTTGCAAGTTGGAGAAAGTGTATATCTAAACAATACGAGTTTTGAGGCAAAGCTTACAAGCGCGGGTAGGCTTGAATTCGAAGAGGAAATTTATGATATTCATACCCTCTCCGCACGATTAAAAAATACAAAAGCAGAGCGACTGAATGGCTTTAGGTATTGGAAAGTGCGGAGAGGAGATTCTTATATTTTTCTTGACAAAATACGAGAAGAGTATAGAAAGAGTTTAGACTAAATAATTGAGAACGACGAGAGACATAGAATGGAAAAAATATATGTAAAATCTTTTTTAGTAAGCGCAACGGATATGTGCAGTTGCGATGCGGAGATAAGGCATAGGTTTCTATCGCACAAATGAGTTATGAATAGATTAGAGTAGGAGGGGGGGGAGAAATGACAATCCAAACGATTAATCAAGGAAGTTTTTACACACCTGATTTTATTGTGAAAATTGCGCATTAATGTGCAAGGCGAAGTTTTAAATCGTGGAAAAAAGTATAGCTATGAATGTTTTAGAGAATTTCATAACAATTTTGGTTTGCTTGAAAGAATCTAGTGGAGAATCTAAAGCGCTAGAAGATGGGAGGAAATGATGTTGGATTCCGCCAAAAGACTTTGGATTGTCATAGGCATATTACTCTCTTGTCTATTCATGAATGGCTGTTCTACTAAAGTTTATTATTCCACGCAAACAGACCCTCAAATTACCTTTAATAAGCAAGAACCACTTAGTATCTACACAGGTGAAATATCAAGCATTGCAGATAAAAAGTTTGCACTATCACTGGCTGAAATAATGGTTGAAGATGGTTTTCAAATTAATGGGTTTAATTTAGAAGCCAAATCAACAAATTGTTATCTTACTTTTTCTTTAGGCACTTCTTATTCTCAATACACTGGAGGCTATACAACATATAACACAAGCACGGCATACACAAATATATACACCATTCCAATAGCAATAAAAAAAATTGCAGTGAGCATTATTTGTTATGATGATAGAGGTAAAAAAATTCAAGAGGTGTGGTCCGGATATGTGGGTGCTGAACTTGGGGATTATGACAAATATCAACAAAAAATTATTAAAAATCTTGTAGGGCTTGTAGGCAAGGATTTCAAGGGTTACTTAAAGATCGAATAAAAATAAAGAGAAAAAAATAAAGCGATATGAAGCCTTTAGTGGCTTTTGGCAAGTGGTTTTCTAACGAGATTGTTTTAATAGTTTTGTGTTGTGCGCGATTGGTTATTTCTTTATGAATTTTTTGCATTCGCGTTTTAAACTTTTATGCTCATTTAGGATTCTGGAAAAATAAATCTATCTCCTTAGAATCATTATTACTTGATATGGTAAAGTCCATAAATCCAAGCAAATCTAATAAGAATCTTAACTTTATGCCAACTAGGCTTTGTGTGGATTTGGTGTATAAAGAGTGTATAGATTCATTTTTAGGAAAAGAGCAAAAAAGATTTGTTATGGTTGTGCCTTTTGGCGTAAGTAGCCCTTTTAATCTCCCAATAAGATATTATATTTATCTTGTTTCTTTGATACTTTCACTACCTGCTATAAATGTAGTTGTGCCTGTTTATTATAAAACCAAGTTAGATTTTTTAAATGCGTGTCGTGTATGGGGGGGGGGCATATTAGATCATAAAGGCTTATATATTTTTGAAAATAATGATAATTTATTCAATCTTGTAGCGCTTACACAAAAAATGGAGTGCGTCATATCTCCCAGCACAGGTAATATTCATATCGCTAGCAATTTAGGAATTCCAACCATTGGATTATATAAAGAGGCAGATACAATTATGTGGGCAAGTAGGGATAAAAACTATGTAATTTTAAAATATATGCTACACCAAATTACCCATACACAATCCCAAGAAGTAGTTGAGCTGGTCTTTGAAAAGCTTAAAAAACCGCTAAAATATAATATAAATACTTAATAAAGTTTAGTCTATTTAGCTAAATATTATTTATTCATTTACTATTAGATATTGACTTATTTAATAAAAATCACTAAAATTCGCGCACTTAAGAAACTTAAGTGCTAATTTTTAGCAATTTACATAATTCTAAGGAGTATAGTATGAAATTTCAACCACTTGGGAAAAGAGTTCTTGTAGAACGACAAGAAGAGGACACGAAGACGAGCTCAGGCATTATTATCCCAGATAATGCAAAGGAAAAACCGCTTACAGGCATTATCAAGGCTATCGGCAAAAAAGCACAAGAAGAGTTTTCGAGCCTTAAAGAAAAGCAAGTTGTTGTGTTTGAAAAATATAAAGGTAGCGAAATTAAGCTTGATGGCAAGGAGTTTATCGTCCTAGAGGCAGAGGATATCTTAGGAATCCTAGAAAAATAAATATTCATAAACTTAACATAAGGAGTAAATTATGGCAAACAAAGAAATTCACTTTTCAGATTCAGCAAGAAATAAACTTTATGAGGGGATTAAGCAGCTTAATGACGCCGTTAAAGTTACAATGGGACCAAGAGGGCGCAATGTGCTTATCCAAAAAAGCTATGGTGCGCCAGCGATTACAAAAGATGGCGTGAGCGTGGCAAAGGAAGTAGAATTAGCCGACCCTATCGCAAATATGGGCGCACAGCTTGTGAAAGAAGTAGCGAGCAAGACAGCCGATGCAGCGGGTGATGGGACGACCACAGCTACCGTTTTGGCACATAGTATTTTCAAAGAAGGCTTGCGTAATATTACAGCAGGTGCAAATCCTGTGGAGGTAAAGCGTGGTATGGACAAAGCAGCAGAGGCAATCATAGAGGAGCTTAAAAAAGGTAGTAAAAAAGTGAGTGGCTCTGAAATCGCGCAGGTTGCGACAATCTCTGCAAACTCTGATGAAGCAGTGGGCAAACTTATCGCCGAAGCAATGGAAAAAGTAGGCAAAGATGGTGTTATCACCGTTGAAGAGGCAAAGGGCATTAATGATGAACTTAGCGTTGTTGAGGGTATGCAGTTTGACCGCGGTTATCTTTCAGCATATTTTGTGACAAATACTGAAAAAATGATAGCGCAGCTTGAAAATGCTTATGTGCTTTTGACGGACAAGAAAATTTCGAGCATGAAAGAGATTCTCCCCTTATTGGAAGCAACAATGCAAAGTGGCAAGCCACTTCTTATCATCGCTGAAGATATTGAAGGTGAGGCGCTTACGACACTTGTGGTAAATAAACTTCGTGGCGTGCTTAATGTCTCTGCAGTGAAAGCACCGGGCTTTGGCGATAGAAGAAAGGCAATGCTTCAAGATATCGCAATCCTTACAGGTGGGCAAGTTATTAGCGAAGAGTTGGGTAAAACCTTAGAAGCTGCGAGCTTGCAAGATTTAGGACAGGCAGCGCGCGTTGTGATTGATAAGGATAATACAACAATTGTTGATGGCAAGGGTAAGGCGCAAGAAGTGAAAGATAGAATTGCGCAAATTAGAACAGAAATTGCCAACACCACAAGCGACTATGACAAAGAAAAACTCCAAGAGCGTCTTGCAAAGCTTAGTGGTGGTGTGGCTGTCATCAAAGTAGGCGCAGCGACAGAAGTAGAGATGAAAGAGAAAAAAGATCGCGTTGATGATGCGCTTTCTGCGACTAAGGCAGCGGTTGATGAAGGTATCGTTATCGGCGGTGGTGCGGCACTTATCCATGCAGCGCAAAAAGTCAAGCTTAAGTTAGAAGGTGATGAGGCAGTGGGCTATGACATTATCAAACGCGCTATTAAAGCACCTTTGGCACAAATTGCGACAAATGCGGGTTTTGATTCTGGTGTGGTGGTTAATGAAGTGGAAAAAGGCAAGGAAACAATTGGCTTTAACGCGAGTAAGGGCGAGTATGTGGATATGTTTAAAGCAGGTATTATCGACCCGCTTAAAGTTACACGCATTGCGTTGCAAAACGCTGTATCAGTTTCAAGCCTTCTTCTTACCACAGAAGCGACAATTAACGAAATCAAAGAAGACAAGCCAGCTCCAGCAATGCCAGATATGGGCGGAATGGGTGGTATGGGCGGTATGATGTAATTTGGCATCGCGCCCTAAACCAAATCTATAAATATCTTAAGGACTGCCAAAGCTCTTTTGGTAGTCTCCCTCAAAATAATTTTAATTACAAACCAAGAGTATTTTAAAATTTTATGGCACAATGGCAACTTTTCTTTTTTTTAAGAATTTGCAAGATGTTTTAAGGAATTTTAATGCTTTTTACAAGTTATGCCTTTATCGCGCTTGTTGCCATAACCTTTGGGCTGTATTATGCGAAAGGCTTACGATGCGTGCAAGTGTGGATTCTCATCATTGCTAGTTTTATTTTTTACGCTTATGGACAGCCGATTTTATTAGCACTTCTTTTTGTTTCCGCTTCGATTAATGCGCTCGCTAGCTATCAAGTTACTTTCGCCCCGACTTTGATACATAAAAGGCTTTATGCGTGGCTTGGTGTGGGGGTAAATCTCTCGGTGTTGGCGTTTTTCAAATACAGCCCGCTTTTTGGTAGAGCGATGGAGTCTTTTATCAACGCACAAAGCATTGGCGAGTTTCTTATTAATGTCCCATTACCTGTGGGAATCTCATTTTACACATTTCAGGGCATTAGCTTGGTGGTAGATTTATACAGAGATAGCGTGAAAAATAATGGCTCGGGGGGGGGGCATACACATTCTTTAGAGCAAAGTTCTCTAGTTAGTCCTATTTGCGAGCGCGGGTTTTTCAAGCACTATCGCAATACCCTCTTTTTCATCGGTTTTTTCCCACAGCTTGTAGCCGGCCCTATTGTCAAAGCACACGAATTTTACCCGCAAATCGCCCCCAAACGCCTAGAAGCTATCGATTTTTATACAAGTGCTAGAATCATTATTCTTGGCTATTTTCTCAAAATGGTAATCGCAGATAATTTGAAAGACCAAACTTTTTGGATGCTTCCGCCGTATTTTCAAGCCTATGATGCACTAACCCTTCTGGTGCTTCTTTTTGGTTATAGCGTGCAGATTTTTGCAGATTTTGCAGGTTATAGCTTGATAGCTATTGGTGTAGCAAAACTTTTTGGTTACAACCTCCCGCAAAACTTCAATTTCCCCTATATTTCAGCCTCATTTGCTGAGTTTTGGCGCAGGTGGCACATCTCGCTTTCCACTTGGCTAAAACAATACCTCTATATCCCACTAGGCGGGAGCAGGAAGGGCAAATTCCGCACCTATTGCAATCTTTTTATTGTTATGGCGCTTGGCGGGCTGTGGCACGGGGCGTATATTTCTTATATGGTGTGGGGCGTATATCACGGACTATTTTTGGCAATCGAGCGTTTTTTAAAAGAGAATCTAAAGCCAGCTTTTGTGGCGCACCTCCCTAGATTTTCAATTCTGTTAGCAAAGAGTGCGCTTGTTTATTGCGTGCGCGTGGTGTTTGTCTTTGGCGTAGTGTCGTTTGGGTGGATTCTCTTTAAGTTGCGCGATTTTAGCGATGTACTTTTGTATGTGAGCGAGATTTTTTGTGAGCCCAGCGGAGTGCGTGGCAATGCGTTGTTGTTGATGATTTTATGTTATAGCGCGCCCATTTTTGCCTATTATGTGCGTTATGTGGTGTATTGTTGGATTACGCGCAAAGGCAAAAATCAAAAAACCTCAAGTGTTTATAAATACAGACAAATCATAGAATCTGCGCTTTTTGGCGTGCTATTGTTTTTTATCTTTACAAATAGTGGGAGTAGCGGTGCGTTTATTTATTTCCAATTTTAAGGGTGTTTTTAGAATCTTTAGCGTGTTTTTGGCACTTTTTGCGTTATATAATCTCGCACTTTTTGTTTTTAAGCCAGAAATTACTGCCTATCAGAATCAATGGCAGTCAAATTTAGTTTTTGCGCAAGAATATATTTATTCCCCGCACACGCCAAAAGCTGCGGTGTTAGGCTCGTCTTTAGCTTCGCGTCTTGATAAAGATTTACTAGAATCTGTGGGAATCTATAATCTCGCCTTTGGCGGTGGGAGCGTGCAAAGTGGCTTAGAAATCATCAAGCGCTCAAACAAAATCCCTCAGATTCTCTACATTGAAACAAATGTGCTTTTTGAGCGTGATGAGGATTCTGCAATGCTTGGGATTTTGTTTGAGCCACTGCTTTTTAAGGTGCGCTATTACCTGCCCGCATTACAGGAGAAATACCAGCCACTTAATATTTTTGCGAGCCTTATCAAGCGCTTTGGCGGGAAAAGCGAGGAGGAAAAGCGCTCAATAAAACGTGATGAAAAAATTTATAATCTAAGTATGGAAGGCTTTTTAAAGCGCTATCAACAGCCTTTAGCAAATCTGCAAAATTACCAAAACCGCTTGGATTTGCTTCAAAAACAATTGCAATATTTTGAAAATAAAGGCGTGAAAATTATCTTTTTTACTATGCCAATCGACCCACTTTTGGCAAAACAGCCAAGATTTATTGAGGCAAACACTTTTTTGGCTCAAAGTTTTTCTTACCCATTTTTGCCAATGCCAAATCACAGCGAGTATGAAACCTCTGATGGAATCCACCTGCTTTATGAAAGCGCTGAATGTTTTAGCAAGGCGTTTGTAAAAGAAGTTCAAAATTTTTAATAATTCTAGAGAATCTAAAAAGAGATATTTCGGCATTGTTTCAATATGACAAAATCACTCTTTTTGTCATTCTGAGGCTTTAGCTGAAGAATCTAAAATTTCCTAAGAATCCAAAAAATCACGCTCGCTTAGAATCTCTCTAATCCCCTCAAAGACAAATTCAATCTGCTCTTTGTTTATCACAAAAGGGGGCATAAAGTAGATTGTATTACCTAGCGGGCGCAGGAGCAAGCCTTTTTGCAAGGCTTTGTTATAGACCTCTATGCCTTTGCGCGGATTTTTGGAATCTATCTCAAACGCGCATACCATACCTCTTTGGCGCAAATTTTTGACATATGAAAGCTCACGTAGATTCTGCGCTTTTTCCCAAATATAGCGACTTAAGATTTTATTATTTTCTAGCACATCTTGTGTGTCAAAAATATCAAGCACAGCATTCGCACACGCACACGCCAGCGCATTTCCAGTGTAAGAGTGCGAGTGCAAAAACGCCTTATTCTCATTATAAGGCGCATAAAAAAGCTTATAAATTTCATCACTTGTTACCACCACCGAAAGCGGTAAATATCCCCCGCTAATGCCCTTGCTAAGCGCTAGAAAATCTGGCACTACACCGCAAGCTTGCAGCGCAAAGAGTGTGCCACTCCTGCCAAAGCCTACCGCGATTTCATCAAAAATCACCCTCACGCCATATTTCCTACATAGCGCGCACGCTCGCGCCACAAAGCTTGGTGTATGGAGTTGCATACCGCCTGCGCATTGCAAAAGTGGCTCGATGATAAAGGCGATGATATGGGGATTTTGCGCAAGGGTGGATTCTAAAAATGCGAGAGAATCTTCGTAGTTCGTGGCATTTTGCGTATCAGAACCCAAGTTTTTTGAGCTTATGTCATCTCCGTCAAATCCCGCAGAATCCACCTCATCATCGTGGTAGCCTGTTAGCGTGTGTGGCATTGGGATAACGATATTTTTTAGCAAAAGAGGCTTATAAGTCTGCTTGTATAGTCCCACATCTCCCACGCTTAGCGCGCCCAAAGTCTCGCCGTGATAGGCATTTTGCAGTGAGATAAAAGCATGGGTTTCTTGCGCAGATTCCAAACTTTTTGCAAATTGCGGATTTTCAAGCACCTTTGCGTGATACGCCATTTTGAGCGCGACTTCAATCGCACTTGAGCCATTATCTGCATAAAAGCACTTTTCTAAGCCCTTTGGCAATTTTTCGCACAGCCTTTGAGAAAAGCGTATGATTGGCTCGTGGCTGAAGCCTGCGAAAATGCAATGTTCCAAATTTTGCGCCTGTTGGCTTAATTTTTGACTTATATAGTCGTTGCAATGTCCAAAAAGATTCACCCACCAGCTAGAAACACAATCGATATAACTTTTCTCATCAAAATCATACAAATACACGCCCTTTGCACGCTTAATGGGGATAAGAGGGAAAGTGTTTTCGTGGTCGTGCATTTGCGTGCAAGGATGCCAAATATGCGCCAAATCACGCGCGCACAAGTCTTTGCAAATGGTAGAATCTCTAAAATTTGTCATCGCGAACTCTCTATTTTCAAAAATTCCTAGAATCTCACGCTTTTCATGCGCGCACCGCAAGCTTGGTAATCGCCTCGCTGTTGAGGTCGTCCATATGCGAGCGCATCACGCGCTGATACATATCCACAAGGCGATTTGTCTCAATGAGCGAAGTCATCTCGCGTACCGCATTGACATTGCTTTTCTCCACAAAGCCCTGCATTACACCATTTTCCACATTTTTGCGCTCATTAAGGCGCTCATCCGGGTATTCATAGAGATTTTTGCCTACCTTTTTTAAATAGCGCGGATTTTCAAAGCTCACCACCGCAAGCGCTCCAATAGGCGCGATTTCACCGATTGTATCGTTATTAATATTGCGTAGGTAGAGATTTCCGTTTTTATCTGCTTCGAGATTTTGACCCTGTGCGAGCATTATCCCACCTTGAGAATCTATCCCATTGCGACTTAGCACAGCGAAGCCCTCCTTGCTCACAAGCGCGCCATTGCTATCAATGCTAAAGCTCCCATCGCGTGTGTAGCGCACACCCTCTGGTGTTAAAATTGCAAAAAACGCATTAGAATCTTGTAGGGCGAAATCAAGCGCATTTTCCGTCTGCGCCATAGTTCCAGAGCTTCTATCGGTGTATTCTTCGCTGATAATTGGCACGCGATCAAGTGAGCGGTTAAGAAACTTCGCTGCCTCGCGTGTTTGACCTTCAATTGGCAGTTGGTGTTTATGCGTCTGATACAAGCGCAGATAATCGCCGATTACCACATCATCGCGCTTAAAGCCATTTGTGTTAAGGTTAGCAAGATTGTTTGAGATAATATCTAAGCGGCTAAATTGCGTTACCATACCGCCGGTGGTGTTGTAGTATCCGCTTTGCATTCCGCGCTCCTTTTGGCTTTTTGTGTGTAGTTATGCAAAAAATATTCCTAAGATTTTATGAAAGCAAATCGTGTTAGATAATCTTAAGAGCGCAAAGAGAAGCTTTGAGTTCTAGGGCTTTGGCTTGAAAGTCCGCGTTTTCACAATCGCGTTCAAAATGCCTAAAACGCGCGATTTTCACCCCGCTATATTGCGCGATAAAGGAATCAAAAGAATCCGCATACGCGTTTTTTTCTTTCCCTTCACTCATCACCAAGCCCAAAAGCTCAATCCCACGCATTTTAAGCACTTCAATACTTAGCAAAATGTGATTTATCGCGCCCAAATAATACCCACCCACAAGCAATACCGGCAGTTTGTGCAACGCAAGATAATCAATTATGCAACTTTGAGAATCTAGTGGTGTGTAAAGCCCGCCAGCACTCTCAAGCAAAAGTGGCTGTGGAGTTTCAGGCAGTGGGATTTGCAAGCCATTGTATTCTGCGTTTTCGATACGCTTTGCGATATGTGGGCTTGCAGGTGTTTGCAGTGTGAATCCATTTGGATAGATTTTTGTTTTAGGTGCAAGAGAGGCGATAATGTCCCTGTCTTCTTCCTTGCCTGCCTGCACGAGTTTGAAATACGCGAAATTAAAGCCAAAGCAAAGCGCGGCACTCACCGCGCTTTTGCCGATGTCAGTATGCGCACCAGCGATGGCTAAGTGTTGAAGCATCGCGCACACCGAGTTTGAGAGAGATTAGAAGTTATACACATAGCTTGCGTGGATAATGTAGGGTCGTCTCATTGTAGTTGTAGTGCCATCAAGTGTGATGCCCATCTGACCTAACAAAGGCGACCTTCCATTGCCATTAAAGATTTCTGTGTCTAAAAGTGGGATTTTTGCGCCAAACTCGATTCCGTGATGTTGGTCAAATACGCCTCTAACGCCGACATTTAGCATTGTTTGGAATCCAAAGTAGCTCTCGCCCTTGCCACCATTTGGCTTGTATTCCTTACCATTTGCTACCCATGTTTCAGCACCTAGTGCTACACCGCCATAGATACCAAAACTATGCTCAGGCACATCAATAAAGTTAAAGAGCAAATCCCCACCCACGCCATAATCAAACACATGGTTATAATAAGTTTTTCCTGTGCCTGTGAAAATTGAGCCATTAGCTGCTTGCGCTATGGTTGCTCCTAGAGGAGATCCAAAATTATAATTTACATTCTGCATGCTATTGTAGCCATAGCCAAAATACACATAACCACGCGCACCAAAACGTTTAGATTCTCCAAAGAAAGTTTTATAACCACCTTTGATTGCAAAATTTGCCATAGAGTTATTCGCATAAATATGTCCATTCAGTGGGGAAGCTGTTCCGCTTGTCATACCTGAACTCCCATTGTTACTCATTGTCATAGTTGCATTGATACTTTGATCAAACTTGACATTCCCGTGTCCTATATCAATCCCAATATAGCCCCCCCCCTTCTCAGCAAAAGCCCCGCTCGTGCAGAGAACGCTTAAAATAACGCTCGCAAAAAGAGATTTTCTCATTTTATTTTCCTTTATTTTGTTGTGGTTGTTGCGTGTAGAACCCCAAAAATTTACGCAAGGCTTAGATTATACATAAACAAGTTACATAACATCAACAAAATTTGCGAAATTTTAAGATAAAATTTTAAGCAAAACCACATAAACAAGGCTTTATATGAAAGGGCAAAAAATGGATATTCGCGCGCTGTATTTGGAGTATTTCGCAAAGCGGGGGCATAAGGCATATGAGTCAATGCCACTTGTGCCTGATGATGCGAGCTTGCTTTTTGTCAATGCAGGAATGGTGCAGTTTAAGGATATTTTCACCGGTAAAGTGCCAACACCGCAGATTCCGCGCGCGACTTCATCACAGCTATGTATTCGCGCAGGTGGGAAGCATAATGACCTAGAAAATGTCGGCTACACCGCGCGCCACCACACGCTTTTTGAGATGCTAGGGAATTTTAGCTTTGGAGATTATTTCAAACGCGAGGCGATAGCGTATGCGTGGGAGTTTGTAACGCAAGTTTTGGGCTTTGATAAAAGCCTTTTGTATGTGACAATCCACGAAAGCGATGATGAAGCTTACGCGCTATGGTGTGAGCATATAGAATCTTCGCGCATTAAGCGTATGGGCGATAAGGATAACTTTTGGCAGATGGGCGATAGCGGACCTTGCGGACCTTGTAGTGAAATCTATGTCGATCAGGGGGAAAAGTATTTTCACTCAAGCGAGGATTATTTCGGCGGGGAAGGTGATAGATTCTTAGAAATATGGAATCTTGTCTTTATGCAATTTGAGCAAAAAGATGGCGTGCGCACGCCACTGCCTCGCCCAAGCATTGATACAGGTATGGGGCTAGAACGCGTGATTGCGCTCAAAGAGGGGAAAATCAATAACTTTGATACTTCGCTTTTTGCGCCACTAATGAAAGAAATAGAGAAACTTTGCGCGGAAAGTGGCAATGTGTGGAAGTATTATGAAGATATAGAGCTCTTAGAGATGGAATCTAGGAGCGCGGATTCTGCGGATTCTAATGGGCGCAACATAGAATCTACGATAAACAAAAGCACGCAAGCAAGTTTTCGCGTGATAGCCGACCACGCGCGCGCGGTGGCATTTTTGCTCGCGCAAGGCGTGCATTTTGATAAAGAAGGGCGCGGATATGTCTTGCGTAGAATCTTGCGCCGAGCGGTGCGACACGGCTATTTGTTGGGCGTGAAAAGAGCGTTTTTGTATCGCGTGGTGGGCGTGGTGTGTGAGAGTATGGGCGCGCATTATGGGTATTTAAACGAGCGCAGGGAATCGATTATGGAGCAGTGCAAAGCGGAGGAGGAGAGGTTTTTTGAGACGATAGAATCAGGAATGAAGCTCTTTGAAAATGAGCTAGATTCTATGCAAAATACTAGAATCTTTGGCGAGGATTGCGCAAAAATAGACCCAGAATCTCAAAAGCTTTTCTCTGGTGAAGTGGCGTTTAAGCTTTATGATACTTATGGATTCCCGCTTGATTTGACGCAAGATATGTTGCGCGATAAGGGTTTGGAAGTGGATTTGGGCGCGTTTGAAAAGTGTATGGAGGAGCAAAAAAATCGTAGTAAGGCAAGCTGGAAAGGGAGTGGCGATAGCACAAAAGAGGGTGATTTCAAGGCATTGCTTGCGGAGTTTGGTGAAAATGTTTTTGTAGGCTATGAAAATGAGCGCGCGGAGGCTAAGATTTTGGCGCTATTAGATTCTGCATTTTTGCGCGTTGAAAGGCTGGAAAAAGGGCAAGAGGGGTATGTGTTGCTAGATAGCACGCCATTTTATCCAGAATCTGGCGGACCAGTTGGCGATAAAGGAGTTTTGCTTCATCAGAATTCTTCTCTTGGTGGAGTTTGCGGGAGTTTAAATTCATCTCGTTGGCGCAAAGATTTTACAGAATCTAAAGCCCCGCTTGCCTCTGTGCTTGATACCAAAAAATATTTTGGGCTTAATCTTTCAAAAGTGAGCGCGGTTGAGACTTTGCGCGTAGGTGATGAGGTGCTGGCATTTGTGGATTGCGCACGTGCAGAGATTGCAAAGCATCATAGTGCGACGCATTTACTGCATTTGGTATTGCGCGAGGTTTTGGGCGCGCATATCGCACAGGCAGGAAGTTTGGTAGAAGCGCACCGCTTGCGTTTTGACTTTTCCCACCCAAAGGCGCTAAGTCGCGAGGAATTGCGCGAGATTGAAAAACGTGTAAATGAAAAAATCTTGCGTGCAAGCGCGCAGGTGTGCGAGAGTTTGCCTATTGATGAGGCAAAGGCGCGCGGTGCGATGGCGCTATTTGGCGAAAAATATGGCGATGTCGTGCGCGTGGTGAGCTTTGGGGATTCTATTGAGCTATGTGGGGGAATCCATGTCAAAAACACCGCAGAAATTGGAAGCTTTTATATCACCAAAGAAGGCGGAGTGAGTAGCGGTGTGCGTAGGATAGAGGCAGTGTGTGGGCATGCGGGTTATGAATGGGGCGCAAATGCGCTAGAGACGCTAAACCAAGCTAAAGAAAACTTAAAAGCCCAAGATTTGCTACAAGCTATTGAAAAGCTAAAAGCACAGGTTAAAAAGCTAAGTGTGGCGAAATCCCAAGCTAGTAGCCTAAAGTCGCTAGAGTTTGAGCGCGTGGGCGAGTGTAAGCTCATAGTCGCGTGCATAAGCGATAAAAGCGCGGTGGAGATAAAAGAGGCAATTGACAAGGCAAAAAATGAGGAACAAAGTATTGCGGTGCTTCTCATCTGTGAATCTGGTGAAAAAATCTCAATCACCGCAGGCGTGAAAAACGCGCCAATAAAAGCGGGCGCGTGGGTGGCTGAAATCGCGCATATCTTAGGTGGGAAAGGCGGGGGTAAAGATGACTTTGCTGCAGCTGGCGGAAAAGATATTAGCAAAATCGATGAGGCATTGCAAAGGGCAAAAGAAGTAGCAAGAAATGCGCTAGGGTAAAAAAAGAGGCTAGCGAAGGTGCTTTAAGGATTTAGATTCTATTTTTTTAGTTTGTATCATCTCGTGTGAATAAATCCCGCTTCGCCACTTTTATAGCTATAATTTTTACTTAAAAAACGCTTAAAGGCTTCCTATGCTAAATTCTATCCCGCTCTCTACTCTGCTTGATTTTCTCCATATCCAAAGCTTTGAAAATATAGCTCTGTATTGGTATGTGATTTTGTTTTTTGCTGCGCTTTTTGGAGGGCTTGTGGGTTCGCTATCAGGTGGTGCGGGTATGATTACTATGCCACTTTTATTACTAAGTGGCATAAATCCTCTAGCTGCCTTAGCGACAAATAAACTACAAGCTTGTGTAGGCTCTTTTACAGGGGCTTATACTTACTATTCTCAAAGTAATATTACTCTAAATCACTTGTGCATTATCCTAGCTCTTATCTTTGCAAGTGCGGGGGCAATTAGCGTGCAGTTTGTTAAAGCCGAGCTTCTTGCAAAAATCCTGCCCTTTGTGATGATAGCAATAGGGCTATATTTTTTATTCTCACGCAAAATAAGCGATACAGATAGGGCAAAACCACAAAATAAATTTGCATTTTATGGCTTTTGCGCGCTAATAAGCTTTTATGGTGGGTTTTTAGGCGTAGGGATTGGCACACTTATGCTAACACTTCTTGTAAGCTTAGGAGGATATGGGCTAAGCAAGGCTTTGGCACATTCGCGCTCACTTGTTTTTAGCATTAACATTTCTTCTACTTTGTTTTTTATCCTAAGCGGGAATGTGCTGTGGCTTTTGGGTTTGCTTATGTGCATAGGACAAGCAATAGGCGCAAGTCTTGGGGCAAAACTTGCACTTAAGCATGGTGCAAAAATCATTAAGCCCTTTGTAATCTGCATTTGCTTTGGTATCTCTGCACAACTCATTATCAAAGAATTTTTTAGGTAAATGAACAAGGGCGATTAAATTTTACTTTTACCATATTGCCCCCTGTTGTCATATTACCCCACTTTGTCATATTGAGGGAGTGAAACGACCAAAATATCTCTCTTAGAATCCTTAGGAGATTCTTCGCTTTGCTTAAGTAATGACAAGTCTTATTTTTGTCATTCTCAAACTCTCCTTTTGTCATTCTGAGACGTTAGCCGAAGAATCTTGACTTAGTTTCTAATCTTCACTTTTTTCTAAACTTTTAAAGCTTAGTAATTTCTCTCTATAATATGCGTATTGTTTTCTTCTTGCTGCAATCTCTGCGGGGATTCCTTTGCTTAAGTCATTAACTAAGCAATCAAATTTATCTAGGATTTGGACAATTTCATTTTGCACATTTAAAGGTGGGAGGGGGATTTTTATCTTGCTTAAGTTGCTATTATGCACACGAATAACCTTAGTTCCAAAGGCAAACTTTATTTTTTGGTCTTGAAAGAAATCAGTTTTAAAAAAATAGCTTATAAATTTAGGATTTTGTTTATGAGAAAATACAAAACTATCCCCACTAATGCAAACTTCATCGTCTCCTAAATATGCTACCGCTTTACAAACATCTTCTTTATTTTCACTAACTCCAGCAATGATTAAATCTCCACTTTTTGCTTTCTTAAGCGACTTTGCCACTTCCTCACTCACAAAAGATATTGTTTTTTCAGTATGGATTCCATAATAAGTGTGAATTTGTCCATAATGGATACAAGGGACTCCAGATTCTGTAAAATCCTTTTTTTGCAAACCATTTCCACGCGTAAAAGTGCCAATCTCCCCCAAGCTTACCATTTTTACAAGTTCTAGGTATTTAGATTCTTCGTTTGTTGAGATTCTTCGGGCTTTGCCCTCAGAATGACAATTAACCTTTTTTGTCATATTGAGCGCAAGCGAAACATCTCTATTGTTGTAATGGGATTCTTCGCTTCGCTCAGAATGACAAGAGGCATTATCATATTGAGGCGAAGCCGAAATATCTGCTAAATGCTTCCTTGCTCTTTTTTCTAATTCTTCTTTGCTTAAAAGCTTATTTCTATAATATTCGTATTGTTTTTTACGCGCTTCTAATTCTTTTTCTAATTCTTTTTCTAATTCTTTTTCTAATTCTGTAAATTTGTCTAAGATTTCTACAATTTTGTTTTGAATTTCTAGGGGTGGGAGGGGGATTTGGAAGTTTTGAAATTGTTTTTTGTCCAAATTTTTTAATCCCGTGCCTTGAAATAAATGAGTATTAATAAATTCAACCTCCAGAATTTAGCAAATACTTATTTAGGCAAGAAAGCATAAGAAAGCAAATTATAAAAACAGCTAGTGGCGTTACAAGATTTAACATTTCAAAGAAAAAATTTGAGAATATTTTAATCCCCCTCCCACCCCTAGAAATTCAAAACAAAATTGTAGAAATCTTAGACAAATTTACAGAATTAGAAAAAGAATTAGAAAAAGAATTAGAAAAAGAATTAGAAGCGCGTAAAAAACAATACGAATATTATAGAAATAAGCTTTTAAGCAAAGAAGAATTAGAAAAAAGAGCAAGGAAGCATTTAGCAGATATTTCGGCTTCGCCTCAATATGATAATGCCTCTTGTCATTCTGAGCGAAGCGAAGAATCCCATTACAACAATAGAGATGTTTCGCTTGCGCTCAATATGACAAAAAAGGTTAATTGTCATTCTGAGGGCAAAGCCCGAAGAATCTCAACAAACGAAGAATCTAAATACCTAGAACTTGTAAAAATGGTAAGCTTGGGGGAGATTGGCACTTTTACGCGTGGAAATGGTTTGCAAAAAAAGGATTTTACAGAATCTGGAGTCCCTTGTATCCATTATGGACAAATTCACACTTATTATGGAATCCATACTGAAAAAACAATATCTTTTGTGAGTGAGGAAGTGGCAAAGTCGCTTAAGAAAGCAAAAAGTGGAGATTTAATCATTGCTGGAGTTAGTGAAAATAAAGAAGATGTTTGTAAAGCGGTAGCATATTTAGGAGACGATGAAGTTTGCATTAGTGGGGATAGTTTTGTATTTTCTCATAAACAAAATCCTAAATTTATAAGCTATTTTTTTAAAACTGATTTCTTTCAAGACCAAAAAATAAAGTTTGCCTTTGGAACTAAGGTTATTCGTGTGCATAATAGCAACTTAAGCAAGATAAAAATCCCCCTCCCACCTTTAAATGTGCAAAATGAAATTGTCCAAATCCTAGATAAATTTGATTGCTTAGTTAATGACTTAAGCAAAGGAATCCCCGCAGAGATTGCAGCAAGAAGAAAACAATACGCATATTATAGAGAGAAATTACTAAGCTTTAAAAGTTTAGAAAAAAGTGAAGATTAGAAACTAAGTCAAGATTCTTCGGCTAACGTCTCAGAATGACAAAAGGAGAGTTTGAGAATGACAAAAATAAGACTTGTCATTACTTAAGCAAAGCGAAGAATCTCCTAAGGATTCTAAGAGAGATATTTTGGTCGTTTCACTCCCTCAATATGACAAAGTGGGGTAATATGACAACAGGGGGCAATATGGTAAAAGTAAAATTTAATCTAAATATAATATAATCATTCAAAACCATACAAAAGGATAGAAAATGACTTCAATTGTGCAATTTAGAATGGATAGCAGCGATAAAGAGATTTTAGAAATAATGCTTAAGGATATGGGGCTAGATTTAGGCACAGCCTTTAGAATGTTTGCTGCAAAGGTGCTTAAAACCGGCGAGATTCCCTTTAGCATAAGTAGCGAAATAGACCCAGATACCATTGAGACAGAGGCAAATAAGAGAGCCTACAAAAAGGCTATAAAAGAGCTAGAAAGGGGTGAGACTATAAGCCACGAGGAGCTTAAAAAGGAGTTTGGAATCCAATGAATTATTTCTTAGAATATAGCAAGGAAGCAAAGAAATTCCTAGATAAACACCGCGACTTAGCCCCTAAAGTCATCAGTGCCTTAGAGCAAATCGCACAAAATCCCCACTCAAACACGCAAGATATTAAAAGACTACAAGGCACACAAAACTGCTACCGCTTAAGGATTGGCAAATATAGAATCTTGTATGAAATAAGAGAAAAAGAGATTTTAATTTATGCCTATGATGCGGAATCTAGAGGCGATATTTATAAATAAAAGAAAAGGGGTGGAATCTAAAAAGCTAGAATTTTTAAGAGTGCCGCTTTTGTGAAAGTGCAATGTCTCTTTACAATAGAGATATTTCGCTTGCGCTCAATATGACAAAATAGGGCGCAATATGACAAAACCCCGCATTGTCATTACTTAAGCTTTAGCCGAAGAATTTCTTAACCCATAAACAAACTAAATACTAAAAGGAGGAAAAACAAATGAAAAGCGTTAGAGAAAGAGAGGAGCTTCATAAAACAATATGGAAAATCGCCAACGACTTAAGAGGAGTAATCGAGCTCTCGAAATCCAAAGATTATGTTTTTGGATTTTTGTTTTATTACTTTATCAGTGAGAAACTCAAAAATGACCTTAAGGAGCATTATGATACAGACAACTATGAGACCTTAAGCGATGAGGAGGCAGAAAATGGCAAGGATACTATCCTTGAAACCTATGGTTTTTTTATCAAACCTAGTGCTTTGTTTTCTAATGTGCTTAAAAATGCGGACCAAGAAAAATCCAATCTCAATGAGACTTTAAGCAATATTTTTAAACAAATCCAAGACAGCAGCAAGCAATTTAATGGGCTTTTTGCAGATATGGATTTACATTCTGATAACATTGGCAAGTCTAATAGTGAGCGCAATAGAAAAATCTTAAATATTATGAGGGCTATTAGTGATTTGGAGTTGCATTATAATGAAAATGAAATTGATGTCTTTGGCGATGCGTATGAATATCTGATGAAAATGTATGCAAGTAACGCGGGGAAAAGTGGCGGGGAGTTTTTCACTCCTCAAGAGGTTAGCAAACTGCTTGTTGAAATCACACTTTGCAATAATGCTAAGCCTAATAAAGTCTATGACCCTGCTTGTGGGAGTGGCTCACTGCTCTTGCAGTATAAAAAGATTTTGAAAAAAGACCCGAAATCAGGCTATTTTGGACAAGAAATTAATATCACTACTTATAACCTTGCAAGAATGAATATGCTACTGCATAATGTAGCATACACGAAATTTGATATAGCACACGGCGATACTCTAATAAAGCCTAATGAAGAACACAAAAACACCGAGCCATTTGATGCAATCGTTAGCAATCCTCCTTATAGTATCAAATGGGAGGGCAAAAGCAACGCGCTTTTAATCAACGATGAACGATTTTTAAAAGCGGGGGTTTTAGCCCCTGAATCAAAGGCTGATTTGGCTTTTGTAATGCATAGCTTAGCGTGGCTTAGTGAAAAAGGTAGCGCGGCTATTGTAACTTTCCCGGGTGTAATGTATAGAAGCGGTGCGGAGCGGGATATAAGAAAGTATTTGATAGAAGAGGATTACATTGATTGTGTGATAGCCCTTGCGCCTAATCTTTTCTTTGGCACAGGGATTGCGGTGTGTATCTTGGTATTGCGCAAAAATAAGAATAGGGACGATAAGGTTTTGTTTATCAATGCAAGCGATGCATTTATCAAAGTAACCAATAAAAATATGCTTTCACCGCAGAATCTAGAATGGATTTTGAGATCCTACAAGGCAAGGGAGACTAAAGAGTTCGTAAGCGCACTCGTGCCAAAAGAGCAAATTGCTAAGAACGACTATAACTTAAGCGTTTCTAGCTATGTGGAAGCCAAAGACACGCGCGAAGTGGTTGATATAAGCCTTCTTAATGCAGAGATTAAAGAGATGCTTAAAAACCAAATGCATTTAAGAGCGGAAATTGAGAAAATAGTCGAAGAACTTGAAGCGTGCTAAATTTTAACATCAAGCCCTTTGTGATTATGCTTTGCTTTGCGTCTCTATTTGGCTTACTATTAAAAAAGAATTTTTTTGGGCAAAATAAATTTTGTCATATTGAGCGTAGCGAAATATCTCTATTGGAATCTTTAAAAACTATCTTCGCTAACGTTTGAGAGCGACAAAGATAAATTTAATCTAAATTGCGTGCTAAATAATACATAAGCTAATGCACGTTATTTAATGTTTGGCATACTAGAAACGCAATAAAATGCACAAGGCAAATAAATGAAAAATATCACACTTAAAGCCTTATCTCTACCTTTGTTGCAAAAAATGGGCTTAAATTCTTTTTTTCTCTTTGATATTCGTAGCACTCAAGCTTTTTTAAGTGCGCATTTACAAGGCTCACTCCACGCACAAAAACTACACCCAACTTTTAACAAACCAAAGCGCAAAATTCACGCCAAGTTTAAGACCGCAAGCTTAGGATTTTTAAAACTCCAAAGCGCGCGGGTGTGTAGCTTATAAGGCGTAATCAACGCGCCAGCAAGAGCCACGCGCCAACCGCGACAAAGTGCGTTTTTAGGATTTTTTTGCTTTTTTGGGGGGGTAGGAAACCCAAAAGGGTCTTAAAGTTTTGTAACACAAGCTTACGCAACCAACGCTTTTACAAGTTTAGACACAGCAAGCGGGCAAAAGTTGCGAGGGAGAGGCAAAGCCTTGAAATGTGGCAAAGCGGGACAATGTGGCAATTTATATTCGCGCGTTGTCTCGTAAATCGCAACGCCTTTGTGGTCTTATATCGCTTGCCTCAAATGTGCAAGCGAGGGAGAGGCAAGGGCTTACGATGTGGCTTATAAGTAATCGTGCGAAAGCGACGAAACGAGGGCGCGAGGAAAAGCCTTTAATGCCTGCCTTTATTGCTTTCACCCCGCGCTCGTGTGGCTCAAACACTTACACAAAATAATTTCTTTTACACTTCACTTTATTTTGCAATGTTTTTGTGGATTTTTAGCCTTTTTGTGCCAGATTTTGTGCCAAAGGTTTAAATCCCGCAAATGTGGGGGCTTTAAACCCTAGCTTTTGTGGGCGCGCTTTTGTGCGGGCTTAAAAGCGACAAGCTTTGAAAGCCAATGCAAACCAAAAGCGAACACAAAAAAACGCAGTGCCAAAACCAACCAAAAAAGTGCGATTTTGTAACGAGAGCGACAAGCTCTTTAAACAACAAACACTTAAAAAAAGGAGAAAAAATGGACATCTTACACAGCAAAACTTACACAAGGGGCGGGGTGATTTATATTGACACAACCTTAAAGGACTTAGGACGCATAAGATTTAGCACAAAACTGCAAGCAAGTAAGGAAAATCTAGCTAGAGTTTTATTAGACATACAAAGCTATGTTTATAAACACTTGCGAGGCGAGCCTAAGCAAGAAATTGTAAAATATCCAATAGCAACAATCGCGGAACTTTTCTTGCAAAATACAAACCTTAAGTCGCAAACTTTACTTAAATACAAATACAATACAAATGATTTAGTAAAGTTTTTCGGAAAAAAAGACATTCGGCTTTGGACACAAAAAGACCTAGAAGCCTACGCAAATAATACAGAGCAAGACTATAAGCTAAATTTTTTAAACCAGCTTTTACGATTTGCTAAAGACGAGGGAATTGCTACGCACCTAAAGCCCTTACGCGTAAAAAAGTCCCACCAAATTCAAGGCGAGAGCGTTATACCTTTCACCAGCGAGGAAGTGAAACTTTTATTACAAAACGCAACAGGCGAACTTAAATTATTCTTAATCATCGCTTTTTTTACAGGCGCGCGCACCGGAGAAATAAGGGCTTTGACTTATGAAGATTGTGATTTTAAAAACGACAAGATACTTATTAATAAAGCCATAGAATCCGCCACCGGGAAAATTACCAGCACAAAAACAGGCACTAATCGTTATGTTGATATGTTGCCAATCCTCAAGCGCACGCTTTTAAGCCAAGAGCGCACAAAAGGGACTATTATCACGCAACCTATTTCAGACTTACGCGGGCAGTATTTCGCACTTTTAGAGAAATTAAACATTAAAAAAAGAGCGATTTACCAAACGCGCCATACTTTTGCCACGATGATGTTAGAGCATAAAGAGGAAGTTTTATGGATTAGTGCGATGTTAGGACACAAAAGCCTTTCTACGACTTTTACGCATTATGTTAAATACATTCCCACCCAAATCAAAAGAGCGAGTTTTGTTGAGGCAGAGTTTGGAGGTGAAATATGAACCTTAACTATATCTGCCCAACTTGTGGTGAGGAAAACAGCCTAAATGTAAAAGAGTTAGAAGCCCCAAGCGATACAAGCATACAAACGACGTGCTTATGTGGCGAGGAGATAATGCTAACAATTAAAAGCGATGTTTTTACAGAAAAAGAATGGATGCAAAAAGTCCTAAGGGGTGAAATATGAACCCTTTAGAGCAAGAAATTTTAAGCTCTTTTCTAGCTTATCCGCAATATTTAGAGGAGTTTTTAAGCGAAGTGCCAAGAGAGTGCTTTAGTAAAGACGCGCAAGAAGTTTTAAACATTTTGCAAGACTTGCCTAATATTTCTTTAAATGTTTTCACGCAAAGCCTTAACAAAGCCCAAAGTGAAAAGGCCTTTATTTTAGAAATGTTAAGCACTTTGCCAAATCCCAATGTGCTTTTATTGAAAGAACCTTTTATAAAAGCCTATAACTTAGACAGACAAAGGAGAGTAGCCCAAGAGCTTTTACTAGCAAGCGAAAATAATACTTTGCTTGATATAGACCAGCTTTTGCCAAACTTGCAAACAAAAAGCTACAAAAACTTTGCGCAGTGGCAAGAGTATTACGCCACTAAGCCAGTAATGCCAAAGTTTGAAACCGGCGTAAGCTTTTTAGATTCCGCTTTAAATGGTGGTATTGAATGCGCGCAGTTAGTTTTGATAAGCGGAGACCCAGAAGCAGGCAAAACAACCTTAGGCTTACAAATGCTAGAGCATATAAGCAAAAAGCACAAAGTTTGTTTTTTTAGCTTTGAGTTTCCAATTTATCAATATCTTAAGGCTAAAGACACAAAAAAAGGCTTTAACGCCAATAATTTGATAATCATTGATGACGGCTACGAGCTTTACAACATCGCGCAAAATATAAAGACACTTTATAAAAGTGGTGTTAGAGTGTTTTTAATTGATTCTCAAATGCGCATTAGTAGTCCAAATGGTCGCAATATGGAAGAGGAAGAAAGCCTAAAGTTTTCAACCTTAGCAAAACTTTGTCATAGTCTTAATATTGTCGTTTTTTTGATTGTGCAGACAAGTAAAGGCGATAGAGACAACCCAATGGGAAGCAAAAAGGGCGGACACGAAAGCTCAATAACCATTAGAATCGAACACGACAAAGCGGAAAATGAAAAGATAAGGGAATTTAGCGAAAACTCGCGCATTGTGATTTTAAAAAAGAACAAACAGACAGGCAAGCATTATAAAGAACGTGTGCATTTTGACGCACAAAAGCGCATTTTCTCAAGTATGCCTACAAGTTATTCAATTTATGAGGAGGTGATTATTGAAAACATTTTTTAAAAACCTTTGGACAAGGAAGCCAAAAAAGCAAATGATTAAAGGTCTAAAAGCAGAGTATAGCACAAAGCTTTTTTACATTGAAGACGAGTTTATTTTTTCTAAAAAAACCAATAAATGCATAGATTGCATAAATAAGAGCAACTTTGCATTTATAACCAAAAATCCAACTTTAAAGGAGTTAGCATGATTTTAGACAAAATTACCCCGAGTGAAAATTTCACTATTATTGACAATGGGATATTACGCAACAAATCTTTAAGTATCCAAGCAAGAATGCTTTACGCGCTTTTACAGAGCTACCCAAAAGAGTGGGTAGTAAATCTTAAAGCAATTGCAGAGATTTTAAATATATCACTTGCAAGCGTGCGAAAATATCGCAATGAACTTGTGGATAATGGGCTTTTGACTTATACGCAAAGTGTAGATTCTGAAGGTAGATTTACGCAAGAGATGATTTACACCTTTAAACACACTCAAGCACAGGAAATCGCGGAAAATACGCAATCTTTACCGATTACACAAAAAACCGCATCCGGAGATTCTAGCACCCTTAATAATATAGAATATATAAATAAAAAAGACTCTAAAGAGCGCGCGCAGAAAAAATTACTTTTCACTTTGCTAACTTCATATAAGACCTTTAGAGACGAGAGCAAAACCAAAAGAACACAACAAACTAAACTACCGACAGACTTTAACGAACAAGAGCGGGCAAGTTTTAGCGAGTTTATCAACTATCGCAAGGAACGAGGCTTTTTAGCTAAAAGCACCTTAGAGTCAATAACGCGGGATTTTTCAAAGCTAAAACAAAGCGGGGCAAATATTAAGGCTTGTGTAGATTTATGCATTAATCGCGGGTGGAGTGGGATTTTAAAAGCAAATGAAGCCCTAAACCGCTATGAAAGCTATAAAAAAACAAATTTTTACCAAGTCCCAAAAACCCCACGCCCGATTGATACAATCAAATTTTAGGAGAGTGGGAAATGCTAAGAAACGAGTTTTTACACAATATCCAAAGCGACGCTAGAATCGAGCTTAATGCCTTTGCTTGTGAAAAAATGCAGTTTTTTTTATCACACATTGACGAACACAAACCAGAGGACAGCGGGCTTTTAGACAGCCTTTGCTTAGAACTTATGAAAAGCCCCAAGCGCAGAATTTACGCTAATGATTTTTTTATAACTCTCAAGGAATGCCTACAAAAGCAAGCAGATTTCGAGGCAAGCGTGGCAAAGATTAAGAATTTCAAAGGCACACGATACGAGGAAGAATGCCTTTTGCAAAAGTTTTTTTTTGACAAAAGGGCAAAAGAGTTAGGATTGCAATGGCTAGAAGAGGTGGAAGCAAATGAAAGCTATAAAAGAGCATAGCACAAGCTTTTATTTAAGCGAAAAATTCTTAAGCGAGCTTGATTTTGCAAGCGAACTTTTAGGAATTAGCAGGTCGATTTTAGTTAATCGTGCGA
Source organism: Helicobacter himalayensis (assembly GCF_001602095.1). Classification (NCBI taxonomy): domain Bacteria; kingdom Pseudomonadati; phylum Campylobacterota; class Epsilonproteobacteria; order Campylobacterales; family Helicobacteraceae; genus Helicobacter; species Helicobacter himalayensis. The sequence continues at coordinate 1,780,279 of NZ_CP014991.1, read as the reverse complement.
TTTATGCACAAGAGGGGGGATTTGACAATGCCAACAAAAGATTTAAGCCCAAAAAAGCGAAAAAAGTTTTTACTCATAAAGGCAAATATAAGGCGCATAAACAAGCAGGCAAGAAAACACAAGACAAGCAAAAATCATTACTTGATTTTATGCCTACAAGATTATCTTACATCTTTGTATGAAAATAACCTAATTTATCGCGCGAATAAGGACGAACGATGATTACAAATATTAGCGAGATTAAAGCAAGAGCCGATATTGTAGGAATTATCGAGCAGTATTTACCTTTAAAAAGGGCAGGCGCGAACTATCAAGCAAACTGCCCTTTTCACAATGAAAAAAGCGCGAGTTTCATTGTAAGCCCAGCAAAGCAGATTTTTACTTGCTTTGGTTGCGGGAAAAGTGGCGATGTGTTTAAATTTGTGCAAGAGTATAAGCAACTAGACTTTAAAGAGGCAATCGAGGAAGTAGCAGAGATAAGCGGGATTACTCCAATTTATGACAAAAAAGGCGCGCCAAAGCAAGATAAAAAAAGCCTTTTTACTAAATATGAAAGCCTTATGCAACTTGCAAAAAATAGTCTTTTAGCAAATGCGCAAGTTAGCAACTACTGCTTTAATCGAGGATTGACTAAAGAGGACTTAGAATATTTTAGTATAGGATACGCGCCGACAAAAGAGGAAATTTTAAGTATTTTCACTTTAAAAGAAGCCCTAGATTTAGGATTATTAAAACAATCTCAAACAAGAGGAAGCTATACACCTTTTGCACATCGCATTCTTTTTGCTTTACGAGACCAAACGCACCATATTGTAGGATTAAGCGGACGCACACACCCTTACATCAATTTTAAGAACGCGCCAAAATATTACAATTCAAGCGAAAGTTTTTTATTCAAAAAAAGCGAGTGCCTTTATTTGTATTCTTTTGCAAAATCGCATATTAAAAACACACAAGAGGCAATTATTTGCGAGGGCTATCTTGATGCAATCACTTTGCATAAACTAGGATTTAAAAACGCAATAGCAACAAGCGGGACAGCTTTTAATCTCAACCATATAAACGCGATTTATAAAATTGACAATGAAGTGAGCTTTACACTTTTTTTTGATAATGATGAAGCAGGAGAAAAGGCACAAATAAGAGCAATCGACGCGCTTTTTAAGCAAAAGATTTACTCTATTTCTTGTTTGCTTTTGGATAAAACCCACAAAGATATAAACGAGTTTTACACCAAAGAGCTTTTAGATTTAAACCAAGAGGCGCGAGAGCAGGGATTAAGCAAAGGATTAAAAAAAATAAGTGCCTTGAAGTTTTATATTTATTACCATTTCAAAAAAGCCAAAAGTCCCAAAGAAAAAGACAATTTGCTTTTCTATTTAAAAGATTTAGTGAAAAATGAAACAGCCTTTTTTCAAAAACAATCTTTAATAGAACAAATAAGCACTATTACAAAAATAGACCCGAGCTTTTTTTATTCAGCACCTATAATCCAGCACACGCCTAAAGATGAACGCTTTAACGCCCTTGCTTATGCGATTTTTAATAATAAAGAATGCGCATACATTGCACAAAACACCGACCTAGACTTTTTAAACAAAGAGCTAAAAGAGGCAGTGCAAAGCTTTTTACAAACAAAAGAAATTCCACAAAACGCGTTAAAAATCGCCCTTGATGAAAGTTTAAATATTTTTGATGTTGATAGCTTTTACAAAGAGCTACTTAATGCACAGATTTATCATTTAAAATCAAAATTTGCAGTAGCGAGGATAAAAAAAGACATTCCACTACTTTGCGCGTTAAACATTTCCATACAAGAGAAGCAACAAGAATTACAAACAATGGAAATTTTTTAACCCTTTAAATTATTTTCTAGTTTTTATAAACTTTTATTCGAGGGTAGTGAAGCCTACACACTACCCTTAGCCTTTGTGGTTTTGTCATTATAGAGCTTTTGTGCCAAACGCGCTTTTTTTGTCATTGAGTTAAGGGATTACTCAATATGATAAAAGGGGGCTACACTCAACTCAAGCTGGAAGTTTCTAAAATGATAAGTGGTTGGTTTTGGATTTCTCCCAAGTGTTTTACCCGGGCTAGATGATTTTGCTACACCCCACATACCCCTTTATTTTTAGCCCGGGTAATTCTTTCTTTTTAACCCTTTTTAACTATTCATTTTTTTTATAAACTCTTTTTTTTATTTTTTAGGAGTAGAGAATGTTTCATATAATTTTACAAAGACAAAAAGAATATAAAAATATTCAAAAGCCACCAAAAGCAGGAAAAGTTTATAAAGAGGAAGATTCTACAATCGGAAGCTTTAAAGTTTTTGATGATGAAAACAAAGAGGTATTTTCTTGCTTTTGTGTTGAGAATATCGGTCCCAGCACAGACACCCCGCGACAAGATAAGCGCATAATACCAAGAGTGTATAAACTTTATTGGACACAATCTAGCGTAAGCTTGCCAAAAGAATACGCCCCGCGCGTTTTAAGCCTTTACACTGACGAACTGCCAAGCTTTAAAGAAAGGCGCATTCACATTCACATAGGAAACTATCCACAGGATACAGAGGGTTGCTTGCTTTTAAACTATGCAGATAATGGGAATGGCACAGGTGGCAGGAGCACTGACGCAGTGAGAGACTTTTATGCGCTTGTAGAAAAAGCAGGCGTTGAAAACTTCACTTTGGAAGTTAAGGAGATTATAGGTTAGATAATTTTGTAGGCTTCATTAAAAAAAAGGAACAAAAATATGGAGCAACTTTTAATATTTTTTCCAAATTTAACTTATTATATGGAACTTTTACCGGTTAGTGTCGTAGCACTTTTAGCAGGGTGTATGAACTATCTAGGACAAGAAAAGGGCAACAGAGACTTAAAGCTTAGTTTGAAAATAGTGGCTACAAGCGCATTTTTAGCTTTAATCACTTTTTCAATTTTAAGCGCGACAGATTTACCATATTTAGCGCAAGTGGGATTAAGCGCGGCAGTGGGATACTTTGGAATCGACAATGCCATTGAAATCGTGCAAAAGCTTATCGCGCTAAAATCTAACAAAGGAGAGAAAAAATGAGAGTGGGATACAAAAAAGCATTATATACTTTTGCGGGATTTGTGTTTTTTTTATTTGCTTTGGCTTTTGCTAAGACCATTGAGCTTTGGAATAAATACCAAAAAGCAAGCGATTTGCTACTTGTATGCGAAGCCAAACAAATCGCAACAATCAATGATAATAAAGAGCTTTTAGAAAGGTTAGACGCTTTTGAAGCGAGTATGAAAGAAAGCGAAAAATATAGAAAAGTTTTAGAGCAACTAGGTTTGAGAATTGATTCACAAGACATTGGAAGCGAAACAGAAAAAGAATCTTTTAAAGACTTCTTAAAAAACAAATATGAGTGAGTTGGAATGAGAGTCGCCCTTATTCTTGTGCCTTGTGCTTTTATTCTTAATGCTTGCGCGCCACATTATGTATATAAAGAAGTCAAAGTGCCAATAAAATGCGATGTGCCAAAGCGAGAAAAGCCTAAAAATCAAGGCAATATCACTACATTTTTAAAAGATATTTTGATTTACACAGAGGGCTTAGAGAGGGATTTAGCGTTTTGCAGGGGAGATTCTTAGAATTCTCATTGCACACTCTAAAAACCGCAAATCTCAATAATTAAAAAAATGTAGCTATGCGCGCGAGGCGATACAATTTAAAAAAGGGATTCTAATGATAAATAAATTTATTCTAAGCTTTGCAATTGTTTTAATCGTGCTTAGCTTTAGCTTAGGTGCGTATTTAGGCAAAACCTTAAAAGAAATGGGAGAGCTTAAAGCGAAATTAGCACAAAGCGAGGGTCTCATTCATTCACAAAATAAAGCAATACAAGCCCTAAGCCTAGATACACAAAACTATAAATGCGATTTAGAAAGCCTTAATGCATACTCAAAGGCAAAATATGAAAGTGTTTTGGAAGTGCATAAAGATGAAAGTTGCGAAGCAAAGCTTAAGAGTTTAGAGCAGGCTTTAGAGATTTTTAACCAACCATAAAATTTTATGACTACAAAATAATCTATTTTAACCCTTACAAAAAAACCCTTTTTTTTATACATTAAAAGTAAAAAAAAAGGCGGACAATGCTTTGCTTAAATAATATTCAAAAAGCCCTAGCAGAACTTACAAACTCAAAAACCACTTTACCAGATGTGAAAGAGCTTTTAAGCGCACAAGGCTACACAGGGATACAAAAAGGCGAGGAATTTATTAGCCTTTTAAGCGATTTACTTGACAAAACCGCGCCTTTAAGAATGGCACAACCACAAGAGCTAAACGCTGAACTTTTTACCAACGCTATGCAAAAGGACGCAAAGCTTTGGATAGATAATGCTACCCCTTACTTAAACGAAAGCTTAGGATTAGATAATGCCAAAATCACGATGCGAGGCAGTGTTATAAAACACATTTTAAAAAGACATGGCGCACAAAGCGAGTTAGTTAAAAAAAGCGGGCAACCACCTATTACGACACAAGACCTTAGCGACTACGCTTATATTGTTAATAATGCTGACTTGCAAGGTATCAATACAGACAAAAGCGGGCAAAAATTTCTTATAAGCGGAAAACAAATTAATGGCTATCATATTATTGTAGAAAGCATAAGCACCAAAGATAACGAGCTAAAACTTAAAACAATGTATAAAGAAAAAGGCAAGCTAGAGGATAATGCAGTAATAAAAGCAGAGAGGCTAGCTAAGCCCCATTTTATAACAGAGCCGTTAATACTCCAAACGCAAAGGCAAGGCAAAAACTTAGATAGCTCCTCACCTCTCTACTCAGAAAGTATTTTAACACAAATCCCGCAAGATTTAAAGCAATCACAAGATTTACTAAGCTTTGCTTTACCACAGGGTAAAAAAATCCTTATTCAAAAAGATGAAAGCACAGGGCTTTTTACAATTGAGAGCAACTACACCCCAAACCCAAAGAGCTACGATGAAGCGAAAATAAACCAAGCTTTAGAGGATTTCGCAAACGAGGAATTAGAGGAAAAACTAACACAGAAATTTACAGCTACAAATACTAAAAAAGCCCTTGTTTCTACACAAGACGCGGACGAAATTGTAAGAGCGGAAATACAAGAAGCCCAAAGGGAAGCCCGCGCACAGAGCAAAGAAGCAGAGCTAAAAGCACAAATAAAACTAGCTCAAGAGCAAAAAGACGCGAGCTTAGGGAAAGGCGTTGATGAAGTCCGCTTAAGCAAAGGCGAGGCAATCCCTTATCAACCTTTGCGAGATACGCGGATAATTCTTAAAGATGATGTGCCACCTTTTGAAGCAAGCTTTGCGATTGTCAATTTAGATGATATTAAGCCAAATTTCACAAAAAGTAACACACAAGGGCGCGTAGTGAAGCAAGAAGCAGTGATTAAATCTATTATCAACGACTTTAAGCCCGAGTTGCTTTTTTTTAGAGAGGGTGGCGTAGATGGATTGCCAATTATTACACAAGATGGATTAGTGATAAGCGGAAACCACAGAAGCCAAGCAATACGAGAGATTTTAAGCGATTCTACTTATTCCTTACAGGCAGAGGCTTACAAAGAAGCGACAAAAGATTTTTTAGGAGTGGAGTTACAAGAGGGGCAGGCAGTGGTGAGAGTGATTAAAGACAATGTCCGCGATGATGATATTTTAAAGCTTGCTTTTGCCTCAAATGTCGGACGAGAATCCACAATGGGAGAAAAAGCCCTATCAAACCTAAGCCTTTATAAAGATAGAATCAAAAGCCTACCCGATAATATCGAAAGCCAAGATGTAGAGGAGCTAAAATCACTCGTAGCAAAGCATATTGACGTGCAAAGCAAAGGGTTAGATACCTTTAACGCAAACCTAGCACTTTTATCAAATCTAGCTAAAAATACAGAAAATACCGACATTATCGGCGCGCTTGATAGTATTAAAGGCGATAGTGAATTAAGAGTAAAAATTATCAATATGTTTGTGGATAACGCAGGCAGTTTTCACAACCTTACACATAGCAAGATTTTGCAAGATTTAGAATTACGCGAACATTTAGCGAATGCCATAGGATTTGTAGGACGCGCCGAAGAATCAAGGGCGCAGGATTTTGCATATTTAAACAGAGAGATAGATGGATTTTTAAGCCTTAGTAACGAGGGAAAAGAAAGCGCGTTTTTATTAGATTCTAATAAAATCAATAACCTAACTGCTCAAGCCTTAGGATTATCTTTAGCAAAATTTAGCAGGCAAGAAAATCCTAGCGGTGTTTTATACGAAGTGCTAAAAGACGCGCCAAAAGAGTTAGAAAAGCTTACGCAACCAACGCTTTTTGGAGATGGCAAGGCTTTAAGCGAAGTGAATATTTATGATTTTATCGAGTATCTTATTTCGACAGGGCAGGCAAGCTCTGAAAGCTCAAATCTCATTAAAAATTTACGCGCTTTAGAAGCGTATGCAAAAGCTAACCCGCATAAAGTTAAAAGCTTTACTAATGAACCCGCGCCAAAAACACAAGCCGAGACAACCACACCCGACACAAGCGCAGACCAAAGCCCGACGCAAAACCAAAAATCAAATAATCACTTAGACAACACACACCCAACTATACACGAGGATATTTTACAAGACTTCGGAACAAATTACCCCGAGTTTTACCACAAAGGCGCAGAGGCACTCAAGCACTTACTAAGCACAAAAGAGGGGCAAGTGCAAGGCGCGTTTTATCGCAAAGACTTAGAAGAGTTAAGCGGAAATGGAGACATTAGCCTTGTTTGGGGAGAGATTACAGATAAGGCTAACCACAAAGGCTATGGACTAGCGCATATAATAGAAAAACACCCAGAGATTAGCGCAGAGCTTTTAAATGATATTATAGAAAAAGGCGAAGTGAGATTTAGAAATAATGAAGCTATACAAATAATAAAAGATAATTACAAAGTAGTTTTAAAACCAAATTGGAAAGGCGAGCGTAGTGGTAATTGGATAGTTACAGCATATGAAAACGAGAAAGGCTTAAGTATATCATCTAAGCCTTTTACAAAAGCAGATAGTCTTGCTTTAAACTCAAACGACACTTTACCACTTTCTACTTTAGAACAACCTAAGCCCAAAACAACAAGGGAGATTTTAAACGAGCATAAAGAGCAAGGCTTAAGCGCAAAAGAAACATTAAAAAAGATAAAAGAAAATAAAGAGCTAAAAGAGACCATAAACGCACAAGAGCAAGAGGCGCAAGAGCTATGGCTAAAAACCTTTAATCTTAAAAGCTTAGATGAGGAATTTATTCCAAACTTTGAGCCAGAAGTCAAAGAGGCTTTAAGTCCGATTTTGAAAAATGAAAATATACATTTAGGTAAAGGAAGCTTAGTAAAACTTCAAAGAGAAAACCGCTTAAAATATTTAGACAGGATTAAGCCGACTTTAGAAGCACCAGATTTAATTATTAAACAGCAGGATGGTGCTTTGATTTTTGCTAAAGATTTTAACGACAAAAAGCATTTTACAAGCATAAGCCGACAAGAAAGCGGGAAATGGATAGTCGTAAGTAACGCGCCAAAAAGTGAAAATGGATTACAAAATAAAATTAAAGTGGGTGGAGTTAAATTATATCAAGCGGGCGGTCAGATTAACGCTCACGCCCCTTACGAAGATATAGCTAAGTCTAATACCTTACTTGATACGCATATTTTACCACAAAAAACACAGATTTTAGACCCAGAAGAGTTAAAAGAGCGTGAAATATTAGAGGGATTTAAAAAAGGCGCAAATCCCAAAAGCTTTAAAGAATACGAAGCAAAAGCAAACGCAATAAGGCAAAGAAGAAAATACTTAGAAAATGTATTAGAGGACTACAAGCCCTTTTTACAACAAGCACAAAAGGAACTTAAAGAGTTAGTAGGAGATTCTATTAAAGTAACGCAAGAGAGCCACGACCCTATAAGATACAAAAGAAACTTTAGCAAAAGGGTGAAAAATGGTGAAATAAGCCTTGCAGATATAGAAAGCTTTTTGTTTTGGAAAGGTAATTTTTTAAACGATAGCGTAAATGCGAGTATATGGAAATCTAGATTATTTAAAAACTTAGAAGACTTAAATAAACAAAAAGCGATAAGAGAATTTTTTATACGCAAAGCCGAAGAGTTTAGTAAATTTAAAGGAAGTAAAGAGGACTTAGAAGAGGAACTTGCAGGAAATAATAGAAAACTTGTTTTACTTGGAAAAGTTTATAGAGAGAGATTTAGAGGCATACTTGAAGCAAAAGATTTACTTACAAGCGAGGGGCTACTAGATAGCGACTATATTAAAAAATATAAAAAGTATTATAACGACCCTAATAAAGAATCCCTACAAAGATACAGAGAAGAAATACAAGGGATTTTAAAGATAACGCCTAATAAAGACTTTGGAACAAATTATGCAGAATATTACCACGATGGAAAAAAAGCAGTTGAAAAACTCCTAGCAGAAGCAGAGGACTTTAAAGCAAGGAAGCAAAAAGGAAAAACACCCCCTCCCTTAGCGGAGGGGGAAAGGGGGAGGGATTTTAGCGGGCAAGTTTATGGCGCGTTTTATCGCAAAGACTTAGAAGAGTTAAGCGGAAATGGAGACATTAGCCTTGTTTGGGGAGAGATTACAGATAAGGCTAACCACAAAGGCTATGGACTAGCGCATATAATAGAAAAACACCCAGAGATTAGCGCAGAGCTTTTAAATGATATTATAGAAAAAGGCGAAGTGAGATTTAGAAATAATGAAGCTATACAAATAATAAAAGATAATTACAAAGTAGTTTTAAAATCAAATTGGAAAGGCGAGCGTAGTGGTAATTGGATAGTTACAGCATATGAAAACGAGAAAGGCTTAAGTATATCATCTAAGCCTTTTACAAAAGCAGATAGTCTTGCTTTAAACTCAAACGACACTTTACCACTTTCTACTTTAGAACAACCTAAGCCCAAAACAACAAGGGAGATTTTAAACGAGCATAAAGAGCAAGGCTTAAGCGCAAAAGAAACATTAAAAAAGATAAAAGAAAATAAAGAGCTAAAAGAGACCATAAACGCACAAGAGCAAGAGGCGCAAGAGCTATGGCTAAAAACCTTTAATCTTAAAAGCTTAGATGAGGAATTTATTCCAAACTTTGAGCCAGAAGTCAAAGAGGCTTTAAGTCCGATTTTGAAAGACAAACCGCTAAAACTCAATAAAAAAGATTTTGAAAAACTAGTGAATAAGGGCAGGATAAAATATATTAATGCAATTAAAGATACTTTGCAAAATCCGCAAATTATTTTTAAAGATGAAAGCGGAGATTTAATTTTTGCAAAAGAGATTGACAATAAGCTATTTTTAACCAATATAAGCAGAGAATACAAAGAGGAATTTTTAAGCCTAAGCATAAGCCCTAAAAAAGAAAATACCCTTTTAAATAAGCTTGAAAAGGCACAAGAGGTCTATTATAATAAGTTAGATTCCAAACTTCGAGATTCCTCAGCACATAAAGCTTTTACAGACGTCCTATCTTCAGCCAACAAATCTAACGAGGACATTTTACCACAAGAAACATTAAATATAAAAAAACAACCTAAACCCAAGAGTGAAAAACAAAAACTTAAAGAAAATGAAGCTTTGGTCAAAGAAATCTTTAAAAATCTCAACGAAACAACTAACACTTATGAAGTAGGAATACTTGGAACTAATGAAAAAGAAATTAGAACAAGCATACATAAAAAAATAAAAGGCAGAGATGAAATAAGATTAAGAAAATACAACCCGCTAAATGATGATGCTTTTTATGATTATGCACCCCCTAAATATTTTAAAATGCTTTTTGCCTTAGAAGATAAATTTTTGCAAATTCCTAGCGAACTTAAAGCAGATAAGTTTTTAGAGGGTAAATTTGACGCCATTAAAAAAGAGGAATTAGAACAAATAGAATTATTCCAAGTTAGAACGCTTTATAAAAAAATGCGAAGGAATGCGCTACAAGGAGAAGCTTACGATTTAAACTTGGAAGATTTGGACGCTTTAGAGTATATAAAATTTAATGATAAGATTAATATAAGGGAGCTTTTTGGACAAGCAGCAAGACCAAACCCAAGCGATTATTTTGTGCCACAAAGCAAAAAGCCTTATAAGCAAATGTATGAAGTCACTAAAAAACAATTAGAAGAACTACAACGCGCCCACCCTAATAAAGACTTTGGAACAAATTACCCCGAGTTTTACGCAACCAAAGGCAGAGCAATAGAACATTTACTAAAAACTAAAAGCGGGCAAGTTTATGGCGCGTTTTATCGCAAAGACTTAGAAGAGTTAAGCGGAAATGGAGACATTAGCCTTGTTTGGGGAGATTCTAACTTAGGATTAAAGCATATTTTGCAAAGACGCACAGAGGATTTTTTACAACAAGGCTTAAACGATAAAGAAGCACAAAAGAAAGCTTTAGAATTTGTAAAATCCTTACCTAGCATTATTGAAAAAGGAAAAGTGAGAAAAGAGCAAACAAGGGCTTTTATAGAGCTTGATAATGATTTAAGTGTGATTGCTTTAGATTATAAAGGAGAGCCTAACAATTGGATTTTAACAGCATACAAAAAAGAGGACGCCCTTAATCCAGCGGATTCGCACCAAATTAAGCATAATACTAACACTTCAAGCGAGACTCGTGCTAGTGGCGAACACGATATTTTACCACAAGAATCAATTAAAAAAGACTTTGAAGCGCAGGAAATTACACAAAGCGAGGAGTTTAAAGAGGAAGTGTTAAAAACCCTTGAAACGTTAAAAAAAGAGGGTTATAGTGGGATACCACCAATTTCCGCAATTACTAAAAAGCTAGAGACAATTTACAGCGTAAAACATGCAAAGGAACTAGAAAAAATAAGAAAAAACTTATTTGATTTTTTTGTAAAAATACTCCCAACACACCCAAAATATGATATTGCCATCCTTTTAAATTTCGTAGTTAGAAACGATCCAGAGAGTGCTTACAATAATATTATGCGCCATTTAAATTCAGAAGTGTTTTCAGAAAAAGCACAAAAGCAAGCAGATAAACTTTTACAACACGAGGAACAGATAAAAGAAATTATATTTAACCCCGATGCATTAAAAGTCCTTGAAAACCTCATTAATATAGAAAATTTCCACGATAAAGCAAACATACTTGGAAGCGCAGAAAATAAAAGAATGCAAGAAATAATACAAGAGCTACACCACAAGAAAGAACAACCTAAGCCCAAAACAACAAGGGAGATTTTAAACGAGCATAAAGAGCAAGGCTTAAGCGCAAAAGAAACATTAAAAAAGATAAAAGAAAATAAAGAGCTAAAAGAGACCATAAACGCACAAGAGCAAGCGCAAGATTTTGCACAAGCACACAAAGAACAAACGCAACCAACGCTTTTTTAACCCTTAAAAATCCACACCCTTTTTTTATAAGATAACAGCATAAAACTTAAAAAAAGGGGTAGCAATGGGAAAAGATAGAACAAAGTGGAACAATAGAATAAAAAAAGCCTTTGGAGAGGAAGAGGCTATTATATTTAATAGTTTTGATAAGCGGATTAGGAATAATTACATTTCACATTATGACAAGCTTAAAGAGAAATATAAGCCTAGTGATTATTTGCTAAAAAGGCAAAGTGATATTATGAACGACGCGGGATTTCATAAAAGCAAGGAAATAAAAGAAATAGCACAAGCACTTGGAGAAAGCACAACTACAATTAATAAAATTTATAACAGCGCAATGCAAAAAATAAGAGACTATCTTAAAGAAAAACAAGGGCTTAAAGCGAGCTTAAGAGAATGTCTAAACGAGGACTTTTGCAGACAAAGAGGCTTTTTGAATGAATAAAGAGGAGATTACAAAAGAACTAGCCTTAAGAGCTTTGGCTAAAAAGAGCTTAAAGGCTTTTGTGCTTTTGAAATGGGAACGATACGAGAAAAAAGCTTTTTTAGATAATTGGCATTATGATTATTTATGCGCGATTTTAGAAGCGACTTTGCCAAATAATAAAGAGCCACTTACACGCTTAATGCTAAATATGCCCCCCAGCTATGGTAAAACCGAGATTATAGCGCGTTGCTTTATCGCGTGGGCTTTAGGACTTTATCCACAGCGCAAGTTTTTTTATATTAGTTATAGCGATGATTTATGCAGAAAAATAAGCAATCAAGTCCGAGATTTATTAAAGTCGCCTTTTTATGCAACTATTTTTGGAAGCAACCCGCATTTTTTACAAGATAATGCAAACGAATTTATATTAAAAGAGGGGGGCGGGCTTTTTGTAACCACTTTAAAGAGTGCTTTAACAGGATTCCACGCACATCAAATTCTCATAGATGACCCAATAAAAGTAAGCGCGATGAACTCAAAAGCCGAGCGAAACTTAGTAAATCAAAATTTTAAAGAATCTGTAATGAGTCGTTTGCAAGATAATAAAAGCAATATTACCATATTAATGCAAAGGCTAGGCGATGAAGATTTGTGCGGATTTTTGCTAAACGAAAAGAATTACGAAAAGCAAGTGATAGAAGCGTGGAAACAAGTTAAACTAAAAGCGATAAATGAAAAAGAGGAAGTTTATACTTTTGATAACTTTACCTACACACGCAAAGAAAAAGAAGCACTGCACCCACAAAGACACACTTTAAAAGAATTAGAATTTTTAAAAGAGCAAATGGGAAGCGATGAATTTAGCACACAATACCAGCAAGAACCGCAAGTGAGCGAAGCAGGATATTTTGAAAAAGCTTATTTTAAGACTATCCCTACTTTTGAATGCGCAAATCAAAATCTTTATATCTTTGTAGATAATGCCATAAGTTTAAATAGCAGTAGCGATAATCGCGCCATTGTTTTAATAGGAGTTGAAAACTATAAAGAGGGCGTGCGTTATGTCGTTAGAGATTGTTTATTTGGAATATGGAGCGAGGAACAGACTATTGAAAACTTAATAAGTGCAATGTTTGAAAATCCAAGCGCAAAAGTTTATATTGAAAGTGATGGAGGTGGCTTAACACTAGAGCGATTGCTTTTAAATGAAGTTGTTAAGGTGAATGCTTTGCATAAAGTGCAAGGCAAAGATTTGATTATAAATAATATTTCTTGCTACACACCCAGCCGAAAGATTCCAAAAGTGGAGAAAATCAAAGCAATGCGAGCTTATTACAATACAGGATATTTAGTATTCTTGCACAATGCGCGAGGCTTAGGACAGATACAAAAAGAGCTTTTTAGCTTTAATCCAGCAAAACCCTTTAGGAAAGATGATTGCATTGACGCAATTGCTTCCGCGCTAATGCATAAAGAAGTAATCCCGCCCGCCGCCCCCACATTCTCAAAGCCAACCCAAAGACGCAACGCTTTTGCACGCAGGGCAAGTTGGAATATTTAAAGGAAAAAAATGAGTTTTTGGAAACCACTTGATTATTTTAATGGTAGTAAGTTTTATAGAAAACGAAGCGGATATGAAAGGGAATTTTTCGAAAGGGCGAGGCAAATTGCACGCGCGCATAAACTCAACATTAAAGATTATTACCAAAACACGAGGACAAAAAGGCTAAGCAATTTTGAATTTAAAGAATATCTAGCTTTTAAAAAATTAGGCGAGGGCGAAGCGTGGAAAGCAAAATACGCAAAAAAAGCCCTTGCGGGAAGTATCGGAAGTGTGCAGTGGCACGAAAGCCCGCAAGGCTTAAGCGCGATTATTACACGCAAGGGGCTAAAAGACTTTTGCAACGCCCTTGCAAACTACCGCGCCACGATTGAGACAGGGTACGTTTGGCATTTAGTAGATAGAAAGACAAAACAAAGATGGATTATACAAGCAAGCCTTAATTTAGCGATATTTCTTGTGGCCAACGCAATCGCAGCCGCGCTTATTATAGGAAAAGCCACTTTTTTACGCAAAGCTTTAAATAAATACACGAGGTGGTTTGATAGTTTTGTTTTTTTTATGGCCAGTATGGTTTCAGATTTAAAAAACATCTATGAAAACACCAAAAAAACAGAATTCCAAGCTAAAGCACTTTCACTTGCAAACTCAAACGCTTTTCTTAGAGAGGCAAATGATTTAAGAGAGCATAAAAAATACAGCGGGAATTCTAATCTTATTTTTAATGCATATAGAAATTATGCCAATGGTGATATTTATAAATCTCAAGCACCCGGAAGCGAAACATCAACAACAACGCAGGCTTATAATCCAAGCGCGCATTTAACAAACACCGCAAAAACACCCTTTATTGATGAACAAATACAAAACCGCGCACATTACACTTTAGCAGGAAACGCGGGAGCTTTTGAAAAGATTTGCCCAGATATTCCCTTACAAACAACCGCGCCTTTAAAAAACGATATTGAATACAAGCTAAATTTTTTTACTTTACAAAATCAACGCTTGCAAAGAGGTTATGCAGAACTTGCACAATTTATAAGCGACGAGGATGGAAGACTTACAGGTAATCCAAGAAGTGCGAGCGAATATTTACAGGCACTTTATGAAAACGACCTTGCTTTTTTTGCTAATAACTACTTTACTTACGCACAAAGCAAGGATTTTTTAGGTAAATTGAAAAATTATAACTATGCCTTAAAAGCGGATTTTGACTACTTTAGAAAAAGTGGCTTTGAGGATAGTGAAAAAGTCGCAATGACTGCTTATACACCAACAGAGACAGACACCAACTTTGACTACGACGCAGAGGAGGAAGCACCACAAACAAGCGAGGAACAAAACTTTTTAAATCTTATTTCTAGCTTTGCTTTAGAAAACGCAGACACACAAGAGGAGCAAGAGAGCGCATTTGATACACAAAGCGAGTTTTTTAAAACGCACAAAAGAGCCTTTTTAGAAAAAATAAAAACAAAAGAAGCGAGCGCGCTTGAGATTATTTTAAAAATAGAAAAAGAGTTTCACAATGGCGAAATGGCAGGGATAATGTATGATACGCAGGATATAGAATTAATAGAGAGGGAAATTGAAACTTATATTTTTATTAAATATGGCTTAAGCACAGGGGCTTTAAGTGGGAATTATAGGGATAGGATTAGCACACGCGGACATTTTATAATAAATAACGTCCTTTACTTTGAGGATTTTTTAGATTTTAGTAGTTCCCCATTAGGCGTAAAAGCCACTATCTTAAAACTAAAAGAGGAATATATATTAAAAGAGGAACGTATAGAAAGCGCGTTTTTTTTTAAACCAATAATTTATATCACAGATCTATGGATGTATAAAGATGATTTAATTTTGTTTTATTTCCAAGAAGACAAGTTTTTGCAGGAGTTTAGGAAGTTTATAGAAACCCAACTTTTAACCCTTTAACAAAAAAAGTTTTTTATCTAAACTTGCTAAAAATCTTTAAAAAAAGGAAGTGCAATGCCAAATACAACACAAACAGCAAGCGCACAAACGCCCGATACTCAAAACAACGCGACCCAAAACGCGCAAACCCAAACAAACCCAGATACAAGCGGGACAAACCAAACACCCGACGCAAACGCGAACAACAACGCAGGCACGCCCGATACTCAAAACAACGCGACCCAAAACGCGCAAACCCAAACAAACCCAGATACAAGCGGGACAAACCAAACACCCGACGCAAACGCGAACAACAACGCAGGCACGCCCGATACTCAAACACGCGAACGCGACCGCAACAACACAGCGCAAACCCAAACCAAACAACCACAAACGAGATACAAGCGGGACAAACCAAACACCCGACGCAAACGCGAACAACAACGCAGGCACGCCCGATACTCAAAACAACGCGACCCAAAACGCGCAAACCCAAACAAACCCAGATACAAGCGGACAAACCAAACACCCGACGCAAACGCGAACAACAACGCAGGCACGCCCGATACTCAAAACAACGCGACCCAAAACGCGCAAACCCAAACAAACCCAGATACAAGCGGACAAACCAAACACCCGACGCAAACGCGAACAACAACGCAGGCACGCCCGATACTCAAAACAACGCGACCCAAAACGCGCAAAACCCCACGCCCGATTCTAATGTGCCAGCTTTTAGCGCGCCTACGCAACCAGACAACACAACAGCAGAGCGTGAGAAAGATTTAAAAGAGCTAAAAAAACAAATCCAAGAAGCCCTAAACCAAGACAATAACTTAATTTTAAACACGCATTACACGCTTTTGGGTATTGCTGAACTTTTGGATTTAAGCCGAGAGTTTTTTACATTTTATGGGTATCAATGCGAAAATTTAAGATTAAATAATAATCACTACAACACGCTTAAAAGCGAAATGTTAGAAATATCAAACTTTGTCAATAACACGCTTTTAGATATAAGCACGAGACACAAAAACACCCAAAAGCTTTATGAGACTTGCGAAAGAATACTTGATGACGCCCAAAGGGAAAGCGCGGAGTTAAGCGATGAATTTTTAAAAGTAAAAGAGACCTTGAGACTTTTGGAGGAAATCAAGCAAAACGCAACAGATTTAGAGACATTGCGAAATAGTTTAAATGCACAAGTTGCACAGGCAGAGGCTTTAAAAGAGCAAGTTACCTTACTTGCAAACACGCTTTTACAAGAGGCACAAACGCAACTTTTAAGCGATAAGGAAAACTACGAGCAAGAGCTAAGGGCGAAAAAAGATGAATATGTGTTAATCTTTGATGAACGCTTAACACTTTTGCAAGAAAAAATAAACGACTTCAACAGCGCGTGGATATTAAAAGAGCAGAAGTGCGATGAAACTATTAATATAATCGAAAAATTTAAAGTAAAAATAAACGAGTTTGAACACCAAATGGGAATCGCGCAGGCAGGACGATTAAGCGAACTAAAACAAAGCACAAATACGCATAAGGTATCCCTAGAGGAATTTAAAACCCAAAAAATACAAGAATTAACCCAAGACGTAGAAACCTACAAGGAAGCAAAATTAACAGAGCTAGACAATTATAACACCACATTAAGGACGCAACTAGATTTGACAAAAGATGATTTTTTAAGAGATATAAATGCAGTAAATGCAGTGCAAATCCAAGAAATCAAAGAGCTTTTTATGCAAATCGCAAACAACCGCGCCACTTTAGGAAGCGATTACAGAAGCACGACTTTTACAAGTAGTAGCCAATTTACTCCAATTAGAGGAATATTAGATTATTTTGTATTTGTGCGCGGGGGGAATGGTGCGAGTTTAGGCACAGCAAGTGGTGGAATGTCAAGCTTTGGAAACTATCTAAGTGCTAGTGGAGGTGCTGGAAATCAAAGCGGAAGCGGACAAAGAGGCGAGGCAAGAAGCTCATTTATTAGATTAAGAAATGATACTGAAAGAGTAAATGTAAGTGTAGCAGGTGGCGGGATTGTCGTGGTATCTTATGCAAGCAGTGAAAATGCGGCACTTGACTTAAGCTTTTTAAATGCAGCTGATAGAGAAGCCTTAAGGATTGTTTTCAACTACGCAAACGATACAATACTAAATCAAAATTTAACAACAACTGCCCAAGTAAATAAAGCGCGAAATATTTTAACCATTGCAAAAGCTACGAGCTTAAATGCGCAGTTACCTAAAACTTTTAACAATAGAGAATATAACAACCTTTTAGCACTTAAATGCGCAATTGCTTTAGCATTTTTAGATAACAACACGCCGATTAATCAAAGCATAGCGAGCTTAAACGCCCCAGCACCTATACCACCGCAAGCGAGTGGGGGGGGGGGTAGAGTGAGCTACCTACCAGAAAGCTTTTTTACAGATAATAACAATAGGAATATGATTCTACTTATGCAAGCTTATTTTACAGACCGAGAAGATGATATTATAAGCCTTGCAGAAACACCGGAGAGCGCAAATGATTTAAGAGAAATTATAAGCCTTGCAGAAACAATTGACTTACAAGGGCACGATACCATACCAATGACAGGTTGGACAATTGACCCAAGCGACCCATTAGGAGAGCTTAAATTAAAAACAATTGTTGCGGGAAAAATAGTATGGGAAAATATGAGCTACGATGAAGCTATGCGAGAACTTTTTTTAATTTAGGAGAGAACATGGCAAATGATACTTACAGACAACAATTTAAAGAGGGACTACAACAAACAACAGGCGCAAAACTTGCAAGAGGAATGGACAGCCTAATTAGTAAGGGCGCAAAACTTTTTAGCGATGATGAGAAAAAGAAAAAAGAGCAAGAGGAACAAAGGCGACGAGCGCAACAAAGCCAAAGCCTACCTACGCAAAGACGATAAGTTGGAGAGAGTCGCCGAGTATGCACGCGAGCGGAGACGAAGCGGGATTTACTCCCGCGAGGCGATACAATCTAAGATAGATTCCAATCAACCAAACAGCGTTGCAGAATCTACAGATTCTATCAATCAAAAAACGCGCCGAGTATGCACGCGAGCGGAGACGAAGCGGGATTTACTCCCGCGAGGCGATACAATCTAAAGAAAGAAAGGAGTAAAAAAATGAGAGCAGAAGCCGGCAAACAATATGCAATTATTAGCAATGGCGTAGTTAGTGAGATTTTTGACAACACGAAATATGCAGAGTGGAACGAGGAACAAATACAAGTAATTGAGATAAATAACAGCAACAGGGATTTTATTGCAGTGGGACTTAGGGCAAATGATGATGGAAGCCTAACCCCGCCGAGCTTAGCACAGCTAAAAGAGGAACATTTAGCGCAACTTATTTTTATTTTTGAACAAAAGATTTTACAGCTAGATAATGAACTTTTAAGCGAGTATGAAAAAAGCACTTACGAGCTACAATACACACAAGCAAAAGATTATATGCAAAATCGAAACCCACAAAACGCACTTTTTTTATATACTTTAGCACAGGAGAGAGGGATAAGCCTTGAATCCTTATGCATTAAAGTGATAGAAAAAAACACTTCTTACAATGCGAGATACGCAACGCTTTTAGCAAGTTTGCAGAATAAAAAGCAAAGAGTTTTCGAAGCGAGAAATAAACAAGAATTAGAAGCAATCGGCTTTCAGATAGGATAAAAATGAAAATAGAGCCAATGCCAAAGGAAATAAGAAAAGCAGATTTAGAAAATCTTAAAATACTTACAGAAAGGGAAAAAATGCCCGGAGTTTTACCGCTAAGCTTTGAGATTGTAAAAAAATATTTATTAGATATTTTTAAAGAAGCGGGAATGAAAGGCAAAGCGTATAAAACGAAAGATAATGAAGTGTTTTACATCACTATCACAGATTCTAAAATAACTCTAAAACAAGGAGACAAACAATGACAGATTTAGCAGGTGGGATTTTTCAAGGAGTAGGAACGCTTACAAGCGGGATACTAAACTACAAATTAGGAAAACAGCAATTAAAAGTAGCAAAAGAACAGCTACAAGAGCAAAAGGCAATGAATGAATGGGAAAAGCAAAAATATAACACCACACTAAACAATCAAAAAAGCGGGATTGCTACTTTAGGAAAGGCTTTTGGAGAGATTGAGAGCCACAAAACCCAAGCACCAAATCCTAACTTAAACGCGACAAGCCCCGCGACAAACAACGCAAACCAAACCGCGCCCGCGACACCGCGAGGCGATACATCTAAAGAAAAAGAATTACCAACGCAAAGAATGTAAAAAAAACTTTAAAGGTCCGAAGTGAAAGCAAGACAAGTTATAATGATTTTACGCGCGCTTTTAAGGGACGAGGATTGCAGAACCGCCCTTTATAGTGATAATTTATTGCTTGATTATATTTCACGCGCGCAAAACGCATTGATAAGAGAATTTAGAGAAAATATACAAACCTTTAAAACAGAGGCAAAAGAAAATAGCGACATAATCACGCCAACGCCGATTGCTTCAATTTTCACACTCACGCTTAATAAAATCCCTTTAAGCTACGCCCAAAGTGCAACCGCGTTTAAAAACCCACCCGCGCTTTATCATAAACAAAAAAATATTTACGCGATAAGCGGGAGCTTTGCAAGCGGAGAATTAGAGCTTATCGCCTCCTTTTTTGCAAAGCCTTTAGATGAAAAAGACGACGAGCTTATTTTAGATGAATCTTACACGCACGCTTTAGCTTTAGGAGCGTTTTGTGAATTGTTACTTATCGAATATGATATTGCAAACCCACAAAGGCTACTTTTCTACAAAGAGCGATTTAACGAGGAAAAAAACAACCTACGCACTTTAAAATCGGGCTTAAATCCACAATACCTACAAAGCAGGGCGCAAATGTAGTTACTTTGCTTGCGGATTGCACGAGTCAAGTAAATATACATTCTTTTTTTTATCCTTTTTCACAAGCACCACCTTACCGCTTGCAAGCCTTATTTTAAAGGTAGAAAATTCTTTGTCATCGTGTATCTTAACAATTTCATACTTACTACTTTGCTTAGTTTTATCCACTTTATCACTTTCGCAACACAAGCTCGAGGTCGGACTTTCTTCTTCACTTGTAGCGGGCGGGTTTATTTCTTGCAAGAATTTGTCAAATTCCAATGATAATTCTTTTTTTACTTTTTGCAAGAGTTTGCCAAAACCCGACCGCTCTTTTTTTATTACCTTAGCTTTAACCAATCCCTTTTGATAAAAGATAAGCCTAGCCACTACAATGCACCCAATTACAACCACAGCACTGCCTAACATATACATAACTTTTAACCCTTTTAAAAAACTTGAATTTTTACCATTATAACGCAAAAGGAAATAAATAAAGGAGGCTTTTGTGGAAAGAAAAACACTTGCAGAACTAACACAAAGCTTTGAAAGTGATAATTTTGCATCATACCGCGCCAAAGATGAACTAAAAACCGCGCGGGCGTATTATCATGGACACCAACTACAAGACCAAGAGCTAAGCAAACTCCAAGCGCGCGGGCAGATTCCTATTTGTGAAAATATCTTTAAAATGATATGCGATAAGATTTTGGGTTATAAAATACAAAGCGCGACAGAAATAAAAGTAAGCGGGAGACAAGAGGAAGATAAATACTTAGCAAATCTTTTAACTGATTTGCTAAAAGTGTTTAATCAACAAAACTTTTACGAAAAAGAAATGTATAAGCGCGATTTTGATTTACTTATGGGACTTAGTGTTTTAGAATTATGGGTAGAGAAAGACTTTGATGGAAATTATCACCTACCTTTAAAGCATATCCCTAGCGAAAGCTTTTTGATTGATTGTTACAGCACAGACAAAAACGCGACCGACGCTACAAGATTCCATAAAATGCTACATATTCCATTACATCAAGCAAAGGCAATTCTAGGAAAAGACAAAGACATTTACATTGACAGGCAGGACATTGTAGATTCTCGAGTGTTTTTAATTGAGAGTTGGTTTAAAGAAAGCAATGAAAACACAAAAGAGGGCTTTAGCTGGAATCGCTACCTTTGGCATAAACAAGGCGGGATTTATAGCTATGAAATAATGCCTTTTAAAAATAACACGCACCCTTTCATAGTGGCAAAATATAACATCGATGAAAAAAACCAATATTATGGGCTTTTTAGAGATTTAAAACCCATACAAGATTATATCAACTTCGCAGAAAACAAAATGGCAAATATGATGGGAACGATAAAAGCCCTTTATGAAATAGACGCGGTGAATGATATTGATGAATTTGTAGAAAATATTTCGCTTGATAATGCGATTGTCGGGGTGAGAAGCGGAAGCCTAAAGGAAAATAAAATACAATTTGTGCAACACCACGCAGACATACAAGCCCTAAGTATGAAAAGCGAACAAAAGCGCAATATCGCTAGAATCCTAAGCGGGCTAAATGATGAAGCCCTAGCTCAAGCGACAAATAGACAAAGTGGCGTAGCTATCGCGCAAAGGAGAGACGCGGGACTTTTGGGATTGCAATATTTTGTATTAAGTTGCGATAGTTGCGATAGATTGCTTTATGAAAAAGTGCTAAGCTTTATACAACACTATTTCACAAAAGCCCAAGTTTTTAAAATCACAGAAAAAAGGCGCGGTGATAGATATTTTAATATTAACACGCAAGCAGAAAACACGATTAAAATAGGCACTTTTGACTTAGTGTATTCTACACAGCTAAAAACACAGGGCAGAGAGGAGAGATTTGCACACTGGAGCGAGATACTCAAAACTATTTCAAACATAAGACCGGATATTATCACAACATTACTTCCACTTATGCTAAAAGATACAGACAGCCAAATTGTAGATGATATAGAGGAGATTTTAGCAAAAGCCGATGAAAGCGCAACACAAAACGCGCAAGGACAAGGCGAGATAGAAAGCCAAAAGCTAGAGCTAGAAATGCAAAAAATAAAAGCCCAAATCGCTAAACTAGAAGCAGAGGCAAATAAAGCCCAAAGCCAAAGCAACATAATAGAGCAAATCCAAACAGAAACACAAAACACTAACCAAACACAAAATAAGCAAAATCCAAAAACCTATGTGCAACAATTAAATAAGATTGATTTACGATAAGGAGTTTTTTATGAGTAATATTTTAGCAAGTTTAGGAAACCAAAAAAGCACAGAGGGAGAAAGCAGGGCAATAATCGAAGCCTTGCAATTACAAAAAGCGGATTTAAATAAGACTTTTGATACTCTAAGCGCGATTGTAGAAAATAGCGAAAAAAATGCCCTAGAGAGACAAAGACTGCAACAAGAAAAAAATGCCAATATCGCCCAAAACTACAACGAACAAAGCTTTATGAGTAGATTGCAAAAAATGGACAGCGCGAAAAAAGATAAATGGGGCAGTGTTTTACCCAGCGAGCAAAAGCGCATAAATGCAGAGCTTGAAAATGAGCGCGCGCAGTTTTATGCAGATAATGGCTATTCTGATAAAACTTACAAAGGGATTTTAAGCACCGCTTTGGATAAAATAAAAACCATAAGAGAAAACGCCCGCGCAAAAGCACAGGAAAACCAAGAAATGCCACTTGAAAACCAAGCTTTGCCAACAAACAGGGAATAAATAGCGGAGAATTTAACCCTTATTTTTTTGTGCTTTTCATTCTATACTTAAGAGAAAAGTTAAAGGGAACTTATGCTTATACAAGAACACATTAAAGAATTACAACAAAAGCTAGACAAAGCCCAAGAGCTTTTAAATTCCTTTGAAAATAATTTTAAGCAAGAAATAGCAGAGGATTTAGAACAGACCAAAAACACCCTTAAAGAACAAATAAACACAAATAACCAAGAGGAAATGCGCGAGCTTTTAAATAGTGTAAAAGAGAGGATTGAGAGCGAGGAACGCGCCTTAAATGAAAGGATAGAGCAGAATTTACAACAAGAACTAAGAACAAGCAAAGAGCAATTACAAAGCTTTAACGCCCAAAAGTTAGGCAATATTATCCAAGAGAGAAGCGATGAAATACTAGAACTTTTAAAACCCTATCTAAGAAACACGCCCGAGTGGTTACTAGAAAAAGAGGAATTTAGAGAGCTTTTAACCCAAACAATCCAAGAAGCAACGCAGGATAAAATCGCAAACCTTGATATAAGTGCAAGTATTGATTATGAAAAAATCCCGCTTGATACACAAGAGATTACACAACAAGTGCAAGCAAACTTAAGAAGCGATATTTTAGAAAGTGTAGAGAACACAACGCAAGGCTTTTTAACCAAATCAAACGAAGTCATAGAAAACGCAGTGCTTAATAAAAGCCAAGAGATTTATAACAAAATCTTGTCATCACATACATTTTTAACACAACTTTATCAAAGCAAGCTACGCGTTTTAAGCGCGGATATTTTCAACTCTCAATATTTTATCAGTGAGAAAATTAGAGAAAAAAGCTTAGCGTTTAGCAAATCACAAATACAAAAGCAAGAAAAACCACCAATCAAAAAGCAAAATATCTTAGTGAGTAAATAATGAATATAAACGAGTTTAGCCATAATCTTGGAGTGATTTTAGAGACAATTGCTACAAGCTCACTTTTAAGGCAAGTATCAAGCACAGATTTAGCACAAAACAAAATAGATTTTTTAAAAGAAGCCTTGAATGCAACTTTTCATCTCAAAGAAATGCAGTTTAAAGAAACAGAGCTAAGCTTAATGCAGAAAAAAACGCTTTTAGAGTTAGAAATGGTCATTGCACAAAATCGCATAGCTAACTTAAAAGCTTACGCAGACGCATTAAGTGGGATAATCCAAGCCGAAAGCATTAAGCGAAGCGTAGTTGATAACGCCGCGATAAATAAGGCGAATGCTTATGTAGGATATTTTAATGTAGCAATGAATGCAATTGCAAATAATAGCGCGAGCTTGAATGAGGGAAGCGCGTTAAGTAGTATTTCCAAAGTCGTGTTAAATATTATTAGAGAGATTGATAGCAGTGCATTACCTAGTCAATATAATACAATGTTGCAGAACTTTAGCCTTTTAGCAAGAGACGAGGCGTTAGGATTAGGAACAAAACCGATTGGAATCTACACACCAAAGCTAAGTTTAAATACTTACGAGCGGACTTTAATTTGTGGCTTTAGCATTTACTCAAATGCAAGCCATGAATTTTATGTAAATAGCAAACCAGCCCAAGAGTTTCTAAAAGAAGCACAAAGCACGCAACTAAAAGACGCAAAAGTGCTTTTATTCTACGCAAAAGAGCCGGGGACTTATTGCGTTAGCTTTAAGGTGAAAGAGGGAAGCAAAACATTAAGCGAAAGCGTGGAAATTGAAGTGCGAGATAAAAAGGAGAGAGTATGCAGGAACTAGAAACACAAACACAAGAAAAGCCGAAATTTTACGAGGGCTTGTCTGAAATAGTAAAAAAACCTTTAGGACTTTTGAAAGAAAAAAGAGCCGATGAACAAAAGCTAAAAGAGGAATTGAATAATTACGACGCTTTTAGTGCGAGCTTTGATTTTGATAATGCCAAAACTGCAAAAGAGCTAAATAAAGAAATTACAGAGCAGGCAAAAAAGCCTTTTGATGTATTGCAAGAGGGAACGCCCTTTGAGGAAGTAAGCCAAAAAAGCTATTATCAAAAAGTAAGAAACACAGGAATAGGATATTTTGATAATAAAAAAGAATTAGGACTTTTTGACGCGTTTATGGCAAAAAGATTAGGACTTGACCCAAAATATGTATTTCACAAAATCGACTTAACAAGCGATAACACGCACAGAGTCCAAAGCTACAAAAAAAACATGGAAAACATTGTAGGGGGGATAAAAAACGCCCAAGATTCTGTTTTGATTGCCTTACAAATGGGAGATAAAGGCACAAAGGACGCGCTGAAAAAAATGGGTATAAACATTACAGGTGGATTTTATCAAAGCAAGGGCGGACGTGATTATGAACTTGCAACCGCAGGACTTAGGAATAATCTAATGTATGCACAAACAGGCGGAGGCAGGAGAGTTTTTGCAAGTGATGCAGAGGACGCAAGAGGCGCGATAAAAACCTTTGAAAACCAAGTAAGCACATTAAGCCCGATTTCACGCATTATCGATAAAACCTTGCTAAACTTAAAAGCGGATATGATAAATTACAAAGGAAGCGGAGCAAGGCAAGAGCAAATAAACGCAGTGCAAGCACATATTTATAACCTAGAAAGTGCCAATAAGATTATAAAAACCGCAAAAGCAGAGGGTAGGAAATTCACCCCCAAAGAAGTCGCGGAATTAATGGGATTAATGGACATAGCAGATATTTAAGGAGAAAAAATGAGCGAGACCACACCACTTAATATAAGACCAAGCGCGAGCAGTGCTAAAAGTTACGCAAGCTTTAATTTTGAAAAAGCAGAGCTAAGCGGATTAAAGCCCGATGTAATCGTGCAGAATTTAAAAAAGCTAGACACTGATATAGAATGGGAGAATTTCAAAGATTTATCAATTAAACAAACTTACCAAAGCTTAAAAAATACCGCTTTTAATGTAAATCTAAACAATCCAAGCCAAAGTTTAGAATCTTTGCTAAGCAAAGAGGCAAGCCAATATCGCGCGATTTCAAAACTAAAAGATTACGAAAGAGAGGAGCAAGAAAAAAGCATAACAGAAAAGGGCAAGGATATTGCAAGCGATATTTTAAGCGGTGTTGTAGGATATGATAACGCGCGCTACAAAGAAAAGCAAGAAAAGGGCAAGGAAGTTTTTAACGCGCTAAAAAAAGCGGGTATCGATAGCAAAGAGCTTGAAAAAAGAGGAATAAGCGCGCCCGCTTTAAGTAATGTGCTTTACAATGAAAGAGGCACGCTAAGTTTAGCTAAAGACATTTTGACAAATAATAATGGTGCAAAAGAGGAATTAGATAAGGCAGTGAAAGCCTATGAACTTTTTAAAGCGCAAAAGCCTTTGGAGAGTTTAGGAAAAGAGGATAAGGAGATTATAAAAGACAAATTAGGATTTTTTAGCACGCTTTTTAAAGATGAAAGCGAGGAATATGCGCAGTTTCAAAACTTAGTGCGCGCAGAGGAATTAAGCTCTAATGCAATAAAAGCCACGCGAATGCTAGAGAATATTTTACCTAGTAAGCAGTTTTTAAGGGATTTGTGGAATAGTGAAACATTAGAGGAAAAACAAGCACAGGCTTTAAAAGATTATGAAGTGATTGCAAAAGAGTTTGGATTTGACGCAATTGCATATAATCAAAATAATCTTTACTTTGTCAAAGAGGGCAAGGTGTTTGCAGTTGATGAAAATTTTAACGACTTTTTAATAGGCGTGATAAAGGATAATAAAGGCTCGCTCGCTTTAGGAATCGCAGGCGCAATGCAAGGCGCAAAAAAGGGCGTTGGTGGAATGATAGCAGGGGGCGCGATAGGTGGCTTTGCAGGTGGTGCAGTTGATAGTATTTTAACAGATTTATACTTTGAAAATAAAGATTTTTCTATTGCTCAAGCCCTTTTGCACGGCGCGCAAGAAGCGGGCTTTAATATCGCGGGCGATTTGGTATTTCAAGGCGTAGGCGCGGTAGTTAAGGGCGTTAAAAATACAAGCTGGACAAAGATTTTACCAAGTGATAATAAAGAGCAAGTCGGTAATATCTTAGGCAGAGTTAGTGAGACTTTAAGCGGGCAGAATATCGGCGCGATTGATAGAGCATTAAAAAAACACACAAAAGAAGCGCAAAGAAAGGCAAATACAAAGGCGTTTTTACAATCCCAAAGCGATGTAAAAATAAGAGAAGAGTTTAAAGACATAAGCGGAACTAAAAAAATCTTAGACAAGATAAAGGAAAAGTTGCCTTTAAACTTTATAGATAATCAAAACGCGCAAAATTCTGGCGTGAAATACAAACGCGAGGAACTCTTAGCAAATGTTTTACGCAACAAAGATTTAGCAGATTCTTTAGCAGGGCAACTTGATGATGTAGAAGCAAGGATTTTAAGCGAAGCTTTAGATAAAATGACAAACGACTTTAAAGCACTCTCACAAAACTACGAGAAAGAAATTGCTAAAGCTTTTGTAAAAGATGAACAAAACCCTAAACTTCCTTTAGTGTTTCAAAAAGCAGTGCAAGAAGCAGAACAAGAGGCAAAAAACCAATATAAAAAAGCAGTGCAAGAGTTGCAAGAGGGACTAGATGGAGAAAAGCTAGATTTGCTAAGCCCTTTTAAAAAACTTGCAGACACCGCCTTGCAAGATTTTGGAATAAATAGCGATATAACAAAACTTTTAATAAACGAAGTAAAAAACCTAGAAGGGCGCGACATAACCATAAAAGAAGCCCTAGAAAAGCGCAAGGACTTAAACCAAATCTTACGCAATTTCAATGATAATCCTAACACTTTAAAGAAATTTAGAATCGATGAAAGTATGGGATTATTAAAAGACGCGATAGATACAACCATAAGCAACGCGATAGAAAAAAAGATTGCAAAGCTGAGACTAAATAATGCGCAAGGGAATGCGCATTTTAACACAGATAATTTAACAAAGATAAAAGAGAATAAAGAGCTAAAAACACAAGAGAAAAGAAGCAAAGCGATTGAAACTTACACTAAAGGCGAGGAATTTAAGGCTTTAAGCATTGATAAACAAGAAGCGATTTTAAAGCTTAAAACTATACAACCCGACCCAATGCCTAAGGAAATAAGCACGCAAGATTTAGAAAACCTTACAGCGCATTTTAGTAGCAAGCAAGATAAAGCACAAAGGGAATATTATTTAAAGCTTTTTGAAGACACAAAGACAAACCCGCATATTATCTTAAATACTTCTACTGCAAAAGGAGAGAGAAAAGAATACATTAAGGCTTATGAACACAAAGAAAACAAGGATTTATATTATATTGCTATAACGCAAGATAACGATAAAATTAATATTACAGGATACCCAACTACAAAACTAAGCAAGATAATAAGAGATATTACAAATTGTGATAAAGTAGCCGAGACTCTAGAGGGAATCGCAACCCCAGCCAAGCCGATTAAAGATAATCCAAGCCCTCAACTTGCAACCACCATTTTACCACAAAAAACATCAGATTCTTTAACAAAACAAGATTTTAACCCGCTTGAAAGCTTGAACGCGCAAAATATCACAAGAAAAGATTTAGATTCTAATCAAATACAAGAGCTTTTAGCTAGATTTGATAATGTGCAAAACTTAAAACAACATCTAAGCACAAGAGCGGACGCGCTGACGCGCGAGGGACTTTTTGATTTATTAGACACCACGATTAAGAATCCACATATACAATATGTAACAGATAACAAAACAAAATATCTTAAGAAGTTTAAAGACGAGGGAAACAAAAGCGACCCTTATTTTTATCTTTTAGTTACAAAAGACAAAGACAAGACTTTTATTACACACTTTAAAACAAGAGATATAGAATATATACAAAAAGAGCTTTTAAAAGCAGAGGAAATACAAAAAGGCGCACACATTATAGGAGAACTTAGAGTGCAGGCAGGCGAGGCTAAAAAGCCTGTGAAATCTCCAACCTCCAATCTAGATTCTGAGGTGTTGTCCCACAGCCTACGTCCCAGACACGAAACCCCAAGCCTAAGCTTTGAGAGCCATATGACTAACACCAACGCGCATTTTAACAC
The DNA here is from genome assembly GCF_001602095.1 of Helicobacter himalayensis. Lineage (NCBI taxonomy): Bacteria > Pseudomonadati > Campylobacterota > Epsilonproteobacteria > Campylobacterales > Helicobacteraceae > Helicobacter > Helicobacter himalayensis. The sequence goes on along the minus strand of NZ_CP014991.1, from coordinate 1,751,294 downwards.
AGATAATTTAACAAAAGACTTTGGAACAAATTACGCAGAGTTTTACCACAAAGGAGCAGAGGCAGTTAAACACTTACTAAGCACAAAAGAGGGGCAAGTGCAAGGCGCGTTTTATCGCAAAGACTTAGAAGAGTTAAGCGGAAATGGAGACATTAGCATTGTTTGGGGAAAAGAGGGAAGCGGGAGAAGTGATGGATATGGCTTAAGCAAAATTGCTAAATATCACCCCGAAGTTTTACAAAATTTAGAAAATATTATAAACAAGGGAAGTTTTTTTGTAGATGACAAAGGGCGACCAAATATTATTTTAAAAGATGAAATCGTAGGATTAAGGGATAATTGGAAAGGACAAAAAACGCCTTTTTGGATAATTAGCTCTTATAAAAAGCGCGGGCTTAGTAAGGGTATCGACTCTACTAAGAGCGAACGCTATGCAGGAGAACTATTCTCTACAAACCCGACAACCACCATTTTACCACAAAAAACATCAGATTCTTTAACAAAACAAGAGGAAAGCTTAAGGGCGTTATTGACAAACTTTAGAAAAGCAAACAGCGAATATGCAGACATAAAGAAGCGATTAAATGATAAGCTTACAAAAGCAATTTTTTTAGATAAGCCTAAAAAAAGCACAATAAATTCTATGCGAAGCATTGAAGAGTGGAAAAATGCAGTGCTAGATAAGCAGTGGGTAAATTCAATTCAAGGGCTAGAAAATACGATTTTTGCAAAGTTTAATCCACAAATGCAAGAAGCAACGCAGACTTTAATGATTTTCCGCGCGCTTGAAAGACATATAAAAAGCAACAATGGAATTAGCACAATCAATCTAAGTAAAGCCTTAAAAGATATTGAGAGCTTAGAAGCCTTGCCTTTACACCCAAAGGCACAAAACGCGCTTAATATCTTTAAAGAACTTGCAAATATTTATCAATTTGCAAATAAAATAAGCGGAGCAAAAGGCTATAAAAGCGCAAGCGGGAACGGGGCTTTAAGCACGACTTTAGAGGGCAGGGCAAGAGTATTTTTAACTAATAAACTTTTTAAAGGCCTTTTCTTTAGAGTGCCTTATATTGGAGATAAAGACGCGGTTTTGTTTCACTTAAAAAAAGCAGTGCGAGAGCTAAAATACCCAAGAGCGATAACTTTGGATATATTAGACAATCCGACATTTACAACGCCAAGTCCCAAAAGCCCGATAAATCCAAAGGGCGAAGCCTTTATAAATGATGAAGTAAAAAGAGATATAAGCGAGTTTGCAAGTAATGAAAGTGTGCTAAAAGACGAGATTATACACAAACGCGCGGAAATTGAAAGCCAAAACACAGAGCTTTTAAACGCGGGCGAAGTTTTACAAGCCTTGCAAAAAGATAAAGTGATTTATAGCAAAGTGGGAAGCGGAAGTGTAACAAAAGAGGATTTAGCAGAGATACAAAGTATTTTAAAAGAGCTAGAGAGACGCGAGGGAATAATTGCAGACTTTGGAACAAACTATGCAGAATTTTACCACAAAGGCGCAGAGGCACTCAAGCACTTACTAAGCACAAAAGAGGGGCAAGTGCAAGGCGCGTTTTATCGCAAAGACTTAGAAGAGTTAAGCGGAAGCGGAGACATTAGCATTGTTTGGGGAGAGATTACAGATAAGGCTAACCACAAAGGCTATGGACTAGCGCATATAATAGATAAGCACGGAAGCGAGTTTGAAAATATACCCCAAAGACTCAATGAGATTATCACACAAGGTGAAATAGAAAAAGATAGACTAGGTAGATTAACGATTAAAAAAGATGGGTTTAGAGTAGGATTAAAGGCAAATTGGAAAGGTAAGCCAACAAATAAGTGGATAGTAACAGCTTATTATGACGAGAAGTCGCTAAGTTTATCCACTGCTAGCGACTTTACAAAAGGGGAGACTCTCCCTTTCAACTCTAAAGAGATTATAACACAACAAGAGCTAACGCACAATACACCAAAAGTATTTGATATGGGAGAAATAAAAATAAACGATTATGATGATTTTTTATATTATGCGAAGTTAGCGGGATTTGATTTAAGCAAAAATAAGAACGCTAAAGAAATACACAAAGCCCTTTTAGCTCAAATTGATAAGTTAGAGTGCTAAAAATTTAACCCTTATAATTTTTTAAAAAATATTTTAGAGTTTCTTTAAAATTTTAAAGGAACTCGCAATGATTCCACGCACTGAAAAACGATTTATCGGAAATAATGATGAAAAAAGGCTTTGGACTTATCATTATACACATACACAAAACGCGCCTAAAGTAATAAATTTTAACAATCCTAACAGGTATTCTGTTGATGTAGTATGCGCGCTTAATGCAGGCAGTGGAGACACAAACCCGACAAGCTACGAAAGCCCGAGACTTTGGGACGCAAATATTACTTACACACAATATTTATACACAAACGCAGGCAGATTAGGCACAAATATAACCCTACTTCATAACAATAGATTAATTTTAATGGCAGGCGGAGGCGCAGGCACAAGAGCGGGACAAGTCCTTGCAAGTCGCGGGATTCACAGGTGGGAACATAGAAAAAGATTCTTAGGCATTAAATATAAAAAAGAACAAAGAGAAAGCATAGGTGCGTGGAGTCATAACGCAGTCCCGCACTGCAGACAAGAGGGCGAAAAGGTTACATATATTTTAACCTTGCAACCAAATCAAAGCGCGCAAATTACTTTCTCATATCATCAAGCAAGCGACAGCCCCTTTAAAGGCTCTATTACTTTAAGCGCGTATTATTAAAAGGAGAAAGGGAATGCGAGAGGTGATTTTTGAAAAAAACGCAAAAATTTATTATCACAATAGATATGGGAAAATAGAGCATATCGCAAGCTTAGAAGCTAATAAAGCGCACTTTGTCCCCACAACAGACAAATATATAAGGGCTTTTATAGATGATTGTAAGCAAGTGTTTATTTATGAGGGCAGTGGCGTTTTACCATTAAGCGAAGTGCAAAAATATGATTTTAAAAACCTAAACATAACTTATTTAGACTTCTATATGCAAGAAGGGCATTTTCATTCTAAAATCTCTTTTAAACAAAGAAAGCTCATAAAGGAATTTTGCGAAGTTTATGAAAATAACGAGGAACTAAGCTACACAATTTACCCACCTTTTTACGAGGAAAAACTAAGGGAAGTGTTAGGAATAGTAAGGGAATATTAAGTGATAGCTAATAAAAACGAAATTAAGGCTTTTTATCTTACTCACAATCTAAGTATAAAAGAAGTCGCAGAGCATTTTAAGGTCAGTTATCGAACCTTAGCCCACTGGGTGAAAAGTGAAAAGTGGGAAAAGGGTGGCGCGGTGAAAGATATACCGACAAAAGAAAATCCTATTTTTAAAGAAAATGCAAATAAAGTGCTTAATATCGCACAAATCAAGCTTAAAAATGAAATAAATTCTAAGCTTGTGGATATAGAGCTAGAAGACACAATAAGGGCAAATTTATTAGAAAGTAGTGTAGATGAAATCTTAGTGCAAGTGATGAGTCTAAACTACATACAAAAAAACATCGCTTTAAGCGCGGTGATTGCAAAGGATTCACTTTTAAGATTGCAAGCTTATAACCAAAGAGAGCCTAAGCCACAAAACGAGCCTTTAATTGTAGCGTGTGCAGAAAAATGCGCAAATCTTTTTATAAATATGCAAAACGCACTTTATGGTAAAAATATCTCAAATGAAAAAGACAATATCAACGACTTAAGCAACCTTAGCATAGCAGAATTAAAACTTATTTTAGACAAAGTGTAAAGGGCTAGATTTTTTAACCCTTATAAAAAAATTAAAAATTTTACATAATGCGCAAATCTTAAAAAAAAGGAGCAGGAATGAAACAAAGAGTCCATTTTTTAACATACCTTGTTAAAAATACAATTTATTTTACCAAAGATATTAACGAGGCTGTTGTGGTGATACCGGAAAATGCAGAAGTTACGCACATTAGCTTTGAAGTAGAGGAGGCAAACGCGCAAGGTAGCTTAGCAGATATTGGTTACGCAAATGACCCGACAGCATTAGCAAGTGGTATTGATTGCTCAGTAGTTGGCACGCATATTATTAATAAAGTTTTTACAACTACCAAGAACGAGGAAATTTGGGTAAGAACATCAGTTAATAGGGACGTAGGAGGTGGCGCAAATTTACGCATTGCTTATTATCTACCTAGCACAACGATTTTAGAACTCTAAGGAAAGAGATATGCAAGAGGAACTTTTAGAGGAGAGGGAAAGCGAGGAAAACCCCGCTCTGCAAGAGGAGACGCAAGAGCTAGAAAACTCACGCGAGATTGTTAGCAAGCTAGAAAGCGAGCTTGAACAAAATATGCAAAGTTTTGAAAAGGACTTTGCGAAATTTTGCGCCAAAGAAGTGGAAAATAACCCGAGCTTAGAAGAGCTTTTTTTTGATGATAAAGAGAAGTTTTTTGAAAAAATCTTGCAAATGCAAAACGAGCAAATTAAAACGCAGATACAAGATAAACAAGAAGCTTTAGGAAGTGCGAAAACACAATTAGCACAAGAGGAACAATTACAAGGCTTGCTACAAGCTAAAAAAGAGTTTGAAAGCAAGCACCCAAATGTAAATGTCGAGGAACTTATAGCTTTTTATTTAGAGGATTTGCCTAAATCTATGCAAGACAAGCTAGAAGAGTTAAACCCTAATGAACTTTTAGAGACGCTTTTAGAGCTTAAGAGCGGGCAAAGTGAGGAAAGCGGTGAAAGCTTACCAAAGCAAGTAAGTGGCTATCCTACAAACACGCAACAAGGTGGCGAGGCAGAGGCTTTGCCTACAAATAGATTTTAAATTTTAAAGAGGAGTTTTTAAAAATGAGCGGATTAAATTGGAATGCGATTGATTATAGCGGATTGAAAAGCGACCCAAATATTAGCGTAAAAGTCGGGCAGGAAATCGAGCGATTAAGTTGGCTTAAAAGCCCTTTTGCAAGCTTTACAGGACGCGGGGGCGATAGAGGCGTAAGGCATTTTGAAGTAACTAACGACCAGCCTTACAGACCGAGACTAAAAAATAAGCTAAGTGGCGATGGAGTAGAGGGCAACGCAGATTTAGAAACAAACTACGACGAGCTAGAAATTCTTAATCAAACGATTTACCCCAAAGTAATCGGAAACGCGCTTAAAAGCCCGATTAAGCAATATTCTAAAATGCAAAGTATTGATTTTGTTAAAGAGGCAGTTGATTCTTTAGGAGAATGGTGCGCGGATAAAAGAGACAGATACATTGTCGCGCATTTGTGCAACGACTTCACAAATGCAGTGGTAGCAGACCAAGCGACAGGCTTTAAGGCTTTTAATAAAAATATCGAAACAATGACAAAAAGTATTCAGGCTGGCGATGTATGCAGTGTGAAACTTTTACGCAGGGCGATTTTTATGGCAAGGGCTGGAATCGGCGTAAATGGTAAGGAAGCATTCCCTTTTAAACCAATTAAAAGCGATGTAGTTAAGCAAGGCGGTTTAAGCATTATGCACAATAGCTACATTATTTTGCTAGAATCTCACCAAATCCAACAATTAAAAAGCGATAAAGAATGGATAACTATGCAAGCAAGTGCTGGCGAAAGAGGCGAGAAAAATAACCTTTTTACCGGACTTGTCGGAATGATAGATGGATGCCCTGTGCTTGATATGGGTGTTTGGACAAAAATGCAAGTGGGAATGCTAAATAGCGATGTAAGCGATAAGGATTTTAATAAAAATATCGACACACAAAATGTAACAAAAATCACCCCGCCAAGTTTCTACACAGGAACGCAAGCTGTAAGTATCGGTGCTTTGATAGGAGCTAGTGCGATTGTAATGGCTGGAAGCAACGCGGTAAATTTCTACATTGATGATACACAAGACGCAGGGCGTAAAGTCGTATGCGGAGCAGATAGAATCTTGTCAGTGGCAAAGGGTAAATTTAGCCTAGAATCAGGCTCGTTAAGCCCATTTTCTAACCAAGACTTTGCTACAATAGGAATTTTTACAAGCAAGGAATAAGGATTTAAGCGCGGTTTGTCAATCGCGCGCCTTAAAAAAGCTTTTAAGATTTATTCATAAGGCGCGATTGAAAAGCAAGCAACGCGTCAAAGGCTTTTGCTTTTGTATAAAATTCTAGCCAAGAATCCACCCAAATCGGTGTCTGACCTTTAGCGCGCCAATTCATAAGCGTTTGGTAAGGCATACCTACAATTTTTACAAACTCTTTTTTACTTAATCCCAACTCTTTAAGCTTGTTTTCGAACTCTACATTTTCCATATAACGCCACTTACAAAACTAATTTAATTATAAATTATTGACAAAATTAAGTAATTTAAATTTTGAGTAAAAGGAGAATGCACAATGAAAAAGCTAAGATTAATTGCGCTTGTCTTGCAGATTGTTTTATATATTAGCTTTAGCAAAGCTTTTTGGAAGCTAGGCAAACCCTCTTTAAAGAGGGTCATTGTGCTTTTTTATTATAGCTAAGGAGTTTTTAATGAGTATAGAATTGTAATGCTGATTGTTTTAGCAGGCTGGGTGAGTGTGAATGAGTGGCGTTTAAGAGTTTGTGAAAAGAGAATAAAGAGCTTAAGGACTTAAAGCGCAGAGCAGTTATATTAAGCAGTAGCGAAATATCTTAAAACAAGGCGAGGCAAGCCAACGCCAAATGCGCGGGCTTTAAGACGCGAGAGCTTTAAAGGTGTGAGGGCGCGGAGATTTTGCAAAAGGGCGCGCACGCATATTTTTGAACACGACCGCACATTTTGAACGCGCCACAAGCTTACCGATTTTGCAAGCCCACGAGACCCCCGCGCGTGCATATTGAAACGCGCTTTCGCCCACCCGCGCCCGCACCCGCAACGCAGAGACGCGCCCGCATTGCACCACGCACATTTTGCAAGCCCACGCGAAAACACACCCGCGCCCGCACCCGCAACGCAGAGACGCGCCCGCATTGCACCCCGCACATTTTGCAAGCCCACGCGAAAACACACCCGCGCCCGCATTGCAAGCAAACGACTTTACACCATTCCACCACAAAAAACCAGCCCCCCCCCCGCATATTGAACGCGCGCACAAACCCGCAAGATTTACCCGCGACCCACAATTTAATTTTCCTACCCCCCCAGCATATCTCCCCGACCAGCCACACGAGACAAGCCCACACGAAAAACGCGGGCTTTATTTTTTGGAGATTTTGAAAAGAGGGCTTTTAATAAAAATTGTCAAGCAATTTTTATGGGATATTTTGCAGGGAAATTGTTTTTTTTAAAAAAAGAAATTGCAGTGCAAGAATGCAAAAACAACAAGGCGAGGACAAGGCGCGAGAGCGGAAGCGGAAACCACGCCAGCCCAGCCAAACTACACAGCCAAAACCCAGCCAGCAACGAGAGACAAAAGCCCGACCCGATTACCAAGAACAGCCCGCCCATACCAATAAACAAAGCCACGCCAGCCCGCAAGAGCTTGAGAAGCCCGAGCAAACGCGAGAAACAAGCCACGCGCCCAGCCACGATTACAAGAGCGCGCCAGCAACGCCCTACCAAGAGACAAAACCCGCGAGCAACGCCCAAAGCCACGCCCACGCCTTACCTTTTACAAGCCAAAACAACGCCCCTTTTACACGCGCGAACCACCTTTTTTACACGATTTGCAAAAACCCAGCCAAAATTTGCAAAATTTGCAAGATTTACAAAAAAACGCGTTATAATGCGCGTGGCATTTTTAAAGTGTCGTGTTATTTGAAATACTATTTTTGTGTTTTGTGTCGGATTTTGCGCGAAACTAATGCTTAGCGCATTTTTCTTTGGGATTATCATAAGCAAAAAACGCCTTTCAAAACTTAGAGCTACATTCAAAGCAGAGAAAAGGCAGGGCAGGGAAAATGGAAGCATTCAATATGCAGAGTTTTCTTTAATAATGGCTCTCTTGTGATTGTGTTTTAGTCGCATATCACAAGGAAAAAGAACTTAAATTCTTTCTAGTCAAAAGACCGCAAAGCGCAAATTATCGCGGGGTGCAAATTTCACAACATAATCGTTACACACAAAATGAAATCCTTATTATTTTGCAAGAAATTTATAATCTTTGTGGCAAAAAATTATTGCAAATCCGCACCACAGATTTAAGCAAACGACCCCAAAACATCAATGGGGAGGAAATGTATGCACAACTTACGCATAATATAGCTTCAAAAATGGGACGTAGCACTCAAGATTCTTTGCGCAAAAATATTTTTGTAGATATACACAGAATGGGTTTAATCAATAGGTTTAATGCTAAGAAAAGGGCTTTAAATTCTTTTGAAAATGGAAGCAAAAAATATATTGCTTTAACCCAACTCGCCATAGAGTTATTATTAGCTAAAGATATTTTTACGCAGAATATTCTTTATACAAGGGCTTTAGATTCTACAAATCATATTATAGCTAAATAAGCCTTATCTCACAATCTATGAACTACTCTTTTTTGGCACTTTTGTTTATCAAGCATTGGATTCTCATATTTATGAACGCGAAGAAATTATAGAATTTATTAAAGAGTTTCGCACTTTAAGCAAATTTTCTCAAAAGTTTTTAATAGAAAAAATAAAAGCCTATTGCAATCCCTTAAATTCTAGTGGCGATAAAACACAAAAAAGGGATTTTCATAATTGGATAAACGAAACACAACAAATTTTAACCCTTTTAACACAAATGGCATATTTTGAGTGGAACAAAAAAGAAGAAAAGCTTTATATACGCATAGGTAAAGAAGGCATTTATGAAAATAGTGCGAAACTTAAACGCTCTTTGGTGCAAAAACAATGTTATTTTACGGAGCATAATGTTGCAAAAACAAAAGGCTTTGAACTTCATCATATCGTGCCACTCTGCTTTGCAAAAAAATCGTTTAGAGTTTCAAATCTTTGATAATTGGCAAAATCTTGTTTATATTGACGCCTACTCTCACGCGCAAATCACACAGAATAATAATGCAAATGTGCTTTTAAGCTTCAATAATAATGATGCGATTTTTACAGACTTTAACAATAATAAAGTGTGCTGTGAAAATGATAAATATTAAATACGGCACAGACAAACAAAATCTTATGCTAACATACAATCAACAACTTTTATTTGCAAAAGAAACTTAAATTATTTGAGATTCTAAAATCCCTTTTAGATAGAAAAAGCGAAGTTAAGTAACTCATATGCAAAAAATATAAGCATTCCTTAACTTGTTTTTTTGATAGAATATTAAAAGCAAGTAAGGAGAAAAGGAGAAAAAATGAAAGCAGAAGCGGTAAATTTTTTAAAGTTTTTAAGCAATCCAAGCACACAATTTATCATTCCTGTATATCAAAGGACTTATAGTTGGGATGAAGAGGATTGTGAGAAATTGTGGCAGGATATTAAAAAGATTGGCGCAAATAATGAGGGGGGGGGGTATTTTATAGGCTCTGTTGTTTATATACACGATAACATTTACCATCAAAGCTCTACACAACAACTCTTAGTCATAGATGGGCAACAAAGACTTACTACTTTAACACTGCTTTTACAAGCTTTAAGAGAGGTTACAAACGATGAAATTGAAGGTTTTTCTCAAGACGAAATTAGAGATTATTATCTCACTAATCAATATGGTAAAAATGAGAAAAAATACAAACTTATCCTCACAAAACAAGATAAAGACACACTTATTGCACTAATAGATAAAGACAAAGCAAAACCCAAAGAAATCTCAAGGAAAATCCAAGAGAATTTTGAGTTTTTTAAAAAAAATTTAGAAAAAAATAAAGACAAATTAGAAAGCATTTGCAAAGGCATTAATAAGCTTTTAATCATTGATGTAGCACTTGAGCGAGGCAAAGACGACCCGCAACTGATTTTTGAGAGTATGAATTCCACAGGCAGGAAGTTATCCCAAAGCGATTTGATACGCAATTATGTTTTAATGGATTTATCCTCAGAGAAGCAAAACGTATTTTATGAAAAATATTGGCGTGCTATGGAGCTTGAATTTGGAGAGAATTTTAATAAACTCACACAAAATAAGCCAGATAAACAAAGTTTTGATTATTTTGTAAGGCATTATCTCACCATAAAATTGGAGGGCAATATTCCTAACCTTGATAGGATTTATGACAATTTTAAAGAGTATACGCAAAAGCAAAATATCAGCACAGAGGACTTACTGCTTGATTTGCAAAAATATGCGCATTTTTATTGCACTATGGCTTTTGACAAAGAGGAGGATAAAGAGCTTAAAAGTAGGTTTAAAGTTTTAAAAATATTAGAGTGTGAAGTGGCATATCCTTTTTTGCTTGAACTTTATGGGGATTATGATGGAGGGACTTTAAGCAGGACGGATTTTTTAGAAATCTTAAAGCTCATAGAAAGCTATGTTTTAAGAAGATCAGTTTGTGGAATCTCTACAAATGCTATGAACAAATTTTTTGCTTCTTTTGCTAAAAATATCAACAAAGAGCGATATCTTGAAAGTGTTAAGGAATATTTCGCCATCCAAGGAAGTAATGCAATCTTTCCAAATGATACAAAATTCTATGAAGCACTCATTAGCAAAGAGAACTTCTATAAATTTAACAAGAAAAACTATTTCTTTGATAAATTAGAAAATCTTGACAGAAAAGAAAAGGTAAGCATAAACGCATACAGCTTTGAGCACATTATGCCTCAAAGCATTGATAATAGCAGAGAGTGGCAAAAAGAGCTTGGACAAGATTGGCAAGAAATCCACGAAAAATACTTGCATACCTTAGGTAACCTCACACTTACAGGCTATAACTCTGAATACTCCAACGCGCCTTTTAAGAAAAAACAAAATATGAAAGGTGGGTTTAAGCAAAGCCCTTTAAGATTAAATCAAGGATTAAAAAATATAGAATCTTGGAATGAAGAAAGCATTAAACAAAGAACAGAAGAATTAGCAAAAGATGCTTTGCAAATTTGGACATATCCAGAGGTTGATAAAGAGATTTTAGAAAGCGCAAGAAGAGCTAAAAGACAACGTGGACTTATCTATACTTTAGAATCCCATAAATTTTTATCAAGTGGTAAGAGTAAAGAATTATTTGAGGCTTTACGAAAAGAAGTTTTAGCCCTTGATGAATATATAGAAGAAAAAATTTTAAAGCAAACAATTAACTATGGTTCTAATGGTACTTTTTTGTGTGTTATTCCTTTGAAAAAAGAATTGAAACTAAACATAAATATCCCCATTGATGAATTAAACGACCCAAGAGAATTGGCAAGAGATATTTCAAATATAAGCAAATGGGGAACTGGCGATACGCAAGTAACCTTAGACAATATGCAGGACTTGCCCTATTTTCTGGGGCTGATTAGACAGGCATTAGAGAAGCAACAAGAATATTAAGGCAATCAGCGCGTTTTTATCGCTATGGTGGTAAATCGCATTAAACTAGGAAAATGAGCGTCAAGCAAACTTCACAAAGGATTCTTATGCAAAATATAATCTATCAAAGTTGCGGTATGCCCCTAAGCTCACAGGAGCAAATGAGGCTAGAAAAAGATGGAAGCGTGAACCTTGATTATTGCAAATATTACTATGAAAATGGTGAATTTATAGAGCACATTTCTATGCAAGAATACATAGAAATGTGCTCTGGCGCACAAGCTGGAATGAGCAACGCACAAATGAAAGCACACTGCACCAAATTGTTCCCAACGCTAAAAAGGTGGCAAACCCCTACAAGCTACCAAAACTCTAATACCTAAAGCATTTTTTGATGTTATATGCCTTGCACTTTTCCACTTTATATGTAGAGAATAGATTCTAGTCTCATTCGAATAAGTCTTTAATACAATTTTCATCACCACTATGTTTAGCTTGTATAGCAGAATCTCTTAGTTTTTGAATCTTTCTTTGCTTGTTTTGAGATAAATTATAATTAATAGGCAGTAAATTACAAAATTGATAAAAATGCCCACTCAAATCCCCATTAAAATATTGTTGTGTTACCCACATCAAATTTTATATGGTTAAGTTCCAAAACTAAAAGCTTTGCCTGCGAAGAGAATTTGGATATTTAGATTCTTTAAGAAATCTAAAAAAGCGTTGCAGAATCTATAAACCTAATCAATATAAACGCGTTAAGTATGCGCGCAAAGCGGAGCCGAAGCGGGATTCACGTACTATTTAAAGGAACAGAATCCTTAAGCCACAGCTTCCATTTTTTTGTAATATTTGTCCAAAACTTATCGTGGCTGGTTTTTCTTAAAATTTTCTTGGCACAATTTTTTCAAAATCACCGCTTTCATAAAAAGCCTGTGGGAATAAATATTCCCCAGAAACTAGAGGCGCAACAATTTGCGTATAAGGCAAAGAAATTGGCATGTGCTTTGCAATCAGAGATTCTAAAAAACTCGTGCAATACAGCTTATAATCGCTTGTATCAAGCACAAAAGCGCGGTGCAAATATTCTTTAGAATCTATCACTAGCACTTCTCGTATGCTTTGTGGGGCTTTCAATCTTGAGAGTGCAAAAATCTTGCCTTGATTTAAAAACTCTGCTAATGGGCTTATAATGATTTGATTTGGGAAGTTTGGATTATCATCAGTGGTGGCGTGGATTATCAAAAATGGATTTGTAGAAATCATCATTCCAATATGTGAAAAAAGCGAATCGCTTAAATGCGCGATGACCACGCTTTCTGTGTTGCGCCCTTTGCGTAGGATAAAATCACCAGATTCTGCATTTTTAGGGAGAATCTCCATTGCTTGAGAGACAAAAAGCGTGGGAAGCTCATCGGTATTTTGGGAGTTTATGGAAGTAGAAAAATAGCGCAACGCACCAAAGCAGACTCCTAGTGCAAAAAGCCCGACAATCACAGGCTTTTTGAGTAAAACAGAAGTTGAGAATCTTTTTGTTTGGCATCCATTCTCGCGCGCTTTCACTTTATAAATTTAAAGCCCTATTTTAGGAGGACTTTCCAGCCATCTTTTGTATGCCTAAGATTTAGTTGTCCTTTTTTAATCGAGTCGTCTTTAAAAACTATCTCAAGCGCCACACTTGCAATCCTTCCAAAATTCTTACTTAAGGCGTGGGCTATAAAAGTTTGGCACTTAAATTCTGTTAAAAATAAATAATTTTCACAAAGCTTACGCATTTTGAAGCTACAATTCTTTGTGATTTTAATTCTGTTACAAGGAAGTGAGTTTGACAAGGATTCTACTTTTAGAAGATGATTTTGTGCTTTCTGAAATTCTTTGTGAGTTTTTAGAGGAGCAGGGCTTTGAAGTAACTTTGTGTGAGGACGCTTCAAACGCGCTAGAGCTAGCCTACCAAAAGAATTTTGACCTTTGGCTTTTAGATGTCAAAGTGCCTTTGGGGCAAGATTTTGCAAATCTTTGCGAAGAAAGTGAAAGGCTAGAGAATCCCGGATTCTCACTCTTAGAACTTTTGCGTCAAGCGCGCAAAGATACGCCCTGCATTTTCATCACCTCTCTTTCAAGTATGCAAGATTTGCAAAAAGGCTACAATGTCGGTTGCGATGATTTTTTGAAAAAACCTTTTGAGCTCTTAGAGCTAAATTTACGCATTCAAACACTGCTAAAACGCACATTTTCTCACAAAAAAGAAGAGTTTGAGGATTTAGGCAATGGACTTCGCTTTGAATTTATCTCCAAAAACCTCTACAAGCAAGATACGATAATTCCACTCACGCAAAAAGAGGGCAAGCTCTTAGTGCTTTTATTGCAAAATGCTAATCACTATGTTTCAAATGAGCGGATTTTTGAGGAATTATGGGATTTGGGGCAGGAGCCTAGTGAGCAAAGTCTGCGCGCGTATATCAAAAATCTGCGCAAGCTTATCGGCAAGGAAAAGATTCTCACGCAATACAACAAGGGCTATTGCTATGTCAGTTAGTTCTAACGCAAAGACGATTGCAAAGATTCTCACGCTTTACCTTGGCACAAGCATTGTGCTTTTATGTTGGGTATTTTATTTTTTACACAAAAAAGAAAAGCGCAATATTGTCTTAACGCAAGTAGCAAGTTTGCGCGAAGTTTCAACTGAAATTAATGAGATTCTTAAAAAATATAAATTTGAAATACAAAGCGCGCTTCCTGAGATTCTCAAAAATCACGTGGATATGTCTTTTGGGATTTTTGATCACAATGGCGAAGTGCTGTATTCAAACCTTTTGGCAAATCCTAATGAAGAGCAATTTAACAGGGGCATTTATGATATTGGCAATAAGGTGATAATAGACCCTGAGGGTTTCCCACATCGCAATAAACGCGTGAAGTATAGAATCTTTATCCAAGATGATAAGGTAGATTCTAAAATTATGTTAAATAATCTCAAACTAGGTGCGTATTTTGTGCTGATTTTGCTTCTTATGGGCGTGGTGGCATTTGTGCTTGTCAAGTTTTTTTTAAAACCTATAAACGCGCATATTCAGCAACTTGATACTTTTATAAAAGACGCTACGCACGAGATAAACACGCCCCTTAGTATTATTTTGATGAGTATTGAAACATTAAAAACACACAATCTCAATCAAGAGGATAAGAAAAAAATCGCGCGCATTAAGCTAGCCTCTTTGCAACTTGGGCAAGTCTATCAAGCGCTTGTCGCGTCAAACTTCCCCCACAGCATCGAGCAAATGCGCAGTAATTTAGCACTAGATTCTCTTCTTAATGAGCGTTTGGAGTTTTTCGCGCCATTTTTTAGCCAAAAAAAATTACAACTACAAAGCGACATTAAACCCGCGCAATTTTACGCTAGCAAGGAAAAAATCATCACGCTTTTTGACAATCTCTTAAATAACGCCATCAAATACACCAAAAAAAGCGGATTTATTAGCCTCAAGCTAGAATCTGGACTTTTTGAAATCGCCAACACAAGCGCAGGGCTTGGCGTGGTAAATAAAGAGCGGATTTTTGAACGTTATGAGCGATTTAATCGAGAATCTGGAGGCTTTGGCATAGGATTAAGCCTTGTCAAGCAGATTTGTGATGAATACAAAATAAGCATTACCACAAAAGAGCTTGTGAGCCAAAATGGCGAAGTAATGGTGCAATTTAGCCTGCGTTGGGAAAATGAAAAATAGAATCTATTCCTTAAAATTGTATCGCCTTCTCGGGAGTAAATCCCGCTTCGACTTATGTTCATGCTTGATATGTTTTGGTTGGTAAGATTCTGCGGATTCTATCACGCTGGTTGGGATTTTTAGATTCTAGCCCCGCAAACATAACTTTTGCAAATATGCTTTTTATTGAATTTAGCTACAATACCGCCTTAAAAAATTCTCATCAACGCAAGGTGTGCGATGTATTCTCTAAAAATCTCCGAAGAAGAGTTAAAAAACAAAGTTGCCGCTGATTTTTTTAGTCCAAATCCACAAAGTGAATGTATTAAGCTTGATAAAGATTCTAAAGCTTTTTTGAAAAATCTTGATTCCACGCAAATTTTAGGCAAGATTGATTTTTGTATAAGCTATGACACAAAGACACTTTTTGAACCCATAAACTTCCTATGGGCAGAAGCCAAAAAGGGCAATAAAGCAGACATCATAGAATCTTTTGTCCAGCTAATCCTAACCATAGGCAAGGAAAAAACCTATGAAAACAATCTCTCACCTATTTTCTTAGGGGCATTCGATTGCGAAAAAATCGCTTTTATCCCCTACCACGAGCTAGATTCTATCTTCACGCAAAATGATTTTAATTGGAATGTAACCCCAAGCAACCACGACACAAAAGAGTTTCAGCAACTCCACACAAAGACAAAAGAGCTTTTAGAATCTAAAAAATTGCAATTTAACTTCAAAAACGACACCAAAGAATTACAAACTTTCATACGGGCAAACTTCACATTAAATAATGGAAATATCACCAAAATTCCTATTACTAAAAACAACTTCACAACTATTTACCAAAAATGGCTTACAAGCGTAGCCCCTAGCATTGGCATTGATTGGAATCTCGCTAAAAGCGCAGGGATTTTAGATGCAGATTTTTACCTAGCAGATTTACTTAGCGCTGAAAATCAAAGCCTCTTAGACAAACTTTTTGTCGTGCTAAAACAAACGCATTATGAGTTTAATAAACAAACCACATTTATGGGGACACAACAAAAAGATACCGCAAGTTTTAAGGATAATCAACAAGCCCACACAGAGTTTTGGAATCTCTATGAACGCCCACCAAAAGAAGAGTATTGGAGCTACATTATAGATAGGCGAGATTTGCTAGTGCCTAGCGATATTAGAGAGCGAAAGGGTGCGTTTTTCACCCCGCAAATTTGGGTAAATAAAGCCCAAAGTTACCTAGAAAAAGCCTTAGGTGAAAACTATCAAAGCGAGTATTATATTTGGGATTGTGCCGCAGGGACTGGCAATCTCCTAGCAAATCTCACAGAATCCGCCTCTTTGTATGCTTCCACGCTTGATAAATCCGATGTGGAGATTATGCAAGAGCTTTGTGCAAATGGCACGCTAAACTTACTTTCTAAACATATTTTTCAATTTGATTTTTTAAATGATGAGTTTTTTGACAAGCCTTGTGCCAAACACACAAAAAGTGGGCTAGATTCTAAATGCCAAGATTGCGTAAAATCCAAACTGCCAAAATCCCTGCAAGAGATTTTGCAAGATGAGCAAAAACGCAAAAAGCTTATTATCTTTATCAACCCGCCTTATGCGGAAGCTGGCACACCCACACAAGTTACAGGCACAGGGAAAAATAAAATAGGTGTTTCTAACAATAGCAAAGTGTGGAATGATAATGCAGATTTAGGCTTAGGGATAAGGGAGCTTTTCGCGCAGTTTTTTATAAGAATCTATAATGAGATTCCAAACTGCAAGCTTGCAAGTTTTTCAACGCTTAAATATGTTAATGCAACCGCCTTTGTAAAGTTTAGAGAGAAGTTTAAGGCAAAGTTTTTAAAAGGCTTTATCTGCCCAGCTTATACTTTTGATAATGTCAAGGGAAGCTTTCCCATAGGTTTTCTTGTATGGGATTTAAGTAAAAAAGAATAAAACATAAGAACTTTTGCTAAAATCTAAGCAAAAAAAGGAGATAAAATGACTTTGATACTAGAAAATGTAGATTCTAAACTTTTGCAAGTGATTGAAAGCCTAAAAGGCTTAAAAAGTGATTTAGAGATTATCAAAGAGCCAGAATCTAAAAGTGATTTTGAAAGCGTAAGAGAGCAGTTACAAGGCAAACTACAAGACCCAGAGATTCGTTTAGTATTTGAAAGGCTTAAAAATAAATGAGATATTTAAGCTTACAGGAAGTGCAAAAAATCCACGATGATATGCTAAGTGATATAGGCGGACTAAAGGGGGCAAATCCCAAACAAATTGACCTTTTAGATTCTGCTTTAACGCAAATCCAAAATGATGAGTATTACCCAAGCTCTATAAATAAACTTAGCTAAAAGGCGTTGAATGAAAAGCACCATAATCCTAGATATTTTTAATGAAAAAGGTGCGAGTTTGGGAAAGAAAAAATTCTATACGAACCATACAAACAAAAGCATTACCGAATGGATTACACAATACCTATATCAAGATGATTGCATATTGGGATATACAGGCAATAATGGACCAGATTTTCAAAACAACACTTATTTATATATTTCTGTAAAACAGAAAATAAATACAAATAATACATTAAACAATGCAACCAAATATATGATTACCGCCCGTAATTTAATCCCTATGGTTGTCTATTTCTCCGTTCGTCATTGCATTAAAGCCACTTGGATAAATGATAGAGACCAATTCCTTTATCCAAATAACAAATGGGAAAAGGAGATAGAATTTCAAAATAACTGCCTTGCCTTTATGCTTTTTCACGGACAGAATAAAATCACTTGCAAGGAGGGGATAAATCACTTTATCCCTTTTGCCGAATTGGACATAAACGCGCAAGAAGCCCTTACATCGCATTTTATGCAAGATTTTTTGCAAGGTAGAATCAAGCGAGGTTCTCCCACAAAGCAAGTTTCAAAACAAAATCTTTTTGATGATGATACAAAGTTTATCCCTAATAAGCCCCTTTGCTTTAGCCAAGAAGCGCAAGAAGTCTTAGATTCTGGAAAAGAGCTTTTTAGACACTATCACACGCAATCAAGCAATGATACATCTTACAATCCAAATGCCTCGCTTTATGACATAAAAGCATATTTTCAAGGATTTAATGATAAAGGCAAAATGAATCCACCACAAAAAGCCAAAGACTCTGTTTATAAGGATTTACTAGGAGAGTTAAATCTTGCCCTAAAAGAATTAGCTAAAAGAATAGAGCCAAAAGTCTATGAATATGGGTTTTTGGAAAGTTAGAAAGCATAAAAAAGCGAGAATCCCCGCTTTTTTATGAGTTTATCTCTGTCTTTTGTGTTTAATCCACTCGCTTAAACGCGCAAAGTAGCTCCAAAAGAGCGGAATAAAGAATGTCGCAATAAAAGTCGCTGCAAGCATACCGCCAATCACGCCTGTGCCAATCGCGTGCCTGCTAGCCGCGCCTGCACCGCTACTAAGCGCAAGTGGTAACACACCGATACTAAAGGCAAGCGAAGTCATCACAATAGGACGGAATCTTAAGCGCGCCGCTTTGATGGCTGCTTCTGCAATGGTTTTGCCTTCATTTTCGCGTATATGCACGGCAAACTCCACAATCAAAATGGCGTTTTTTGCCGCAAGCGCGATAAGCGTTACAAGCCCAACTTGGAAATAAATATCATTGCTTAATCCCCGCAAATAAGTCGCCAATGCTGCGCCAAACACCGCAAAAGGCACGGCTGTAAGCACAGCTAGTGGCATAAGCCATCGCTCATATTGCGCACTTAGGATAAGGAACACAAACACAAGCCCAAACACAAATGCGAGCGTGCCTGTGCCGCTTGCGTTTTTCTCTTGATAGGAAGTGCCGGTATAGGCTATTGTATAGCCTTCAGGCAAAACCTCTTCAGCCACTTCTTCTAGTGCTTTGAGCGCATCACCACTAGAATAGCCCGGCTTTGGACTACCCATAAGCTTTGCACCAGTGAAAAGATTAAACCTATCTATCACATCAACACCTACAATGCGTTCAAAACTCACAAGCGAGCTAATAGGCACGAGCACGTCATTTGCAGACTTCACAAAAACTTGACTTAAATCCTCTGGGGATTCTCTAAAATTACTCTCTGCTTGCACATAGACTTTATAAGTGCGCCCATAGAGGTTAAAGTCATTTGCGTAGTAATTCCCAAAGGTGCTTTGCATTGTGGAAAACACATCATCGACATTGATATTAAGTGCCTTTGCTTTGTCTCTATCAAGTGTTATGCGGTATTGTGGGATATTCGAATCAAGCAATGTGCGCGCCATAGAGATTTCTGGGCGCTTGAGTAATTCAGAAGTAAGCAAATGCGCGTATTTCTCTAAATCCTGTATGCTCCCGCCTGTGCGATCCTGTAAATACGCTTCAAAGCCTCCTGTAAGCGATAGTCCCATAATTGCTGGGGGATTTAGCACAAAACCTATCGCATCAAGCCTTGCATTAAGCGCGCCTGTGAGCATTCCAGCGGTTGCAAAAGAGCTATTTGCCTCGCCCTTGCGCTCGCTCCAATCTTTGAGCTTTACAAACATTACCGCGCTACTTGTGCGCTGTGCGGAAGAAAGCATATCATAACCGGCAATGAGCATAATAGTTTCAACATTTGGATTGCTTCTAATCAAACCCACCGCTTGCATTCCCGTATCTGTGGTGCGTGAAAGCGCGCTTGCAGGTGGAAGTTGCAAGAATCCCATAAGCGAGCCTTTATCTTCTGATGGCACAAGCCCGGTTGGAAGTTTGGCTAATAACCCAAAAGTTGCGATTAAAATCGCTGCAAACACGAGCAAATACCACACACCGCGTTTGATTGATTTTGCGACATTTTGCGTGAAATGATAACTTAGCCAATCAAAGATTTCATTAAATTTGCGCACGAGATAAAAAGGCTTTGGCTCTTTTGCTTTGAGAATCGACACACAAAGCGCGGGCGTGAGTGTGAGCGCAACAAATCCCGAAATCACCACAGAAATAACAATCGTTACAGCAAACTGCTTGTAAATCTCCCCGCTAAAGCCTCCGATAAATGCTACGGGGATAAACACTGAACTAAGCACAAGCACAATAGCAATCAATGGACTTTGAATCTCATTCATCGCTTCAATCGTGGCTTCTTTCACGCTCACCCTTTTTTCGTGTAGGATTCTCTCCACATTTTCCACCACGATAATGGCGTCATCTACCACAATCCCAATTGCTAAAATAAGCCCAAAGAGCGAAAGAAGATTGATTGAGAATCCTAGCAAATACATTCCGCCAAACGCACCAATGATTGAAACAGGAATCGCAATCACAGGAATAAGCGTCGCGCGGAAATTTTGCAAGAAAAAGTAGATGATAATCACCACAAGCACGATAGCTTCAATGAAAGTTTTTATCACTTCTTTGACAGAGATTAAAATAAACTCTGTTGGGTCATAAGCCTTTGCAAAATGTAGCCCATCTGGAAATTTCTTGCTTAGTTCAATCATTTTTTGTTCTACTGCGGTAGAAACTTCTAGCGCGTTTGCACCGGGTTGAGCGAAGATTCCAAAAGCACTTGAGGTTTTTCCATTAAAAGAGGCATTTACACTATAATCTGCCCCACCTAGTTCTACTCTTGCAACATCTTTCAAACGCAATGCCGAGCCATCGGGATTTGAGCGCACAATGATATTTCCAAACTCTTCAGGCTTAATAAAACGTCCTTGCGTAGTCGCTGCATAGGTGAAAGCGACTTCCTTGCGCACCGGTTCTTTACCAAAACTTCCCACTGCAAATTGCGCGTTTTGCTCTTGTATAACCCTTGTAATCTCTGCTGGGGTGAGATTATTTTGTGATAATTTATCTAAATCAAGCCAAACACGCATAGAATAGTCATTTGAGCCAAATGAAGTTACATCTCCTACGCCGGGGATTCTCTTTAAGTCATCAACGATATTTATTGACGCATAGTTTGCGATGAAAATCGCATCGTGGTTTGGATTATCCGAATACAATGTATAAACGCCCAAAATCGTAGAGCTACGCTTACGCACGGTAACGCCTGTGCGTTGCACTTCCACAGGAAGTGTGGCAAGCACGCCCTGCACGCGGTTATTGACATTCACCGTTGCCATATCTGGGTTTGTATCATTGCTAAAAGAAACGCTTATCATCACGCTACCGCTTGAGCTTGAGCTTGATTTAATGTAAATCATTCCTTCCACGCCATTAATACTATTTTCTAGTACATTTGCCACAGTGTTTGCGACGGTTTCTGCATCTGCGCCATTATAGTTTGCGCTTACCATTACTTCAACGGGCGTAACTTGTGGATATTCCTCTACTGGCAGGGTAAAAATTGAGATTGAGCCAACAATTGTGATGATGATAGAAACCACCATCGCAAACACAGGGCGATTGATAAAAAATCGTGAAATCATACGCGCCCTCCTTATAGAGCTTGGCTAGGCTGGGTTGGTTGTGAAGGTAGTTGGGATACTTCCATTCCGGGGCGAATTTTGCTTAAATTTGTTGTGATGATAATATCCCCATTTTTCAAGCCACTTGGGATAAGAATTTCAGAATTCTTAAGAATCTTGCCTAAAATGACGCTTTGTTTTTTCACCTTGCCATTGTCATAGAGATACACAAAGCTTCCTTCTTTATCTTGCAAAAGCGCACTTTGTGGGATTGCGATAGAATCTGTGGCTTCAAAACCTTTGAGATTCACGCGCACAAGCTCATTTGGCAGAAGTTTAAATTTATCATTTCCCACAATCGCGCGCGCCTTGACTGAAAGCGTTTGAGAATCTAGCACGCTGTCGATAAAATCAAGCTTTCCGATTTCCTCATGTACCTTGCCATTTCCTGTTACAACCTCCACGCTTACATTTGCATTATTTAAATCTCTAATGTAGTAAAAATCTGTGCTAGGGATTGCAAACTCGGCATAAATAGGGCTTAATTGCGTCACGGTTGTAAGGATATTGTTGTTTCCTTGTCCTACGAGATTCCCAATATCAAGCTGGCGCATTCCCGTCCTCCCCGAAATGCTTGCAACTACATCTGTATAACCCAAATTTACAAGTGCATCATCAAGATTTGCCTTTGTGTTTGTGACATTCGCAAGTGCTGCTTGATAGTTATACAATGAAGCATCATAAGTATCCACCGTGATTACACCCTGCTTATACAAGCGCTCTGTGCGCTTCCAATCGCGCGTAGTTTTTGTGAGATTTGCCTCTGCGGCTTGATACTGCGCCTTTGCGCTATTGACTTTGTTTTGATAAGTCGTAGGGTCGATTTTAAAAAGTTTATCTCCTTGCTTGACGAAATCCCCCTCTTTGAAATTTTTTGAAAGCAAGATTCCCTGCACACGTGCATAAATTTCTACACTTTGCGGAGATTTTAATCTCGCTGGATATTCAAAATTAAGCGCAGTCGTTTGCGCTTGCAAAATCTTTGTCCCCACAGGTAACGCGCCTCTTGCGCCTGCTTGTTGCTTTTCCTCACCGCAAGCTAAAAACAACAGCCCAAGCGCGATAACAGCACCTTGTGCTATTCTCATTTTTTTCATTGTTTTACTCCTTAAAAAGATAAAAAGTTAAGTTGAGATTCTGTATTTCCAAAGCAAGCGCGAAGTATAGTATAAAATTGTTACTATAACAATATATTACTATTAACTTTTTGAGATTTTTTCCCTTTCCTAAATTTTAAGACGCTTTTGCTATACTTGCGCGTTTAAAAAGCTTATCTCAAAGGATATGAAGTGAGTGCGAATACTATGTTTGAAACTATCATTGGCTTAGAAGTGCATGTGCAACTAAACACGCGCACTAAGATTTTTTGCTCCTGTGCTACGAGCTTTGGGCAAGAGCCAAATAAAAATGTCTGCCCGACTTGTCTAGGACTTCCGGGCGCACTGCCTGTGTTAAATCGCGAAGCAGTGAAAAAAGCGATCTCTTTTGGTAGCGCGATAAATGCAGAAATCAACCAAAACTCCATATTTGCGCGCAAAAACTACTTCTACCCCGACTTGCCAAAAGCCTACCAAATCAGTCAATACGAAATCCCAATAATAGGGCGCGGAAATATAGAAATCGAGCTAGAAAATGGTAGTAAAACGATTGGCGTAACGCGCGCGCATCTTGAAGAAGATGCAGGTAAAAATATCCATGAGGGCAGTGTGTCAAAAGTGGATTTAAATCGTGCTTGCACGCCATTGCTTGAAATTGTGAGCGAGCCGGATATGCGAGATTCTAACGAGGCGGTGGCGTATCTTAAGAAACTGCATTCTATCGTGCGTTTTTTGGGAATAAGCGATGCAAATATGCAAGAGGGGAGCTTCCGCTGTGATGCGAATGTCTCTATCCGCCCAAAAGGCGATACTAAACTTTATACGCGTGTGGAGATAAAGAATCTAAACTCTTTTAAATTTATCCAAAAAGCCATAGAATACGAAGTTTCGCGTCAAATTGAGGCGTGGGAAGATGGTAAATATGAGCGCGAAGTCGTGCAAGAAACTCGCCTTTTTGATACCACAAAAGGCGAGACACGCTCTATGCGTGGCAAGGAAGAGGCGGCGGACTATCGCTATTTCCCAGACCCGGACTTACTGCCGGTGTTTATTGATGAAACATTGATGGAAGAGGGCAGGCAGATTCCAGAAATGCCAGATGCTAAATGTGCGCGCTATGTGGCGGAGTTTGGGCTAAGTCAAGCGCAGGCAAAGGTGCTTATAAGTCAGCTAGAACTCGCACAATTTTTTGAAAATATGTTGGAATCTGGCGTGAGCGCAAAAGGAGCGCAAAATTGGCTTACAAACGAGCTTTTAGGACGCTTGAAAGGTGAAAATACCCTGCTAACTTGCGGGATAGATTCCAAAACCTTAGCTACGCTTGTTTTGCGTGTAGAATCTAGCAAGATAAGTGGCAAAAGTGCTAAGGAAATTTTAGATGTGCTTATCGAGCAAAAAGGTGGCGATGTGGATTCTCTCATAGAATCTATGGGGCTAGCGCAGGTGAATGATGATGGCGCGATTATCAGCGCAATAGATTCTATCATCGCGGCAAATGCCGATAAAGTCGCAGAATACAAAAGCGGGAAAGATAAGCTTTTTGGGTTCTTTGTCGGACAAGTGATGAAAAGCGCAAAAGGTGCAAATCCTGCAAGGGTCAATGAGCTACTCAAAGAGCGATTGTAGCTAGAAAAATCCTCTTTGTGTAGTTTCAATGAGATTCTTTAAGATTATTTTTTCACGCAAGAGGTGAGAATCTAAAGCATTATGTCGCGTCAAAAGGTGCGATTTGAAATCTTTTTATAATCCCATTTTGCCCGGATTTAAAATATTATTCGGGTCAAAAGCGCTTTTGAGACTTCTAAAAAGCTCCATTTCCGCCTTGCTAAAGGCTAAGTGCATAAAAGGCGCTTTTGAAAGTCCGATGCCGTGTTCGCCGCTAAGTGTGCCTTCTAGCTCCACAGCGAGTTTAAAAATCTCTGTTATCGCCTCGTGTCCTTTGTCTAAGTCTTTCAAATCCGCCACCATTACATTTGTATGCACATTTCCATCGCCGGTGTGTCCAAAACACGGAATCTTAAAGCCATAATTTTGGCTTACTTTTCCTATACCCTCTAATAATTCTGGCAGGCGTGCGCGTGGGACGGTGATGTCTTCGTTTAGCTTTTTTTTGCCATAGATTGTGATACT
Source organism: Helicobacter himalayensis (assembly GCF_001602095.1). NCBI lineage: Bacteria > Pseudomonadati > Campylobacterota > Epsilonproteobacteria > Campylobacterales > Helicobacteraceae > Helicobacter > Helicobacter himalayensis. The sequence continues at coordinate 1,726,528 of NZ_CP014991.1, read as the reverse complement.
TTGGCTTACATTGCGTCGTGCAAACCACAAATCCTCTTCCTCTTGTTCGTTTTGAGCAATTTTAAATTCTTTGCAACCATTTTCTTTAAACTTCGATTCTAGCGCGTTTAGTTGGTATTCAATGACTTCGGGAAAATCGCCATCAACCTGCGTGATAAGTATCGCACCCGCATCTATGGGCAACTCTTTGTGAAAGCGCTCTTCCACCGCGCGGATACTAAGATTATCCAAAAACTCCATCGCCACAGGTGTAAGTCCGCTTGCCATACTTTTATACACCGCATTCATCGCGTCATTTATGCTATCAAAAATCCCTATAGCCGAGCGCTTAAATTTTGGCTTGGCAATAAGCTTTAAAGTAAGCTCTGTAAGCACCGCGAGCGTGCCTTCACTCGCTATGAGCGTACCTACGATGTTATAGCCTGCGACATCTTTTATTGTTTTTTTACCTGCGCGGATTATCTCGCCATTTGGCAAAACCGCGCGCAACGCCATTACATAGTCTTTGGTGATTCCATATTTTGCGGCGCGCATACCTCCGGCATTTTCGCTTACATTGCCCCCAAGTGTGCTGTATTCTTGACTTGCAGGGTCTGGTGGATAGAAAAGCCCGCGTTTTTCGACTTCATTTTGAAAGATTTTATTCACTACTCCTGGTTGCACGCGTGCGATGAGGTTTTTTTCATCAATTTCTAGAATCTGATTAAAATATTTTTCCATCGCCAAAATTATCCCGCCATTTGCAGGTAACGCACCACCGGTGAAGCCACTTCCCGCACCGCGTGGGACAATGGAGATTTTATGCTCATTGCAATATTTCAAAACTGCGCTCACCTCTTTTTCATCTTGTGGATACACCACTACATCAGGTTCGTAGCGCTCGCGCGTAGCATCATAGCAATACGCTATTAAATGCGCCTTGTCATTGTGGCAGTCTTCCTTGCCAACGATATTTTGTAGGGCTAAAAAATGTTTAGATTCTAGCATTCGCGCTTCCTTTAACTAAACTGATTAAAAAATATATCAAGCCTATAACGGTGCTTTGCAGTATCGCGCAAGTCCAAATACGCATCAATAAAGCGCAACTCATCCTTGCCGTGAAGTGCCCTGCGCTCGCGCACTTTGTCAATCATCTCCAATTCTAGCATTACATAAAAGAGTGCGATTTCCGCCTTCTCATCGCTATTTGCAAGATTCTCAAAAAGCTTATACCAAGAATCTGGCTCTAGAATCCCCTTTGCGCTTTTTGCAAGGTTGAGATAATCACTTTGGCTAAAGCCAACTTGTTGCAAGCTTTTTGTCAAAAGCCCTGTGCTAAATGTATCTTTTTCGTGTATAAAAGCTTCAATCAAGGATTCTTTCATACAAGGTTCTAGCGTGATTTCATAGGAAAATAATTTTTCTAGCTCTTTTTTATCTCCAAATTTGAGAATCTCTTTAATCGCAAAATCCCTTAGCTCCTTTGGCTCAGCCTTTGCAAGCACATTAAAAGCATATTTTCTATCCTCTTGAATCTTGTTTTTGTTGTTTTGTATGCTAAATTTATTTTCCTTATCAAGGTTATAGGCTTTCAAATCCACATTTTTGCCATTCATCACATTTTTATAGTCTTCAAAAAGCTTGTCAATCTTTGGCTCAAGGCATTCTTTAGAATCTAAACGTGGTTTGAGATAAAAGCGCGCGAGGATTTTAGAAATACCTGCGATGTTGGTATTTTTATATACTTTGTTTTCAATTGGTTTGTTGAGTGCTTGGGAATTTATCTGTGATAAAAGCTTATCAAAATCGCTTTTTGTCTGATAGGAACGCACAAGTTCAAGCGCAAAGCTTGCTCCAAAAAGTACTAGCGTGCAAATAAAGAAAAATAAAATAAGCAAAATCAGCCATAGAGCGATTGGTAGGGTGATTTCATTATGAAAATGCGGCACGATAAAGCTATAACTTCCCAAATCTAAGCTATACGCGTAAATGCCGAGCAAAAAGCAAAAAATAGCGCTGAAAGCCGTGTAGTATTTAAATTTCATCAAATTCCTTTGTATTTGAACCCTTAGTTTTTAGATTCTTAAATTTATCCTGCAAATGTTGAGCTTTCTCAAAGTATTCGCGACATTGGATACAATATTTTGCGTGAGGTTTAATTTTTAAACGTTCGATACTAATTTCCTCATCGCACATCTCGCAGATTCCATAGGTTTTGTTTTTGATTTTTTCTAAGGAATGCTCGATTTCTTGCGTCTCTTTTTTCTGTAATTCCATAATGGAAATCGTCTGATTTCCGTGCGTGCTTGCTGCGATTACATCACCATCATCACTAAAATGCGAATTATTCCATTCATGCAAAACCCCATTTTTTTCAAACAATGAATCCTCGAGCTTTTTCTTTCTCTCTTTTAGCAAATTCTCAAAAAATGTGTATTCCATAAGACTTTTCAAACCTCCATTAAAAGATAAACACTACTTGTGATAAGGGTGTTTTGCCAAAATGCTAAGCGCGCGATAAATCTGCTCACACAGCACAAGCTTTGCGATTTTGTGACTTAGCGTGAGCGGGCTTAAGGAAAGTGTTTTAAGTTTTTGCAAAAAGGATTCTTCAAAGCCATACGCCCCCCCGATGAAAAAATTTACTTCTTGTTTGTTTTCAAAAGTTTGTGAAAATTGAAAAGAATCTAACATTTTTGCTTGCGGGTGCAAGGCGATATTTTGTGCGTGCGGTTTGATAAAGGGGCTTAGCGCATTGGTGTAAGATTCTTGAGCTTTTTGGGCGGAGATTTTTTGTGCTTTGGCAATGGCGGGTGTGAAAATATCAATCACATTAAGCTTCACACCAAAACCTCGAATCTTCATTATAAAGCCCCCAACCATTGCTTCAATCTCGGAATCTGCCCGACTAATACAATACAGGTTGCACTTCATTTTTTTGCGTCAAAAATTTGCAAAGGTCAAAAAGCGTTTTTTTCAAATCCTTGCGTTCCACCACCATATCAATGAGCCCGTGCTCGAGCAAAAATTCCGCTGTTTGGAATCCTTGTGGTAAATCCGCGCCAATAGTTTGCTTAATCACGCGCGGTCCAGCAAAGCCAATAATTGCACCCGGCTCTGCGATGATAATATCACCCAAAAATGCAAAACTCGCGCTCACGCCACCAAATGTCGGATCTGAAAGCACAGAGATAAAAGGAAGCTTTGCCTCGCTTAGTTTATTAAGTGCGGCGGAAGTTTTAGCCATTTGCATAAGAGAAAAGGTAGATTCTTGCATACGCGCGCCACCGCTTGTAGAGCAGATGATAAGTGCTTGGCGTGAGGTGATGGCGCGATTTATCGCACGCACGATTTTTTCACCCTCAACTGACCCCAAAGAACCACCCATAAAATCAAAATCAAACACCACTAATTGTACGCCTAAGCCATTTATAAATGCCTCTCCAGCAATGATTGAGCTTGCCCTGCCTGTTTTTGCCTCACCTTCTTGAATGCGCTTTTTGTAGCTTTTTTTATCGACAAATTCTAATGGGTCAATCGGACGCAATTCTTTATCGAATTCTTTAAAACTATCGCATAAAAGCCCGATACGCTCGCTTGCGGAGATTCTGAAGTGGTAGTTACATTTGGGGCAGACATGAGATTGTGAAAAAATCTCTTTGTAATACATTAACGCCCCACAACTTGGGCATTTTATCCAGTGTGATGGTGCATCGGAATTTTGGGCTCGTGGCTCAGTTTTTTTTGTTTTGAAAAAATCGCTAAATGACATTATAAATCCTTACTAAAGCCCTAAAAGCCTTAAGTTTGCTGTTGATTTAAAAGTTGCGTGATGATAGCAAAAGTTTGCTTATCTTTGCTTACAAGTAGAGAATCTTGCGTGTGTGAAATATACAAATCTCTACACAAAAACAATCCTGCCTTGCAATCATACTCCCTAATCGTGCCTAAAAAAAGCATAAATTTTACTTTATGCGCAAGGCTAAGTGAAAGCGCGCTTGCACCAAGTGAGCGGAATTTCAAGCCATTTTCTTTTAGTCTTGATGCAAAAAGTGGATTTGAATAGGCTTTTTCAAACACGCCACATTTTGGGGATTGCGTATCGTATTTGAGAATCTCTTGTGCGGATTTAGGCGCATTTAGCGAGAGTTCCCAAGTGCCTTGCGTGTTGCCAAAAAGCATTGTTTGGGTGCAAAAGTTTATAATTGCTGCTTCTTTAACCTCTCTTTTTTCATCACAAAGTGCCAAAGACGCACCATAGTAGGGAATGTGCGAAAGAAAATTATCACTTCCATCAAGGGGATCAAGCACCAAAATATCACTGCTCCCACCTTGTATAAAGCCACTTTCTTCAGAATCTATACTGCATAAAGGCAAAAATGTGCGCTTGAAAATCTCTTCACTTATCAAATCCGCACCTATGCTAATATCCCCGCCATTGCCCCTTGTGCCTTTGGTAAAAAGTGCCTGTTCTTTTGTATTAAGCTTTGTGATGATCTCTTTGCTAGCATTTACACAGCCCATAAAAAACGGACTTGAAAGATTTTTCATACCAAACCTTGAGAATAAATTTTAGGCATTGTAAAATACTTTTCATAAAATCTTACTTTTTTAAAGGCGCGTATGCAGGGCTATATACTCAAAATCACCCCAGCAAAAAATGAAGATGTAGTGCTGAAAATCCTTACATCATCACATCTTAGCAGTTTTTATAGATTCTATGGGGCGCGACATAGCACCATCGCACTTGGCTATAAAATTGACTTTGAGCAAAAAATAGAGGGCGTGTATTTGCCACAAGCGCGCAATATTTTGCATCTAGCGCATTTGTGGGAGAGGGAATATGAGCGTGTGTTTATTTGGCAGAAATTTATCCAGCTTTTAGAGCGTCATTTGTATGAAGTATCCGAAATAGAGACGTTTTATTATGAGCTTTTGCAAAAAAGCGCAAGGAAGCTTGAGCGACAAAATCCACTACGCGCACTTTTAGAATCTTATGCGCAGCTTTTGTCCTTTGAGGGGCGTTTGAGAGAAGAGGATAAATGCTTTGTGTGTGAGGAGGCGCTAGATTCTGAAATTACACTTGGCAGAGCTTTTTTATTTGCACACACAAAATGCGTGCAGGGTGCTAGATTTGAAAAGCAAAAAATCTTAAGATTCTTGCAACAAGCAAGCACGATTGGGCTAGAAGATAGCGAGGTGGAAAAACTTTGGCAGATTCTGTGTCTTGGGTTTTAATTTAGATATTTTTTAAAACGCTTGGCATTTTTGCGCCATTATGGCAAACGTGCGACTTGCTTTTGCCACAAATTCTGCATTATCGCTAAAAAGCAAAGTTTCGTAATTGTATTCAAATGCGTTTTTGCTCCAATTTGCCGAACCCAAAACAAGAAGCCTAGAATCCACAATTGCCATTTTTTGGTGCATTATGCCTTTGTATTTACCTGCATTAAGCCCTTCTAAAAGGCAGACTGAGATATTTTTGTATTTTGCAAGATAGCCAATTGTGGAGGTTTTGTTTTTAGCATTTGAGTCTTTGTCATAAATGATTGCTACCTTTACCCCGCGTGCAGCCGCGTCTTTGAGCGCTTTAGCGATTTCTTTATTTGTGAAGCTGTAAATTGAAACTTGTATGCTTTGCTTCGCATTTTTGAAGCTAGAAAGTAGCGCATTTAGGGCTTGTTTTTGCTCAAAAGGCATAAAAAAAAGTCGCTCATTATTTTGGGTATTTGCTATTTTTTTAGAATACACTATGCTTTGAGAATCTGCCTTTTTAGCTAAATTTTCAGCCAAATTTGGCGCACATACAAAAATTGCGCTAAAAATCACCATTCCAAAAAACTTTCCAAACATTGCATTCCTTTTTTACTAAAAAATTAAAAGCACTTTAGCTATAATACACGAAAATGCTTTAAGAAAAAGGTTAGCCAAATATGAAAATACTCTTCATCAACACCAACCAAATAGTCCAAAAGCTCGTTGAGGTTACCGCACAGAAGGCAAATGTAGAGCTTGTCAGCGTGAGCGAGGCAAAGCAGGTAGGCGATATGGAGCAATATGATTATATTATCGCTGATGATGATTGCTACAATTTGGAAAAAGAGTCTTTTGATGCGCTTATCAAAGGGCGTCGCGCGTGCTTGATTTACTCCAAGAGTGAGAGTATGCCAAGTGGTTTTAGTGAGTATATAAAAAAGCCATTTATCCCAACGAATGTGCTAAATATTATTTTGCAAGAAATAGCGAAATTACAGACAAAAGAGCATTTCAATACATCAAACCAAAAAGAACAAGAAGCACAAGAGCAAACACCACAAGAGCAGGCGCAAGAACAAGAATCGCAAAGCTTGCAATCTCAAGAATCTAGCGAGCCTTTGAGTGATCTTTCTGCACTTTCAAAAGAACTCAACCTTGAAACCGCAGAATCGCACGAGCCTAGCGAGGATAAAGAGGAGAAAAGCGAAAAAATCGACACGCAAGATTTATTAGGTGATTTAGATTTAGAAGTGCTAGATGATAAGGAATTGGACGAGCTTAGCTCGCTACAAACACCCGACCTTGCAACATCTGAAAAAAATGAGAAAGAGAAAAAGGAAATTGACTTAGATTCTATTGACTTTAGTGAAAATGAACGTCATGAAGGTAGCCCGATGGAGGATTTAGATGCGTTGCTTGCACGTGTAGATGGGCTTGATGAAGCTGCACTTGATAGTGAGCAAAGCACGCAAGCAAGCACAGAGAATACAGAATCTGATGAAATAAATTTAGAGGATTTGGATTTAGGGCTTGGTGATATTTTAGAGGATAATAAGGATTTAGATTCGGAGGATTTGCAAGGGGCGATAAGTTTAGACACGCAAAGAGGTGAAGAAAATAATTTGGAAAGCTCAGAATCTGGACTAGCTCAAGAGATAGCACAACCACAAGAAACAGAACAACCGCAAGAGATTGCGCAACAAGAGAACTTAGATGAAGAAAACCTAAGCTTAGAGGAAGCAGATTCTGCACCTACGCAATCCCTGCAAGTATTAGATTCTGCGCAGTTGAGTGAAGTAAGCAACTTGCTCCATGAGATTGAAAGCCCAAGCCAGCCAGCAGAGCTACAAGATAACACGCAAAGTGAGAGTGCAGATGAAAGCCAAACAAGCCCGCAAGATGAAAACTTACAATCCCTAGATCTTGGACTGGAGGATATTAATCTTGATGGTTTGGAAATCCCAACTGATACGCTTGATGATGGTAAGGAGCTTGAAGCGCATAAATTTGATGATTTGGAATTAGGCGAGGATTTGGGAATGGCGAGCCTAGATGATTTTAAAGCCGAACTAGAGGATTTTGAAGATTCTAAAGAGAGTAGCGATTTAGCAGAATTTACAGAATCTAATGAGGCATTTTTCACACAAGATGAGAATCAAGCACAACCCACCCAAACAAGCCAAGGTAATAAAAATGAGATAAATGATGAGAAAATTAGCGATGATGACAAAGCCGATAATGAGGGCAAAAAAGAATCTTTAGATGAGCCAAATGCGCAAGATTCTGAAATTTTTGAAGTCGATACGACTTCATTAGGCGATTTAGACACAGCAGAAATTCAATCGCTTGAAAATGAGAGTTTGGAAGTGAGCGATGCCCTGCCTGATGAGCTTGCACCACATTTAGAAAATGCAGCACAAGATGAGCAATCGCATACGCAAAATGATGATATAGCGGATTTGGACACACAAAACGCACAAGAGGAAAGCCAAGAACTTATAGAATCTGCGCCAAAATCCACGCAAGATTTTCAATCTCTAAGCGAAAATGAAGTGCGCCAAGCCTTAGGCGAAGCGATTGATGAAAGCGCAAAAGACGCACAAGACTTTGCAGACGTGGCAAGTGCGGAAAACATACCAGATTCCAAAGATTCTAACGATATGCAAATTGATGAAATCACGCTTCCTAAAGAAATGCAAGCCCACCAAAATGTGCTTCAAGAGCTTAGCGATTCTCTTAATAAAACCATCTCTCAAAGCCTGCAAAATATCCAAAGTAGCGAGACTAAAGAGCTTTTAAATGGCTTAGAAGTAACGATAAATATCAGCTTTAAGGATAAACATAAATGACTGACAAAAAAACCACAACACCCCCACAGCAAGTAAATGGCGCGCTTTTAATCATCTCTGGTCCTAGTGGCTGTGGGAAAAGCACACTCACAAATGAAATCCTAAAAATACCAAATGTGTATTTTTCTATCTCTACGACTACACGCCCCAAGCGCGATGGCGAAGTTGATGGCGTGCATTATCACTTCGTGGATAAGGAAGCATTTTTAGCTCAAGTTAAAGAGGGGAAGTTTTTAGAATGGGCGCAGGTGCATAATAACTACTATGGCACGGCGTTAGAGCCTATTATGAATGCGCTAGATTCTGGAAAATTAGTGATTTTTGATGTCGATGTGCAGGGGCATAGGGATATAAAGCAGTATTTTGGGGCAAATGCGAAGTCTGTGTTTATCACCACAAAAAATAAGGAGATTCTCAAAAATCGCTTGCAAAAGCGTCAAACCGATGACGCGCAAACAATAGAATTTCGCCTTATGCAGGCGTTTAGTGAAATGCAGCATTTACAAAATTTTGATTATCTCATCATCAATGATGATATTAAAAGTGCCACACAAGCCATTGTTAGCATTGCCACAAGCCTTTTGTATCGCAATACAAATCAGAATGATGAGTTGTTGAAAAATTGGAATTAAGTTGTGGCTTTTTTGTTATAATGGCGCACTTTTAGCAATTAAATAATCCCACAAATCACACACAAAGGAGAGGAAATGACACCACCAAGCGTTTGGCAAGTAGTTATAATCTTAGTTATAGTCTTATTGCTTTTTGGAGGGAAGAAGATTCCAGAGCTTATGAAAGGTTTAGGAAGTGGTGTGAAAAACTTCAAAAAAGCCATCAAAGAAGATGAGGAACAAGACGCGGTGCAAAATACCACCGAAAAAATCACTCAAAACGAGCAACAACCAAAAACAACTAAAACCACGACAGAATCCAAAAAAGAAGACTGATGTATCAACATATCAAAACGCTTTGTGAGAACCTACTTTTCACAAAGATTTTTTCTCCGCTTGGGCTTGAGCCTATTTCTCTCCCGCTTGAACGCCCAAAGCAAAAAAACCTCGGACATTTTGCCACACCTATCGCTTTTTTGCTTGCAAAGCCTTTACGCAAAGCCCCAAATATTATTGCTAGCGAACTTTCGGAGATTTTTTCACTATGTGAGGAATTTAGCAAAGTTCAGGCGCTTAATGGCTACATTAACCTTACCTTGAGTGAAAAATTTTTAGATTCTCTTTGTGAAAAGGCGCTTGACAACGACTATTTTATCTCACATACGCCAAAGGCAGAATCTATTTTGCTTGAATTTGTTAGTGCTAATCCCACAGGTCCGCTTCACATAGGGCACGCAAGGGGTGCGATTTATGGTGATAGCTTGAAGCGCATTGGGGAGTTTTTGGGTTATAAGATTGTGAGTGAATACTACATAAATGACGCGGGTGCGCAGATTGAAGTACTCGGACTTTCTGTGTTTTTGGCTGGAAACGAGCTTTTAGGCAGGGAAGTAAGCTATCCAGAGCAGTATTACAAGGGGCTTTATATTGTGGATATTGCGAAGTTAGCACTTGAAAAATTTGGCGCAAGCATTTTTGAAAACAAAGAATCTATTGCGCGCTTAAGCGAGTTTGCTAAGGATTTGATGCTTGAAGAGATTAAGGAAAATTTGCAAGAACTCAATATAAGTTTTGATAATTTTGTGAGTGAAAAGGCGCTATTTTCGCGTTGGGATAGCACTTTGCGAAAATTAGTGCAAAATGGCGGTGTGGAGGTAAGAGAAGGTAAAACTTGGCTCTTGTCCTCACAAAAAGGCGATGAAAAAGATCGTGTTATCGTGCGTGAGAGTGGCGAGCCTACTTATCTGGCGGGCGATATTATTTATCATAATGACAAATTTGAGCGCAATTTTTCGCGTTATATCAACATTTGGGGTGCGGATCATCATGGCTATATCCCGCGTGTGAAAGCAGCAATCGAGTTTTTGGGCTATGATAGCGCGCGCTTAGAAGTGCTACTTTCACAAATGGTGGCTTTGAGTAAAAACGGGCAAAATTACAAAATGAGCAAGCGCGCGGGGAATTTCATCTTGCTTAAAGATGTCGTAGCTGATATTGGTGCGGAGGCGTTGCGCTTTGTGTTTTTGACTAAGCGTGTGGATACGCATTTAGAATTTGATGTCGATACACTAAGCGCGCAAGATTCTAACAATCCGATTTTTTATATCAATTATGCAAATGCCAGAATCCACACGCTTATTGAAAAAAGCGGGCTTGGGATACAAGAGATTAGCAATGCAAAAGGTGCATATGAATCTTTAGAGGAAAACTTAAAAGAGGATTTGCTTTTCTTGCAATTCCACGCGTTAGGAATTCATCAAGTACTAGAATCTGCGTTTAAAGAAAGAGAAATCCAAAAGTTATGTGAGTATCTTAAGAATCTCGCAAGCGATTTGCATAGTTTTTATAATACGCACACGATTTTGCAGCACCAACAAAGCGCGTTTATCCTAAAAACCCTGCTTGTGGTGAGTAAGAGCATTACGTTAGGCTTAGGGCTTATTGGCATACGCGCAAAAACAAAAATGTAAGTATCTTTATAGATAAACTTGGATTCCGCCTTGCAAAGTCGTTGGCAGATTTTTAAAAGTGCTTTTTTGGCGAGCCTGCCTATTATGCTTGGCTATGTGCTTATGGGAGCGGCGTTTGGCATTATGCTTGATGAAAAGGGCTATGGAGTGCTGTGTGCGTTTTTTATGGCAGTGTTTATTTATGCGGGTGTTATGCAGTTTGCCGCAGTTGAGCTTTTAGCGCAAGGGCTTGATTTTATTGCGCTTGTGGTGCTGGCATTTGTCATCAATGCGCGCCATATTTTTTATGGCATTAGTATGCTTGGAGCATTTAGTAAGTATAAAGGTTTGAAAAAATTTTATATGATTTTCACACTCACCGATGAAACTTTTGCCCTGCTCAACCTCAAAAAACCTTTGCAAACTTTAGAATCTAATCAACCAAACAACACCAAATATGAGCGCGAACAAAGCTCGGCGGAGACAAGCGGGATTTATTCACGCGAGAGGATATTAATTGATGGAGTAGAATCTCAAAACGCCCTTTATTGCTTTTTTATCGCGCTACTTAATCAGATTTATTGGGTTATTGGTTGTGTAGGCGGGAGTTTGAGCGCGACACTTTTGCATAAAAATGGCATTAGCACGCAAGGTGTGGAATTTGTGATGAGTGCGGTGTTTCTTGTGATTTTTTTAGAGCAGTTTAAAACGCATAAATGGCTAGGCGTGATTGGTATTGTTATAGGCGTGCTTAGTTTATGGATTTTTGGGGCGGATTCATTTTTGTTGCCAGCGATTTTTATTGGCATTGCTTTGGTGCTAATTTATAAGAATCTTGACCTAAAAGTCCTTTGTGATGCAAAAAGGAAATAATATGCAGATTGATAGCCCTTTAACTCTTGGTGCATTTATCTTGGCTTTAGCCCTTGGGACTTTTGCCACGCGCGCATTGCCTTTTGTGCTTTTTGCCAAAAAGATTCCAAACTTTGTGCTTTATCTTGGTAGGCTCGCCCCGCCGATGATTATTGGAATCTTGCTTGTATTTTGCTTTAAAGATATTCTCACTCTAAGCGCGCTTCCTCATTTGCCGCTAAAAGAAATCATCGCAAGCAACGTTGTCATCGTGCTTTTTTTACTTACTAGATTTTCATTCCTTGCTATCCTCTGTGGCACGGGTGTATATATGTTTTTAACCCAAAGCAAGATGCTAGAGACAATGATTTCTTAAGATTCTTTCAGTGTATTTTGCATTCTCACATCAAAGGCATCTCTCACACCTTCACCGATAAATACAAGGATTGAAAGCAGGATTGAGAGTATCACAAATGCGCTGATTCCAAGGTGTGGCGCGGTGAGATTGTTTTTGCCCTGTGCGAGGATTTCACCCAAACTAGCACTTTGCGCGCCCACGCCAAAACCCAAAAAATCAAGACTGCCAAGCGCGATAATCCCACTCGCACACACAAAAGGGATATAGGTAATGCTTGAAATCATCGCATTTGGCAAAATATGTTTCCACATAATGCACCAATCACTCAAGCCCAATGTTTTTGCCGCCTTTACATACTCAAGATTGCGTCCTTTTAGAAATTCAGCCCTCACAACACTTGAAAGGCTAATCCACGAAAACGCCAGCACAATAAGCAAAATCCACCAAAAATTTGGGCTCAAGATATTTGAAATGATAACTATCACAAACAAAATAGGAATAGAATTCCACACCTCAATAATGCGCTGTCCGAGCAAATCTACAAACCCGCCATAATAGCCTTGTAGCGCGCCTACAAAAATCCCAATCACCGCGCTAAAAAAAGTGAGAATCAACCCAAACGCAATCGACGTGCGTAGCCCATAGAGAATGCGCGCAGCCACATCGCGTGACTTGTCATCAGTGCCTAGATAATGTGTAGAATCTGGCGGTGTGGGAAAAGGCTCGTTTAAATCAAAGTTAATGCTCTCAAAGCTATAAGGAATGGGTGCGCGGATAACAAGAGAATCTTTTAGCAAAATATCTTTGACATAGGGATCTAAATAATTTGTATAGCTTTCAAAATCTCCTCCAAAGGTTATTTCTGGGTAGTCAAAGAAAAGCGGAAAATAGGCTTTATGATTGTGATAAATAAAAAGTGGTTTGTCATTTGCTAAAAAAGGCGCAAGAATACTCACAGCAAATAAAAGCCCAAAAATCCACAGCGAAATATATGCCCTTTTATTGTGCTTAAATCTCTGCCATCGCGTCATCACCCTCATTGTCTATTCCAAATTAGTCAGAATCCACAACCCCGCTTTTAGCAAGTGCATTTTTGGCAAACTCTAGCGCTTCTTTGCTGATTTCTGCGCCACTAATCATACGCGCAATTTCACTAATGCGCCCTTGCGTATCAAGGAGTTTTACCTCGCTTTTTTCACCATCTTTATACACAAGATAATGATTATCCGCAAGCGTTGGCATATGTGGCTGATGAGAGATTGCAAAGATTTGATAGGCGTGTGAAAGGCGTTTGAGGATTTTTGCCACACCCTCACTTTCCTGCCCGCTTAGGTTCGCATCGATTTCATCAAGCACAAGCACGCCAGCGCGCGGACTAATACTCACATCAATACACAAAAGCGCTAAACGTAGTCGGTTGTATTCCCCCGAGCTCAAAGTCTGAATCTGCGAATTCCCTAAAGTCGTCATAATCTCATCATTCCCGCTAGAATCTAGGCTTTTTTCTTGCAAGTGCATTTCTAGTGGTTTTAAGCGCAATTCTTCACAAATGCCTGAAAGCTCTTTGCAAAATTGTGGCAGAGCCTTCACGCGGTTTTGGCGCAATTGCGTGCTTTTTTCTTGCAGGTGTGTTTGCAGACTTGCAATTTTAGATTCTAATTCCTTTTTATCAAAATCCATATTTTCATAAGAAAGCAGTTTTTCCTGCTGCTCTTTACACACCTCAAGTGCGCGCTCTATGTTTCCATAGCGACGCGTCAATTCACTCAATGCGCTAATGCGTTCCAAAATCTTCTCCGCATCAAGCTCTTCTAGGCTTTGTAACTGCTGCTGCTTAGAATCTAGCAGTGCCTCAAGCTCACTTAGCCCATCAAAAAACGCCTCGCATTCGCACTCGCTTGTTTGCAAAAAGCTATCCACACAGCTAAGATTTTCTAGCGCCATACGCACTTGCTGGATAGAATCTGTGATTTTTTCTTGCTTTGAAAGCGTTTTTTTAAGCTCTAAAAGCTCGTCTAATTCACCAACTTTTGGTGCGATAGAGGTGATTTTTTCCACTTCAAAGCGCGCGATTTCTTTGAGTGTTTCGATTTGAGATTGGTTAGATTCTAGCGCAAGAAGGGATTTTTTTGCACTCTCAAGCGCGTCAAAATCACTTTTCACAGATTCTAAAATTTCACTATGTTTGGGATTTTTTAGCGCGATAAAAGAATCCAAAATTTTTAAAATATTTTGCGCACTCACATCGCTTTCCCCACGCGCGCTAATATGCTTCCCAAAGCCTGCAACCAGCTCGCTTAGACGCTTTTTTGAGCTTGATTGATGGTTGATAAAATAACGCACTTTTTCCTTTTTTAAAATGCTTAGTACGATTTGAGAATCTTCTTCTAAAATCCCATAATCTGCCAAATCAATATCAAGTGCCTCAAGCGAAAGGTTGATTTCGATTAAATCTGCATTTGAATCTTTAATGCCAAACATCGCAAGCAAAGATTCCATAAAAACAGACTTTCCGCTTCCGCTTGCCCCGCTAAAGACATTAAAGCCCTTAAAAAGATGCAATTCTAGGAGCTTGAAAGCAGGTGAGTTATTAATCAAAATACGCGTAATCATAGCTCGCCCCATTTGAATTTTTCGCGCAGGACTTGAAAATAATTGCGCGCTTTTGGGTAGATGAGATACGCACATTGCGCGGATTCTTGAATGCAGATTCTATCTTTTGGCAAAATATCGATATTCTCTTGCCCATCGATGATAAGAAGCGCGGATTCTTTGACGCTAAATTCTAAGCGCATAGAGCTATCAATAATAAGCGGGCGCTGTGTGAGCGAATGTGGCGCGACTGGAGTTAGCAAAATATTTTTTGAATATGGATATACCACCGAGCCACCCGCGGAGATATTATACGCGGTTGAACCCGTAGGCGTGCTGATGATAAGCGAATCGCAAAAGTAGGTATTAAAGCTGTAATCCTCAATCTTTGCTTCAATGTCAATAAGCCCTGAAAGACTTTGCTTAGAGATAAGAAACTCATTAAGTGCGCCAAAAGTGCAGTAGCGCGCACCCTCACGGATAATGCTGCATTCTAGCATCAAATGTTCTTTTATCTCGTAGTGTGCGTTTTTGAGCTCTAGGATAAAAGATTCCAACTCATTTGGCATAATCGCGGTTAAAAATCCCAAACGCCCTGTGTTTATCCCAACACACGCGATATTTTTCCCGTGTGCGCGGCGCACCATCGCTATGAGCGTGCCATCACCACCAATAGAAAGTAAAATATCACTCCATTCTACTAATGTCCCAAACTCCACGCCCCTAAAGCCAATCATCGCGCCACTTATGGAATCTAACTTTAGTTTAATATTGTGCGCGCCAAACTTTGCTTGCATTTCTTCAAAGGTGCTTTTCAAATCCGGCGTAGATGGGCGCAAAAAAACGCCAATTTTTTTAATAGGCTTAGGCGTCATAGTTTTTCACTTTAGCTACTTTTGGGTGTTATTTTTTGGTAGCGACATAATAGGCTTTCACAACAAAGCCTCTTTTGCTTGGCAATTGCTGCGAAAGCCCTTCAAAAACTGCGACATTTGGCGCGACTTTGCGCGCTAGTAAAATCGCCTCTTTTGCGCGAAAGCTCGCTAAGCCCTCTTGTTTAAGCTCGGCATTATTTCCGCTATATGGGTTTGTATCCACAATGCCAGAAATTTCAATTGCAACGATTTTTTTATCCTCTAGCACTTTTTTGAGACGCTCGGTGAGGTTGTCCTCACACTCCTTGCTAAGATTCCATTTACCGAGTTTTAGGCTGTGGCATTGACTTACAAGCTCTTCTTTTGGCTTGATGATATAGCCTAAATTGAGTGCTACACTATCTTGCTCTGCTTGCAGGGCTTTAGTTTGTGATTCTAAACGTTTAATTTGTGCATCTTTTGCATCAAGCTCGGACTGAAATTTTGAGTATCCAGTGTTATGATTTTCGTTCAAATCCACACTTTGCAAACCGATGATAATATAATACACAAGCCCCAAAATAAGCAACAATACAAGCGCGACTAATGTCAAATACAAGCCTACTTTGCTTTTTTTCTTTTGCTCCATTTGTCCCATTGCCTATTCCTTTGATTGAAAATTTTAGGAAAGATTTACGCGCGATTATAGCCTAGTTTGGATAGATTTTAACTTAGAGTTTTTGCACAAAAGAGCTTAAAATAATGCGTTGCGTGCCACCAAAATTGATTTTAAGTGTGGTTTGTGTGCCTTGATTTTTTACTTCCAGCACACGCCCTGTGCCAAAAAGTTTGTGCTTTACTAAGTCATTGACGCAAATTTCAGCACAAGTTTTCGCGCAAGATTCTATGTTTAAATCTTTCTCATCATTGTGAGAATCTATTAATCCAGATTCTCTTAAAAATCTCGAGCGTGGCAGGGAAAACTCTCTCTTGCCTCGATAAAGCCTACTTGAAACACTTGAGAGATACAGCTTCTTTTTTGCCCTTGTGATTGCCACATAGCCAAGCCTACGTTCTTCTTCTAAATCGCTATCGGTATGGATAAGCGGGAAAAATCCCTCCTCCATTCCCACCACAAACACCCTTTCAAACTCTAGCCCTTTTGCGCTATGCACGCTCATACAGCTTACAGAATCTTGAGCACTTTCATCACTGCTAGAGCTTAGCGCAATATCGTTTAAAAAATCTTCCAACCCAAGCTCGTCATTATTTTGTGCAAAATCCCGCAATGCGCCGTAAAATTCCGCGATATTTGCCATTTTATCGACATTTTCAACCTTGCTAAATTCCGCGCTAAAGTCAATCACACTTTCAAAAGATTCTAAAAACTCCTCAATTCCGCCCTCTAGCTTTTCTCGCAAATCCCCAACCATAGCAAAAAACTCTTCTAATGTTTTTATATTTTTTGCACCAATAAGCGCGCCTAGCTCCTCTTTGTGCAATTTGAAGGCTTGTTCAATTGCAAGATTTTTAGAATTTGCAAAAGATTCTATGCGCTCTTGCGTGAGCTTGCCAAGTCCACGTTTTGGCTTATTGAGAATCCGCAGTAGTGAAAAATTATCATCGCCATTAATGATAAAGCGCAGATAGCTTAGCACATCTTTAATCTCCTCGCGCTCATAAAAGCGCAGTGAGCCGATAATCTTAAAAGGCACTTTTGCGCGCAATAAAGCTTCTTCAAGCCCCCTTGAGAGTGCATTAAGCCGAAAAAGTATCGCAAAATCCTCAAACTTTGCGCCCTTTTTGCATTGAGTCTTGATAAGCTCCGCAATCGTGTTGCCCTCACTTATTTCATCATCAGAATATAAAAGACTAATCTCCTCACCATCATCATTTTGAGAATCTAGCTCCTTGCCAAGACGCTTTTTATTTTTAGCAATTAGCATATTTGCAGCGCGCAGGATTTGTGGCGTAGAGCGGTAGTTGCGCTCAAGCTTGATAATGTGCGCGTTTGCAAAGTTTTTTTGAAACTCCAAAATATTGCTAATATCCGCCCCGCGCCAAGAATAGATACTTTGGTCATCATCGCCCACCACGCAAATATTTTGATGTGTCATTGTGAGATGTCTAAGCAAGCGTGCTTGAAGCTCGTTTGTATCTTGATATTCATCAACCATAATGTATTGATATTTTTGGCTTGTTTGCTCACACAGCGCGGGGTTAGATTCTAAAATCTTACAGGTGAGATAGAGCAAATCATCAAAATCAAGCATATTATTTGCTAGCAAAAATGCCTCATACTCGACATACGCCTTTTGTAGGAGCTTGTATTCTGGATTTTTGGAATACACCTTTGCTTCTTGCGCGCTTAGGTAGGCGTTTTTATTGCTTGAAATGTAAGAGAGAATGCGTTGTGGTGGGATATTTGGGTTAATCTTTTTTACAATACGCTTGCAATCTGTGGAATCTAGCAGACTGAAATTGACACTACGTCCAAGCAAATGGATATAAAAACGCAAAAAAAGTAGCCCAAAGCGGTGAAAAGTACAAAGCAGTGGCGGTGTTGCGTTGTGATTTTGCAAAAGGCTCAACGCACGCTCGCGCATTTCTTTTGCGGCTTTGTTGGTAAAGGTAAGTGTGAGCGTGTTTTGCGCCGGGATTCCCACTTCTTCAATAAGATAAGCAAGGCGCGTGGTGAGTGTTTTTGTCTTGCCACTTCCCGCACCCGCTAAAATTAAAAGCGCACCATCAATGCACTCTACTGCTTCTAATTGCTGGGGGTTGAGGCTTTGTAGCATTGCTTGTAGTGGTGTTTGTGTGGATAAAGATTGAGAATCTTGCATAATTTTTTGTCCTTAAAAGTCGTCTTTGCCCCAAAATCATTTACAAAGGCGCATTATAACAAAAACAAACACCCCTAAAACGCTCGCCCAAAATCTGCGGGTCAAGCAAAGCGCGTAATTTCGCAACCTCTTTTTGATATAGGCTAAAATCACAGCTTTTTTCAAAGCTTTCCACCACTTCAAAAAGCGCACATTCTTCAAGCAGCACTTTATTTTGCGCTTTGTTAAAGACTTGCAAAAACTGCAGATTCTTAAACAAATACGCCACAAATTCAAAATCTACATCTGCTGTCATATCCGCAGTTTGATAAAACGCATTAAAGCCGAGATTTTGTATCTCTTCAAAGCTAAAGACTTGATGATTTTTATATGCGCGGATAAAAGAGCTAGGATTGCGCGCGCCGAGTTTGTCATAATCAAAGGTGAGAAAATACGCACTTTGGCTTTTTCTGGCGCATTGTGCGATTTGGGTTAGAAAGGGCTTTAGGCTTGGTGGATATGCACCATTTAGGTTGAGCTTTTTTAAGGTAAAAAGCAAATCTTTTTGCGCTAAAGTGAGATTTTGCCTTTTGCTTTCAACCCATAGCCCACAATCTCCATTAATAAAAAACATTGAATCGTGCATAAAAATATCCACACAAAGGCTATCAAGCAATTCATTGCTGATAAAAAAAAGACTTTGCTCATTTGGTTTTAGCGTGGATTCTAAGCTTTGCAGAGAATTATGCACACAAAAATTCCTAAGATTCTTTAAAGTCGCCCTCTGTGCTTCTTGTAACTGCGCCAAAGGCTCGATAGTGCAAAAATGCAATTGAGAAAAAAGAGAATCCTTGCCAAGTGCGCGCAAAAAATCTGCAATATCTTTAAGCAAAAAGCCCTTATGCGCGCCAATTTCAATAATATGCAAAGGAGGGCGCAAGGCATTAGATTCTAAAAGTTTTAAAATATAGTTCGCAATCCCAGCGCCAAAAAATCTACTCACGCTCACAGAGGTATAAAAATCGCCCTCTTTCCCTACACGCGCGGGATTGTTGTAGTAGCCACTTTCCGCATAGAGCGAAGATTCTAGCCAAGCGCTAAGGGAAAGCATATGAAGAAATTTATTTGAGTTTGAGCTGCATTAAGGCTGTTTCTATGCGCTTAAATCCTTCATCAACCTCGCTTTTTGTAATATTTAATGGCGGGAGGAATCGCAAAACATTTTTCCCAGACTTTAGCACAAGAACGCGCGCTTTGAAACAAGATTCTAAAATCTTTGCATAGTTTTGAGAATCTCTTATTTCAAGCCCGCACATAAGCCCTAAGCCGGTTTTTTTGCTAAAAGTTTTTGGGTATTTGGCAAGCAGAGAATCTAAGCGATTGTGAAAATCATTTATTATGTATTCAAGTTCAGAGTTTTTGCGCATAGATTCTAACGTTTTTAGCACTTTAAGTCCGGCGTTTGTGGCAAGGAAATTCCCACCAAAAGTGCTTCCGTGGTCACCCGGCGCAAATACATCGATTTTTTTACTCATACACGCGCCTATCGGCACACCCCCGCCTAAGCCTTTGGCGGTAGTGATGACATCAGGGGAGATTCCATAGAGTTTGGAGGCAAAAATCTCTCCACTGCGATAAATTCCGCTTTGCACCTCATCAACCATTAAAAGGATATTTTTTTGCTTGCAAAATCTCTCTAATTCTTGCACCTCTTTTTTATCCATTGCGCACACGCCACCCTCACCCTGCACAAGCTCTAAAAGCACCGCGCAAGTGTGAGAATCTACAACATTTTGAATATCTTTAATATTCTTTGCACGCACAAAACCATCAGGATAAGGACCAAAATGTTGGTGGAATTTATCTTGTCCTGTGGCTTTGAGAGAAGCTATCGTGCGTCCGTGAAAGCTAGAATCTAACGTGATAATCTTATATCTATCCTCGCCATTTGGCGCACTTTTTTCGCCAAACTTGCGCGCGAGTTTGATAGCGCATTCATTTGCCTCTGCGCCAGAGTTTGCAAAAAATACGCGCATAGGTTCTTTTTTTTCCATATCTTTTTGATAATACTTAACAAGGCGCTTTGCGAGCTTTGCTTGTGGAGCAATGTGGTAGAGATTTGAAGTGTGGATAAGCGTTTTTGCGCTTTTTTTAAGCGCTTTTGCCAAAGCCTTGTTTCCATATCCTAAGCTACACACACCAATACCAGAGCCAAAATCAATGTATTCGCGCCCTTTTGTATCTTGCAGTTTCGCGCCTTTGCCTTTGATAAAAGCCACCTTTTGACGCGCATAAGTGTTAAAAACATACGCGTTATCTGTTTGCATAATTTTTTGCAATTTATGAGAATCCATCAACGCTCCTTAAAAATTTGAGAATTTCGCCAGCAAAAGGGAAAGATTATAGCAGAAATTTGGCGTGATTTTTGCTTTAACTCTCACTTAGGCATATCTTACATTTTAGGAGCAATGCGTGCAGATAACCTCGCTTAATAATTCTTTTACAAATCCTTTGACACAAAAAAGAGAATCTAATGCTAAAGAATCTAATTTGGAGGGGCAAGATTCTCTAAATTTAACCAAAAATCCACAGAATCCACAGAATCTAGACGCGCAAAACACCACGCAAAATATTTCGCAAAATGCGCAGGTAGATTCTACAAAAGAGGCTGATTCTACGCAAAAAGATAAAGCGCAATATAAGTTTAAAGAAGCGCGTATTACTTATGGATTGCAGATTTTGGAGCGTATGAGCGATGAAGAGTATCGAGCATTTTTGCGCGCAAGTGAGGGTTTGAGTGAAGATGAAAAAATGATTATGGCGCAAAGCTTGTATCGTTTCACGGATTTTTATCAAGGGCGCAAAGAGATAGATTCCGCGCATAGGGCATTGCAGGATAAATACAAAGCCTTTGGCGTGGATAATGAGAAAGTAGAGCAGCAAATCACGCGCT
Source organism: Helicobacter himalayensis (assembly GCF_001602095.1). Taxonomy (NCBI): domain Bacteria; kingdom Pseudomonadati; phylum Campylobacterota; class Epsilonproteobacteria; order Campylobacterales; family Helicobacteraceae; genus Helicobacter; species Helicobacter himalayensis. The sequence continues at coordinate 1,705,453 of NZ_CP014991.1, read as the reverse complement.
ATAAAAATGCGCTTACGCAGATTCAACGCGAAGCTTACATCAATGGAAATCTAGCTTAATAGCTTATTAAGCAAAGATTTTCTAAAATAGCGCGTTTTTTTAGAAAGCACAAAAGCACAAGATACAAGCAAAAATAAATTTATAGGAGTCAGGGTAGCTCAGCTGGTTAGAGCGCTGGTCTCATAAGCCGGAGGTCGGGAGTTCAAGTCTCCCCCTTGACACCATCAGCTTACAAACATTCTTTATAAATCCTTTTATAACAAATTTTGTTCTTCCATTGCTTTTTGCAGCACATCATAATCGCGCAATTCCGCCTCTCCTACGCGTATCCACTCATTTAAACCTTCCATTTGCATCATTTTTGCAATCAATGGCTCGCTTTTTTTCTTATTTTGGCTTAGTAGCATTTCACAAAATGCCTCTTGCGCGCTAGATTCCAAACTTGGCAAAACACTAAAATTGCAATGGCAATATCCCGGCGTGCTCCAAAAACTCTCAATCTCTGGATAGCTTCCCTCGCTCAAAATCCTAATCCAAGTGCTTGAACCAATACTGCCAGCATCTAGTTCGCCTCTTTTTATCGCATCAAGCACATCAAATTCACTTCTACCTGTATCGCCGTGCTTGCCTAAATCGCTATTAAAACGCACGATAGAAAGGCTTGAGTTATCGCTTTTTGCGCTTTTACTTTCATTTGTGCCACGCCCACACGCATCTGGGGAATTAAACTCCACAATATTTGGCGCAATCTTTGCTTGCTGTAAATAATACAAGCCCAAAATCGCCGCCTGTGCAGAATCTAAGCTTCCAAGCCCAAAGCGTTTGCCCTTCAAATCCTGCAAATCCTTAATCCCGTTTCCCTTGCGTGTTATAAATTTTGTTGTGAAATTTTTGTCTGTATCGCGCATAATGAGTGCTTTTGCCTTGCCTTGCGTTTTGTGCAATGTCCGAATCCACGCGACATTCGTATTCCATGCAATATCAATATGCCCTGCAAGAAAGGATTGTACTTGACGCTCATAATTGCTAAAGAGCACATAATCAAGCTTTAACCCCCACTCATTGCTATAATCGCGGATAATATCCCAAATGGGCACGACCTTTGGATCGTATGCCACAGCTCCTAGAAGTAGTGTTTTCATAAAAATCCTTTCATTCTTAAGATGTATCACTTTGGCAAACAAGTCTGCCAAAGCTCCGCTTCGCGTTCATATTTAACCTTGCTTGGTTAATTGAAATTGATAGATTCTTTAATGTGTTTTTTTGTATTTTGGGAATCCTCAAGCACTTTAAGCTGTAATCGCATCTCCTAACCACACTTTAAGTACATCTAGGCTTGGTGCCATTACTTGTGAAGCGAGTGCATCGCGCATATAGCGTTCTAGTGGCAATGCCTTGTTATATGCCTTGCCTCCACCTAGCCTTAAAGCAAGCGCGCAAATATCCATCACATTATGCGTTGCATTGATACGACACGCAAAGATTTTTGGCGCAGCAGCAGCACCAACTTCATCAAAGCTTTTTGCCGCATCAAGCACGAGTGCGATTGAACTTTGGGTTTTTGTGTAAAGATCTGCGAGGTGGATTCTCACAAGTTCAACATCTTTGAGCGCACTACCAGAAGTATATTTGCGCTCCTTAGTGTGTGCAAGCGCGCATTCATAAGCCGCATTGCCAAGTCCGCTATACACCGCCCCAAGCCCCGTGACAAAATACATCGCCACCAAGCCCGCTTGCGCTTCTCCCTCACCCTCTTTGCCAATGCGCCATTTTTCTTCAAGCTCGACATTGTTATACTGCACGGGCATTGAAGCGTTTCCGCGCATACCAAGCCCATTCCAAGTGCTTGCTTCATGCACGAGATTTTGAGAATCCTTACTCACAAGCCAAATGTTTTTCTCTCCTGCAACTTGACAAGAGTTTGTGTAAGTAAGATAGAAATTCGCGTGCTGTGCGGAAGTTACAAAGCTTTTGCGTCCATTTAAGATACGCTTTGCGCCATTTTGAGATTCTGTAATATCAGGCAAGCCAAAATGCGTCCCCGAGCCACTTTCACTAAATGCAAGTGCGAGGCTCACTTCACCTTTTGCGATTTTTGGCAAAAGCTCATTTTTAAGCTCCTCGCTTCCAAATGCCACCAAAGTCGCTGTGCTAGTATTATGCATCATATAGCAAAGCGCGGTTGTGGCGCAAAACTGCGCGAGGTTGTAGCATACTTGTGCATGCTCGAAATTCCCCCCGCCTAAGCCTCCATATTCTTTAGGGATAAGCAACCCCATAAAGCCTTCTTTTCTGAGTGCTTCATAAGCCTCTTGTGGGAATCTCGCTTCCTCATCGGTGCGTTTTGTGAGTGGGGCTATATGTTTGCGCCCAAATTCCTGTGTGTAGGTTGTAAGATTTTGAAGTGTTAGCATAAATACTCCTTATGTGGTTTGTGTTTCAATCCAACGGATTGCTTTTTAAGGGTCGTAAGCCCTTAGCAATACTCTAGTTCTTAAAATACTGCTAAGGGTTTTGTAGGATTTACATAAAATTTGGCGTGTGTGCCTTACTCATTTCATACGCTAGCTCCGCATCTATCCCGCATTCTACAAGTCTTTTTGTGCGGTTTTTTTGCATTTTTGCTTTGAGATTTTCTAGCTTTTCAAAGCCCCTTTTTACCTGCGCGCTTTGTTCGCCTCCACCGGCAAAGACACAAAGAGATTCTAAAAGCAAAGTGGATTCTCCACTTAGCTCATCTAAATACTGCTTGCGCTTGAAAACGGCATTTTTGAGAATCTCGACTTTTTGCGGATTACACAAAAGTGCGTTTTTAATATTATTCATTCCATACGCCACATGGCGCATTTCATCTTTGCGCGCGAGGTAGAGAAGCTTTTTTGTGGGCGTGTCTTTGGCGTGAGATTCCAAAAAATGCAATAAATCCACAAATGTCCCCTCCCCCATAATATGAAGCAAAAAGCTTGATCTCAAGTAGTCATCTTCTTTAAAAAGCGTAAAAAGGCTCTGCTGCGTTGTGCGTGTGGAATACTGAAGCCCAAGTCCTGTGGCATTTGCACGCTTGATAAAAACCTCTATATGTCGTGCCTCATCGCCAATAATAGAGCTAAGCAAAAGCGGCACTTCATAATAATAGGGCGAAATTTTTGATAAAAATTTTGAAGGCACATAGAGCGCAGAAAACTCATTTTCCACCAAATAAGTCATAATCTGTGCGGTGGCAAACTCTAGCGCAGGGGAATACTGCGGAATCTCACTCCAAGCAATATCATTTGTGGCGCTCCATTGTGAGAGTTTAGAATCTTCATAGAGTCTTCCTAGCTTTTCGCTCCAAATCTCTTGCTTTGAAGTGAGCTCAAAATAATAATTTGGGCTAGCAAGCTCAGTGATGCTCCCACGCGCAGCAAGCCCTAAATCATCGGGGGCTAGTGGTCGAATGGAGTTTTGCTGTGGAGTTTGGAAATGTGGGAAAGCCGTGTGAGAATGCTTTTGTAAAAGATAAGTAAAGCAGTGTTTTTGCGCTTTTTTTTCTAAAAACCGCTCGCCTTTAAACTGACACCATGAAAGCAACTCGTGTTCTAAATTATCAAGCTTGCTTGTAAGCGCGATACAATCGCCCTTTTGCGCGAGTAAAAAGGCATTTTCTAAACGCAAGAAAAAAAGCTTGCCAAGAGGAAGAGAATCTAAAACGAGAGAATGTGTTTGTTGTGCCATTTTTGAGCTTTAAAAGTCTAGATTCTAAGAATCTAGACGATATACGCGCTTTTTGCAAGCGCTAATTTTTCACACGGAAAAGCAGAGGAAGTGGAGATTGTAATAAAAAATGTTTAACTTAGCGTCCCTCGATCTCAAAAAGCTTTGTTTTCTTGACCAAAATTAACATACTCACATAAATGAGCGCGCATAGCACAAAAAACACGCTTAAAATCGGCTCAAGCGGGACTTTGAAACTTCTAAAAGCATACAATGCAATCATATAATACGCAAAGGCAAGTGAGACTGCTAGCCCAAAAAGCGAGTGGTATTCTCTCTTAAGCATAGATTTCATACTGAAATCAAGCTCGCTTTTTTTGTATGCTTTAAAGTTTGGTAAAAAAGCTGGAGTATCTTTTGCCCACGCTAAATATTCATCGCAAAATTTTTGCGTTAAAAATGCCTCTTCAGCGTAAATTATGCGCTCATAATATAGCCAGAAACCAAGCGCAAACACAAGCGCAAAAAGCCAATTTCCAAGCAAAATGATAGGAGAGAGCATCATCAAAAAATTTCCAAGATAGAGCGGATTGCGACAAAGTGAATACATACCTGTGGTGTTTAGCACGTTTGCTTTTTGCTCTTTTGTATTGCGCCCTGAAGTATCGCGCGGGACATAGCCAGCCACAAGGATTCTCACAAACTGCCCTAGCAATCCAACAAAAAGTGCCAAAAGAATAAGCGCGGTGTTATACCCGCTAAAAATCGGGCTTACACCCATAAGCGAGATAGTAAAACCCTGCATATAAATGAGATTTTGCCCAAAGCTCCAAAGGCAGAGTAAAAACATCGGAATAATTGCCAAAGGCAGGTAACTGCGATATCTAAATAAAAAATCGCCTTCTTTTTTAAATTTCTCTTTTAAAATCATTCTGCCTCCTTAAAAGTTGCTTTTTAGATTCTGTTTAGAATCTAGTCCCGCTCACACAAGCGCGAGCTCCAAAACTTCTTCGATTGTATCAACGCCTACAATCTCCAAATTTTGCTTTACTTCCTGTTCTATATCACCCAAATCGCGTTCATAGTTTTTGCGCGGGATAAGCACTTTTTTAATACCTGTCTTATGCGCAGCGATGAGCTTTTCTTTCAATCCACCGATTGGCAAAACCGCGCCTGTGAGCGTGAGCTCGCCTGTCATAGCGATTTGTGCGCGCACCTTTCTTTCACTCAAAATTGAAGCAATCGTGCAAGCCATTGTGATGCCCGCACTCGGACCATCTTTTGGCGTGGCGCCTTCTGGGATATGTAAGTGAATATCAAAAAGCGTATAAATTTGAGAATCTTTAGGTAATTTTTGCCTTTTGTTCTGCAAGAATTTTTTATCAAATAGTGTCTTCACCACAGAATGCGCGATTTTAGCAGATTCTTTCATCACATCGCCCATACTTCCTGTAAGTGTCAAAGCACCCTTGCCTTTAATCTTAATCGCCTCGATTTTTAGCACATCGCCACCTACACTCGTCCAAGCAAGCCCATTTGTCACGCCGGTTTTATCTTTTGCGTCATTTGGGGAAATTTCAAAAACGATTTTTTCCAAAAACTGCCCTACATTGCGTGGGGTAATGCTAATTTTTGTTGCTTCTTTTTTATTAAGAATTTCTTTTGCACTCTTGCGCATAATGCTTGCAATCTGTCGGCGCAATCCACGCACGCCCGATTCTCTTGTGTATTTTTCGATGATTTCTTTGAGTGCCTCGCTTGAGATTGTTACCTCTGGGCTTTTTAACGCGTGCTTTTCTAGCTCTTGAGGGATTAGGTATTTGCGCGCGATTTGGAACTTTTCTTGCGGTGTGTAGCTTGAAATCTCTATAAACTCCATTCTATCGCGCAAAGGTGGCGGAATCGTGCCAATGTCATTTGCCGTGGCGATAAAAATCACACGAGACAAATCAAGGTTAAAATTTGTGTAATAATCCCTAAACGCGCTATTTTGCTCTGGGTCTAAAATCTCTAAAAGTGCGCTTGTCGGATCACCTCGATAGTTTTTTGCTACTTTGTCAATCTCATCAAGCACGATGACTGGATTCATTTCTTTTGCCTCTATTAGCCCTTGTGTGATTCTGCCCGGCATCGCGCCAATATAGGTGCGTCTATGCCCGCGCAACTCGCTCACATCTTCTAATCCACCGAGTGCAATTCTCACAAGCGAGCGTTTTGTGGCTTTGGCAATAGAATTTGCAAGGCTTGTTTTCCCAACTCCAGGCGGTCCAAAAAAGCATAAAATCGTGCCTTTAGAATCCTTAGAATCTTTTTTGCGCATAGATGAGAGTTCCCGCACTGCAAAATACTCAATTATGCGCTCTTTTGGTTTTTTTAGTGCGTAGTGGTCACTGTCTAGCTGCTTTTGCAAAGTGCTGATTGAAATTTTTGTTTTGGATTGCTTGTCAAATGGGATTTCTAAACACCATTCCACATAATTTTGCAATAAGTTCGCATCTGCACTATCTTGGTGCATTCGAGAGAGGCGCTCAATTTGCTTTTTTATTTCCTTATACGCATCTTCATTCATCGCAGGACGCAGAGTTTCTAGCTTTTGTTTGTAGCGCTCTATTTCCTCATCTTTTGGATTTTCGCCCAGCTCTTTTTGGATAAGCTTTAGCTGCTCTTTGAGAAAATATTCTTTGTTGATTTGCTCCATTTTATTATGAACTTTGGATTTGATTTCTTTTTGTATGCGTTGGGCTTGTATCTCTTCCATCACATATTCAATGATAAGCTCTAAGCGAGAAAGCACGCTATCTTGCGCGAAAAGCTTATATGCAGGCTCTTTTTTTAGACGCATACTAGAAGCGACAAGATCGATGATTCTATTTGGCTCGTGATTGTCTTCAATGGTTTTTAGTAAATCCGGTGGAAAGCGTTGGCTTGTATTTGCGAGAATCTTTACCTTTTCGCGCAGGATTTCAAGCAACGCATTTACGGTGTTTTCCTCATAAGATTCATAAGAAATCACATCGACAAGTGCTTGCAGTGGATTGTCAGAGATGATTTTTTCAATCTTTGCGCGATACAACCCCTGAAAAAGGAGCTTTGTTTTGCCATCAGGCATTGCGACTTTTCGCATTATCGAGCCTAGCACACCCACATCATACAATGCTTCATCGCTAGATTCAGAATCCTTTGGCGAGCTAATCAAAATAAGATCATTGCCCTCCATCGCCTTATCCACAGCCTGCACATTTTCATCGTCATTGATATACACCGGCGCTATCATAAAAGGATAGATAAATAAATCATCTTGCACCAAAATTGGCACAATAAGGGGGAATTCAATATTTTCTTTCATATATAGTCCTTATAAAATTTTTACCAATTAAACATTCTTACATACCACGGGATATATGAGGGTTTGATTTTTATGCCTTCTAAAACCTCTTGATTGCGCGAGAGATAATCTTTGCTTGCCTCAATCTTGCCTTTGCGTCTATACACATTTGCGATAGATTCATTAAGCTCATTTTCGCCGAGCTTAAACTTGATATAAATATATTCCACAAATGGCGTATAACGGCTCTTTGGGAAGGTATCTAAATATTCTACAATCTCATCAATGGAGCGCGCGATAAATTCTTGGTCTTTGGCGTAGTTTTTAAACCCATAGTAGTTTGCAAGAATTTTTAAATATCCTAAATAATCTTGGTCATCAAAGCTTGAATAGCGCTTTGCATACTCATCGACATAAAAAGTTGCGAGCAAATACTCTTCTTTATCCATATGTGCCTGTGCTAAAATCAGCATAGATTCTGGCAAAAGAGGTGAGTTGATATGCTCTGACTGCAAGGAGGAAAAGTGAGAATCCGCGCTTTCTAGATTCCCAAAATTGATTTCTTTCAAAATATTTTCATACCAATAAGTCGCTGGTTTGTTGTATTCTAACTCTTTTTTCGTGCAAGCGCTAAACAACAAAAACAAAGGAAATAAAAGTGACAAAAAAGACTTCATAATATAGGTAATTCCTTCAATTTCAAAGAAAGTTTTTAAGATTTTTGAAAGCTGGTATTATACACAAAGACATTTAAACTTTAGGAAAAATCCTTGCTTTTTATGGTAGAATCCGCGCTTATTGTTTTTTTCATATTTAAAGAGATAGCAAATATTTTGGAGTGATGTAATGCTTTTTGAGATCAAGTCACCAATTTTGGGTTTTGAGCATGTCAAAGCGATGAGGCTTGAGCGCATTGATGATATTTTTTTGCGTATTACTAATACTGAAAGTAGTGTGCCTTCCTTTACGCTCATTAATCCCTTTGTCTTGCGTGAATATGAGTTTGAAATCCCCACAGCTTTAGAGCTTTTACTTGATTTGAAAAATTGCAAAAATATCCTCGTAGCAAATATTATGGTGTTGCAAAAGCCTTTAGAAGATTCTACGATTAATTTTCTCGCGCCATTAGTGTTTAATTTTGATAATAAAACAATGGCACAGGTGGTGCTTGATAGCCTTGAATATCCGCAATACTCGATTGCCGAGCCTTTCAAAAACTTCTGCGAAACACCAAAAGATGAAAACCCAAAGCCACAAGATTCTTAAAAGATTCGAAATTTTTTAGAGAATCCCTAGCCTAAAATTTATTTTTTAAGAATTTATTTATAAGGAGCGTTGATGAAGCCTTCAAAACTGCTTGTGTTGGGCTATGGAAATATGGCGCACGCGATTGTTAAAGGGATTTTAGATTCTGCGCAAAAGTTTGAGTGCATTGCTATCGCTGGGCGTGATTTTATAAAAGCGCAGGAATTTTGCAAGAGCTTTGCTACTCACGAAAAAGCCTCGATTTTATATCCGCAAGGAATCGCTACAAATGCGGTGCTTGAGCTAGAATCTTTTGATAGCGCGCTTTTTTGTATAAAGCCTTATGGTATAGATTCTTTTAAATTTGCAGGAAGTGTGGAAATTGCTTATAGCGTGATGGCTGGCATTGATATTGCACGAATAAAAAAGGCAATTAGCGCGCAAAATTATGTGCGCATTATGCCAAATGTCGGCGCGCATTTTGGGGAATCTGCAAGTTGTGTGTTTGCACAATCTGCGAATAATAATGATGCGATAAAGGTATTTGTGGAGAGTTTTGGGAATTGTGTGTTTGTGGATTCTGAAGCGCTCATTGATGCTTCAATTGCTACAAGCGGGAGCTCACCGGCATTTTTAGCACTTGTGGCGCAGAGTCTTGTTGATTGTGGCGTGTATCACGGACTTAGTTTTTCACAAGCGCAAGAGCTTGTAGGACAGACTTTCAAAGGCTTTGCCTCACTTTTAGAAACAGCCTCACCAGAATCTATTAAGCAGTCCGTCACAAGTCCCAATGGTACAACAGCACGCGGTTTAGCGTGTTTAGAAAAACTCGGCGTGCGCGGGGCGTTTATCCAAGCAGGCATTGAATCCATCGCCCGCGCTCAAGAATTAGCAAAAAAATAATTTTAATTTTAGGAGATTTTATGCAAGTTACACTTTTGCACCACACGCCAATTCCTGTCTGTTCGCACGCCATACGCACTTGTTATCAGTCCTTTGAGCGCGGGGATAATGGCGGAGAAAAGGATATTGCACTCATCTACAAAGTGGGGAATAAAAACAAGCATAGTTCGACTTTGGAGCATTTGTTTTATAATTTTTACATTCAAGGCATTTCGCGTGCGTGTCTGCAAGAGCTCGCACGTCACAGAATCGCAAGCCTAAGCGTGAAATCCACACGCTACACGCTCAAAGAGCTTAAACACACCCAGAGTTTTTTGCCCCTTGATTCTATCAATCTCACACGCGCGCAACAATTTTTAGTTTTTTGTGAAAATGAGCGCGTCAATGAAGCAAGTGTTTTGGCGCTAGAAAATCTAAGGAAAATCCTAAGCGAGGGTGTAAGCAACGATTTTGCAAAATTTTGTATGCCAGAATCTTACAAAACTGAGCTTTCGTGGAGTATTAATGCGAGGGCGTTACAAAATTTCTTAGAGCTTAGGAGCAGTAAGCGCGCGCTGTGGGAGATTAGGAAGCTAGCTTTTTGTATTTTTGAAGCATTGCCACAAGGACATAAATTTCTTTTTGAAGAATACCTAGAAAACCAAAGCGATGAGGACTGCACGCAATGATTACTTTTCTAAAAGCGCATAAGCTTTGAATCCAACGCATATTCTTATCATCGGCTTGCAGACTTTTGGCTCGCGCCCACATTTGCGACTTGGGAGAATCCTGCGTTTAGAAAAAGAGCCGCAAAATCCCTTTGATGAGTTTGCTATCCGCGCGGAGTTGCCCTATATCGGTATTGTGGGCTATGTGGCAAGACGAGATTCTCTTAAAATTGGCCTGCGTAGCCAGATAGAGGGTTGCAAAGACGCACGCGGGATTTATTTTGATTTCATCACAAGGGCGTATGCGCGCGTTGAGTTTTTGAGCGAGCATTGGGCGATTTGCGCGCTGTGTGAGCCAAAAATGCATTTTAAAATTCCATAAAGGTTTAAGATTTGATTTGGCTTGATATTACTGACCCAAAATATGTGTTGTTTTTTCGCGCGTTGTTGCCGTATTTGCAGGGCTTAGATGAGGTGTTTATTACGACAAGAAAATCAAGCGGTTATGATGAATGCGCGCGTCTTTTGGAGCTTTTCAAAATCCCGCATATTAGCGTGGGCGGCTATGGTGGCGCGCAAAAAATTGAAAAGTTTAAAGCGCGCTTAGAGCGTGAGAAACTCTTGCTTGAGCTTATCGCGCCAAAAAATCCAAAAATTTTTATTACCGGCGTGAGCGTGGAGGGCGCGCAGTGTGCGTTTGGGCTTGGGATTCCGGTGGTGCATTTTGCGGATACGCCAATTGCGGGGAATGTGTGCGATGCGCGTTTGCTTAGCATTGTGGCGCGTCTAAGTCTGCCCCTTTCACGTCTTATTTTTTATCCTTTTGTGCTTCCGAGCGCGGCTTTTACTATGCTAGGTATGCAATCGCACAATATTGTGAGTTATCCATTTATCGATGTCGCGCTGTGGCTTGAAAATATAGAGGATTTGCGCGCGCAAAGGCTTAAGGGTAAAGAGAGTGCGCCATTTTTGCGTGCGTTAGGCTTTAGAGAGGAGCTTCCGATTATTCTTGTGCGTGAGGAGGAGTATAAGGCACATTATGTTACAAAGCAAGCGCGCATTCTTTATGAAAGCGTGCATTTACTTCACCAACACTTACGCGCAAATATCGTCATTATGCCTCGTTATGAGAGTGCGCCTTTGATTGCGGAGTTTGGGTATTTAGAGCGGGTGAAAATTTTAGAATCTAAGTTCGCCCCGCAGGAATTTTACCCCTATATTGATGTGCTTTTAGGCGGTGGGGGTAGTATGAATTTGGAGGCTTGCTATCTTGGGATTCCCACGATTTCGGTGCGTTCGCTTTTTTTGTTTCACGATAGTTTTTTGCTTGAAAATGGCTTTATGTCGCATGCAACAAATGCACAAGAAGTATTAAAGCTTGTAGAATCTATGCTTATCCACGCGCGCAAAGACAATAAAAAAGCCTTTGTCAAAGGGGATTTAGAATCTGCAAAACGCGCTATTATTCAAAGACTTAGGGAGGAGTTTTATAGCATTCCTTAAATTGCATTCTCGCGGGGATAGCTTTTTTTAATCGATAAGATTCTGCGGATTCTGTAATGTCGTTTTGTAGTGGAAATCTTTGTAGAATCAAAAATTGTAAAGCAAAAAAAGAAATTCTAAATTTCTAAATTCAATAAATCCTTTAGTCATTGTTGGTTTTATTTTCTCGCAATGACAGAAATGGTCGTCATTGCGAGATGATGCAAGCAAGCACTACTTGTTTTGCTAGCTTTTAGAATCTATTCCTTTTAATGTATCGTCTTCGCGGAAATAAATTCCGCTTCGTCTCAGCTTCGCGTTCATACACAACCTTTTTTGGTTGATAAGAATCTTGGATTCTCTTGCCACTATTTGGAGTTTTTAGAATCTATTGCGGGATTATCGCAAATGCACGGACAGGAAATCCGGGATAGCCTGCAAATTTTGGCACACCAATAACGATGATTCCGCCCTTTGCTGGTAGGCTTGTGAGATTATTAAGAATCTCAAGTTGGTATTTATCCTGCGCTAGCACAAACTTTTCGCTTTCAAAAAAATTATTTTTTATCACATCTTTGCTACCATCAGTATCAAATGTCTCGTGTCCGATAGCTACCGCCCCGCGCTCATTTAGCACATAATCAAGCGCCTCAATACTCCAACCGGGCGTATGCGCCACACCTTTAGAATCTTTATTGTTAAAATCCTTTTTGCCCCATCTCTTGCTCCAACCACTCGCAAACGCCACAAAGCTACCCTCTGGAATTGCGCCATTGATACGTTCCCACTCCAAAACATCTTGCTTGCTAAGGATAAAGTCCGGATTTTTATTCACCTCTTTTTCTTTATTTATCACCACAAGCGGAAGGATAAGCTCTTTTAACTCGATTTGCTCTAAGCTCCTTTTGCCCTCCACAAAGTGGATAGGCGCATCAATATGTGTGCCATACTGCGTGACAAACGAGCTTTTATACACAAAAAAGCCATCATTTTTGACATTATAAAGCGTTTCTTTTTCAAGCTTTGGGAATGAGCCAAAGCGTGGTATTTCCTCATTTACCGCGTGGGTTAAATCCACCCATTTGCCTTTTTGCAAGATTTCTAGGGCTTGCACGATTTGGCTTGTTTGGTTTTTATCCTCTTTTGCTTGTGTCAAAGTTAAACTAAACGCTAAAAATAGCGCAATAAGCGGTAGTTTTTTCATCATTTGCTCCTTAATTCTTTTTTAGAATCTACAATACCCGCTTTAAATCCGCCAATAAATCTTCCACACTTTCTAGCCCCACACTCAAGCGCACCGTGCAAGGTGTGATGCCAGCAGACTTGAATTCCGCCTCGCTAAGCTGTGAATGTGTGGTGGAGTAAGGGTGGATGATAAGCGACTTAGAATCCCCAATATTTGCCGTAATAGAGAAAAGCTCCAAGCTATTGCAGATTTTAATTGCAGCTTCTTTGCTTTTCACCTCAAAGCTCAAAAGCCCGCTTGCGCGAGAATCTTTGAAGTATTTTTTTAGCAAACCATAATAAGGACTGCTTTTTAGTCCCGGATAGCTTACAGAGCTTACATTTGGGTGGGATTCTAAAAACTCTGCAATTGCAAGGGCATTATCACTATGACGCTTAATGCGTAATTCCAAAGTTTCCAAGCCCTGCAAGTGAATCCACGCATTTTGCGGGCTTAGAGATGCGCCAATGTTGCGCAACCATTCTGTGATGAGGCGGATACAGAAAATCGGCAGTGGTAGGCTCGCATATACCAATCCGTGGTAACTTTCATCAGGTGTGTTGAAAGCTGGGTAGCGTGGATTATCTTTGATTAGGTCATTTAAGCCCTCGCGCTCGATGACAGCTCCCCCAAGCCCGCTGCCATGCCCATTTACATATTTTGTCAAGCTATGCACGCTCACATCTACGCCCCACTCAAATGGGCGGAATAAAAGCGCGGTAGCCACGGTATTATCACACACGCTTACGATTTTATGTTTTTTTGCGATAGTTGTGATTGTCTCCACATCTGCGATTGAAATTTGCGGATTTGAAAGGGATTCAAAGAAAATCGCCTTTGTGTTAGAATCTATCACTTTTTCCAAAGTGCTTAAATCATCAATATCAAATACGCGTGCTTCAATACCAAAGCGCTTCAAAGTATGCACGAAAAGTGTTTGTGTGCCACCATAGATTTTATTTGCATACACGATATTATCGCCTGCTTGCGCGAGGTTAGCGATTGTGTAGAAAATCGCGCTACTTCCACTTGCTGTTGCCACGCCAAATGCACCACCTTCAACCGCTGCTAAACGTCTTGCAAGTGTATCAACACTCGGATTTGTAAGACGAGAATAAATATTCCCAAGCTCCTGTAAGCCAAAGCGCGCTGCTGCTTGCTCTAAACTCTCAAAGCTAAAAGCCGTGCTTTGATACACCGGCACGCTTAATGTGCGCTGTGCGTCATAGTCATACCCCGCGTGAAGGGAAAGTGTGTTTGAAGTGAAATTGTTGCTACTTAGATTTGCCATTGTTTGTCCTTTGTTTAGTTTTTGTTTTGTTAAGTTGTTTAACACGAGTAATAATATACAAAAAATTAAAAATACAATATGTGTTTTTAAAGATTTAGCTGAAATTTTTTAGGAGGTGTTACTTTTTTACAAAACACAATATGTGTTTTTAGTTTTTTATTGCTTCTTTGATTGGCGGTGTTATTGAAAAAATTACAGAATCTAAGTCAAGCAAAAAAGCGTAGGGTGTGCGAAAATGAAGCTTAATATAAGGAAGTTAAAGTGAGTGGAAAATTCAGACGATGAAAATAAAATAGAGAAATATAGAAGCTTGCGGGCTTTGCCCGACAAAGCAATTTTTAAAAAAATAATGGCAGAGCTAGCGAGATTTAAAGGATAAGACCTCACTACTCAACCCAATGCAAATGCTCAAATTTTTCTTTGATTTTTGAGCCGACTTTGAGCTGACTTATAAAGGTATAAGTGCTTCCGCTATCCTTGATGAGAATCCTTAGCTCACGCTCACCGGTGCATTCTACCGATGCGTCTTTAATGTCTTTGAAAAGTTGCGGACTAACATTATTATCGTTTAAAATAAGCGTTAAAGGCGTGCAGGTATCAATTATCTGTGGGCGCATATCGAGTGGGAAAAACTCTTTTTCTATTCTTTGCGCCTCCGCTTCTTCGTCTTTTTTAAGCGTTACTTTTGTAGAAAGCGCTTCTTCTAGACTCAACACCTCTAGCACGCGCACGCCTTTTTTTTCCTCGCGCTCCTCAATCTTGCATTTAAACGCGATAGGAGAACCCTGTTCGATAAGAGAGCTCATTTCTTCAAGCTTATTAAGTTGAGATTCAAACACCATAAAATTCATCTTCCCACCATAGTCCAAAAAGTCAATGCTCCCATAAGGCTTCCCTTTTTTACTAATCTTGCGCTTTGTCTCTAGCACCTTGCCTACCAAAATGCACGAACTCTCCACGTTCAAATCCCGTATATCGCTTGATTTCACCACGCCACGGATTTTATTAATCGTCTCTTTAAACTGGTCAAGCGGGTGCCCATTGATATAGATTCCCATACATTCAAACTCATAATCAAGCAATGTGTTAATGTCATATTCCTTCATATCGTGGAACTTCAAAAACACATTGTTTGTGTTTGTATCATCGGTGATACCACCAAAAAGCGATTCTTTGAACATATCTTTTGCTTTATCCTTATTGCGCCCAGCATCGCAAATCGCATCGATATTTTCTAGCATACTTTTGCGCGAATAGCCTAGATTATCCAAGCTTCCACTTTTGATAAGCGGCTCAATTGAACGTTTTGTAAGCTTTGAGAAATCCACTTTTTCTATAAAATCTTCCAAATCCTTATACGCGCCAAATTCCTCCCTTTGTTTGATAATATCTTCAATAGGTGCTTCTCCAAGCCCTTTCATCGCACCTAAGCCAAAAACGATTTTTTTCACTCCGTCAAAATCACTCACGCTAAAGTCATTATCTGAATGATTGACATGCGGTGGCAACACCTCTAAGCCCATAGCTTTAACTTCCTCTATATATATTGCCACGGATTCTATTTGTGAAGTTTCACTTGTAAGCATTGCTGCCATAAACTCGTGTTGATAGTAGGTTTTGAGATAAGCGGTTTGATAGGTTATCATCGCATAAGCCGCAGAGTGAGATTTATTAAATCCATAGCCTGCAAACTTCACAATTAATTCCCACAAATCCTCTGCCTTTGCTCTATCAAGTCCTTGATTCTGTGCGCCATCGGCAAATTCTTTTTTCAATCGCAACATTTCATCGATTTTCTTTTTCCCCATAGCACGACGCACTAAATCCGCACCCCCAAGAGAGAATCCACCAATTGTTTGCACGATTTGCATAACCTGCTCTTGATAGACAATCACACCATAAGTTGGCTTTAAAATCGGCTCTAGCGAGGCAAATGGATAAACAATCTCTTGCTCGCCGTGTTTGCGCTTAATGAAGTCCTCTAGCATTCCAGATTCCATAGGTCCGGGGCGATAAAGTGCAAGCATCGCGATAATATCTTCAAATGTGCTTGGCTTTAAACGCCTGCTTAAGCCCTGCATACCACCAGATTCTATTTGGAATAAGCCTAGCGTATTGCCTGTTTGAATTGTTTCAAACACCTTTGGATCTTCCATCGGCATCGTGCTAAAGTCAATTTCCACACCATAGCGCTTTTTGATAAGCTTTAGCGCATCATCAATCACGGTAAGTGTTTTTAAGCCCAAAAAGTCAAATTTAATCAAATCCGCTGGTTCAAGCCAATCCATATGACACTGCGTTACTACGCCTTTGACTTTATCATTTGAATACAGCGGGATTTTATTCCACAGCTCCTCTTTAGAATCTATCACAATAGCCGCGGCGTGGATTCCAGCGTTTCTATTAAGCCCTTCAAGTTGCAAGGCTGCTTCCCACACTCTTTTTGCTTGCTCGTTGCTCTCAACTAGCTCGCGGATTTTTGGCTCTTTTTCCCATGCACCCTCTTTTTCTTTCCCATCTTTACCTATTTGTTTGGTGAGCGTGATTTTGAGCTCTTTAGGGATTAGCTTTGCGAAGGCATCAGCCTCTGGGATAGGCATACCAAGCACGCGCGCAGAATCTCTTATCGCGCCTTTTGCAAGCATTTTATTGAAAGTAATCACTTGCGCGACGTTGTATTTTCCATACACATTTCCCACATATTCTATCATCTCACCTCTTCTTCGTTGGCAAAAATCCACATCAATATCAGGCATACTCACGCGCTCTGGATTCAAAAATCGCTCAAAAAGCAAGTCATATTTAAGTGGGTCAATGTTTGTAATTTTTAAGCTATAAGCCACAAGACTTCCCGCTGCGCTTCCTCTCCCGGGACCTACGGGGATTTTATTTTGTTTAGCAAAATTCACAAAATCCCACACAATGAGCATATAACCCGGGAATTTCATATCTGTAATAATTTTAATCTCGTGTTCCAAGCGCTCAATATAGGCATTATGCTTTTCTTGCGGGATATTTTTTAAGCGCTCTTTTAGCCCCTCTTTGCATTTGTAGGCAAAATAGACTGCATCATCAATAGACTCTAAAGGCATATTAAGCACAGAATCCAAACCCTCTCTTTGTGCATAAGCGCGCGTGTTCTTAAACTCCGGTGGTGTAGCTGGGGAATTTTTTAGGATAACTTCGCCGGTGTGCTTGTTTTTAATCTCTTTATTTTTAAGGTGCAATTCCAAATTACATTTATCCGCAATTTCTTGCGTGTTTGCAATGGCTTCTGGAATATCCAAAAAAAGTAGCTTCATTTCTTCTGGCGATTTGACATAAAATTCTTTGACAGAATGTTTTAGCCTATCTTTTTGCTCCAAAGTTTTTCCCATAGCCACGCACATAGCGACTTCTTGCGCACTTGCATCTTGTTGTAAGGTGTAATGCGTGTCATTTGTAGCAACAATCTTAATACCCAATTCTTTACTTAAACGTAGAATCTGTTCATCGATAAAATATTGATCGCGTATGCCGTGACGCATAATTTCTAAATAAAAATCCTCGCCAAAAATATCTTTATACTCAAGTGCCACCTCTTTAGCTATCTCATAGCCTTTTGCGCCATTTTTGACATTGCGTTCATTTTGCGTGTTAAGATGCCAATTCACCTCACCTTGCAAACAAGCTGAAGAGCATATAAGCCCTTCGCTTCGCTCACGCAAAAGTTTCTTATTAATGCGCGGATAGTAATAAAAGCCATTGATATAAGCTTGCGAGCTAAGATACATAAGGTTTTTATAGCCCACTTCATTTTTTGCATATAAGCACAAGTGGAAGCGACGCGGATTTTTATCGTTTAGAGAATCTGCGTTGTGTAAATACGCCTCCATACCGATGATTGGCTTTATGCCTTCTTCTTTCATTGCAACATAAAAATCCAGCGCACCAAACATATTGCCGTGGTCTGTCATCGCCACAGAATCCATTCCTAATTCTTTTACGCGTTTAGCAAGATTTTCAATTTTATTTAATCCATCAAGCAGGGAATATTCTGTGTGTAAATGTAAATGTGTGAAGATCATCGCAGACTCCTTAATGCAAGTAAAAAGTTGTAAAAACTTGTTGTGTAATTGTAAGAGATTCTTAATTATAAAACTCTTTAAATCTTTTAAATTCACACTACAAATTTAAAAGAAATTTACGATAAGTTCCTAGCAAAACTCTCTTAAATTTTCTCTCTTAAATGTAAGGTGCAAATGATGAAAAAAGATTTTCTTTTACCTTTTTATTTTTTTGGGCTGCTTGCGCTTTTTGTGCTTGTGGGCTGCAAGCAAGAGCGCGTGCAAGTTTTGGGTGCTAATGATACAAAAACTACCGCCCAAGCCCAGATTCAAAATGTGCCTAAAGATTCTCTAGTGTCTAAAAAACCCACAACAACCAAAAAGCCAAAAAACACGCAAGATTCTCAAAAAAAAGGGACTCAAAAAAGCACACAAAGCAACCAAGCACCCACAAAAAGCGCAAACGGGCTGAAATTTTCCTTGCAAGATATTGTAAATCCAAAGGAAGTGCAAGACTACAACTACACAGGCGTTATTAAGCTTTATCACAATAATGGCGCGCTTGCGTGGGAAATCTCTTTCAAAGAAGGCAGGCAAGATGGCTGGACAAAGTGGTATTATGATAATAATCAAGTCCGCACACAGATGTTTTTTGTCAGTGGTGATGCCAATGGCGCGCTACTTTCTTACTATCGACACGGCGTAATGCGCGAAGAGGGGAATTATAGCAATGACCTTGCTAATGGAGAATCTAGACTCTATACGCCAAGTGGCGCATTGCAGGCTATCATCATCTACAAAGACGGCGTAGAAGTAAGCAGGGAGGATTACATCCGCTAAAACCTATCCTCGTAAAGTGGCATCTAAAAATCTTTCTAAAATAATGCACGCGCTGATGCTATCAAGGCGACCACTTTTATCCTTCCTTGCGCGTGAGTGCGTGAGAAAATCCGCTGCTTCTTTAGAGCTGTAATCCTCATCTACATACACAATTTCCCCGCTAAAGTTAAGGAGTGAGGCAAAGTGTTTAATGCGCCTTTGCATTTCTTTATGTCCTGCGAGCCCGCCACTTGGTAAGCCGATGATAAGATGTGTAGCGCTTCTTTCTTGCAAGAGAGAATCTAGCGCGAGCGCGGCTTGATTGCGATTGACGCGTAAGATTGGTTTTAGAGGCAAAACCACGCCCTGTTGGTATGTGGCTAAACCTATGCGCTTTAATCCAACATCGCACGCTACAAAGCAAGTGTTTTGCATTTTAGAATCTGCAGAATTTGCGTTGGCGTCAGGAGAATTGATAGAATCTAGCATAAACGCACAATCCCATTTTCACGCAAAATTTTGCCCTGCATTTCGTATTCTAAAATCTCTAGCCCAAAGCGCGCGAGTGCTTCTTCATAACTTGGGACGTTTTTACAAAATTCTAAAATCGGATCTTGCACTTTATCATCTTGCACACCAAAAATTTCAGCAATGAAATCCTTAATCTCGTAAATTGCGCTTGCAAACTTTCGCGCAAGCAAGCTCTGCGTGCCGAGACTTTCATTTATGCGGTGTGGGAGGACAAAAAGCTTCTTTTTGGATTCAATACAAAGCCTCGCGCTTTGCATCGAGCCACTTTGCAAATCCGCCTGCGGGATAATGACAAAATCGCTCAAGCCCACCACAAGGCGATTACGCTCTAAAAAGCTAAATTTATGCGGTTGGTAATTTTGCGCATATTCGCTTAAAATCAGCCCTTGTTGCATAATTTGCGCGATTGTTTGTGTGTTTGATTTTGGATAGATAATATCAAGGCTTGAGGGGGAAAACATAATGGTATTTGGCAAACTCGCCCTGTGTGCGATAATATCCACGCCTAGCGCGCCACCGCTTACCACCACGCCACCAGCTTTGGCAATTTCTGAAGCAAGCATTGCGCAAAATTGTTTTGTGTAAGGATTTGGCGCGCGCGTGCCTACGATGGCAATTTTGATTGGGGATTCTAAAAGTTTAAGATTCCCGCTGTAAAAAAGCTCTTTTGGTGGTTTTGGTAAAGCTTGCAATGATTGGGGAATAGAATCTAGACGCGCAAAAGAAAGATTTGAATGCGTTTTTTTATTTTGAACATTTTGTGAGTTTTGGGAAACTTGCATACTTTGAAACTCCTTAAAGATTCTCATTGTGAGAATCTTGGATGTTGCGCGGAGCTAGTTTTCTTGAGCATAATGAAACTTTGAGCGCGCATAAATGGTGATTTTGCGCTTTGTGAGATAAGATTCTAATTCTTGGGGACTTACGAGTTCTACTTCTTTGCTAAGCCTATTTTTAGCCCTATTCAAGGCTTTGTAAGTGCTTGGGCGCGGGTGGCAAATAGCAATCGCGTAGCCTTTTTGCTTAGCTTTTGCAATGGCTAGCTCAATTTGCAAGGCGATACTCTCCTCACTCACGCGATTATCAAGGAAAATATCGCGCTGCATAATAAGGCGATTTTGCTCCTGTGAAATCCTTGCAAGCGTGCTCTCAGGTGTGGTGACGCTATCAATAAAATGTAAATTTAGCTCATCAAGCACACTTAAAAGAATATTCATATCCTTATAACTGCTGGTGAATTTACTGCCTGTGTGATTGTTGAGGTATTTAAGGTTAGGGAATTGCGCCTTGATTGCCTTGAGGCGCGCTAATATTTCTTCACGACTCGTGCCTATTGGGATTGGTTCAAGCTTTTTTTGAGGAAACTTCAACGCTTCTAATGGTAGGTGAATCATATATTCTTTAGCGTGCTTTGCAATCTCTGGGGTTTTTGGGCTTGCGGGCGTTTTTGGGAAAATCGAAGGTGTGATGTTAAGCCCGATTTTTTGTAAGGAATGAATCTGTTCAAGCGATTTGATGTCGTCCATAATGATGAGAAGTTTTGGGAGATTCTGGACGTTTTGGGGCTTTTGCGTCTTTGGTATTTTGGGTTTTATTGGCTTTAGGATAATATCTTTTGGGTCTAGATTCTTAAAACCTAATTCATTTTGATAAAGCAAATACTGCTCTTTAGCAAATTCAATTTGTTTTTTTAGGTTATCAAAAAGTGTATCAGCCTGCAAAAAGCACAAAAAAGCACAAAAAAGCCCTACAAATTTCAAAGGCACTCCGTTTTTAAGCGCGCATTCTAGCGACTTTTACTTTGCTTATGCCTTAATTGAATGCGAGGGAAGAAAAATTTAAAGCGGATTTTTTATTTTAAAAAGCATCGGATTAAAGGCTTTTTGCACCAAAAGCACCTTATCACCTATACTAAAAGCCTCTGCCTCGCTTCTTTCATAAAGGATTTTTACAATCTCACTCCCGCAGAGAATCTCAAATATATCCACCAAGCCTTGATTTTTCTTGGAGAGAATCTCCCCGCTTAGTTGGACTTGTGCGCTTAAATTGCGTGAGGTGAAAATCTCCTGCGGACTTGCACTTTGGACTATTGTGCCGTTTTTTATCACCCACACTTTTGAAGCGAGCTTAAAAATTTCAACAATATCGTGGCTAATAAGCAGTGTGCTCAAACCCAAATGATGATGCAACCTTGCGATTTCATCTTGCAAACTTGCGCGCATTGCAGAATCTAGTGCGCTTAGAGGCTCATCAAGCAATAAAATCTTTGGCTTACGCACAAGAGCACGCGCTAAAGCCACGCGTTGGGCTTGTCCACCAGAGATTTGATGCACAGGATTTTTGAGAATTGGTGTTAGCTCCATAAGTGTAATGAGCCAGTCCGCAAAGTCGCGCTCTTTTTTATTTGAAAGACTAAAGATAATATTTTCATACACATTTAAATGCGGAAATAGTGCGTAGTCTTGAAACATAAAGCCGATACTGCGCTTTTGTGGCGCAAGATTTGTTTTTTTGTCAAACCACACTTCACCCCCAACCTTGATAACACCTTCATTTGGCTTTGTTAGCCCTGCTAGGATTCTTAAAATTGTCGTTTTTCCAGCGCCTGATTTGCCAAAAAGTGCTAAAAAACTCCCAAAATCTAAACTTTCCTGCACGCGTAAAGTAAGCGTATTTTGCGCACCTATACCAATGAGCTTTTTGCTAAAATCTAGATTAATATCCATCGCGCACCCCTAGATGATTTTTAGCGAATTGTCAAAATATTTGCGCGTAATGTAAAAAATCACGCATAAACTCAAAAAACTAATAACAAAAAGTGTGAGCGCGTATTGATGCGCGAGGTTGTAGTTTAGTGTCTCCACTTGCTCATAAATTGCGATGCTTGCGACCTTTGTCTCACCTGCGCGCGAACCACCTATCATCATCACCACGCCAAACTCCCCAATCGTATGCGCAAAGCTCGTTACACAACCAAGCAAGAGTGCGCTTTTGATATTTGGTAAAAGCACAAAAAAAAGCGTATAGATTTTGCTTTTCCCAAGTGTGTAGCTGGCTTCTTTGATTGAGTTAGGAAGTGCGCTTAGGGCATTTTTGATAGGATTTACCATAAAAGGAAGCGAGAAAATCACGCTTGCAAGCACGAGTCCTTCAAAGCTAAAGGTGAGCTGAAAAGAAAAATGCTCAAGCAAAAATTTGCCTAAAAAATTTTGCTTATTAAACGCGACCAAAAGATAGAATCCAAGCACTGATGGGGGCAAAATAAGTGGCATCCAAATAAATGCCTCAAGCAAAATCCCAAACTTTGAACGCATAGAATCTAAAAGTGTGGCAAGCGCAATGCCAAGTGGCAGTAAAATAAGCGTGGTGAGGAATGAAAGCTTAAAGGTTAGCAACATTGTTTGTAAAAATTCTTGCTCAAACACTTGTTTTCTCCTTTTTGCGGTTTTTGCAATTAAAGATGCTCAAGTAAAATATGTGTGGGATTCACACACCAAGCGCATTTTTCACCCTCTTTCAAGCCAAGAGATTCTAAATGCTCCAAATCCTTTGTGGCAATAAGTGCGCTAATGTGAGAATCTTGTGCGTTTGTATCTGTGTGGGCTTGAAAGTCTGCATAGGAATTAAGAGAATCTAAACTAGCAAAACGCACAAGAGAAAGGATAGAATCTTTTTGTATCGCTTCTATCTTTTGCAAAAAGCAATTTTGCGTGCTACATACGCACGCTAGATTTGTAGATTCTAGCTTTTTAGGGTTTTTATTTATCTTTAGAGTCTTAGACTTAAAAGGTGCAAAAACTAAAAGCTCGGTTTGTTTGAAAAGCACTTTTACTTTTTGTCCCTTTTCCCAGCGCTCTTGCGTGTAGATAATAAGCGCATTAAGCTCACCAATGGGGGAATCTAACACCACAAGTGCTAGATTCCCTTCAAAAACAATCTCCTTGATATAAGCTAAAAGCGTATTCATTTTGCCTCAAGTTTATGAGGTTTAAGGCGCGTCATAGCCGTATTCTTTGAAAATCTCCTGTGCTTTTTTATCCAAAATATATTGCGCAAAATCCTTTGCCAGCTTAGAATCTTTTCCGCTTTTTGTAACGATTAAGGACTGCACGATAGGGTTGTAGTATTTCTGCTCGATAATAGTGTAAGTGATATTTTTATCCTCATCTTTTATTACCATTGAAAGCGCACTAAAGCCAACTTCTGCCGCACCCTCTTTGACATAAGTCGTGGCTTGCCCGATAGATTCCCCAAGCACGAGCTTTTTTTCTAACTCTTTTTCTAGCTTCATACTTTTGATATAGCTTTCTGCTGCAACACCATAGGGCGCGAGCTTTGGATTAGGGATAGCAATATGCTTGATTTTAGAATCTTGCAAAATCTTTGCATTGCTTGCATTAAAATCCTTATTCGCGCTAAAAACTACAAGCTTCCCGCGCACATAATCTTGTGGCTTATCCGCGCCAAGCCCATCTTCAAAAACCTTCTGTGGATATCCAGAATCTGCCGCGACAAAAAGTTCTGCTGGCGAGCCATTTTTAATCTGTGCATACGCCTTGCCTGATGAGAGATAGCTAATTTCTATTTCATCATTTTCGTGGCTTTTAAGAAATTCTGCCTTAATGTCTTCTAAAACGAACTTTAAGCTTGCCGCTGCCAAAACGTTGATTTTCTCCGCAAACGCGCTAGAGACAATCAGCGCGCAAATCAATACTATGCGTAACATATACTTTCCTTTCAAGGTGAGAAATTTACAAGTTGAAACTTGAAGCGGAGATTATACTATATTTTTTACTATATAGTTACTTTGGGATAAAAATTTTAAAGAGAAAACTTGCAATAAGGTGTTTTAAGATATTTTTAAGAATTTAGCGTAAAGATTTCTTAAAAGTGGTTTGAGTTTAAACCACTTTTAAATTTAGTGGGAGAGGCTTTAGAGTGTTTGTTCGATAAGATTTTGGATAGGCACTTTAGAGCTTGGCTCAATGAGGCGCTCGCCCACTTCCTGTCCATTTTTGTAGCCAATGAGCGTTGGGATTCTGCGCACACCAAGGGCATCTTTGAGATTTGGTTCAGAATCTATCGAGATAGAATAAATCTCCACCTTTCCACTAAAATCCTTTGCCAAAGAATCTAGCACGGGCTCAATCCTGCGACAATCCGGACACCACGAAGCTCCGAGTACTACGACACTTGAACCATTTTTGATAAGTTCTTCATATTGTGTTGCATTAATTTGCTTTACCATTTTTTACCCTTTGTTCCTTAAATATAAAAGCTCTATTTATAAACAAAAAAGCTAAACATTTGGTAAGGGTGCTTAGTTGGCGAGCTTGTGATACAACGTTTTAAGAAAAGGAATTTTAGCAATAAATCCTTTTAGTTTGCGATAATGCCTTGTGCTGTGGAGTAGATTTGCAATCTCTTGATTTTTATGTTTCCAAGATTCAGGGTGGATAAGATAGGGAGGAATTGACACGGGCTTAAAGCCTTGATTTAAGAGGAGTTCTTGCTTATCTTTATGGATAAAGAGTAAGATATTTTGTTTATACCACCATTCTATATTTTCATTTCCCCAATTTTTTAGACGCAAAATATCAAAACATACAAAATTTTCTTTGGTAAAAAAATCTGCCCAATAAGCTGGTGCTTGTTCATTGACATGGTGCGTGCCACCTTGATAAGGAATTGCTGCGGAAAAAAGTATGATATCAGAGAGTGAGGTGAGAAGTTTTATAAAATTAGACGCGTGCTTTTCATAGAGATGTTCAGCGACTTCTAGACTTTGAGCTAGAGAAAATGGCTTTGCCCCCCCCCATTAGAGATATTACATTTTTCCAAGATTTTTTGCATAAGGATTGGCGCATCACAGTTAAGATCGACTTCTTTATAAGATTCTAAGGGGATATGATAAAGGTTTGAATCTGCTACATTTCCATCAATACCAAAAATTTTTATATCTGGTACAATCTCACTCCACACGCGAAGCCAAGTCCCCATACCACAACCCACATCAATAACGCTTTGCACTTCCCCAAAAAGTTCCTTAACTTGCGGAAGAATCTCTTTTGCAGAAAGATAAGAGCCACTTGCCTGCGCCATATAAAAATTGTCGTCATAGATTTTATGAAGTTGAGATTGTTGCATTTTACACCCCGCAAAAAGTTAAATTTTAAGATAAAAGCCTGAAATTGTAGTGTATTTTAATTTTTATGTAAAGGTTTTTTGTAGCAACTTTGTGTTTATGCTTAGTTAGGACTTAAACTCGCCTTTTTGCTAAAGTTATTTTGCAATTGTGTAAAATCCTGCGTTTGGATAAAAAATAAAAGTGCTTCAACTCCGCGTTGCACGAGAATCTCTACCTTTTGTAATTCATCATTTTTAAAATCCCCAAGCACATAATTGATGATATTTTCCGCGTGTGCGCCCATCTCTCCTACCTCGTTTGTCTTTTTTGGTCTGCCAATACCACAGCGCAGGCGTATGTATTCGCGTCCAAGATGGGAATCTAGCGATTTTAGTCCATTGTGTCCGCCACTGCTCCCGCCTTTTTTCACGCGCATTGCCCCTAGCTCAATATCAAGCTCATCGTGCGCTACCACGATATTTTGCAAAGGGATTTTGTAGAAATTACAAACGCTTGCGACACTTACGCCGGAATTATTCATAAAAGTTTGAGGTTTGAGTAAAAAAACGCGCTCTTGCAAAATATGTTTTTGTGGTTGGGGTTGTGTGGGCGCATTTTGCGTGGATTGTTTGGATTGCAAATTTGCAGATTTTTGAGATTGTGAAAAAGAATATAAAGCCTGCGTTCTTTGCAGAGAAGCAATAAGCGCATTATGCTTTTTATCGAGATTCCATTGCACACCCAGCCTTTGTGTGAGGGAATCTAGCACCATAAATCCGAGGTTATGCCTTGTGTTGGCGTATTTCTGCCCCGGATTTCCAAGTCCGGCAAGAAGTAATGCGCTCATTCTGCGCTATTGTAAATTATTTCGCTTTAATCACACCTACAACAGCGACATTTGGCTTATCTAGCACACTCACACCTTCAATTGGTGTTAAATCGCGCACAAGGATAGAATCGCCCACATCTAAATCGCTTACATCGAATTCATACGCATTTGGGAGCTTTTCAGGGGTGCATTTTATGCTAATGCGCTTTGTAGAGATGAAAAGCACACCTTTATTTTTAAGCCCCTTCGCGCTTCCCTTTGTTTTCACAGGCACTTTAAATTTACTTGCCACGCCTTTTTGGGCTAAAAGTAAATCTACATGCTTGAGTGTGCTTGTCACAGGGTCTTTTTGATATTCTTGCACCACGACATCAAAGGTTTTTGCGCCAATTTTGACTTGAAAAATAAGATTTGGCTTGTTTTTTATCTCCTTGATGAAGTCATTGAGCTTAAACGCACAATGGATATTTTCCTGTCCTTTTCCATAAATGTTGGCAATCAGATAACCATCTTTTCGCAAAGCTTTAGAGTTTGCTTTTGAAATACTCTCTCTAATGATACCTTCTAACATTTTTTTGTCCTTAGATTGTTGGGATTAAAAAGGGCGCGATTTTACATGAAGCTTGCTTAAATTAAGATTTATTTTTACCTACGCTTTATATAATAAGCCCTTTTTGCGATGATAAAAATCCGATTATTGAAGGAAGTAAGAGAAAGATGAAAAAATTAACCGGCTCACAAATGCTTATTGAAGCGCTTGCGTTGGAAAATGTAAAGGTTGTTTTTGGCTATCCCGGCGGGGCGGTGTTACATATTTATGATGAAATTTATAAGCAAAAATATTTTCGTCATATCCTCGTGCGTCACGAGCAAGCAGCACTGCACGCAGCCGACGGCTATGCGCGTGCTAGTGGCGAGGTTGGCGTGGCGATTATCACAAGCGGTCCGGGCTTTACAAATGCTATTACAGGGATTGCCACGGCATATATGGATTCTATTCCTTTGGTTGTGATTAGTGGGCAAGTGCCAATTAGTCAAATCGGCACAGATGCGTTTCAAGAAATTGATGCGGTGGGGATTTCGCGCCCTTGCACGAAGCATAATTACTTAGTAAAAGATATTAAAGAACTTCCTAGAATCTTGAAAGAAGCCTTTTATATCGCACGCAGTGGGCGTCCCGGACCGGTGCTTATTGACTTACCAAAGGATATTAGCGGGATTAGCGGGGATTTTGACTATCCAGATTCTATAAATTTACGCACTTATAAGCCCACGATGAAGGGCAATGCAAAACAGATTGACAAACTCACACAAGCCATAATGAGCGCAAAAAAGCCCTTATTTTATATCGGTGGTGGGGCAGTTTTGAGTGGGGCGAGTGATGAGGTGCGCGCACTTGTGGAGCAAACGCAGATTCCAAGTGTGGAAACGCTAATGGCACGCGGAGTTTTAGGAAATGAGAATCCGCTATTGCTTGGTATGGTTGGTATGCATGGGAATTTCGTGGCAAATATCGCGATGAGTGAGTGTGATTTGCTTATTTGTCTAGGTGCGCGCTTTGATGACCGCGTTACAGGCAAGCTTAGCGTCTTTTGCAAAAATGCCAAAATTGCACATGTGGATATTGATCCTAGCTCGATAGGCAAGATTGTAGAGATTGATTATCCAATTGTTGGGGATTTAAAAAGCGTGGCAAAAGAGCTAAGGCAAAAGCTAGAGGGCTATGATGGTGTGAAAATTAATGCGTGGAATGAGCATCTTAATCTCTGCGCGCAGGAAAATCCGCTATGCTATGAAGATAGCGATAAAGTCATTAAGCCGCAATGGGTGATAGAGACGCTTGGGAAAGAATTTGGCAAGCGTGCAATTATTGCCACAGATGTGGGGCAGCACCAAATGTGGGCGGCGCAGTTTTACCCCTTTAGTTTTGCGCGACAATTTTTGACAAGTGGCGGGCTTGGGACGATGGGCTATGGATTACCAGCAAGTCTTGGTGCGCTTTGTGCGTTACAAGAAAAAGTCGGCGCAAAAACGCCCGCACAATGTGTGATAAATATCACCGGCGATGGTAGTATTTTGATGAATATACAAGAGCTTATGACTTGCGTGGAATCTAAGCTGCCTGTTATTAACATTATCCTTAACAACAACTATTTAGGTATGGTGCGTCAATGGCAGACTTTCTTTTATGACAATCGCTTTGCACACACAGATTTGAGCTCGCAACCAGATTTCATTAAGCTTATAGAATCTTTTGGTGGTATGGGAAGGCGTGTGGAGAAAAAAGAGGAGTTTTTGGACGTATTAAAAGAATGTGTGGATTCTCAAAAAGTGTGCTTTATAGAGGTTTTAGTCGATCGCTATGAAGATGTGTTGCCGATGGTGCCTAATGGTGCGGCGCTTCACGAGATGATTGTGTATAAAAAAAGGAGTTAGCAAAATGACAAAAGAAAAAACAAGCACAAAAACACTCTGCGTGTGCGTTGTTAATGAGCATAGCGTTTTGGCGCGTATTTCTGGGCTTTTTGCAGGACGCGGCTACAATATAGAATCTCTAAGTGTCGCGCCCCTGCCAAATAGCGAGTTTTCGCATATCACCATCACCACAAAAGGCAATCCGCGTGTTTTGGAGCAAATCATCAAGCAGCTTCATAAGCTTATCCCTGTGCTAAGCGTGACGGAGCACGAAAATTTATTTCAAAAAGAAATGGTACTTGTCAAATTGCCTGCAAATGGGAATCTAAGCGATATTCAAACCCTTTGTAACATTTATAATGGCACTATTTCAGAGGTAAATCAAAAGCATATTATTATTACAGCCACAGATACGCCACAACGTATAGAATCTTTCATCAGTGCCATTGAATCTTATAAACCAAAAGAGGTGGTGAAAAGTGGCGCTGTGGCGATTGAGCGCTAAAAATTATCACTAAAGGAGCGTGCAAATGACTTTGGGCGTGAATATCGATCACATTGCCACCCTACGCCAAGCGCGCGCGATAAACGAGCCAAATCCTTTGGAGGCGATTTTCATCATCAAAAATGCCGGCGCGCATCAAATCACAATGCACCTGCGCGAGGATAGACGCCATATACAAGATGATGATGTGCGTGCGGTTATTAGCGCTGCGCCACTGCCGGTAAATGTTGAATGCGCACTGGATTCCCATATTATCGAGCTTTTGTGCGCGTTAAAACCAAATCGCATTACGCTTGTGCCTGAAAAGCGCGAGGAGGTAACCACGGAAGGCGGGCTTAATTTAGAAAAAAACTTTGCAAATATTAAAAATACGCTTGCGGAATTTCACAAGCACAATATTGCCACCTCGCTTTTTATCGAGCCAAATGAGATGATGATAGAATCTGCAAAAGAATTAGGGGCTGGGGCTATCGAGCTTCATACCGGGAAATATGCAAATATTTTTTTAATGCAAACTACCAACCTTTCACGCACAAATGCAAGTATTGCAGAGCTTGAACTTCCACAAGAGGAGTTAAAATCGCTTCTAGATTCTGAAATTTTGCTTTTGCAAAATGCCGCAAAAAAGGCGACAACACTTAATCTTGCTTGCTTTGCAGGGCACGGGCTTAATGCAAATAATCTCGAACCAATTGTGAGAATCAAAGAGATTTCAGAGCTTAATATCGGGCATTCAATCATTGCACGCGCAGTATTTGTGGGATTGGAGCGCGCGATAAAAGATATTTTAGAACAACTGCCAACACCTTAGATATTCCATTAAGATTTTATGATGAAAACCATAGCAATTAGTATCGGTGATATAAATGGCATTAGCGCGCAAATCGCTTTGAGCGCGCATAAGGAGATTTCGCGCTTTTGCAAGCCTATTTATTGCGTGCATAAAGAGCTTTTAGTGCAAGCACAAAAAAAGCTAAAAAATCCGCTTTCTTTGCAAGATTTTTCTTTTAATCCACCAAAAGGCATAGAATCCTTGCCACAAATTAAACCCGGAAAGGTGGATTCTCAAAGTGGGGCGTATAGCTTTGCGAGTTTTTTATGTGCGTGTGATTTGGTGGATTCTAAGGAGGCTTGTGCGCTTGTGAGCTTGCCAATCCACAAAGAATCGTGGGCAAGCGCGCAAATCCCTTTTATCGGGCACACACAAGCCCTAAGTGCGCGCTATAAAAAAGAGGCGATTATGATGTTAGGTTGTGAGCAAATGTTTGTCGCGCTTTTTAGCGACCATATCGCGCTTAGAGCTGTGAGTGAGCATATTTCACTAGAGCCACTCACAAATTTTTTGCTGACATTTGCAAAATGTGTGAATCTAAACGAGCCTTGCGCGGTGCTCGGGCTCAATCCGCATTGTGGGGATAATGGGCTTATGGGAGATGAGGATAAAATCATTTTTCAAGCGGTGAAAAATGCGAACAAAGTGCTTAAAAATGAACTTTTTGTCGGTGCGCTCCCGCCAGATTCTGCGTTTAGTCCGCATAATCGTAAAAAATTTAGGTATTTTGTGAGTATGTATCACGATGTCGGATTAGCACCACTTAAGGCGCTGTATTTTGATGAGAGTATCAATGTAAGTCTTAATCTGCCAATTTTGCGTGCGTCAGTTGATCATGGTGTGGCGTTTGATAAAGCGTATAAAAATCTGCCACTTGATACAAAAAGCTACATAAACGCTCTTAAATACGCAAGTGAGAAAGGTTAAAAGACTTTTGTTTAAAAAGTTGTTTTTTTAGGTAGAATGCGGGTTCTATTTTTTTGAAGATTTTATTTTTGGGGGTTTAAAGTATGAGTTTGACTTTAGGCATTGACATAGGGAGCACAACAGCGAAAGTCGCGCTAATGGATGGCGATGAGATTATCTACAAAAAGTATGAGCGCCATTATTCTAAGGTGCGCGAGAAAAGCATTGAGATTGTGGAGGGCTTGC
Organism: Helicobacter himalayensis; assembly: GCF_001602095.1. NCBI lineage: Bacteria > Pseudomonadati > Campylobacterota > Epsilonproteobacteria > Campylobacterales > Helicobacteraceae > Helicobacter > Helicobacter himalayensis. The sequence goes on along the minus strand of NZ_CP014991.1, from coordinate 1,674,386 downwards.
GCGAGATTATCGGTGAGCGTGAGTTTAAGGTTTCAATTTCTGGTTCGGCTGGATTTGGGATTTGCAAGGCGGTGGGGATTGATTTCGTGCAAGAAGTGTTTGCCACAGCTGAAGCGATAAAATTTCTAGAGCCTGATACAGATTGCGTTATTGAGCTAGGTGGTGAAGATGCGAAGATTCTATTTCTAAGCGGTGGGACAGAAGAGCGAATGAATGGCTCTTGTGCTGGTGGGACAGGTGCATTTATCGACCAAATGGTAACTTTGCTCTCAATTAGCGCGCAGGAATTTGATGAAATTTCTTTGAATGCGGATAAAATCTACCCTGTGGCGTCGCGCTGTGGCGTGTTTGCCAAAACTGATGTGCAACCACTGCTTAATCAAGGTGTGAATAAAAAAGATATTACTGCAAGTATCTTTCAAGCGGTAGTGGATCAAACCATCAGTGGGCTAGCACAAGGGCGCAAAATTGGCGGAAAAGTGATGTTTCTAGGCGGTCCGCTGTTTTTTTACAAAGGCTTACAAAAGCGCTTCCAAGAGAGTTTGAAACTTGATAACGAACACGCGATTTTTCCAGACTACGCGCAGTATTCTGTGTCTATTGGTGTAGCACTTTGCGCGAGGGAAAATGAAAAATCCTACACCTGCGATAGCCTTATTGCAAAACTTGTAGAATCTAAAAATGTTGCGAGTAAAAATAAATACCTTGAGCCGCTTTTTGCAGATTCTAAAGAATATGAAGAATTCCTTGCGCGTCATAAAGATGCAAGCGTGGAGGAGATAAGCATTGATGAAGCTTATGAAGCGGGCGGATTTAAAAAGATAGATTGCTATATTGGTATAGATTGTGGCTCGACAACGACAAAGCTTGTGATAATCGATGATTTCGCGCGCATTTTGTATCAATTCTACAACTCAAATCAAGGCAATCCCGCAAGCGTGATTTTTGAGCAATTAAGCTATATTTATGAAAATTTCGGCGATAAAATCAATATCAAAGGAAGCGCAGTAACAGGCTATGGCGAGGAGCTTATCAAGGCTGGATTTGGGCTAGATTCCGGACTTGTGGAGACAATGGCACACCTTAAAGCCGCGCAACACTTCAATCCGCAAGTAGATTTTATCATTGATATTGGCGGGCAGGATATTAAATGCTTTTATATCAAAAATCAAACCATAGATTCCATTATGTTAAATGAAGCTTGCTCGAGCGGTTGCGGGAGCTTTATAGAGACTTTTGCGCGCTCGATGGGCTATGATGTGGCGAGCTTTTCAAAGCTAGGATTAGAATCTAAAAACCCTGTGGAGCTTGGAAGTCGTTGCACCGTGTTTATGAATAGTTCGGTGAAAGAAGCACAAAAAGAGGGTGCTTGCATTGAAGATATTAGCGCCGGGCTTTCTATGAGTGTGGTAAAAAATGCGATTTATAAAGTTATCCGCGCGCGCGATGCGGACGATTTGGGACAGCAGATTGTCGTGCAGGGCGGGACATTCTATAATGACGCGGTTTTAAGAAGTTTTGAGAAAGAAATTGGGCGTAATGTTATCCGCCCTAAAATTAGCGGGCTTATGGGGGCTTTTGGTGCGGCACTTTACGCACAAGGGCTGCATTTAGCAAAATCTAGCATCATCACACCCGAAGCCTTGCAAGGCTTTGAACATACAGCAACAGCGACGGTCTGCAAGATTTGTGGGAATAACTGCAATCTAACGATAAATAAATTTGGCAACACGCAAGGGGCGAAAAAATTTATCTCTGGCAATCGCTGCGACAAACCGCTAGGCTTTAAGAAAGTCTTGCATTTGCCAAATATGTATGACTATAAGCTCACAAAGCTTAAGAATATGTTTGAATACAAGGATTTTGACAAAGAGCATTGTGTAGTGAAATTTGGCTCGCGTGGGAAAATCGGCATTCCTTTGGGACTCAATATGTATGAGAATCTTCCCTTTTGGCATACACTTTTAAGTGAGCTAGGCTATGAAGTTGTGGTTTCTGATATTACCACGCGTAAAACATTTGCTAAAGGGCAATACAGCATTCCAAGCGACACTGTGTGCTATCCGGCAAAGCTTCAGCATGGACATATAGAAAACCTTATGGATAGGGGTGTGGAAAAGATTTTCTATCCTTGTATGAGCTACAACTTTGAATCTGATGCTAAACACCAAGATACTAGCACGAATAATTACAATTGCCCTGTGGTTGCTTATTATCCGGAATTGCTTAATGCAAATGTCGATAGACTGCGCGAGGTAAAATTCCTCTATCCATATTTTGGCTTGCATAAGAAGGAAGAATTTTTTGCAAAAAGCCTAGATTTTTTCAAAAAAGAATTGGGTGCTAGCAAGGGTGAATTTAGAAAAGCTTTGGATAGGGCGTATGCGTTCCGTGAAATGTGGCTAGATGATATTCAAAGAGAGGGTGAGAAAAACCTTGCTTACATAAAAGAGCATAATCTCAAAGCAATCGTGCTAAGCGGGCGTCCATACCATATCGACCCAGAGATAAATCACGGCATTGATAAGCTTATAAACTCGCTTGGGTTGGTGGTTTTGAGTGAAGATTCTATCTCACATTTGGCTACGGCTAAGGACTTGCAGATTCTCAATCAATGGAGCTACCACTCACGCCTTTATAACGCCGCGGAGTTTGTCTGCGCGCACGATAATATCGAGCTAGTCCAGCTTGTGAGCTTTGGTTGTGGGATAGATTCTATCACCACCGATGAGGTGCGCGCGATTTTAGAATCTCGCGGGAGATTTTACACACAGCTAAAAATTGATGAGATTAGCAACCTTGGCGCGGTAAAAATCAGAATCCGCTCGCTTCTGGGTGCTATGGAAGAAAAAATAAATGGCAAAAGTTCAAAGCTCACGCAAAGCATACTTTTCCACAATACCCACGCGCAAAAAGAAATGCGAAAAATGATGGCTTTGACAAATTAGATTAGTCTTTGCATCATTGTGAGGGCTTTTTAGCCCTAAACAATCCAAAAAAAGCTAAAGAAAATAAATCAAAGAAAGAAATCCAAACTTTGCAATTTAAGGAGAATGTATGACACAAAAAATTACCCCCCAAACACTTGCGCAAAACGCGCAGGATTTAGCCCACGAAGTCGCTAACACAGCGCAGAATGCAAAAGAGCTTGCAAGCGAAGTAGCTAAAAATGCACAAGGTGTAGCTGCGGAAGTCGCTAACACAGCGCTTGAGGTAGCTCAAAGTGCAAAAAATAAAGCAAATCTTGCCCTTTCAAGCGCGCAAAGTGTAGCGAACGAAGTGGCTGAAAGCGTGGCACAAAAAGCTCAAAATGTAGCCCAAAGCGCAAAAGGCGTGGCTAGTGAAGTGGCTTCAAATGTGCAAGGTGTGGCGCAAAATGCAAAAGATTCTGTTCAGGGAGTTGCGGAAAATCTAGTGCGCAAAACTCAAGGAATCGCCCAAAGTGCAAAAGATTCTTTTGTGAATTTTCGCCCAGATTCCCACTCCATTCCAAATAGTGGAAAAACTCCAAGTATCGGCAAGTGGAATGTCGGCTCAAGCACGGATAGCATCTTAAAAACAAATCGCGAGATTACCAAAGTGCCTTTCACAAAAGAGATGAAAGAAACGCATACAATCCTCGTGCCGATGATGCTTCCGATACATTTTAGATTTTTGGTGAATATTTTGCATTTGCATGGATATAAGGCTGAATTGCTCCATAATGAAGGTGCGGGCGTGGTGAATGAGGGCTTGAGAAATGTGCATAATGATACTTGCTACCCTGCACTTCTTGTGATAGGGCAGATGATTGACGCGCTCAAAAGTGGCAAATGGGATTTAAATAAGGTCGCGCTTCTCATCACGCAAACCGGTGGGGGCTGCCGCGCGAGTAACTATATCCATCTTTTGCGTAAAGCGCTGAATAAAGCGGGCTTTGGCGAGATTCCTGTGATTTCGCTAAACTTTAGCGGGTTAGAAACTGATCAGGGCTTTAGCGTCACGCGTCCAATGCTCCAAAATTTCCTTTCAGCTATCGTTTATGGTGATTTATTGATGCATATTTCAAATCAATGCAAATCCTATGAGCTCAACAAAGGCGATACAGAGGCAAAAATTGCTAAATGGGTAGAGCGAATCACCACGCCGGGAACAAACACAGGGCTTACAAGCTATAAAGCGCTTAAAAAAGATATGAAAGAGATTTTAGATGATTTTGCAAGCATTCCACGAAGCACGGAAAAAAAGGTGCAGGTGGGGATTGTGGGCGAAATTTATATCAAATTCTCGCCATTAGGGAATAATAACCTCGAGGATTTCTTGTTGAGTGAGAATTGCGAAGTGGTAATCCCGGGATTTTTAGATTTTTGCTTATATTGCATCAATGATAGTATTGTGGAAAATAAAATGTATGGTGGCAAGTGGCTTACAAGAATGATTTATCGCGTGGTGTTTGAATACTTCTGCGGAAAACAAAAAGATATGATAAAAACGATCCAAAAACACGGAGTTTTCCGCGCACCAAGTCCGTTTAAACACACAAAATCACTTGCTGATGGCTATGTGAGCGAGGCGATGAATATGGGAGAGGGCTGGCTACTCACTGCTGAAATGCTAGAGCTCATCGAGCAGGGCGTAAATAATGTCGTCTGCACACAGCCTTTTGGTTGCCTGCCAAATCACATTGTTGGACGCGGTATGATGAAGGTGATAAAAGAGAAAAATCCGCAAAGCAACATTGTCTCAATTGACTACGATCCAAGTGCTACGCGAGTAAATCAAGAGAATCGTATAAAATTGATGCTAAGTAATGCACGCAAGGAACTAGCCTAAATTTATAAAAAGCGCGTTGTCTCTTGCGCGCTTCCACTTAAAATCGTGTTTTTGAAAATGCCTCATCTTTGCGAACATACATTTGAGGAATTAAAGCCTTTTTTACTTAAAGCACGCTACAATATCGCGAATCACCCACCCTTTTTTTTTGATACAAGGAGCTTTCATATGAGACTAAAAGCACAGCATGCGCCCTACATTGCAAATAAGATCGGTCTAGACTTGGCAAATGCAAATTTTATCACGCTCAATTCTTCAGTAGAATCTGTAAGCAAAATCACGCTTGATTGTTTGATGGAAAATATCCAAAAAGAGCGTGCGATTGATGAAAAAGTGCGCGATTTGCTCGAAGAGTATGTTAATGAAATCGAGGACTATCGTATGGACGAGCGATCAATATTTCGTATGTTTAAAAAACAAATTGCTGATGAGGAGGATTTCATACTCAATTGGGACGAGCGTTGCAGTGATTTGTCGCATAGGATTCTCACGCAAATGCTGCAAAAACATATGCTTACTTTTAAGGTTTCAGAAGTGATTGTCAAAAATACCATTTACAAGGCTATCAATGACTATTCTAAAATCTATGAGAAGAGCGAAGAGGCTGTTAATGAGTGTCTAAAAAAATACAAAAGAAAGCTTGTGTATGGAAGTGATGAATATGAGATTGTTTTTAACAAACTTTATGAAGAAGAACTACGCAAGCGAGGGCTCGCATAATGACACAGCAAGCAGATTCTAAAAACACGCAATCATTGCCAGCGCTCAAAGACATTTTTCTTTATTTTGAAAATGGCGTGTTTTTGCAGGCGCTAAGCTTTGGGGCGGAAGGAAGTGCGATTGGCGAGGTGGTATTTAATACCTCGCTTTGCGGGTATGAGGAGATTATCACAGATCCGAGCTATGCGGGGCAGTTCATCACTTTTTGTATGCCAGAGATTGGCATTGTGGGTGTGAATGAGCAAGACAAAGAGAGTAGGGAGATTTTTTGCAAAGGCGTGATTGTTTCGCAGTATAATAATTTTTACTCAAATTTCCGCGCGCAAGGCGATTTAAGCACACTTTTGAAAAAGCATAATATCATAGGCATTTGCAATCTTGATACGCGCGCGCTTGTCAAAATGCTTCGCACGCAAGGTTCTATGATGATGATAGCTAGCACGGAGAGAAGCGACAAGGAAACTTTAGAGACTTTGCTTAAATCCTCACCTTCTATTAGCGAACAAAATCTTATCCCTGAAGTCTCAACCAAAAAGCCCTATATCCACAAGGATGGTGTGTTTAGCTTTGAATCTATGGATTATGAGCGCATAGATTCCACAAAACGCAAAAAGATTCTAGCCATTGATTTTGGTATAAAACGTAATATTTTAAATGAGCTCACAAGTGTTGGGCTTGAAGTGGAAGTAATCCCGCACACTTTTAGTGCGGATTCTGTATTGAAGCGCTTTGAAAGCAAGGAAATCGGCGGTGTGTTTCTCTCAAATGGTCCGGGTGATCCGCTTATGTTAGAAAATGAAATCGCTCAAATTCGCGCGCTTATAGATTTTCAAATCCCACTTTTTGGAATCTGCCTAGGACATCAGCTTTTAGCAATCGCACACGGCTTTAACACCTATAAGCTAAAATTTGGACATCACGGCGCAAATCACCCGGTGAAAAACACGCTCACAGGTGAAGTGGAAATCACCTCACAAAACCACAATTATTCCGTGCCAGATTCCATAGAATCTATTGCTGAGGTTACGCATAGAAATCTTTTTGATGGGACGATTGAGGGCGTGCGCTATTGTAACAAGTCAATTTTTTCCCTCCAGCATCACCCAGAATCAAGCCCGGGACCAAAAGAAGCGCGCAGTGTATTTGCAGAGTTTGCAAAAGCTGTGTGTGAAACACGTTAAACGCACGATACAAACGCACACCACAAAGATTTTTGTAGATTGTTTTTTTGGGGCATAACGGTGTGCGATTTTTAGGTGATTTTTTGGATTGATTTTTGCTTTTCGTCTTAAAGGAATGAAACATTTTGCAATAAAGGTTTTGTATGGATCTAACGACCCTTTTGGGCATTCTTATGTCTGTTACAAGTATTTCTGTCGGGGATATTTTAGAAGGTGGGGATCCACGGCAGGTGATACATTTAAGCTCGGTTATGATTGTGATACCAACTGCGATGTTTTCAGGTATGACAGCCACGCACGGCGCATATGTCAAAGGTGCATTTAAAGAGTTTAAAATGGTTTTTATGGGTTCAAAGATTAACCTTAATGAAACCATTCGCCAGCTTGTTGAACTCTCCACTCTTGCGCGTAAAGATGGCGTGCTTTCACTCGAAGGGCGCGCAGCACAGATTGAAGATGATTTTTTACGCAAGGCAATTAGTATGATTGTCGATGGTAGGGAAGCTGAGGCAGTGCGCGAGGATATGGAAATACAAATTGAAGTTTTAGAGGAGTATTACCACGGAAGCGGGCATTATTGGGTGCTAGTTGGGGAATCTTGCCCAACATTTGGGCTTGTTGGCGCGGTTATGGGGCTTATGCTCGCACTTCAGCTCCTTGATGACCCAAAGGCTATGGCGGCTGGTATTTCTGGGGCATTTACAGCGACGGTTACGGGGATTTTTGGTGCATATGCGTTCTTTGGTCCGTGCGGGCATAAGTTACTAGCAAAAAGCAAGGATATTATCCAAGAAAAAGTCCTTATTGTCGAAGGTGTCGTAAGTATCGCAAATGGTGACAACCCGCGCAACCTTGAAGAAAAGCTACTAGGCTTTATCAAGCCCGGCGAGCCTAGAATCTCACAATTTGAATAAGACACGCAAATGGCAAAAAAGAAAAAATGCCCCGAATGCCCCGCAGGCGAAAAATGGGCTGTGCCTTATGCGGATTTTCTTTCGCTTTTGCTCGCGCTTTTTATCGCACTTTGGGCGATTTCATCATCTGATAGCGAAAAGGTGCGCGCGCTCAAAGAAGAGCTTATCAAAATCTTTGATTATCCTGTGGCAATGCCCCTGCCTTCACCTGTGGATCAAGATGTTGGGAATTATGAAGGTAATGACGCTGAAGACTCCTCCTCTGCTGCAAGCACGAGTGCAGAAAGTGCTATTTCTTCGGATATTATCAATGATATAGGTGGCGTGCTAGAGCAAATGGATTCTGGAAGTGTGTTGCGCCTGCCTGATAGGATTCTCTTTAGAGCTGGCGAGTTTGAAATCACAAATAGCGATACTTTCACCTATCTTGATAGACTTACAACAATCATCAAAAAATACCCAAATTATGTGCATCTTGACATACGAGGCTACACTGATGATTCCACCCCACCATCACGTTTTAGGGATAATTATGAATTTTCAAGCGCACGCGCGGTAAGTGTGGCGCGCGAACTGATACAAAAAGGCGTAGAAGCACACAGAATCTCTGTCTCTGGCTATGGCTCTTATGGTAATGTCGCACCAAATGACACACCAGAACAGCGCGCGCAAAATAACCGCGTGGAAATTTATTTCTTTGTAAGCAAGGTTAATAGCCCTAAAGTCAAGTCTATGCTTGAGCGCCAAGGCGAAAATTAGCACAAATATCAAGGCGATTTTAGAATCTTGCTTGGTGTCTAAATTGAGAGAGGAAAATTAGCGCTAAATTTATGGATTTAAAATACAAAAAGTTATACAATCGTGCCATTACACAAACAACACTCAAATGACCAAGTCGCGCAAATTTGTGGCGCACAATCCACGTTTAAGGAAGAAAAATGAGACAAGTCTATTACCGCAAAAGACGCTATTTGGTGTATGCGATTGCTACGATTTTCCTTCTTACAATGCCTTTTATAACGATTAATGATAATCACATCTTTTTACTCTCATTTACTAAGGGCGAATTCCATCTGCTAGGCACGCGTTTTAATATGCAGGAGTTGTATTTACTGCCTTTTCTCTCGATTCTGCTTTTTGTGGGAATCTTTTTCCTCACAACCTTAGGTGGGCGCATTTGGTGTGGCTGGGCGTGTCCGCAAACAATTTTCCGCGTGATTTATAGGGATTTCTTGCAGACAAAGGTTTTTGGCTTGCGTCAAAAGATTTCAAATAAGCAAAAACCTCTTGTGCTTGATACTTTTGGTAAAAAGGTAAAGGCAAGTTTGGCGTTTGTGATTATCCTATTTTTGTGCCTTGTGGCAGCTGCGAGTCTTATGTTTTTCTTTACCGCGCCTGAAGATTTTTTTGTTGCTATCCAAAATCCTAGCGAACATAAGGTTCTTATGGTGTTTTGGCTTGGCTTTGGGCTATTTTTTGCCATTGATATTGCTTTCATACAAGAAAATTTCTGTATTTACATTTGCCCTTATTCTCGCGTGCAAAGCGTGCTGTATGACAATGATACGATTATGGCGATTTATAATCAAAATCGCGGTGGCGTGATTTATAACAAAGGGGATAAAATCACTCAAAAGCTAAAATTTACCAATCCAAATGCTGAGTGCGTGCAGTGCGAACACTGCGTCAAAGTCTGCCCAACGCATATTGACATCAGAAAAGGTATGCAGCTTGAATGTATTAACTGCCTTGAATGTGTCGATGCCTGCACAAGCGTGATGGCAAAATACAACAAACCAAGCCTTGTTGGCTGGAGCTCACCCGCTGCGGTGGAGACAAATTCAAAAGTGCGCTATATGCGCTTGAAAACCATTTGTTATGTGGGAATTTTGCTTGCGACTTGTATCGCGCTGCTTATTATGGGTGGTAAAAAAGAAGGTATGCTTCTGAATGTCAATAGCACCTCTGAAATCTACAAAATCAAAACGCAAGGCGTAGAAAACACTTACCGCGTGCTTTTCCACAATACCGACAGCAAAGAGCACGAATATTTTTTAAGCATTGAAAATCCAAGCGCAGATTCTCAAATCGCTTCAAACCTTGAAATCATCACGCCCAAAAAACCTATCCGCATACGAGCAGGGCAAAAAGTTACCCAAATCGTAACAATTCGTGCAAAAGGCTTAGAAGCAAGTGAGAGTGGCGATGTGAATTATCCATTTATATTGAAGTCTTATGCGCTTGATGATGAAAGTATCTTTGCAGAACGCAAAGCAAACTTTATTTACCCAAGCAAAGGGGTGATACAAGAATATGAGCGTAGAAAATAAAGAGCGCGTTAGAATCCATTTTACCGATGGTTGCGCGCAGTATTGGTTTGAGTCGTATTTACCGGAAGGTTATGTGCTAGATTCTAAGAATCCAGATTTTATTTTTTATAGTGTTTTTGGGAATGAACATATTAAATATGATGGCGTGCGGATTTTCTACACTGCTGAAAATCTCCGCGCGGATTTTAATTTTTGCGATTACGCGATAAGCTTTGATTATCTCAATTTTGAGGATAGACATTTGCGTTATCCTTGCTATCTTTTTGCACAGAGTTTTAGGGAAGTTGCAAAAAACGAGCAAAATAGCGCATATAACTATGGCAAAGAAGTCTGTGCGCGCAAATTTTGCTCCTTTGTGGTGAGTAATGGCAAGGCAGATTCTATCCGTGAGGAATTTTTTGAGCTTTTGGGTGCATATAAACGCGTAGATTCTGGTGGGAAATATAAAAATAATATTGGCGTGTGTGTGGGTGATAAGCAGGCGTTTTTAAGTCAATATAAATTTAATATAGCTTTTGAAAATTCCCAAACAAATGGTTATTTGACTGAAAAAATCTTTGATGCCAAAGCCGCTGGCACACTCCCCATTTATTGGGGTGATATGTCTGCAAGTTGCGAACTCGGGGGGGGGGGCATTCTCAACGCTAAGGCATTTGTAAATATTTCAGACTTTGCAAATCTTAAAGAAGCGGTGGAATTTATAAAATATTTAGATTCTAATGATGAGGTGTATTTGACAATGCTAAATGCGCCTTTGTTGATAAATCCTAGACACGCACAAGAGCTTGATTCTAAGCTTGCGCAGTTTTTAGACGCAATTTTTTCTCAAGGGCGCAAGCGCGCTTATCGCAGGGGCTTTGGGCAATGGCGTTGCAATATAGAGATGCGCTATAAAAAATTCCAACGCGCAAGAGCTGTGGTAATCAATCTCACAAAAGCCCTGCGCTTTACCCTCAAAGCTCCATTGTTAGTTTTCAAACTTCCGATTTTGGCATTCAAAGCATTGCTGGGCAAAGAGAAATAAAGTTGAGAATCTTATAGTATATCCAACTAACGCCCAATGATTTCACGCACGCCTTTTGTGTTACGCTTTGAAAGGAAGCCTTCTTTTTCAAGCATTTCAACATAATTTGTCGCGCGGTTAAAGCCGATTGAAAAGCGTCGCTGGACGCTACTTGAAGAGGTATTGCCACTCTCAAGCATAAAGCGCTTAATCTGCTCTAGCATATCATCATCTTCTGTCTCGCTTTCACTTCTGCCAGCTAAAATATTTTCCTTTTCATCAAGCAAGAAGTTCGCATCATACTGCACTTCGCGCTGTGATTTTATAAATTCAACCACGCGCTCAATCTCTTCTTCCGTGCTAAAAGGCGCGTGCAGGCGTATCATCGTGTCTGAAATTTTGAAAAGCATATCGCCTTTTCCAAGCAAGGATTCCGCACCCGTGGAATCTAAAATCACCTTAGAATCCACCTTGCTGCCGACTTTGTAGCTAATGCGTGAAGGCAGATTGCCTTTAAGCGTGCCGGTTACGACATCTACACTCGGGCGCTGTGTGGCGATGATAAGATGTATCCCGCACGCACGCCCCATCTGTGCAATCCTGCTTAGTGGTGCTTCCGCCTCGCGCCCAGAAGTCTGCATCAAATCCGCCAGCTCATCGATGATAATCACAAAATATTTCAGCTGTTCCTCGCCCTCTTCAAGCGCCTTTTTATTGTAGCTTTCAATCTCTTTGACGCGCATATCTTTCATTTTTTCATAGCGTCTATCCATTTCCTGCATCGCGCTCACAAGCCCAGCTATCGCCTTTTTAGGGTCAGTGATGATTGGCGTGATAAGGTGAGGAATGTCATTGTAGAGTGAGAATTCCACGCGCTTTGGATCAATCATCATAAGCTTAAGACTATCCGGAGAGTTTTTATAAAGAAGTGAGAGAATCATTGCATTAATCCCCACACTTTTTCCGCTTCCAGTCGTGCCCGCGATTAGCAAATGCGGGAGTTTGCGTAAATCCTGCACAAATGGATTCCCTACAATATCCTTACCAAAGGCAAGTGTTAGATTTGATTGTGTGGATTTGAAAAGGTCAGATTCTAGCACCTCACGCAAATAAATCGTTTCAGTTTTGTTATTTGGGATTTCAATGCCCACGACGTCTTTGCCCGGCACAGGCGCTTGGATTCTGATAGATTTTGCACTCAAAGCAAGGGCTAAATCATCTTCAAGGTTGAGAATCCTTGAAACCTTGACATTAGGTGCTGGACGGAATTCAAAAGTTGTAACAATCGGTCCGCTATAAGTGCGCACGACATCACCTTCAATTTTGAAAGTCTTCAATTTTGCAAGCAAAATCTCGCTTTTTGTGTCAATCTCCACTTCATCAATTTCATTGCGGAATCCATCTGGCTGATTAAGCAAGCTTGTGAGTGGAAGCTTGAAATTAAGCGGAGTGGAGGATTTACCAAAATCTAGACTTTTTAAAAGCGCGGTATTTTCGCTTAGCTCGCGCACGATAATATGCGTTTTTGACGCGCTAGATTCTGGCTTTGGTTCGGATTGCTCGGGCTCGGATTGCTTAGGTTCAGGCGTGGCTGGTTCATTTGGTATCGGCGCAGTTGGCATACTCTGGCTTTGTGTTGGTTGAGGCTGCTCTAGTTGCATAGGTTGTGCTAGGCTTTGTGTGTTTTGTGTGGGTGTAGGATTCTGTGAGTTTTGAGAATCTATAAATGTATTCTGCGCGCTAGGTTGTGGTGTTGGCATTTGAGTATTTGCAATATTTTGAGATTGAGAATCTAGCGCAGGAGGTGTTGGAGCGGTGCTAGGCACTGACGTGCTTTGCGCAGAAAGTGGCGCATTTGACGTAGGTGCGCTTGGTGGCGTTGCAATCTTTGGTGTTGGAATATCTGGGATCTCTTTAATAATGCTTTGTATATCAAGTGGCGTGTTTTTGTGCTCTTGCAAATGCGGAGGTTTGTAAGGGCTTGAAGGAATGCTAAATTGCGCGCCAAATTGCGCGACGTTAAGCGATGAATAGGGTGTATTGATTTGGGTATTTTGCGTAAATGCGCTAGTTTGGGTGGAAAAGGTATTTTGTGTGTTAGTTTGCATCTCTTTTTGCACATCAGATTGGGGAAGGATAATCTCTTCAATTACAGGAGCGTTTGGCTTTGGCATAGGTGTGGGCTGTGTGTTTGTTTGTGGGTGTGTCGCTTGAAAATGCCGAATCTGCTCTTGCAAAAATGCCTGCGGGTCAGGGAGTGGAGCATTCACGACTTCTATAAATGGTGTTGTGTTTTGAGGTGGAGTTGTGTTTTGTGTCGCATTTTGCTCTGTGTTTTGAATCGTATTTTGGGTTAGAACTTGAGATTCCGTATTTTGAGTTTGCAAAGGTGCTTGACTTGCAAAAAATGCTTCCTGCTCCATCACTTGCGCTGTTTGCACCACTTGTTGAGGTTGCAAAATATTTTGAGAATCTGCGTTTTGTAAATTTATGGGCGTGGGTGTAGAATGTGTAGTCGGAGTGGATTGTGTTTTTGTAAAGACATTTTCAAAATTATCAAGATGGAGGTTTTGTACTTCTTGGAGGTGGGCTAGCCTTTCTTGTTCTTTTTTTAGCATTTCTTCTTGCGCGGCTTTGAGGATTTTTTGTCGTTTGTGATATGAGCTTAAAATCCGTGCTTTTATCGTTGTATAGGCATTTTTTAGCGATTGCAAACAAAGGCACGCAAAGGCAAAAATCCTTGCCACTAATGCACGGCTAAGTGCATAAAATTTCTTACTAAAAGCCAAAATGTGTTTTTTGCAAAACGTTACGATAAGCTCGACTTTCATATCCGTAGCCACGAAAATTGACAAGAGCAAACAACCAATACTTAGAATCCACACACCAAAATCGCCAATGAAGCCACTCAAAAAGAAAACCACACTATTGCCAAAAAGCCCACGTGAAAAGAGAAGCGATTGGAATAGCAAAAGACTTACAAAACATAGCAATGCGGCTATAAAAAGCTCGATTTTATGAAAATTTAATTGTGGGTCTTTATATAAGCCGTATGCGGGGTAAAGCAAGAAAAGCAAATACACATACGCCATATAACCAAAAAGTGTGATATTAAAGTTTGCAAATTTCTGTCCTAAAATCCCAACAGCGCCATTCTCGCCCACTATCGTAGCAAGCCACAAAAACACCACCACCACATTAAAAATAATATAGGCGTAGATTCTCTTTGTGGGGATTTTGACTTTTTTTTCCGACTTTTTGATGAGAATCCTCCTGCGTGTGGATATATTTTTTTAAAAAAATTAAACCCTATAAATCGTCAAATAGGCGAAACTTTGAGTTGCTGGGTTGCTCTTGGGTAGTTTGTGCAATTTTAAGTTTAAATAGTATATTATATCAGAATCCACTTTTACCTTAGGTTAAATTATTTCAAGGATTTACACTTGCACGGAAAAATATTGCGCTATTCCACGCAGACAAAAAATGGCGTGGTGACGAATGCTTCAAAGAAAATTTTTGAATTGCGAGGGAACAGTTGGCACGATTCAAAAATGTTGCCTTCTGTTGGAATGCTTGTAGAATTTCGCTGTGATGATAATGGCTATACCATCGTAGATTGTAAGGCTTCAAGCTATCAAAAATTCCCAGAAGGAGGGCTTATCCGTGAGATTGATTTTTGGCGCACAAATACTGACGATGAGCTTAAAGCAAAAGAAGCTGACGCAAAAGCTGCGATTGCAAGGAAAATTTTTTCCCAAACAAATTATCTCAAGCTCGCTTCTATCGAACTAAGTGTAAGTGCGCAAAATTGTATTAAAGATTTTTTTCGCGATGAGTTTAATGCCATCGCTTTCCTTGATTCGCAAAAAGAATATACACAATCCACAAACACCCAGCCACCGCTAAACTATCTCATCATAAAGCCTTTTTTGCAAAAGGCAATCGATTATCTCGTGTATAACGACAAACACATCACAATGGATAATTTTGCCAATGAAATGCAGATTCTCAAACAATTAGAATACTCTTATAATCACTTCAAAACCAATGTCAATATCAACGCCTCAAAAATCTATAAAGAATGCTTCCTTGATGCGCAATACAACTATTGTGGGGTTTTGCGCGCGCTTGAAATGTTTAATGAAAAAAAGCTTCAAATTGAAAACAAAATCCGCGTGTGCAATATGGAGCTCCGCAGTATCCAATCAAAAGTCGATGCGAAAAAAGGCGACCCAAAAGTGCTTGCTACAAAAAAACAAGAAGTGCTAGGAATCATTGCAAAGGCAAAAAATGACTCTAAAATGATAGATTCTGTCATCAAACGCCTAAAAGAGATGAGCGAGAATTTTGTAAAGGATAATTTCAAGGTCTTTGAAGTGGTGTTTAATAAAATGTATCAATTGCTGATTAACAAAACAAAAGAGGCGCTTGATGTTTGTGGCACGCGCTTAGATGACAAGGTTTTTACATTGGGAATGGATTCTCAAGCGATTAAAAACACCTTTTTTCGTCAAAATATTAACACACCATTTTGTGCGATGACTTTTATCGAACATCACATAAGACGGCTTAATAAGGCTAAGATGAGTAATAATGAATCTGTCGTGTTTAACTACTATCAGCGCCATACGAAAAGTTATGTTAATTATGTGATTTTTAGCGAAAATGATGCTTTTGTGCTGGATTTGAAATGCAAGATTCTTGCTAAGGCGAAGGTGAGTTGCGTGCATATTTTTTCAAAAGATATTGAATATTTTACCGCAATGAATCGCATAAAGTTTGAAATTTGCTTTGTGGATTCTGATTTGAAGCTTACCAACCCAAAAAATGTGCTAAAAACAGGAATTTCATCAAAGATGAACAAAGAGACAAAATTTGTGCTTCTTAAAGCAAATGAGATAAAAAGCCTTGAGTTTTAGATGTTTTGAAAATTTTAGTAATTTGCAAATTTTAAAGCACGCGCAATGACACTCCTTAGTCTTCTTAACGCAAGCAAACAATTTGAACATAAAATAATCCTAGATTCTGTCTCTCTAAGTGTGCAAAAGGGTGAGAGAATCGCTGTGATTGGCAAAAATGGCAGTGGGAAGAGCACACTTTTGGGATTGCTTGATGGAAGTGTGAGTGTGGATTCTGGTGAGCGTGTGGTGAGTAAGGTAGGCGGGCAATGTATTAGAATCCTAAGCTTAGAGCAACGTCCAAATTTTAACCCCACTTATAGCGTGGCTGAAGTCATTGCGCAAGGGTTGGATAATTTGCGACAAGCGCATAATCGCTTGCTTGAGTTGCAAACAATGCTTGAAACATATGAGGGGCAAGATTCACAGGGTACGCAAACCATACAAGATTCACAAAATCCGCGCACGCAGTTTAGGCAAAAAGCACTTTTAGAAGAATACGCCCAAATTAGTAGCTTTTTGGACGAGCACAATGGGTGGGATTTAGATTCTCGTGTGCAAGAGGTGCTAGAGCGCTTCGAGCTTCAATCTTTTCAAGAGCGCCTAGCCATTAGCCTAAGTGGTGGGGAGCAAAAGCGCGTGGCACTTTGCAGGCTGTTTTTGACAGATGCGGATTTATTGATTTTAGATGAACCTACAAACCACCTTGATGTGGAGATGGTGAGTTTTTTAGAACGTTTTATCCAAGAGAGCAAATTCAGCCTTATTTTTGTGAGCCACGATAGGTATTTTATTGAAAATATCGCCACGCGCGTGATAGAGGTGGAAAATGCCAAAATTAGTAGCTTTGAGGGTGGATATAGTAGCTATCTTGCGCACAAAGAAGCGCAACTTCACGCGCTTGATAAGGCACACCAAAATCTTTTAAAAGCTCTAAGACGTGAGGAAGAGTGGTTGCGTGCAGGTGTAAAAGCGCGCCTAAAGCGCAATGTCGGCAGAGTCGCGCGTTTAGAATCTATGCGAAAAGCTGCCAAAACTAATCCAAGCGCGATTGCCAAAATGCGCCTAGAGCTTGAAAGAGAAAAAAAACATTTCAATCGCAGTGAGGGTAAAAATACCAAAAAATGCCTTTTTGAGTTGCAAAACCTTAACAAAACGCTTTATCAAAAAGTTCTTATCAAGGATTTGAACTTAAGAATCTTGCAAAATGAAAAAATCGCTGTGGTTGGGAAAAATGGCAGTGGAAAAAGCACTTTTTTAAAGTTATTGCTTGGTGAGATTGCTCCTGATAGCGGGGTAATTAAGCGCGGGAATATACATATTGGGTATTTTGACCAGCATTTAGCGAGTTTAGATGATTCTAAGGATTTGCTTGAGACTTTTTGTCCAAATGGTGGAAATATTATTTCTGTGCGTGGGAAAAATATGCATGTATTTGGATACTTGAAAAATTTTTTATTTCCCAAAGAGTTTTTGGATAAAAAAATAGGCTTTCTTAGTGGTGGGGAGAAAAAGCGTGTGGCACTTGCACTGCTTTTTGCCAAAGAAGTTGATGTGTTGCTTCTTGATGAACCTACAAATGACTTGGATATTAGCACCATAGGCATTGTGGAGGAATATTTACTTAATTTTAGCGGGGCGGTGATTTTTGTGAGCCACGATAGGTATTTTGTCGATAAGCTCGCGCATAAACTGCTGATTTTTGAAGGTGAAGGCGCGGTGGTAGAGAGCTATGCACCTTATAGTGAGTATTTGGATATTATGCAAAATCTCCGTGAAATCACAGCATTTGAGCGCGCGCAATATCCCCAAACTTCTCAAAGTCAAGAATCCTTAGAATCTAAAGCTACAAAAAAGCAAAATAAACTAAGTTATAAAGAGCGCTTAGAGCTAGATTCTCTACCTGAAAGCATTGAGGGACTTGAAGCGCAGGTAGCAAAGTTGAAAGAAGATTTGAGCAATCCACAAATTTATGAAAAAAAGGGCATTCTCGTTCTTGCAAATGAGCTTGAAGAGGCGCAAAATAAGCTAGATTCTACACTAGAGCGGTATTTTGCCTTAGAGCAAAAAGCACAGGAATTAAGAGAAAATGGTAATTCTTAAGCAAAAATTTATCAATTAATGGGCGCGTATGCAGGCAAAATATATAAGTAAAAATGGTGAGATTTTTGATAAAGACACGCTTATCAGCGAGATTGAAAGCCTGCTTAATAACAAAAGCGCGCAAGGAGATTCTTATCTCAATCAAACCTTGCTAAGTCGCGAGATTATGAGTGTGCTTGAAATCGAAGAGCTAGAAAATATCCGCGATGGTTTGCTTCATAAACAAGGCAAAGAGATAGAATCCAACAAAGAATGGCTTTTTGGCTTAAGTAAAGGCGAATAAAAGGTGTAAAGTGATAGTGGCAAGTGTTAGCTATTTGTGCTATACTCTTAGGACTTTCTTTCCCAAAACTTAAACTTTAAGGAGTTCTTATGAAAATCACTTACACACTTACTGATGAGTCCCCAGCCCTCGCTACTTACTCGCTATTGCCTATTATCAAGGCATTTTTAAAGCAAGCAAATATCGAGATTGAAACTTCTGATATTTCACTTTCTAGTCGCGTTTTGGCGCAGTTTAATGACATTTTGCCGATAAAAACACAAGATGCGCTTGAGTTTCTAGGTGCGCTTGTGAATACACCAGAAGCAAACATCATCAAAACGCCTAATATTTCCGCTTCAATCCCCCAACTCAAAGCCACGATTAAAGAACTACAAGATAAAGGCTTCAAAATCCCAGACTACCCAGATAATCCGCAAGATAGCGTGCAAGAGGATATAAAAGCAAAATATCAAAAAGTGCTAGGCTCGGCGGTAAATCCAGTCTTGCGTCAAGGAAATTCTGATAGACGTTGCACTAAGGCTGTTAAAGAATACGCGAAAAAAAATCCTTACAAAATCACGCCTTTTGCAAAAGATTCTAAATCGCGTGTCTCTTATATGAAAGAGGGCGATTTTTTTGACAATGAAAAAGCCTCGCTCATCACTGCGCCAACCACCGCGCGCATCGAATTTATCGATAGCAATGGCAAGGTGAGTGTGCTAAAAAACGCGCTTAAATTAGAGCAAAATGAAGTGCTTGATGCGAGTTTTTTAGATTGCGCGCATTTGAGGAGGTTTTATGAAGAACAAATTGCGCAGTGCAAGAATGAGGATATTTTGCTCTCACTACATTTAAAAGCGACGATGATGAAAGTGAGTGATCCTGTAATTTTTGGGCACGCGGTGAGTGTGTATTTCAAAGAGCTTTTCACGCGCTTTGAAGAGGAATTTAAAAGCCTTGGTATCAACCCAAATAACGGCATTTCTGAGCTTTTAACAAAAATAGAATCTAGCCCCAAAAAGCAAGAGATATTAGCTGAATATGAGCGCATTTTGCAATCTAGCGCACCACTTAGTATGGTGGATTCTGCAAAAGGGCGCACGAATTTGCATGTGCCAAGCGATGTGATTGTCGATGCGAGTATGCCTGCGATGCTAAAAAATGGCGCGAAGCTCTGGGATAGACAAGGCGCGCTTAAAGATACAAACGCACTTATCCCGGACAAAACTTATGCGACTATTTATGAGGCGGTGTTGGAGGATTTGCGCGCGTTTGGTGCGTATGACCCCTCAACTCTTGGAAGTGTGTCAAATGTCGGATTAATGGCAAAAAAAGCGCAAGAATATGGCTCACACGACAAAACTTTTATCGCGTCAGATTCTGGGACTTTCCGCGTGGTAGATGAGTCTAATAATGGTGCGATACTCGAGCATAAGGTGAATAAAGGTGATATTTATAGAATCAATCTTGCAAAATATGATGCGCTGTTAAATTGGATTGATTTAGGTGTGCAACGCGCGAATCTCACAGGGAATAAGGCAATTTTTTGGCTTGATGCAAAGCGTGCGAGCAATGCAATTCTTATTAACCTTGTCAATGCGCGCTTAGAGGAGTTAAACAAGCAAGGCGCGCTTAAAGGCGTGGATATTGAGATTCTCGCGCCAAAAGAGGCGTGCTTGAAAACGCTTGGGCTTATCCGCAAGGGTGAAGATGTGATTTCAATCACAGGTAATGTTTTGCGTGATTATTTGACGGATTTATTCCCTATTTTGGAGCTTGGCACAAGTGCAAAAATGCTCTCCATCGTGCCGATGCTCGCTGGTGGAGCGATGTTTGAGACAGGTGCTGGCGGAAGCGCACCAAAGCAAGTCGAACAACTTGTGGAAGAAAACCATTTGCGTTGGGATAGTTTGGGGGAATTTTTAGCCCTACAAGCAAGCCTAGAATTCTACGCGCAAAAAAGTGGCAATGAAAAAGCACAGATTCTCGCAAACTGCCTTGATAGTGCGATTGCACAATGGCTAAACAACAATAAAGCGCCTTTGCGTAAAGTCAAAGAAGCCGATAATCGCACAAGTCATTTTTATCTAGCCCTTTACTTCGCGCAAGCCCTAAGCGCGCAAGATTCTGATTTGGAGCTTAAAAATTGCTTTGCAAAAGCCGCTAGTGCGTTGCAAGAAAATGAGCGCGTGATTTATGAGGAATTTATCAACGCGCAAGGCGTGAGGGTTGATTTAGGCGGATATTACAAGTTTGATGATGCGAAAGCGGAAAGCATTATGCGCCCGAGCAAAACATTTAACAAAATTATAGAATCTCTGTAAGCTTTTAATAAAGGCTTTGCAAAATGGCGAAGGAACGCATTATTGCCTTTCATCGCGCAAATAAGGTTGGTGATAATGTCGTAGCGATTAAGTCGCTATATGTGCTTAAATATCTTTACCCAGATTTTAAGCTTATGGTGCTGACAAATGGCGTGGGGAGGGGGCTATACAGACATTTAGGCTTTATTGATTATCTTTTTGATATAGATGAAAGCGCACAAATGGCAGAAGTGCGTGAAATGGAGCTTGATCTTCTCATCATCACGCATAAATGCCTGCCAAATATCACCCTTGCAAAATCTCTTAATGCGCGTAAAATCATTATGTATGCACACGCGCATAATCTCTTTGCTTCACGCTTTCAAGTCGTTTTCCCACGCGGTATAAAGTCTCATCACGAAAGTGAGAATATTCTTTATCTTGTGCGCGCTATCAATAAGGCACATTTTGATAAAAATTACCCCTTTATTGATTTTTCACAAGCGCGCCTTGTCGCAGGGACTGAAAATAAAGCATTTGTGGAAGCATTTTTTACAGAGCAAAAGTTAGGGATAGATTCTCAAACTTTTAAGCGCAGGATAATCGCAATAAATATTTTTGCCAGCCCTTCAAAACCTTGCAATTTTTCGCTAAAGAAATGGGTAGAGATTATCAACGCCCTTTGTGCGCGCTTTACAAAGATTGATTTTATCCTCACAAGCTTTGTTGGTGCGCCATATGATTTGCACGCGTGCAAGGAGCTAAACGCACCAAACTGCAAGATTTTTGTTAATAACGCAGATATTTTGAATCTCATCGCTCTTTTTGAGCGCGTTGATGGCTTAATAAGTGTGGATACGGGGAATATCCACATAGCTGATAATATGCGCCTACCGACTTTTGGGCTTTATAGCAGAGCTGTATTAGAGCGTTGGAGCGGTGGCAATTATGGAGGCGTGTTTGAGGCATTTTGCGTTGAAAATGCGCCTAAGGTAGGTAATAAAGAGCTTTTTATTCAAAAGGCAACTGCGTTTTTAGAGCGTGAAATTTTAATTTCTTAGAATCTGTTTGCGGTTTTTGTGGATTCTTTTTTTGCGCCCTTGTAGTTGAAAGATAACTTTTTGCTTGTATAATCAAAGTTGCTTTATTTTTTAACTTACAAAAAGGAGAATAAAAATGGGAAAATACATTGAACTTACGGAATCTAACTTTGATTCTACGATTGCAGAAGGTGTTGCGTTGGTTGATTTTTGGGCGCCGTGGTGTGGTCCTTGCAAAATGCTAGCTCCTGTGATTGATAAGCTTGCAGAAAACTATGAAGGCAAAGCAAAAATTTGCAAAGTCAATACTGATGAACAAGCAAATCTTTCAGCAAAATATGGAATTCGCAGTATTCCGACAATTTTCTTTATGAAAAATGGCGAGGTTGTTGATCAAATCGTCGGTGCAGTTGGCGAGGCTGCTTTGACACAAAAGCTTGATGGTTTGCTAAATTCTTAAAAATCACCACTTCATTTTTAAGGCAAAGCGGGATTTATTCCCGCGAGATAATACCTTTTCAGAATCTTTCTAAGCTTTAAATCTACTTAAATCTACTGCATTTTAAAAATTCCTGCTACAAATTTAAAAGATTCTTTTTTATTTTTCACTTTTGACTGCTATAATGCGCGAACAAATTCTACTTAAAACCTTTAAAATCAACTTGCCATTTTTGGAGATAATCTAGGCATATTGGAGGAATGATGATTCAAAAAATACCAACACACCCCAATCGTCGCTATTCTTACTTGAAGGATAAGTTGCAATATGACTTGCAGCGCTTTATCACACACGAATCTTTTGGTGGGATTTTGCTTGGAGTGTGTTTGGTGCTTGCGATGGTGGTGGCAAACTCACCTTATAGTGAGTGGTATCTTTGGTTGCAAAAGTTTGAATTTGGAGTTTTTTTTGGTGAGCTTGAGTTAAAAGTCGAGCTTTTGCACTTTATCAATGATGTATTGATGAGTTTTTTCTTTTTGCTTGTGGGCTTGGAGATGAAAAGGGAGATTCTCTATGGTGAGCTAGCGGGCTTTAAGAAAGTGAGTTTTTCGGTGCTAGCGGCAGTTGGTGGCATTGCTGTGCCAATTGTTATGTATCTTTGCTTCACGCACGGCACGCCTTATGAGAAAGGCTTTGGAATAGCGATGAGCACGGACACTGCCTTTGCGCTTGGGGTGATTTTATTGCTTGGTGATAGAGTGCCAAAGATTGTAAAAATATTCCTTGTGACACTTGCTGTGGCTGATGACTTAGGTGCAATAAGCGTAATTGCGCTGTTTTATTCAGATTCTATTGAACCTTTTTGGGTGTGCCTTTCACTCGTTATCATCGCGCTTTTGGGTTATTGTAATTTCCGTGATACCAAGCATTTATCACTTTATTTTTTACTTGGCACAATATTATGGATTTGTGTGTATTTAAGTGGCATACATGTTACTATCGCTGCGGTTTTGCTCGCGCTCATTATCCCGGGTAGGACGCGCGTAAATCGCAAATATTTTGCAAATATGTTCCACGAGTTTGAGCGCATTAAGCGTATTACAAACAATGGTGCGGATATTTTGCATGTGCAAGAGCAAAAACAGGGCTTTTGGAAATCAACCTTTAAAAATATCAAAAATTTTATGACTTCGTCATCTACACATAATGTCAATATGGCAAAGGCAAGCGAGCTTGTATATATGCTTGATACCATTGGCACTTATTCCCGCTATGCGCAAAATCCACTTTTGCGCCTCGAGCACGCACTTCAGCCACTTTGTGCGTATTTTATTGTGCCTATTTTTGCTTTTATGAATGCAGGTGTGGCACTTGATATGGAATCTATGGAAAGTATTTTGACAGATCATGTCGTGCTTGGCACGACTTTTGGGCTTGTGCTAGGTAAGCCTATTGGTATTTTTCTTTTTGCGTATTTGGGTGAAAAGCTTAATTTGTCCGTGCGTCCAGAGGGTTTGAATAATTTTCATGTTATCGCTGTTGGGGCGATTTCGGGTGTAGGCTTTACAATGTCAATTTTTGTGGCAAACCTCGCGTATAAAGATGACTTAGCCGCAATCGATCTTTCCAAAATCTCTATTTTGATAGCTTCTGCTATTGCGGTGGTGCTAGGCATCACGTTGATGGCACTTGCAACAAGAAAGAAAAATGTAGCACCAGAAGATTTCTTAAAGGTTGTAAGCTAGAGGCGTTTCTTAACTTTTTGGGTAATTGGCAGATTCCATATTGTTATTTTAACTTTGCATAAATGAAGTTTCCACTATAATACGCGCAATTTTCAAAAACCTTAAGGAGTTGGCTGTGCTAGAAGTATTGATGATTGAAGATGATGTGGAGTTGGCAGAGATTTTGAGCGATTATCTCAAAAAATATGATATGAATGTAACAAACTATGATGAGCCCTACACCGGTATGAGCGCGGTGAATGCGAAGCATTTTGATATTTTGTTGTTAGATTTGACATTGCCTAATTTGGATGGATTAGAAGTTTGCAAACGCGTGGCAAAGCAAAAAAATATCCCAATCATCATCTCAAGCGCTAGAAGTGATGTAGATGATAAAGTTAAAGCCCTTGAATACGGCGCTGATGACTATTTACCAAAGCCTTATGACCCAAAAGAATTAGTCGCGAGAATCCATTCTCTTCTGCGCCGTTACAGCAAGAAAAATCCAAAAGAGCAAAGCAAGGAAAAAGATTCTGTCTTTAAAATCGATAAGCACAGCCGACAGATTTTTTTCAAAGACAAGAGGCTTGAGCTCACACGTGCGGAGTATGAGATTTTGACACTGCTTATTAGTAAAAAAGGGCATGTATTCTCACGCGAAGCTATCGCTATTGAATCTGAATCTATCAACCCTGAAAGTTCAAATAAAAGCATAGATGTTATCATCGGGCGTCTGCGCTCAAAAATCGAGGAGAATCCAAAAAGCCCAAAATACATTATTTCCGTGCGTGGTGTAGGCTACAAGCTAGAAGTTTAAAGGTGAGTGACATAGCTTTTTGCAGACAGATTCTAAGAATCTGCGGGATTTTTTGTGCTTTGAGTTATGGTGTTTTTGCTAACGCGCTAGATTCTTTACGATATGAAGAAACACTTGATGGCGCAGTAATAGAGGCTGTCATTTCTTATAAATTTGTATTAAAAAATTCTATTCCCACAAGTGAGCGCTACCGCGTTTCATATGTTTTACAACCAACAAAAAATGCTCAAATAGCCTATGAATGCGAGATTAATGTCGGCGATTATGATATAAGTGATGATTTTAGTTTTTTTATCATCGCGCTTTTACGCGAGGAAAAAGAGCAGGTTTTACAATGCTTGCAAAAAGGCGTGGTTGGTGTGAAGGAATATGGGCTTTCAAGAGAATCTGCCATTACGCAACATACGCTTTTAGAGATTAAGCCAACAAGGGTGCTTGCTTCACTGCATAATCGCGCACTTCTTTTGAGGGTGTTAAAAAGATAGAATCCCACAACCTCAACAACCAAAAGGCATTAAGTATGCACGGGAGCCGAAGCGGGATTCGCTCCCGCGAGGTGATAGAACTTAACGAAATGTAAGCTTTTAGGATTCTTTAAAAATACTTGGCAAAGTTGTTTTGAAAGTGTTTCTTGCAATGCGATTAAGTAGAGAATCTACAATATTTTGCTCAAAACCTTGTGCCATAAGCTCTTGACTAAGCAATAAAAGTGCGGCGGTATTTTGTGGTGTGAGCGTGTGAAGCGCGATATTATGCGTTTTTAGCAAAGATTCAAACGCGCGCAAAAATGTATCAATCCTCTCATAGCTAAAGCCCAAATCCGACTCATCGCTTTGATTTTCAAACAAATCCGCACTTGGAGGCTTACTAATGATTTTTTGCGGGATATTAAGCGCGTCTGCAAGCGTGTAAATTTGGGTTTTGTAAAAATTACCAATAGGATTTATCGCACAAGCCAAATCTCCAAATATCGTGCCATAGCCAAGAAGCAACTCGCTTTTATTGCTCGTACCGATAACTAAGGCATTTTGTGCGCTTGCGTAATCATAAAGCAGATTCATTCGCATACGCGCACAGAAATTCCCAACACGTAAGCGTTCTAATGGATTAAGAGAATCTCCTAAATTGCTAAAAGCCCTAAACTCACGCTCATAAGGCGTGATTGGGATAATGTGATGTGTAATTTTATTAGCTACTGCAAAAAGTTTTGCGTCCTTAAGATTATGCTCATTTGAAGTAGAAGCAGGCAGTAAAAGCGCGCAAAGATTCTCTTTAAACACTTCCACACAAAGTTTTGCCACCACAGCAGAATCTATTCCGCCACTAAGCCCTAAAACGACTTTTTGAAAGCCCCTTTTTTGGACTTCATCTCTTAAAAACGCTTGTATTTTGCTAATTGTGTTTTTCATTATTTGCCTTATTTTGAGAATCTTAAGAAAATGTGTCAGAAAAATTTAAGAATAAACTTTGCGAAATATTAGCCACAAAAGGTTAAAAAGTGCTAAAAACTTAAGGTGGGTAATAAATGTTTAAGTGTTTTTTTCCTAACATACGAAGTTTGATTAAAAACAACGCTAAGAAAAAGGAGAATGTGATGTCAGAGAATGTCAAAAGGCGTGATTTTCTTGGTATGACGCTAGGAGGTGTCGCTGTAGCTGGTGCGGTAGCTTCCTTATATGCGATGAAGCGCTCTTGGGATCCGTTGCCAAGTGTGGTTTCTGCAGGATTTACGATTGTAGATTTAAGTCAAGTCCAAGAAGGTGTATTGAACACGGTAGAGTGGAGAGGCAAGCCTGTTTATATCCTCAAAAAACAAAGTGGCGCTCCAAAGGTTGAGGGGCGCGATTTTGAAATAAATGGGGCTTTATATACGGTTGGGATTCAGATTTGCACGCATTTGGGTTGTATCCCCGGCTTTGATGAAAAGAAACAAAGCTTTTTGTGTGCGTGCCATGGTGGGCAGTTTGATGCTTCTGGTGTGAATAAAAAAGGCACACCGCCACCAAGACCTATGGAAATCCCACCTTTCAAACTTGATGGACTTAAAATGGTGCTAGGTGAGGAAGGTCCCGAATACAAAGCGCTTAAAAATGCGTAGCTTAAGGTTTTAAGGAGCAAATAATGGAAGTAAAAAAAGCAGATGGTATTGTAGATTGGCTTGATCAACGCATCGCGGTAAGGAAGCTTATCGAAGTGTTGATGACGAAGTATTGGGTTCCAAAGAAAATTAACTTTCTTTGGGCTATGGGTGTTATTTTGTTGGTGCTTTTTAGCGCATTGGTGGTGAGCGGGCTGTTTTTGCTTATGTATTACAAGCCTGATACCAAACTTGCCTTTGATAGTGTGAATGATACGATTATGCGCGAAGTGGCGTTTGGTTGGCTGTGGAGACATATTCACGCAGTGGCTGCAAGTATGATATTTTTGATTATTTACATCCATATGTTTGTGGCGATTTATTATGGCTCTTATAAGCGCGGTAGAGAGATGGTGTGGATTGGCGGAATGTTGCTTTTCGTGCTTTTTTCTGCTGAAGCGTTTAGCGGTTATATGCTTCCGTGGGGACAAATGAGCTTTTGGGCGGCGGCTGTGATTACAAACTTGCCAAGTGCGATTCCGGGTGTAGGTCCTGATTTGGTTGAATGGGTGAGAGGGAATTTTGTCGTGGCGGATTCTACGCTGACAAGATTTTTTATGTTGCATGTGTGCTTGTTGCCTATTGTTATTTTGATGGTTATTGCATTGCACTTTTACACACTAAGAGTGCCGCATGTCAATAACGAAGAGGGCGAAGAGATTGACTTTGAAGCGGAAGCAAAGAAATACGAAGAAGGCAAAAAGGCAGAATCTAAGGTGATTGCGTTTTGGCCAGACTTCCTTTGCAAGGATATTTTCATCGTTAGTGTCTTTATGATGCTCTTTTTCTATCTTGTATGTTATCACTTTGATTTTGCGATGGATCCCATCAACTTTGACCCTGCAAATAACCTTAAAACGCCGGCACATATTTACCCAGAGTGGTATTTCTTGTGGAGTTATGAAGTGTTAAGAGGATTTTTCTTTAGCGCGGATTTGGGGCTTGCGGCATTTGGTATTGCACAGGTGGCATTCCTTTTCCTTCCGTGGCTGGATAGAAGCCCAGCTGTTGCGCCAGCGCACAAAAGAAGCGGGTATTTTGTATGGTTTTGGGTGCTTGTTGTTGATTTAGTTGTGCTTACAATCTTTGGTAAATTACCACCAGAAGGCATTAATAACCAAATTGGTTTGGTGGCTGCTCTAGGATTCTTAATATGGGTATTTGTCGCGCTACCTGTTGTAACGATTATGGAAAGAAACAAGAATAAGGGGGCAAGACAATGAGAGAACTTAAAATATTAGTTATTGTAGGTGTCGTTGTAGGCGTTTTGTATTGGGGTGTAGAGCCACTCGCACATTCAGTGTTCCACCCAAAAACTGCGCCTGTTGATTTTGCGTTCAATGATTTACAAAGCATTGATTTAAGCAAGGGTGATAAAGACAGAGGAGAAGCAATTGTGACTGGAAACTGCATTGCTTGCCACAATATCAAGGCTGCGGGCTTTGATAATGGGGTATTGCAGTTTGATGGTGGAAAAGATGGCAAGATTACTACGCCAGATTTATCCACAGCAGGCGCGATTTATGATGAGAAATTTTTAGCAGCACTTATCATTGATCCTGTGCATGCACTAAAGTTGGAGCATAAATTTAACGATGAGAATCCATTCCCAATGCTTCCTTATGCGCCAGAAGGTGATGATATAGAGCAAGAAGTCGCAGATATTGTGGCGTATCTAAAATCCATCGGTAGCGTGTCTTTGAGAAATGAGGTGATTTACTCTCAAGAATACACCGAGCAAAAAGAAGCACTTGCAAAAAGCGAGCTTTCAGATTCTAAAAAAGAAGCAATTTTGAAAGACTTAGAGGAGCGCTTGACAAATAAAGCAGTGTTTCAAGATGCTTGCTCAAGATGCCATAATATCCGCTATGATGAGCCAAAGAGCGCAGAGCATTTAGCGCAAGTACTTGCCAAACGCAACGAAATCAAAAACTATCTAGGTGCGGAAGCTCCGGATTTATCGATGATTATCCGTGCTAAGGGTGAACATTATTTAGAAGCTTTTATCAATAACCCACAAAGGGTGGCATACAGCGCGATTAAGCAAGCTGTGCTTGATTCTTTGGTTAATCAAAAAAGAGCTGAAGAGATAGAAAAAATCAATACAGATTCTTCGCTTAATGCTGAACAAAAAGCACAAAAAATTGCAGTAGAAGAGGAGAAAGATGCTAAAGCTTATGGAATCTCACTTCCTGAAAATACTTCAAAAAGCCCGTGGCAGGAAGATGATGATTACACAAATCTTGCAAAAGAAATGGGAGTGATGCCTGTGGGACTTTCAATGCCACGCGTTGGACTCACTCAAGAATCTCAAGATCGCGTGATTGCATATTTGGAATCTGTTGGCGATTCTAAAAAGCAAGAGCGCGAAGCGCTTGGTGTGTATTTGATAATATTCTTTGGTGTGTTGAGCGTGCTTGCGTATTTTTGGAAGCGCAAAATTTGGAAGCAATTACACTAATTTCCTTCCTTTATGAAAGCCCTGTGCTTTCATAAAGGCTTTGTTCTTAAAATTCTACATATTTTTTAATATTCTCTAACGCTTTTCTTAATGTATTTGGCTCGATATAGGTATTTTCTTGTTGTGGGTGCATAGAGGTATCTGGGGTTTTTCCAATCATATAAAAATATTTACATTCTTTAGCAAGTGCAATAAAGTGCGGGTGATTATCGTGGTAGTATTCAGAAAAAAGTTCAAATAAAGTAGCGTGTTTATTTAGAAAGATAGAATTTGCAAGGCTTGAGCCGTGCATTCCTGCTAGGATTTTGCATTCCTGCATAAGTTCAATTTGTTTTTGTATGCTTAAAGAATCCGGCAAGATAATCTCAAAACCAAATTCTTTAAATATCGCTTCCACTTCGTTATGATTTACAATGTTGCGATTAGAATTTTTTGGACGCGTAAAAAATATTTTGCGCCTTGGTATCCAAGATTGCGATAATATCTGGGTATATAAATGTTTAACAAGGCTAGGCTGGTAGAGTATGCGAAAATGCGTATGTTTTCTGTATTCAATAATTTCATATTCATTCAAAAGTGTTGGGATAATGAGTTCTTGTGCGAAAATCAGATGATTTTTGTTTGCTGGGATAATTTGAGATTCATTAATTCCTAGCATTTTTGGCAATTCTTTTTGAAAAGAATAGTTTTGTGGCAGGATATAAAAATCCGGCATTTTTTTGCTAAGGCGTATTTGATAAAGTCCCATCATCACTTCAGTAATAAAGTGTCCGTAGCAATCTCCCACATTTCGCGTTAAAAGAGCTGCGCTTCCATTTAGGTCTGTGATTTTACGCGTATAAAAGGGGATATAAAACAATTTAAACCAATTTTTTGATAAGCGCAAGATATTTATAAGAGCTTGCCTTGTGTTTAGGTTTTTTGGGGTGTTAAATGGATGTATTCTGAGAGTAGTATAAGAAAGCAACGCTTTTTTACTTTTTGTGAAAACTAAATCTATATTTGTCCTTGCATAGGCATTTGGCAAGGTGCGAACAATAAGTTTTTTAGTTTTGTAAGTGTAGGGGCGAAAAAAATGATGGTAGTTTCCAAAAACATCAGTAAGGTGAAAGTTAGAATAATGGGGTTTAGAGCTATTTCTTTTTATGGTATCATCTTGTGCAAATAAATCGCACTGCGCCTCCGCTTTGCGCTCATACTCTGCGTTTTTTGATTGTCGGGAATCTAAGATTCTATCGCGCTGGTTGAGATTTTTAGAATCTGTGGAATTTTTCTTTGCAATATCCCCCCCCCCTCAAAGCTTTATCTAAGACTTCTGGCAAGGAATTTTCATCTTGATAGTAAAAAAGTCCATTTCCGCAAACGAGCACATTTTCTTCATTCCATACGCAAATTTCTTCGCTTATTTCGTTGTTTTCTTTTGCTTTGCTAAAGGTTGTAGTTTTGGATTGAAAAAATTTATTTAGTATTGCCACAAGAGCCTCCTTTTTTTAATTTTGTGGTGGGCATTATAGCATTTAAGCGAGTATTTTTTGATTTTATATTTTAGAATCATAAAATTTAAAACACGATATGTGTTTGTTACTTTTTGTGGCATAGTGGATTTGGCGTCAGATTCTCGCAAAATAGGGATTGTTGCTAGAAATTTACTAAAAAATACCAAAAAATCAAAAAATTTATAGTAAAAATCACCAAACACATATCGTATTTTTAAAAATTTGTGCCACAATTGCACCTACAAAATTATTTCATCACAAAGGACAAGATATGAGCAATATCATCGGATTTCCAAGAATGGGGCAAAATAGGGAACTCAAAAAAGCGCTAGAGGCGTTTTGGAGTGGCAAGTGTAGCCAAAGTGAGCTTGAAAGTGTAGCAAAAGAATTGCGCGCAAAGCATTGGGCGAAGCAAAAAAACCTAGAATATGTGTGCGTGAATGACTTTAGCTTTTATGACAATGTGCTAGATTTAGCTTATGTGCTCAACGCAAAGCCTGCACGTTTTAAAAATGTGAGCGGGTTGGAAGGCTATTTTGCGTTAGCGCGCGGAGCTAGAGACGCGGTGGCGTGCGAGATGACAAAGTGGTTTAATACAAACTATCACTATGTCGTGCCAGAGCTTAGCATCGATGATGAATACAAGGCTGATGCAAGCACTATCATTGCGCAGTATAATGAAGCCAAAAATCTAGGCTATAACCCAAAAATTAGCCTGATTGGGCTTTTCACATTTTTTGGGCTTAGCAAGGTTGTTAAAGGCGAGCCAAAAGAGGTATTTAGCAAGGTGAAAAGCGCGTATTTGGATTTAATCGATGAGTTGGTGGCGAAGATTCCGAACATTGTGATTGAATTTAGCGAGCCGATTTTTGTGCGTGGCTGGGACAAAGAGCTTTCTGAGTTGCAATGCGTGTATGATAGAGGCGCGATTGAGTGCATTTATGATGTTATTGCTAAAAAGGGCGTGAAAGCCATTGTTAGCACATTTTTTGAGCATAGCAAGGAATTTACCGAGATTTTACTAAAAACGTCAATTTATGGTATCGGGCTTGACTTTGTGTATGGTGAGAAAAACTTTGAGAGCTTGCAAGCTATCGCAAATAGCGATAAAGTGCTTTTTGCGGGCGTGATTGATGGGCGCAATATTTGGGTGGCAAATTTAGAATCTAAACTTGCACTTTTAGAGCAAATCGCGCAAATTGTGCCAAAGGAGCGCGTTATCGTAAGCGCTTCGTGCTCGCTCTTGCATGTGCCTTTTGGTAAAGATGATGAAAATAAAATGGATAAAGAGATTCTCTCTTGGTTAAGCTTCGCGCAAGAAAAGCTCATTGAATTAGAAGTTTTAGAGGATCTTTTCAAAAATAACGTGCCAAAAGCAGAAAGTAAAGAATTTTTCACGCAAAATAAGGCGATTAATTCCGCGCGTGCGAACTCTTCACGCACCAACAATAAAGCTGTGCGCGAGCGCGTAAGTGCAAACACACTCAAAGTGCGTAAGGAGGATTTTGCGACGCGCATTAAGATTCAACGCGAGAATCTAGGCTATGGCGATTTAGCCACGACAACTATTGGCTCATTTCCACAAACGCCAGAATTGAGAGCATTGCGTCGAAACTACAAAAAAGGTGTGATTGATAAAAATGTCTATGATGAGGGCATTAAGGAGTATATCAAAGATTGTGTGAAGTTCCAAGAGGAAATTGGGCTTGATGTCCTTGTGCATGGCGAGCCAGAGCGTAATGATATGGTGGAGTATTTTGGCGAGCAAATGGAAGGTTTTGTGTTTAGCGCAAATGGTTGGGTGCAAAGCTATGGTAGTCGCTGCGTGAAGCCACCAATTATTTTTGGCGATGTGAGTCGCCCAAAAGCGATGACGTTAGAGTGGAGCAAATACGCCCAAAGCCTCACGCAAAAGATTATGAAAGGAATGCTTACAGGTCCGGTAACTATCTTAAATTGGAGTTTTGTGCGCGATGATATTTCACGCGCGCAAGTGTGTGAGCAAATCGCGTTAGGAATTGCTGATGAGATAGATGACTTGCAAAAAGGTGGGATTAAGATTATTCAAGTTGATGAAGCAGCGTTTAAAGAGGGCTATCCTTTGCGCGCGGAAAATATCAAAACCTATGAAGAATGGGCGCTTAAATGCTTTAAAATCTCCACTGCCGTAGCAGAATCTAGCACGCAGATTCACACGCATATGTGTTATAGCGAGTTTAATGATATTATTAAAACCATCGAGGCGCTTGATGCAGATGTGATAAGCATCGAAACCGCGCGCAGTGGCAATAGCCTGCTAAAAATCTTTAAGCAAGTGGGTTATACGCACGAAGTAGGTCCGGGCGTGTATGATATTCATAGTCCAAGAATCCCAAGTGTGGAGGAAATAGAAGCGCAAATTAAGGCACTTTTAGAGGTATTGCCAAAAGAGCAACTTTGGATAAATCCAGACTGCGGGCTTAAAACGCGTAAATGGGAAGAGGTAAAGCCGAGCCTTAAAAATATGGTCGAAGCGACAAAAGCGGTGCGTGCGAAGCTGTAAGTTTTAGAATCTAGCGTGGGAATCTAAATATAGAGATTCTCGCGCACAAGCGTTGGCGAGTAAATCTACAAACAGAAGTAAAAAAGCAAAAGAGTAAATTTAAGAAGACAAAAAGGGTACAAATGAAAGCAAAAAATTTCGATTTAGAATCTCTTATTGCAAAGCTTCACACCAACGCGCCATTTTTAAGCCTTGAAATCACTCCGCCTTTAAGCGCAAAAATACGAACAGATTCTCTAAGGCAATTGCAAAATTTAGATTACATCAACGCCTTTGTCTGCACGGATTCTCCATTAGCGCGTTTCAAGCCTTCATCTGTCATTAGCTCGCTAAAACTGCAAGATTTTTTGCAAAAGCCACTTATTTGCACGCTTAGTATGAGGGATCGCAATTCTATCGCGCTTTGTGGTGATATTTTAGCGGCAAATGAACTTGGCTTGCGCGTATTCTTGAGCCTCACGGGGGATTCTATCAAGCTTGGGGATTGCACGGAAACTAAGGGTATATTTGAGGATAATTCTTTAAAACTCGCACGCATTATTGATGCGCTAAATAGTGGCTATGGCATAAATCATAAGCCCCTAAGTGAGCCTGTGCAAAAAATTTATAATTTTCATGTCATTAATTCTTACGCAAATAATATGGAAAGTCTTAAAACAAAATTAGCCAAAAAGCTAAGCAATAGCGAGGTTATAGGCTTTTTTACCCAGCCGGTATATGATGAAAAAAGTGGCGCATTTTTGTTAAAAGCCATAGAGCGACTCAATAGCGAGTATGGGCGCAAAAGCGTGCTTATTTTTGGTTTTTATCCCATTTTGAGTTACAAAACTGCGCTTTTTTTGCGTGATAAATTGCCCGGCGTCTTTGTGCCAGAAAGTCTCATTGAAAGCTTAGAATCTGCTTCAAAAATCAGCAAGCAAGAAGAAGAAAAAGTGGGTTTTGAACAAAGCGTGATTTTACTCCAAAAGCTCCAAAAGCTTAATAACAAAATCCACTTTATGAATCCGCAAAAAATCGCGCTTTTTGCGCCGTATTTTGACAGGGCATAAGCACTTTATTTTATGTGGATTTTTGGCGAGCATGTGTATTTTGAGCAAAAAGCCATTGTGCGCGCGTATAAATTTAGTGAGTTGCAAGAGGCGTTTTGCAAAATCGAGCGCTATGCTAAAAAGCACTACGCGCTTGGGTATGTGGCGTATGAGGCGTGGTATGAAAGTTTTGACTTAGATTCCATTTCAAGCGCGCAAGATACATCAGATTCTAAACAATTGCCATTGCTAGAATTTTATATTTTTTCCAAACGCAAAAAATTAGATTATCTAGAATCTAAGCACGAAAAAATCTCCCAACCCTTTGCTTTTGAAATTTTGCAAAATCTTGATTTCTCGCGTTACAAAAGCGACTTTGCACGCATTAAAAATGAACTAAAGGTGGGCAATACTTACCAAATTAATTACACGCAGGAGATGCGACTTTTCACCCGTGCAAAGCCACTTGATGTTTTTTTCTCGTTAAAAAAGCGTCAAAACACGCGTTATAAGGCTTTTTTTAACACCAAATATGCGCAGATTCTTTCTTTTTCTCCTGAACTTTTTTTCAAGCTGAAAAATGGCTCAATCACGCTAGAACCAATGAAGGGCACGATTTTGCGCGCAAAAGATAAAGCACAAGATAAGAAGAACAAGGAATTTTTACACAGGGATAGTAAAAATATTTCTGAAAATATGATGATTGTGGATTTACTGCGCAATGACATTAGCCAAATCGCGCGCGTTGGAAGCTTAAGGGTTAAGAAACTTCTTAAAATCCGACCTTTAAAAACACTCTACCAAATGGTTTCAATCCTCAAAGCGCAAGTAGATTCCACGCAGGATTTAAGCCAAATCTTTTCTATATTTAATGCGCTTTTTCCATGTGGCTCGATTACTGGTGCGCCCAAAAAATCCACAATGCACAAAATTCAAATGTTAGAATCCCGCACAAGGGGCGTGTATTGCGGTGCGATTGGCTTAGTACATAAGAAAAAGGCGTGTTTTAATGTGCCAATCCGCACTTTGGTGCGTTACAAATATGAGGAATTTTATCGCTATGGCGTTGGAAGTGGGGTTGTGTGGGATTCTGTGATGGAGGAAGAGTTTAAAGAATTGCGCGTAAAATCACGCTTTTTATTTTCCGCCACACCCACAAATACAGAATCTAACCAGCCAAAAAATGTAGAAACTCTACAAGATGATACAAACAATGAAATAGCTCTTTTTGAAACCTTTCTTGTTAAATACGAAAACAACGCTTTTAGAGTATTTTTAGGCGCGTATCATTGGCAAAGATTATTGCAAAGCGCGCGTAAGCTTTTTAGTGATTTTGATAATTTCACACAAAATCCCACACGAGCTTTTTTAAGCGAAATAAAACACATTGCAAAGCCTTATGTGAGCAATCATATCGCGCAGGCAATGCGTGTAAAATTTCTCAAATCCTGCCTTATGGAAAATAAAAATCTTTCACCGCTGCAAATTCCTTTTGCGTGGGATTTTATGCCACAAAGTTTGGACAATATGCTTAAAAAGCATTTTACCCACATGCCAGCGCCTGTGTTTATCGTAAAACTCATACTTACGCAAAATGGTGCGCTGTCTTTGCAGGTGCGGGATTTCACGCCTTCCACCTTGCAAAATACTGCTTATCTCTCCCACACGCGCCAAGATTCCCACAATGATTTTTTGTATCACAAAACCACGCAAAGAGCGCATTTTGAAAAACAAGAGCATTTTAAAAATGTAGATTCTGCGCTTTTTGATGTGCTTTACTGCAATGAATTTGGCGCGCTCACGGAAGGTGCAAGAAGTAATATTATCCTTTTGCAAGGAAAAAAGTTGGTAACGCCCTCACTTGAAAGTGGCTTGCTACCGGGCTGTATGCGCGCATTTTTGCTTGATTGTGGGATTTTAAGCGAGGAGTATTTATCAAAGAAGAATCTTAAACGCACTCAAAGCATTTTCCTTTGCAATTCCGTGCGTGGCATTGTGCGGGTAAATCTCAAAAAATCCAGAGGTAGGGGCAAAAAGAGGTAAGGAATAATGAAAAAACTTCTGCTTATTGATAATTATGACTCTTTTAGCTTCAACCTTTTTTATTACTTTTGTGAGCTTGGAGTGCGCCCTGTGGTGGTGAAAAATGATTTCGCGCCAAAGCTTACAAAAGATGTTGGGGATTTTGTCGCGGATTTTGAATATATTGTGATTTCACCCGGCTTTGGCAGTCCAAAAGATTCTCTTATTTGCCTAGAAATTTTGAAAGAATTTAGCGCGCATAAAAAGATTTTGGGTGTGTGTTTGGGTATGCAGTGCATTGCCTCTGTTTTTGGTGGTAAGGTTTCAGAAATGCCCTCCCCAATGCACGCAAAGAGTGCGCTTTGTGAATTTAGAGAAAATGCGCTTACACGTGGGATTCCAAATCCTTTTAAAGTTGGATTGTATCACTCGCTTTTTGTCGAGAAATGTGGAGAATGTGAGATTCTAGGCTTTGCAAAAATAGCCTTTGATACAAGCAAGGAATGCGCAAAAGATATTCCTATGATTTTAAAGCATAAGGAATATAGCGTCTATGGTGTGCAATTCCACCCAGAATCGCTTCTTTCAACCTATGGAAAAGAGCTTTTGCAAAATTTTTTAACGCTTTAGATTGATGGCTTCTTTGAGTAAGTCATCGCCTGTGGTGAAAGCTTTTGCGTTCATCGAGTAGCCCCTTTGCATCACAACCAAATCAGTAAGCGCATTTCCAACATCGACATTACTTGTTTCAAGGTATTTATGCAGCACTGAGCCAAAGCGCAAATGTTGTCCATTCCAGCCAAGTAGCGGGCGTCCGCTGCTAATGTAGGTGTTGCCATCATTACTAATCTCGCTCATTTCAAACATATTGCCCCCGACTTTTTTCAAGCCTTGGTCATTGACAAATGCCGAAATCCCCACGCGCCCAAAAGATTCAGTCGCGCCATTAGTGAAAGAGAGAAAAATGATACCATCTTTATCAATGCGTAAATCCTGCAAATGCCCTTCACTGCGTCCATCTTGGGTTGTAGCTAGGATTTGAGAATCTTGATAGAGTCTATTTGAGCTATGTTTTTCAGGAGTGCCAGCGAGATTGTAGCGCACTTGTCGATTGTCAAATTCAAGCACGATAGGCTCGCTTATGGCATTATTATTCGCATCAAAGCTTATCTCGTGACGTATTTCCTGCCCCACAGGGATAGCGCCATCTTTATCAAAAATCTGCGTGCGCACTTCCCAATGCTCATTTTGTGGGGGTTGTGTGGTGGTATTTGCGGAATTTATCAAATAATAGCGGCTTTGAAGCAAAAATTTTGCCCCACTCTCATCAAAAATTTCAATATTACTCTGATAATTTGGCACTTCCAAATACGCGCTTTCAAAGCTGTCGTTGTTTAGCGCTTTCCAGCCTACTAAATCTTCGCGCGGATTTGAGTTTCCATCCACTTGTCGCTCATATAGCGTCCCTTGAAATTTCACAATTGCTTTTGGTGCGTAATTTTGCGTAGCGTCATATTCTTCAGGTAATACGCGCGCAGATTCTGCAATTTCCATCCAACCACCTTCAGTTGGGCGTTGTGAGCCATTAGATTCTATTTTTTCATAGATTTTGCCTTCAAAGTTTGTCAGCTCGCCCACTTTGTAGCTTGTATATTCTTTCCATTCGCCAAGCGCACTAGAATCTACCACTTCCCAATTTGCTCTATCTTCAAGTGGATTACTATTGCCACTTACTCCAAGATAGCGCAAAACTATCCCGCGTGTGTTGATAATATCACCATTTGCATACTGCTTATTTTCGCTATAAGGAGAATCTACTCCGCTTTTAAAGCTTTCATTGCTTCCAGAGATTCCGAGTTTTTCTGCGAGATTTCCGCTTATGGTGATTTCACGCGTGCTTAGAGAAGCGTTGAAAACCTTAAGTGCGATTTTTTGACTAATGCTCCCATCGGGCAAGCGTGAAAAATCCAGCCCAAGCCCTGCGCGCTCTAGCAATACATTTCCTAGCTCTTCAAAAGTGCGGAAGTCGCGTCCGTAGGTAAATTCATAATCTTCCTTGCGCCCATTATTTGTAACGCTAACCTTAATCTTATCAAAAGTCGTAGCATCGAGCACAGAATCATTTGCGCCAAAACCATTGATGTCCGCGCCCAAAAAGCGCGCTTCATCAAAGCGCCCATCATTATCGCTATATACAAGCGCGGCATTGACGCTATTTTGCGTTTTATTTAGATTAATACTAGCATTCACTTCAGTTGTTGCCACAGGACGATAATACAAATCTTGAGGAATCTGCAAAGGCTTAAGATTCCCAGTTGCGAGGTTTGAAAAGTCCTCATCGCTGTTATTTGTGGAGGTGAAAGTATTATTTTCAATCTTGCCTAAATCCACGCCATACATATAATACCCACGAGAATTGACAATATATCCCTCCCCATCGCGCATAAAAGCACCATCGCGCGTGAAGTAGGTTTTTTGGTGTGATTCATAGCCATCATCATTGATGATAAAAGAGCCGTCTTTATTTTCACCCACGACAAACCAACCCTTGCCTTCATACGCCAAGCTAAATTCGCCATCGCTTGCTTTGTAGCTTCCGCTTTTGGTAGAAATGGCGTTGCTTGCTTTTGTCGCGCCGTAGTTAAAATCATTGCTTATCGGGGAATTTGCATTCAGAGAATCCATCGTGCTAGCAAAAAGACTTTCAAATTGTGGTTGATTTTCCCTATAACCTATGGTATTGACATTTGCAATATTATTAGCTAGAGAATCGAGCCCAAATTGATGTGTTTTAATCCCGCTGTAAGAATTTATCATCGTCCCATTCATAGCCCATAATCCTTGTTATAAAACTCTATGGCACTTTGCATTGGTAAAATCATATCGCCCATTCTTAGCATTGGCGCACCTTTATCAAAGATAATGCTTTGCACCTCGCCCCTGCCAACGCGTGCGAGGTGGTATTGACTTGTTTTTGGGTCGAGATTGTATTCTGCGCGCACATTGTAGCTTCCAGATTCTAGCTGTTTGCCATTTTCACCGATGCCATTCCATTCAAACT
Organism: Helicobacter himalayensis; assembly: GCF_001602095.1. Classification (NCBI taxonomy): domain Bacteria; kingdom Pseudomonadati; phylum Campylobacterota; class Epsilonproteobacteria; order Campylobacterales; family Helicobacteraceae; genus Helicobacter; species Helicobacter himalayensis. Next base: position 1,635,090 of record NZ_CP014991.1, on the reverse strand, counting down.
CGACATAGCCCTTTTTGCCTTCAAAGTTTTTGAGCGAAATGGTTTTGACAAGCTCATTTTGTTGGTTAAAAATTGAAACCTTAGAATCTCCCTTGCTTGCGTCAATTGCCTCATCAAAATATATTTGAAATTTCACAGATTCTCCAGCACTTAGGTTAATGCCAAAAACATCAGTTTCTGCGATTTTACCTATCATTGAGACAGAATTAAGCGCATTTAGGTTTGCCATCGCGGTATTTGAGCTTGCTGTGGTTTTCATACCTTCATTAAGAGATTCTAAAGATTCTTTCATTTTGGCTTGAAATTCTTTTAATTCCTTGTTGGTTTCTTGGGTGGATTTCATCGCTTCAGCGACTTCTATCATTGTTTTTTTATTTTGCTCTTGCATTTCTACTTGCGTGAGTTGGGCGGTTTGGGTGATGATTTTATCTGTTTCCATTGGTGCGGTTGGATCTTGATTTTTGAGCTGCTCTAAAAACAGGCGCATAAATGCATCATTATCAAGCTCGTTGATGTTTTTTGGATTCTGTTTTTGTCTTTCAATCTTAGCGCTCGCGCCTGTCACTTCAGCTAAATCAATCGCCATTTTCTCGCCCCTTTGTTATTAAAATATCAAAATTTACGCATATTGTGGGATACGTAAATACATCGTATTTGGCATATTTGCGCTTGTATCATCACTTTCTAAGCTATTTTCATTCCGTGCAAGATTTGAGTCTTGATGTTGATTTTGCCCTTGCTTAGCATTTTCCCCACCATTTTGAGAAAAACTCAAATCCACATTTTCAAAGCCAATTTGCGCAAGATTTGTGCGCAATTCCGTTTGGTTTTGCATAAAAAGTGCGATTGCTTGCTGGTTTGAATGCACTTGCACATGCAAATCTTTGCCTTTTTTAGAAATACTCACTTCAAGTGTGCCGAGATTTTGCGGATGAAGCTCTAGGGTGATTTTGGTAAGTGGCGGTTTGTAGTTTTGTATTTCTTGATGAATATTTGAAGCAAAATTCCGCACAGATTCCCTAGCAAGCGCGGTGCGATAGGCAAAAGGCGTGATTGTGTGTGTCCTTGTTGGCTGGATATTTTGCGCGTTTTGTGTCTTTTGCTCGCTAGATTCTTTTATCGCTGCTTTTTCCCTTACGCTTGGCTTTGCGTTTTTGCTTTCCTCTGGTGTGTGGAGCTCTAGGAGAGATTCTAAAAACTCTTTATTAGGAGAATCTTGCACTTGTTCAAATTTATTTTGCACACCTTGCACACTTTGCGCGTTTTGTTGTTGGTTTCCTTGCTTTGGGTTGCCACCTTGTTTGGAATCTTGCGTTTTTGCCTCACTTATCTTGTGAGATTCTTTGCTCTCATCATTTTGTGTTTTATGTGGCTTTGGCGTTTGCTCTTTTGGCTTAGTAAGCTCTTTGTTTGCGAGTGGAGCTTTGTTTTGGCTAGATTCTAGCATATTTGCAAGGAGCGCTTCTTTTTGGCTTATCTGTGAATCTATTTGCACATACTCGGTTTCTTCATTTGGGGCTTGCACATTGTTTGCGTCAATTTGCGTGCTTTTTTGTGGCAGCACCTGTGTAGCATTTGCAGATAGTGCCTGTGCGACATTTGTATTTTCCTGCGCTTTTTTTGGATTCTTATTTTGTGTGCTTTGTGTTTTGGTGTTTTTAGAATCCCGCGCAGATTCTTTTGTCGCACTAGATTCTTTTAAAATTTGGGAATCTTTTTGCAACACAGAATCTCTTTGTGCCCTTTGTGTGCTTTTTTCTTGCTTTTTCGTCTTTTGCACTAAATCCGCTGATTGTACCACTTCTTGCGCGCTTTTTGGCTCTTGCAAAGGTTTTTTAGAATCTTGTGCCAGGCTTGTTTCTTTGCTCTGTGGCAATTCAACGTTTTTTTGCGTTGTAGGATTTTTTGCCTCTTTTGTCGCACTAGATTCTTTTAAAATTTGGGAATCTTTTTGCAACACAGAATCTTTTTGCGTCCTTTGTGCGCTTTTTTCTTGCTTTTTCGTCTTTTGCACTAAATCCGCTGATTGCACCACTTCTTGTGTATCTATGGGCTTTTGCTTTGTTGCTAGCTCTTTTTTATTGAGTGTTTTAGTGTTCTTGCTAGCTTTGTCTGGGTAAGTCCTTTTGTCCAAGTAGCGCGCTTAAGGATGGCGCATCTTCGTCTTTTTTGGCTTCCTCATAGATATTTGAAATCTTGCTTGTGATATTTTTTGGCTTTTTCACGCCACGATTGACAACCGCCACGCGCTCTTCCTTGCTTTCAAACTCATATTCAATTTTTTGTGTGGCTGAAAGTGGCTTAGGCTTTGGTGCGATTTTGTCTTGTGAGAGCTCTACTTCCGCGCTTATTTTTGTCGGATTGAGATTTTGCTCTTTTGCGAGATTTAGCACATCTTCAAGTGTTTTTGGATCTTTAGAATCTAGTTGGGCTTTTTGCTCGAGTTTGCTTTGTGGCTCTGGGAGTTTTGCTAGTTTGATATGCGCGTTTTGTGTCGCATTGTTTTGATTTGGTGTCTCTTTTTGCGTTTTAGATTCTGGTGTGCCACTTAGGGCTTGAGCTAGGGGATTGAGTGTTTTTGTGCCTTGTGTATTGCTTTGAGTAAGCGCAGTTGTTGGCTTTGCTTTAGATTCCAGCGCATTATTTAGGTTAGGTTTTTGAGATTCTGAAATTTCTTGCGCACTTACGTCTTTTTGAGCGTTTGAGACTTCGCTTTTTTGCGCTTGCGCTTCATCTTGCGCTTGTTTTAAAAACTTTTTAAAATCTTCTTTTGGCGCGTTGTTTTTTGTGCTTTGTGCCGCTTGTTGTGCGCTTGTTTGAGAGCGCAAAACATCTTCTATCATTTTTTGCCTCCATTAAAATGGTTATTTTTAAGAGAGGTAAAGCAAAAGATGTTCCCCGATAGATTACATTTTATTCTATCTTACTTGCATTTTGTGAGGCTATATAATTTCTTGCCTTTTGCGTATTTGGTTTTCTACACGAAAGGTGCGTGTATAGCGATAATTCATTGCTTATGCCAAAGAGAGATTTTTTTATATCATCAAAGAAATATTGGCACACTTCAATAATTTCTTGTTGTGTATTTACATGCTCGTAGTTCATAATAGTATCATAATTTAGCCCATATTTGTGGTGAAATTCAAATCCTGTAGTTGCCTTGTAACCGAGAGTCCAAAGGAATCTCCCTTGCGATGGGATAGAAGCTGAAAACACGCCATCATCTGCCAAAAGCAAGCAAGAATACGCCACAACTAGCGGTAAATCTAAAATATGTTCTAAAACTGCTGATGAAATGATTCTGTCATAAAGCGTAGGATTTGATGAGAATTTTGGTGTTGGGTTTGGTTGGCTTAAATGAAGTATGCCCCCCCCCCTATTTGCGCTTTTAGCACACCATATTCACTAGCTACTTCTGTGATATCATTATAGATTCTATGCACTTTTGAGAGATTGGGGGAATCTGCATAGAGAGATGAAAACGGCTCGATGACATCATAATGTGAAAAATCACTTTCAAATTTTAGCTGATTGAGCGTGCCAGCGCCTATTTCTAACGTTTTATGCCCTTGTGTGCCTTTTGTGTCTTTTGCGATTTTTTTATGTAGCCACTGCTCCATTTTTTGTGCTAATCCACTTGCTGTGGTCTCTCCATTGCGATTACTTTTATAAAACTGCTCATAGATTTCTTGATATTCTTTAGGCAGTGGATTGCGTATTTTTGGGAATTTTTCAAACATTCCAACTCCTTTAAATCTTAAACTTTTCTAAGTGTGTTTTGAGTGTTGCAGAAATTTGCTCTAGTGCTATGCTCGCTTGTGCGTTTTGCTCCATAAGCTCACTTGTGGTTTTAGAGTTTTGTGTCATATTGCCAATATCCGCGCTAATCCTACTCATTGTAGTAACTTGACTTTGGCTTGCCTGCGCGACATCCTGTGCTTTTGAGAGAGAATCCGTAGCCTGCGTGTAAATCTCTTCAAGTATTTGTGTTGCTTCATTTGCAAGTTGTAAGCCCTTTTCCACTTTCGGCATTGCAGCTTCCATTGATTCTACGCCTGTTTGCGTTTCGCTTTGGATAATCTGAATCATCGCTGCGATTTCTGAAGTGGCTTTTTGCGTCTTTTCTGCTAGCTTCCTCACTTCATCAGCCACCACTGCAAAGCCCCTGCCGTGCTCGCCTGCGCGCGCTGCTTCAATCGCGGCATTAAGTGCGAGCAGATTTGTTTGGTCGGCAATATCTTTGATGAGCTGGGTTGATGAGCTAATATCTTGCGCGTGCTTATCAAGCGATTTGATATGCTCACCTGTCTCGCTTACAGCTTCTGTGATTTTTTCAATTTCAAGTGCCGTAGCCTGCACAGATTCTCGTCCTTTTTGGGCTAGGTCTGTCGTGTGCGAGGAGTTTTCTTCAGTTTGCGTAGCAATATCTGCGACATTGTTTGTGGTGTTGGAGAGATTTTCTATCATTTGGATAAATTTATGCGCAAACTCCACCTGCTCATTTGAAACCTTGCTTGCAGATTCTGAAGAATGCGCCACTTGCTCGGCACGCAAATTGAGCTCTTTTGCGTTGTTGATAAGCTCGTGCATAAGCGTTTTAAGCTGGCTTTGCATTTTATCAGCTGCATCAAGGAGGCTGTTTGTGGCTCTTGAGGGGATAGTTTGGCGCAAATTCCCCTGTGCGATACCTCGCATAATCGTTGCTGCGATTATAGGCTCACCTCCAAGGAGCGACATAAGATTCCTAATGATGAAAAATGACACGCTAATAGCAAGGATAATCGCCAAAAGCACCAACCAAAACATCACCACCAAATAAGTAGAAACCTCACTTTGTGCGAGCTTATTTGCTTCAAGATTCTTTTCTTCTTGATAGTCGATAAACTCATTTATCACCCCAAGCCATTGCACAAAAAGCGCACGCACTTGAGAATCTAGCAATTTATTTGCGCTTGCAATATCGCCTTTGAAAGAAAACTCAATGAGATTTTTAATAAGTGGCATTGTTTGAGATTCTGTTTGTTTAATGCGTGCAAGAATCTCTTTGTCTTTAGAATCCACCATATTTTCTTGCTTGAAAATCTCATCCATTTTTTGTGCGCTTTGTGTATAGTCGTTTTCTAGTTTTTGGATAAGGCTAAGCGTTTTCTGCATTGCGTTTGTGTTATTTTCTAAGAGTAAATCCCTCACGCCAATACTTCTGTCATGCACGCTTCCACGGAAGTTGATTGCGTAACGTTGCTTGACGGAATTGACCTGATTAATTTCTTCGAGTATATGAGAGATATCGCTGACTTTGATATAACTCATAATGGCAATAATAAGCATCAATATACCAAGTATGCTAAATCCACAAATGAGTTGCATACGCACTGATAAACTTTTCATACAAAAACTCCTTTATGTTGTTTTGAGTGTTTTTAAATCTTTAAGCAAGACAGGCAAACTAATAGCAATGCCTGAAAAGATGATTAGGATAATACCAAAAAATGTGGTGATATTTGGTAACAAATCGCCAAGCAAAACCCCTAAAATCAAGCTAAACACTACGCGTGTGTAATCGATTGGCGCGACAATCCCAGCTGGTGCAAGAATATAGGCTTGCGTCAAAAAATACTGCCCAAAAGTCCCAACAAGACCCATAATGAGAATCCACAGCCATTCTTTTATATTTGGCATCATCCACAACGCTTGAGATTGCGGAAATATAAAGGGTTGCAAAAATACCAAAATAAGGCTCACCACGCTCATCACCACACCAAAAGAAAGCACGATGATATTTCCATCAAAATACCCTCTCAAGCCCCTTAAGCTAATAAAAGCAAGCGCTGTGCCAAGCCCACTAAAAAGCCCTAGCAAAATATTTAACAAAGGAATAGAATGAAAATGCGGGTCGCAAATAAGCACAATCCCGCCAAAGCCAATCACACTCATAAAAAGCACGCCAATTTTGATATTTTCTTTTAAAAAGAGCATGGAAATAACCACAATAAAAAGCGGGCTTGTCTGCATAAAAGTGCTTGCCACGCCAAGTGGAATGTGCGCGATATTATAAAAAAATGCAAGCATACTTAGCCCGCCAAAAAGCGAACGCAATGCTAAAATCCCCCAACCACCTTTTTTGTGCGTCTTTTTTGGTGGTTTGTAGGCAAAAAAAGCCAAAAGCAAAAGCACCATTACAAATGAGCGAAAAAAGATAATTTCCACCGCACTAAGGTTAGCAGAGAGAATTTTCACGCACGCATTCATAAGCGCGAAGAAAAATGAAGATGCCAGCATACAAAAAATGCCAATGCTTATGGAAGAATATTGTCGCACAGCTTGCCTTAGATGTTAAATTTGCAGATTCTAATCTTTTGAAATTTTAGGTTAATTATTCACTTTATCAACGCTTTTTGCGTGGATATTTGGATTCTATTCCTTTAATTGTATCGCCTGCGCGGGAGTGAATCCCGCTTCGGCTCCGCTTCGCGCGTTTTGGCTGATTGGGTTTGTAGATTCTGCAACGCGGTTTGGAGAATCCTAGATTCTTCGCCTAAAGGCTCAATATGACAATGTATTTTGTCATATTGAGCGTAAGCGAAATATCTCAATGTCTTAGCTTTTAGAATGTAGATTCTATGTTACAGATTCTAAAATCTCTTCTTTTGAGATTTTGCTCTCTTCATACTTCACTACAATCACGCCCTGTGTGCTATTGACATACCATTCAATAATCCCAAAGCGCACATTCAAGCGCGTAAAATGCCCTAAGTTAAAAGAATCTAGCGGAAGGTAGAGATTTTTTTCATGCGTTGGATTTTGCAACCCCAAAGCCATAACAATCGCCCACAGCACGCACACAATAATCACCCCACACGCAAGCAAACTAATATCAAAAAGTTCATAAAATAATCCTCCACACACTGCCCCAAGTGCCGAGCCTACAAAGCCAAGCGTGGTGAAAAGCCCAAGTGCCGAGCCTTTTTGCGCGGCTTTTGCGTAGCGACTTGTGAGCGTTTGCATAATAGGTTCATGAACTGAAAATCCGATGAAAAACAAAAATACGCCAACCACAAGGAGCCAAAGACTTTCCATCGCTCCAGCAATGCCAATGAGCAAATATGCCGCCCCAAATGCACCAATGCCAAAGAGTAGTACTTGTTTAAAATATCCTTTTTTCTGCGCTAAAATTGTCGCGGGTGCTAACATCAAAAGTCCCAAAATCGCCGCGGGCGCGTAGATTTTCCACAAGTCAAACTCATACAGGGCGAAGTGATTTTTTAGCGCCATACCAACGACAACAAAGCTTAGAATCATCAAAAATTTTTGCAAAAACGAGCTTAGATTCATAATTTGTAGGTTTTTGTTTTTCAAAAGAGTTTCAACTTGAGAATCTTGATAGGAATACTGCATCACAGGGCTAGATTCCACCTTGAAAATTAGCACCAAAAGCGCGATGAGATTTAATCCAGCTGTGAGGAAAAAAATCGCATTAAGCCCCAAATATGCCGCAACAATCGGTCCTAAAATCATCGCCAAAATAAAGCTTATAAAAATCCCCGCACCCATAATCGCCATAGCTTTTGTGCGCGATTCCTCCCTGACTAAATCCGCGATTTGCGCGCTTATCACGCCACCTATTGCGCCCGCACCTTGGATAAATCGCCCAATAATTAGTATCGTAATAGAATCCGCAAACGCGCACACAAACGAGCCGATGATAAAAATCACAAGCCCAAAAATAAGCACGATTTTTCTATCGACTTTATCGCTCCAGATTCCAAAGGGCGTTTGAAAAATAATCTGTGTAATCGCATAGCCACCAGCTGCAATACCCGCCAAAAAGGCACTCGTCTCAAAGCTAGAAGTATAAAGTGAAATTGCAGGCAACGCGATAAATAACCCAAAAAAGCGTAAAGATGAAACTAAGGTGAGTCCAAAAATATCTTTAAACATTGCTGTCCCTGAAGGTAAATTTAGGGCGCTATTATATTGCAGATTCTCAAATTACCAAACAAAATGACAGAATCTTGTGAATTTTTGGTGGAGATTTGATTCTCGCGTTGTTGGGCGATTAAAAACCTTAAAGGCTAAAAGTTGTTTGCCAGCATTGCTCATTTTTTTGTTATAATTGCACCTTTGACCCCTTCATCTAGTGGCCAAGGATACCGCCCCTTCTAGGCGGGCACGCAAGTTCAAATCTTGCAGGGGTCGCCAAATCACTTCTTAAAAATAAAGAAATTTTGCATTCTCGCAGGCTAAAATTTTGCTAAAATCCAAAAAATATATAATTTTTTACATAAAGGGGAAAGATGTTTGTATGTTCGCGCATTTGGATTAGGGAGAATTCTAAGAGTTATTTGGGTGCTGGGAGAGTGGAGCTATTGGAACGTATAGCGCAGAGTGGCTCAATCTCAAAGGCTGCAAAACAGATGAAAATGAGCTATAAAGCCGCGTGGGATAGCGTGGATATTATGAATAAAATCTCACACCCAAATGAGTTGGTGCTTTCAAATGCAGGTGGCGGGAAAAATAGCGGCACGCAGCTAACAAGTGAAGGCAAAAAAGCAATTGAAGCCTTTAAAAATCTCCAAGCGCTAAAAGAGGAGTTTTTTGAAATTTTCAAAGATTGTAAGGACTTTGATGAACTCAACGCAAGGATAGAATCTCTGCGTGAAAAGATTGCAAAATAAATTCTTATATGCGTGTAAGAATCGCGATAGATTCAATATGGTGCGTGTAGGGGAACTGCTCAAAAAATCCAAAACTTGCAATTTTATGCGTGTGAAGCAAACTTTGCAAATCAGAATCTAGCGTGAGCGGATTGCAAGAAATGTAAATAATGCACTCAAATTGCGCTAGGAATTCTAAAATCTCCTTATCGTTTATCCCGCTTCGTGGTGGATCTACAAGCACCGCGCCAAAGTCAAAAGAATCTAAATCAACACCTTTTAAGCGTTCAAACTCCCGCTTACATTTTAGCGCGCTTTGCGTCTCTTTTGCATTCAGGCGCGCGATGGTGATGTTTGTGATATGTTGAAATTCTAGCGTGTGGCGCAGAATTGCGATAGAATCTTTAACGACCTCACTTGCAAAAATTTGCCTAAATACTTGAGCCAAAATAAGCGTGAAATTTCCACTACCACAATACAGCTCTAATAAATCGCAAGTCTTGTGATTTGGCAGAATCTTCGGAATTTCTTGCAATAAAAACGCGCTCATATTGGCATTTGCGTAAGGGTTTGGCTGGGAGAAAAGTGCGTATTTTTTAAAGGAACTCATTTTTTTAAGCTCAAAATTTGATTCTAACTCACTGCGCGTGCTTGCGTCCAAATACAAACTAAAATTATCAAGCAAATAATCGCGTTCTAAAATTACCTTTTGCCCCTTGCTTTGCCCTAATACAAAGCTTGTGAAATTCTTATGTGTGCAATTTATGTGCGCCATCAATTCCCGCGCGCTAGATTCCCACGCAGAATCTAGGTTCTTGTGATAAATGAGGCTAAAAATACACTCACTCTGACTTGCCAAAAAGCTCACGCCATAGAGTTTGTGGCGCAAAATATGTGAGGGTTCAAGCGCGTTTAGATAGCTTAGTAGCGCGTCCATACAACATTCTATGGGTTCTAGGACTATGGGGCAGGATTGTATGGCGATGCGATTATTTTGCCCGAGGCTGTTTGTGGCAAAAAAAAGACTTTGGTTTGAAGTTTCTTTTGAGGTGTAAAATCTGAAGTCCGCTCGCGCGCGGAAATGAGCCATTCCTTGATTGGAAATTTTAGATTCAAAAGCTGGGATATGTTGAAAGTTGGGGAATTTTTTTGCGAGATTTTCTACCATAAGTGGGCTAAAGCCTTCCAACACTTGCGATACTTTTTTTGCAAAACTATATTCTGCAAATTCCGCGCAACCTCCACAGATTCCAAAAACAGGGCAATGCAAAGCTATTTAAACCCCGCTACAAGATTACCCACTAAGAGATTGAATCCATCGACAAGCACGAACACAAGGATTTTGAAAGGAAGTGAAATCATCACCGGCGGTAGCATCATCATACCCATAGCCATTAGCACCGAGCTTACCACCATATCAATCACAAGGAATGGTAGATACAGCAAAAATCCTATCCAAAACGCCGTCTTAAGCTCGCTAATCATAAACGCCGGAATCGCGATGCTTAGAGGCACATCATCGATTGTCTGGGGATTATCCATATTACGGATGCGTAAAAAAAGTGCAATGTCTTTCTCACGTGTGTTATAAATCATAAACTCCTTAAAAGGCTTCGCCGCGCGCACAAACGCTTCATCATAAGAAATCTGCTCGGCAACATAAGGCTTAATGCCATCCTCATATGCCTTCGTTACCACCGGCTCCATAATAAAAAATGTCAGCACAAGTGATAATGACACGAGAATCTGCGTGGGCGGGGACTGCTGCGTGCCAAGTGCGGTGCGTAAAAAGGCAAAAACAATAAGAATGCGCGTAAAGCTCGTCATCACCAAAATTAGTGATGGTGCAAGCACAAGCAGTGTGATGATGATGATGATATTGAGTGTGGTAACAAGCTCGCTTGGGTTGCTTGGCGCGCTTAGAGAGAGATCGATTTTTGGAATCGGTGGAGGAGATGGAATATCAACAAGCGGTGTGCTAGTGATTTCTTGCGTTTGCGTGTTTGGCGTGGCTTGAGATTGCGGTTGTGGATTGAGCGTTTCAATAAGTGGGGGCGGTGGCGTGTTTGGATTCTCCACTTCTATCATATAGGGAAATTCCTCGCCCTGCGCAAAAAGTATTGCAACACAGAAAAAAAGCAATGTTAAGATTTTTTGCAAAATAAATTCCTTACGAATTGTATCAGTTGTGCGCGCAAAGCCCACAAGTTCCACTTTCAACTTCGTGCGCATACTCGGGTTGATTGCTTAGATTTTGCATTCTCTCAAGGCTTCTTGGTATTTAAGAAACTAGCAATTATGCGTTTAAATCCCGCGCCACCTTTATTTTTCCATTGTAAGCGCGCAATTATAAATTTTAGTGTGTTAAAATTTAATAAATTTAGCAAAAGGAATTTTTAATGTTATCCGTCATTATCTTAGCCGCTGGGGCTGGCACGCGTATGAAATCAGACACGCCAAAGGTGTTGCATACCATTTGCGGCAGGAGTATGCTAAGCCTTAGTGTTGATTGTGCGCTTAGGCTTAGTGAGGATATTCATATCGTGCTTTTTCACAAAGCAGAGCTTGTCAAAGAGCAGATACAAAAGGATTTTGGCGCGCTTATTGGGGAAAAAATCTTTTTTCATCTACAAGATCATCAAAATTTCCCCGGCACAGGTGGCGCACTACGTGGCATTGAGACAAAACATAAGCGCATTTTGGTGTTAAATGGCGATATGCCTTTGGTGCAAGAATCTAGCCTGTGCGAGCTTTGTGCGCGTAGAGAATCTATCGTGCTAAGCGTGCTGTTTTTGGAAAATCCTAGTGGTTATGGGCGCGTGGTGTTAGAATCTAGCGAACCAAACAATTTGCGTGTGCAAAAAATTGTCGAGCAAAAAGACGCGACACAAGAGGAACTCGCGCTTAAAAGCGTGAATGCGGGCGTGTATGTCTTTGATAGAGAGATTTTGGAAACCTATCTTGTGCGCCTTAACAACAATAACGCGCAAAAAGAATATTATCTTACTGATATAATCGCGCTTGCTCGTGCTGAGGGAGTGCAAATAGCTGCTGTTAGCGTGAATGAGCGCGAATATATGGGGGTGAATTCTAAAGTGCATTTAGCCCAAGCCCAAGAGGTGCTTTTGGAGCGCCTAAGAGTGAGGGCTATGGAAAATGGTGTGATTATGGATTTGCCACATACGATTTATTTAGAATATGATGTGGAATTTAGCGGGGAGTGCAGGCTTGAAAATGGTGTGAGAATTAGCGGAAAATGCTTTCTGCAAAACACGCATATCAAAGCCCATAGCGTGATAGAATCTAGCAAAATCGTAGATTCTGACATCGGACCTATGGCACATATCCGCCCAAATAGTGAGATTTTAAACACACATATCGGAAATTTTGTCGAGGTGAAAGCCGGGGATCTTCAAGGTGTCAAAGTCGGGCATTTAAGCTATCTGGGCGATTGCGAGATTAAAAATGGTAGCAATATCGGTGCTGGCGTTATCACCTGCAATTATGATGGCAAGGAAAAACACAAAACCTTCATCGGCGAAAATGTCTTTGTGGGAAGTGATTCTCAACTTATCGCACCCGTAAATATAGAATCAAACACGCTCATCGCCGCAGGTAGCACAATCACAAATGATGTGCCAAATGGTGCATTAGCCATCTCGCGTCAAAAGCAAAGCAACAAAGAAGGCTTTTTTTGGAAATTTTTTGAAAAGAAAGAAAAGTAATCTAGAGATTTTCGCTATTTAAAATATCAATTTGCGGGCTATCAATGTTTGAAGCTTCAGCTTTTGATGCTTTTTGCGTTTGCTCAATCTCGCTGTAAAGATGTTCAAGGCTTTGATGTAGTCTTGCGTGTTCTTCGGATTTTGTGATATAGGCTTGCAAAAGCTCGACAATTTTTACGCGCTTTTGCTCATTATCAGGGTTAAAAAACGCGCAGATTTCACTTTGTGCGCGCGCACTCAAAGGTGCTAAAGAGATACTAAAGCGCCTATCCTCGATATTTATTTCAATATGCTCACTCATACTCTAAGGCTTTCATCAATCTTACTGAAAAGCTCCTCTATACCTTTTTTCTGTGAGCCTATGTTTTCATAGAGATTTGAAATTTGTAAATCTTTTGCCTCATTTTCAGATTTAAGCTTGACAATCTCGTGGCGCAAAGATTCTATTTCCTCTTTTTGTGAAGCGATTTTTGTCAGCATTTCCTCGATTTTTTGGGTGAGTTTTTCCATAATTTGTGAATCCATCGTGCAATCCTTAAAGTTAAGTAGAGTAAAATTGCAATTATAACACAAAGAAATCAGACAACACGCTTTTTAAGCGCAGATTCTAAAACCGCTAATAAGGACACACTTTCTATGAAAAATTTTCAACTTCACTCTCCATATAGCCCAGCGGGCGACCAACCACAAGCGATTAAAAAAATCGTAGATTCTATAAATGATGGGGCGCAGTATTCCACGCTTATTGGCGTTACAGGCAGTGGGAAGACTTACACGATGGCAAATATCATCGCAAAGCTCAATATCCCGACGCTTATAATGACGCATAATAAAACCCTTGCCGCACAGCTTTACAGCGAATTTAAGGGATTTTTTCCAAAAAATCATGTGGAATATTTCATCAGCCACTTTGACTACTACCAGCCAGAAGCCTACATTCCGCGCAGGGATTTATTTATCGAAAAAGATTCTAGTATTAATGAGGAATTAGAACGCCTAAGGCTTTCTGCGACAACTTCGCTTCTTGCGTATGATGATGTGATTGTGGTGGCGAGTGTGAGTGCGAATTATGGTTTGGGTAATCCAAACGAGTATTTAAGTATGATTGAAAAAATTGAAGTGGGGCAAATACGCGCGCAAAAGGGCTTTTTACTAAAGCTTGTGGATATGGGCTATGTGCGAAATGATACGATTTTTGAGCGGGGGAATTTCCGCGTGCAGGGTGAAGTAGTGGATATTTTCCCTGCGTATAATGAAAGCGAGTTTGTGCGAGTGGAGTTTTTTGGTGATGAGGTTGAGAGTGTCGCGCTGTATGATAGTATCGAGCGCGTGAAGGTGAAAAATATAGAATCTTTTGTGCTGTATGCGGCAAATCAATTTATCGTGGGTGCGGAGCGTCTGCAAAATGCACTCAAAAATATAGAATCTGAATTAGATTCTCGCTTGAGCGAGTTTGAAGCAGAGGATAGACGGGTGGAATATCAGCGCTTAAAAGGGCGCACGGAGTTTGATTTAGAAATGATTAGAGAATCTGGGATTTGCAAAGGCATTGAAAACTACGCGCGCCATTTAACCGGCAAGGCGACTGGTGAGACGCCTTATAGTTTGCTAGATTATTTCGCGCAAAAAAATAAGCCTTATCTCATCATCGTTGATGAATCGCATGTGAGCTTGCCACAATTTGGTGGAATGTATGCGGGTGATAGGAGCAGGAAGGAGGTGCTTGTGGAGTATGGATTCCGCTTGCCTAGTGCGCTGGATAATCGCCCTTTGCGCTTTGATGAGTTTATTAATAAAGCACCACATTATCTTTTTGTTTCTGCTACGCCTGCGAGTTTGGAGCTAGAACTTAGTATTAATCATAGCGCAGAGCAGATTATCCGCCCAACGGGGCTTCTTGATCCGCTGTATGAAGTGCGAGATTCTGATAATCAGGTGCTTGATTTGATGGGTGAGATTAAAGCGCGTGTGGCGAAAAATGAGCGTGTGCTTATCACTACGCTAACCAAAAAAATGGCTGAAGAGCTTAGTAAATATTACACCGAATTAGGAATCAAAGTGCGCTATATGCATAGCGATATTGATGCTATCGAGCGCAATCATCTTATCCGCGCGCTTAGGCTTGGGGAATTTGATGTGCTCATTGGGATAAATCTTTTGCGTGAAGGGCTGGATTTGCCCGAAGTAAGCCTTATTGCGATAATGGACGCGGATAAAGAGGGCTTTTTGCGTTCAGAAACAAGCCTAATCCAAACGATGGGACGTGCGGCGCGCAATGTGGAGGGCAAAGTAATTTTATATGCCAAAAAAGTTACAAACTCGATGCAGCGCGCTTTTGAAATCACGGATTACCGCCGAAGTAAGCAAGAAGCCTACAATAAAGCGCATAATATCACGCCACAATCTGTTAAACGCAACCTCGAGGAAGAACTCAAGCTAGAATCAAGTGCTAGCGGGAGATTGTATGAAAAAAATAGTAAAAAAATCCCAAAAAGTGAGAGGGATTCTATTATCAAAGAACTCAAAACGAGAATGCTACAAGCTGCTAAGAATCTAGAATTTGAAGAGGCTGCACGGTTGCGCGATGAGATAGCAAAGCTTAGGGGATAGCTGGTTTTTGTAGAAATTACAAAAATTGCAGAAAATTATAGAATCTAGCGACCAACAAGTCGCTAGGAGAAGGATTTTTAGAGCTTTGACTCGTATCTTCTAAGCATATAAAGACGTTTAAGAAGTTTTTTCTTCGCGTTAATTTTTTGCTTTTTACGCTTTTCAGTTTGTGGCTCAAAAAACCTTCTCGCGCGCGTTTCTGTCACTACGAGATTTCTATCAGTTTGTTTTTTGAACTTTCTATACGCTTCATCAAAGCTTTCAGTTTCTCGAACTTTAATACCCGGCATACTCTCACCTTCTTTCTGTGTAAGTTTAGGGTGGAAATTGTAATGTAAAAATTCTAAAACAAAAATTAAGGATTCTAAGCTATAATTGCGCTTCTTTTTTGTATCACACAAATAAGTGCTCGTAGCTCAGCTGAATAGAGCAACAGGTTGCGGTCCTGTAGGTCGGGGGTTTGAATCCCTCCGAGCACGCCATACTCTTTGAAATATCACAGAGCAATGCGAGTTTTATCCTCTATATTAGTCTTTTTACACTAGCCTTTTATATATATTTTGCAAATCGGAGTTTTTATGGAACGCAATGTCAGATACATGTCAATTGGGATTGTATTTATTAGCATTGTGGTTGGATTATGCTTTTTTGTGCTGTGGCTTGGGCGTTTTGATTTTAACGCCAATAAGCACAAAACCTATTATATCTACACGCAAGATGAGCTATCCTCTGTGGGTGTAAATACACCTGTGAAGTTTAAAGGCATAGGTGTTGGGAAAGTGAGCGATGTAAGCTTTGAAGATTTAAGTTTAGGACAAATCAAAATCACACTAAGCCTAGAATCTGCACTCACGCTAAAAGAAGGCGCATTTGTAAGCGTGGCTTCAAGCGGGCTTGCTGGTTCAAATTATCTCGCACTCACGCAAGGCAATGGTGCAGTGAAAAATGACACTATCTTAGAGCTTCAAAAAGGCGGGTTTGATATTTTATTGCAAAAAGCTGGCGATATTGGCGCAAAAACCGATGAGATGATAACAAATCTCGTAAAAATCACAAGTGAAGAAAACACCAAAAACATAAGCCTGCTTTTAGAGCAACTCACTTTGGTGACAAACCATCTCAATCTCCTTACTCAAAGATTAGATTCTATCGCGCTTAAGGTAGATGTGAATTTCAAAGATGGGCAATATGATATTCGCTCGATTCTCAATCCTACAATGTTGCAACTCCAAGATGCGCTATTGCAAATGAATGTCTTTTTCTCAAAAGCTACACATTTGGTAAATAAAATCGAGAAAAACCCCTATGACAGCATATTTGGCAGACAAAAGCCAGCGAAATAATCTTTAAGAATCAAAGGAAACTACATGAAAAAATTTTTTGGTATTTTAGTGCTGGTATTTATGCTAGGCGCCTGCGTGAGCGTGGATATAAAGACAGAGATTCCAGAAATTAGCTTTTTTGATATTAGCTTTGGTAATGAGTTAGAATCTGCAAAAAATAAATCCGCTCAAACTTATGGAATCATCTTCGCATCGAGTATGCCATATGATAGCACGGATATTTTTAAGCTTGATTCTCAAAGCTTACAGCTTAAAGCCCTGCCAAATATGCAATGGGCGACAAAACCGCGTGATATGCTTTCCTCAAGCCTTGTGGGAATGATGAATGCACAAGGATTCAACGTTGCGCGCGCGCCATTTGGTAGTGCAAAGCTTGCCTACACACTAAAAATCCACATTGATAGAATCCTTATCGTGCAAAAAGGTAGCGAACAATATGCTGCGATAGCACTACACTTTGAACTTATTGATACAAAAGATTTACGTCCGCTAAAAAACGGCATAATCACGCAAGAAGCACTCATTGAGGGCAAGGAGTTTGCCCCAATTTTTGCACAAGTAAGCAAAAAAGTGCTAGAAGATTTACTTGCTGAAATTTCAAAATAAACGCAAGGTGTTTCAACATAGTGGAGCAGATTCTGTGGCTTGCTTGCGTGAGGGTAATTGAATTTTAAGCAAGAGCCTTACTTCATTTTAAGCTTACCTTAGCTAAAATCGCGCTTTCAACGGCACAAAAATAAAAGAATCCCAACATCTTAGGAAAACAATGGAGCAACTAAGCTATATTGATGTTTGCTTACTTCTTTTAAGCGCACTTTTGAGCGTGAAAAGTATCAACGAAGGTTTTGTGCGTAGTTTTGGTGGTTTGTTAGGATTGCTTCTTGGTGTTTTTTTAGCAGCGCGCTTTTATACGCAGACAAGCAATATGTTAAGTGCGCATGTCTTTAATTTTTCCCCCCAGATAAATACGATTATCGCGTTTTTGGTGGTGGCGACAATTGTGTATTTGCTTTTTATGCTATTGAGTGAGATTATCGCAAGGTGGGTGCAAAACACGCTTGCAGAGCGCTTAGATAAGGCGCTTGGGCTTATTTTTGGATTCTGTAAATCATTTGCGCTACTTGCGATTATTGTCTTTTTTCTTGCGCAAATTTCATTCTTGCAAAATTTCGCTCAAAAGGCACAGAAAGAGAGCTTTGTGTATCGATTAATGCAGAATCTCGCGCGCGATATTACGGATTTTAAAATTGTAGCCCAAACTATAGAATCCGCAGGTAACGCCGTGCAGGGCAAAAACTAGCGCAGTTTTATCATAACAAAATCATCCCTAAATCTGGGAGAAGTTTGAAAAAAGAAGTTAGGAATATTAGCAGAAATTAAGGAAATCAAGGAAAAGCAATGTTTTCAAATTTTTATATCCAACAACGACTTAAGAAAGCCACGCTTCTTTCAGAATCTGGACAAAATCCATATGGCACGAATGCCAAGCGCTCGCTAAGTAATAAAGAATTTTTAGAAAAATACGGCTATCTTTGCGCGCAGGATTCTACTCTGCAAGCAGATACGCAAGCAAGCAACTTAGAATCTGCAGGCTCTAAACATTCTCTTGCAGAATCTATTGTTGGGCGCGTGCGCTTTATCCGCCTTATGGGGAAGGCTTGCTTTATTAAGATTGAGGATCAAAGTGGGATTTTGCAGGCTTATATTAGTAAAAATGATGTGGGTGAGCGCTTTGAAGAGATAAAAAAGATTTTGGAAGTTGGGGATATTATCGGTGTGAGCGGATTTGCATTTGTTACCAAAAGTGGCGAGCTAAGTATCCACGCGCAAGATTTTAGAATCCTTTGTAAAGCCATCATTCCTCTGCCTGAAAAATTTCACGGCTTAAGCGATGTGGAATTGCGCTACCGCCAGCGTTATGTGGATTTGATTGTAAATGATAATGTGAAGAAAACTTTTATTTTACGTTCTAAGATTATCGCTTCTATTCGAGAATTTTTTGATAATTTAGGATTCCTAGAAGTTGAGACGCCCATGCTTCATCCAATTCCCGGTGGTGCGAATGCAAAGCCATTTGCAACACATCATAATGCACTTAATGTCGAGCGTTATTTGCGTATCGCGCCGGAATTGTATTTGAAGCGTCTGATTGTTGGTGGTTTTGAGGCGATTTATGAGATTAACCGTAATTTCCGCAATGAAGGCATTGACCATTCTCATAACCCTGAGTTTAGTAGCATTGAGTTTTATTGGGCGTATCATACTTTTTCGGATTTAATCACGCTTACAAAAGAGCTTTTTGCCTTTTTATTTGAGCGGTTGGAATTGCCATCTGTGCTTAATTTTGGCGAGATGGAAATTGATTTTAGCAAATGGGAGATTCTTAGTTATAACCAATCTTTACAAAAAATTGGCGGACTAGATTCTGAAATTATTGAAAATAAAGAGCGTTTGGAATCTCACCTGCGCGCATCTGGCATCAAACTCGCACCAAATCTAAGCTATGGAAAATTGCTTGATGAAGCGTTTGGGAACTTTGTAGAATCTAAGCTTATTAATCCAACTTTTATTGTGGAATACCCCATAGAGATTAGCCCGCTTGCGCGCCGAAGTGAGACAAATCCTGATATTGCCGAGCGTTTTGAGCTTTTTATCGGTGGGCGCGAGATTGCAAATGGCTTTAATGAACTAAATGACCCACTAGATCAAAAGGCGCGCTTTGAAGAGCAGGTGGCGCAAAAAGATGCAGGCGATGAAGAGGCGCAATATATGGACGAGGATTTCCTTTGGGCGCTTGGCTATGGTATGCCACCAACGGCTGGAGAGGGCATAGGTATTGATAGACTTGTGATGCTTTTGACAAACAATAAGAGCATTAAAGATGTGATTTTATTCCCTGCCCTTAAGCCACATAAAGGAAATTATGATATACTAGAAAACAAGGAATAAAACCAAATATTCAACACAATATTACATTTAAGGGAGAGAAAATGGCGTATTTTTTAGAGCGAGATTCTGAGCTTTTTTCACTTATTAATAAAGAGTTAGAGCGTCAAAATACACATTTAGAGATGATTGCAAGCGAGAATTTTACTTTTCCAAGCGTTATGGAAGCAATGGGGAGCGTACTGACAAACAAATACGCTGAAGGCTATCCGGGCAAGCGTTATTATGGAGGTTGTGAGTTTGTCGATGAGATTGAGAATCTTGCAATTAAGAGGGCAAAAGAACTCTTTGGTTGTGAATTTGTTAATGTCCAACCACATTCTGGCTCACAAGCAAATGGCGCGGTGTATGCGGCACTTTTGAAGCCTTATGACAAAATTTTAGGTATGGATTTAAGCCATGGTGGGCATTTGACACACGGCGCGAAGGTAAGCACAAGCGGGCAGTTATACCAAAGCTTTTTTTATGGTGTGGAGCTTGATGGGTATATTAATTATGATAAGGTTATGGAATACGCGCAGGTGGTGAAACCAAAGATTTTGGTATGTGGATTTTCAGCCTATACACGCGCACTTGATTTTAAGAGATTGCGTGAGATTGCAGATTCTGTGGGGGCGCTGTTGATGGGTGATATTGCGCATGTAGCGGGGCTTGTCGTTGCAGGAGAATATCCAAATCCATTCCCACACTGCCATATTGTTACCACCACCACGCATAAGACTTTGCGCGGACCAAGAGGTGGTATGATTATGACAAATGATGAGGAGTTAAGCACAAAGATTAATAAGGCAGTATTCCCCGGCGTGCAGGGCGGACCTTTGATGCATGTTATCGCGGGCAAAGCAACAGGATTTTTAGAAAATCTCAAGCCTGAGTGGAAAACTTACGCAAAACAAGTGAAGCTTAATATCTCTGAGCTTGCTAAAGTGCTTGTTTCACGCGGCTATAAGCTTGTGAGTGGGGGAAGTGATAATCATCTTATTTTGATGAGTTTTCTTGATAAGGATTTTAGCGGCAAAGACGCGGATTT
Source organism: Helicobacter himalayensis (assembly GCF_001602095.1). Lineage (NCBI taxonomy): Bacteria > Pseudomonadati > Campylobacterota > Epsilonproteobacteria > Campylobacterales > Helicobacteraceae > Helicobacter > Helicobacter himalayensis. The sequence continues at coordinate 1,614,782 of NZ_CP014991.1, read as the reverse complement.
AGCACTTGGAAATGCGAGTATAACGGTAAATAAAAATACAGTCCCGGGTGAAACGCGTTCGCCTTTTGTAACAAGTGGTGTGCGCATCGGCTCACCGGCTCTCACCGCTCGTGGTATGAAAGAAAAAGAGTTTCAATGGATTGGTGGAAAAATCGCGGATATTTTAGATGATATTACAAATACTTCTTTGCAAGAGCGCATAGCGCAGGAAGTTAAGGAGATGGGGAAAGATTTTATTATTTACGATAGAGCGATTTATTAGGATTTAATTTAAAAAAGAAAATCTAAAAGGACGGCACTATGACAGAGATGGATTTGAAGCTGATAAAGATGGACACCTCGCATTACTACCTTAAGCAGCCCGGTATCGGTCAAAAGGTTGTTTATTCGGCTAGAATCCTTTATGACAAGTTTAAGCGCGTAGATTCTATGTTGACTTCATCGCTTATCCACGAGCATTGGGATAAAAAAATCATCATCGCGCATTCGCTTATTTTGAAAAATTCAAAGGTTGAAAATATCGTTTTTGACTACAATGGGCGCAATCCGGAGAGATTCTATCATAGGGCACAACTTTTATTGCGTGAGGAAGGTTTTATTAACTTTACTGCCTACAAGACCAAAACGCCCGGACATTTACATTTGTATATTCACAAGGGACATACGGAGTTAGGAGAAGGCAAGAGATTGGCTAAGACGCTTTCAATGAAACTTTCTCAAAGCTGTCCGCTAGAGTGGAAGGTTTTTCCAAATGATACTTTCCCGCCGACTTTTAATATTCTCGCACTGCCTTATGATGTCTTTGCAAAAGAGCGCGGGGCGTCGTGGTCCAAGTATATGTAGCTTAGGTGATTGTGGCAAGGTTTTTGCTTAAAAATTTAGGAATTTCAAGGGAAACTCTTTAAGGAGAAAAGATGGAAGATAGAAGAGAATTCAATGATATTTTAATCGATGAAAGGGCGCAAGACCAAAATCGTAGTAAAAAGATTATTCTTTTGGTAGTTGCGGCGGTGTTGCTTTTTGCAATCCTTGTAATTGCTGTGATTGCGAGTTTGAACGAAGATAAAGTGCAAAAAGGACTAGAGCAAAGCACTGCCACACAGGGTGGCTTACAAAAAGATCTTGTGGCGTTTGCAGATAAGCCGGCAAGCACACCAACACAAGAAAATCCCGATGGGTTTGAACCTATCAAACCACAAAGCACGACTGATGAAGATGATAGGTTTGGGCAAATTGTACAGCAAATCCAAAGAAGACAAAGCGAGCAAAATCCTGCACTTGCACAAAACACAGAGCCCACACAAACACCACAAGTATTGCCTACGCCAGCACCCGTGCAGCCAGAGCCAACACAAGTGTCTGCACCAAAACCAACGCCACAAACACAAACCACACAACCGCGCCAAGCACAAGTTGCACCTGCACCAAAGCCGGTGGCTACGTCAAAACCAGCAACACAACCAGCGCGTCCGGGGCAAGATACAGCGCAAAATGTGCCCGGAATTGCCCAAACTTTCCCATCACAAACAATTGATAAAAGCAAAAATGGGCAAAATGCGCAAAAAGGGCATTATATACAAGTTGGTTCATTCTCAAATACGCCAAACAAGGAGTTTTTAAGTAAGTTAGAGAATTACAGCTATCGCGTTTATAATATGCAAAATGCTACAAAATATCTTATCGGACCTTATAATTCCCGCACTGATGCAAATCGCGATATGTTAAAGGTTAAAACCGATATGGGTGAGCAAGTTTTTTATTATGAGGTAAAGTAGGGTTAAATTTAAGATTAAAAAGAGTGCTTGAATGTATGCGTTTGGCTTACTGGGCGTAGCGGGCTTTGTAGCAAAGCGCCATCTTCAAGCTATCAAGCAGACGAGCAACATCCTCCTAGCAGCTATTGATAGAAATGACTGCGTGGGGATCTTAGATAGCTATTTTCCTGATACACGCTTTTTTCTTAGTTTGGAATCTTTTAGTACTTTTTTGCAAAGTCAGCCCCTTGATTATCTTAGTATCGCTACGCCAAATTTTTTACATAAAAGCCATTGCAAGTTTGCTTTGCGATACGGAGTGAATGCAATTTGTGAAAAACCACTCGTATTAAACGCGCAAGATGCAAGAGAATTGCTCGCGTTAGAAAAAAATTCTAATAGAAAAATTTGGAGTATTTTGCAACTGCGCCTACACCCAAATATTATTGCGCTAAAAAAACGCGTAGATTCTATCCTAGCCCAAGATGGCGCGCGTATTTTTGATGTTGAGCTTACTTACATCACCGCGCGCGGGAGCTGGTTTTTTGCTTCTTGGAAAGGAGATGAGGCAAAAAGCGGAGGGCTAGCGTGCAATATTGGCATACATTTTTTTGATATGTTGCAGTATATTTTTGGCGCGGTGGAAAAAAATATTTTGCATTATAAAAGTATGGAAACAATGAGTGGATTTCTGCAATGCAAGCACGCGCAAATCTCATGGTTTCTCTCAATCTCTAGCAAATTTTTGCCACAAAATAGCCCTGCGCGCACTTATCGCTGTATGCGTGTGGATTCTGAAGAAGTTGATTTCAGTGGCGGATTTGAAGATTTACACACGCAAAGTTACCGCCAGATTCTGCAAGGTAAGGGCTTTGGGATAGAATCTAGCATTCCTAGCATTGAAATAGTTGAAACCTTGCGCTCAATCCCTCTTAGCAAAGAGGGGCGAATCCACCCGTTGTGCGAAAATATGAATGGTGCATAATGGCGTATTTCGCGCATAAAAGCGCAGTGATTGACACAGGCGCGATTATTGGGGAGGGTTGCAAGATTTGGCATTTTTGTCATATTTTTGCGAGTGCTAGAATCGGCAAGAACTGCACAATCGGGCAAAATTGTATGATTGGGGAAAATGTGAGTGTTGGGGAAAATGTGAAAATCCAAAATAATGTGAGTCTTTTTAGCGGTGTGGTGGTGGAAAATAGTGTGTTTATCGCGCCTAGCGTGGTTTTTACAAATGTCAAAAATCCGCGCGCTTTTCTCTCGCGCAAAAATGAGTTTCGCACCACACTCATTAAACAAGGTGCGAGTATTGGTGCAAATGCGACTATTGTATGCGGGGTTAGCATTGGCGCGTATGCGCTCATTGGCGCGGGAAGTGTGGTGACAAAAGATGTGCCTGCATTTGGGCTTGTGGTTGGGAATCCTGCGCGCCTTGTTGGCTTTGTGGATAAGGCGGGGGTGAAAATGGAATTTGATTCTCAAAAGAGGGCGATTGATAGTTTTGATAAAAGTATCTATGAGCTAAGAAATGGCGTGGTGGTCGAGCTTGGCTAATATCGCGGTTTTGGGGCTTGGCTATGTGGGTTATCCGCTCGCACGCGCATTTGCGAAAAGTCATTTTGTCATCGCCTTTGACATTGACAAAAAGCGTATAAAAGAGCTTCAAAGTGGGTTTGAACGCAATACAAATACGAGCTTTCTGCAAGATAAAAATCTGCATTTTACCCACAATCCACAAGAGTTAAAAAAAGCCGAAGTCTTTATCATCGCCGTGCCTACACCAATTCATAAAGATAAGAGTCCAAATCTTTCATTTTTATTTCACGCAAGCGAACTTGTGGGAAAGGTGCTAAAAAAAAATGATCTTGTCGTGTTTGAATCTACAACCTATCCATTTTGCACAAGTGGGGAGTGCGCGCAGATTCTACGTGAAAATACTACACTTAAAGAGGGCAGGGATTTTTTCATCGCTTATTCCCCAGAGCGCATAAATCCAGCAGATTCTAAACACACACTAGAAAACACCACAAAGCTTATCGCCACCAACACCAAAGCTGTGCAAAAGCGCTTAAAAAACCTGTATGAAAGTGTTACGGATACTTATCTTGCGCCTAGTATTGAAGTGGCGGAAATGGCGAAATTGATTGAAAACGCCCAGAGAGATTTAAATATCGCCTTTATCAATGAAGTGGCGATAATGTGTGATAGGTTGGGCTTAAGTGCTAGTGAGGTATTGAATGCGGCAAAAACAAAGTGGAATTTTCTACCCTTTAATCCCGGTCTTGTGGGCGGGCATTGCATAAGCGTTGATCCGTATTATTTGGCGTTTATCCTAAAACGTTTTTCTTATAAATCTAAGATTCTTGATTCCGCGCGGAATGTCAATAACGCTATGTCAAAATTTTTGGCGCAAAAAATCACGCATTTAAGCAAAGAGCTAGATTTTCCAAAAAATGCGCGCGTGCTTATCTTGGGATTATCATTTAAGGAAAATTGCCCCGATATGCGAAACTCAAAAATCCCAACCTTGCGTAAAAAGCTCAAAAAAAACGGCTTTAAAGTCAAGGTGTATGATCCACTTATCGATAGGGAAAGCGCAAAAGCAATGTTTGGTTTTTCCACGCTTAAAAGTGTGGAGGGGAAAAAGTTTGATATTATTATGCTAATTAACGCGCACAACGAGTTTTTAAAGTTTGATATACGAGACTTGCTTAAAGATTCTCAAAAGAATATTGTTTTTGATTTAAAAAATGTCCTTTCCTACGCCACACACAGGCTATAAATCAAGAATCCAAAAAATCCCGAACTAAGTGCAAAAAGTCCAATATATGCACTCAAAAACCGCACGCTAAGCGCACTTAAAATAAGATAGATTCCAAAAAGCCATTCGGGTGTAAAAACTTCAATAGAAAATATTTCTAAGCTAAAAAGTTTTGCTAGCAAGGAATCAAAAATCCCGCCAAGTGAAAAACAATGCGCCAAAATACTAAGTGGAAAAAATGGTACAAAAGCGATACTCAAAGGAATGGCACTAATCGTGTAGGTGCTAAAATAAGGAAAGAAAAAATGCACGATAATAAGCATATGTAAAAATATGCTTGTATTAAAAAATAGTGGTGTAAGCGTGAGATTATAGAGTTTTGAGCGCGCTAAGGGGCGAAAATAGCGCAAAAATAAGTAGATGTAAAACACGCCCATACAAGAGAGGAAAAATCCTACGCTAAAAATTAAGCGCGGAAAAAAGCTCACACAAATAATCACTACAATAAAGAGAAATTCAAAACTCACTACCCGCACGCCTTTATACACAAAAAACAGCGCAAGTGCGCTCATCGCCCAAGCACGTAGGAATGAAGGGCTTAGATAAATAAGCAAAAGATAGCCAAAAAGCACAAGAAGCGTGAGTGTGCTAATGTCAAAAAAGCGGTTGCGATAGGGGAAATAGTGATGCAGTGGCTTGTAGCAGAGATTTAGCACAAAGGCGATGCACGCACTTAGCACACCAAGATGAAATCCGCTAATGGCGATTAAATGCGCAATTCCAAGTTTGTTGCTCACTTCACGCAAAGGTTTTGGTAAAAAATCCGCTAAATAGAGCGTCAAATAAAGCGCGCTCAATTCAGAATCTGTATGTTGTGCCTTAATAAATTCACGCAAAGGCGTGCGAAAATCCTTTGTGGATTCTAAACTTAAAGAAAAAGTGATAAAAAAGCAGGATTGCAAATACTGCCAGAATCCACATTCCGCGCTTTTGCCATACACCTCCACAAAGGAATGCGTAATATCCTTTAAATCCTCTTTTGAAGTGGTGTAGAGTATCGCGCCATCTTGCACGCGGAGCTTTAGCACAAAATAGGGTTTGTTGTTTTTATCTAGCTTTGTGTATTGTGCCAAAACCTGCGCGTTTAACGTGGTTGGATTCTGCATAGAATCCATATAGCGTGCGTAATTGCGGTATTCTAAAGATAAAAAAGCCCCAAAAACACACAGGCAGCCAAGTATGAAAAAAATCCAATGAGACTTTTTCTCCAAAAGTCGCACGCTCAAAGTGCTTGTGGTGTTTATAGCTTTGTTCGCATCTTTGTAGGATTGCCAAAGATGTTTTGCAAGGAGCTTAAAAAAGGAATAAGAGGGGGATTTCTTTGGTTGCGAGGTGTTAGATTCTGCTTTTTTATGAGAATCTAACACATTAGCCTACTTTTTGGGATTCTTTTTGTTGCTTTTTAGCTTTCTTTTCTCTTTCTCTTTGTTCGTCCGCTTCTTTTTTACCTATTTGCCAAAGGCATTTATCAAGTTCTTTAAAACTATATGAAAGATTGTGATGTGTTTTAAAATCCTCCAAAACAGCCTTAAATATTTTGTAGTCTCTTAGGTCTTTTTCTTCAATTTTAAGCCCTTTCCTAAAGTTCCAATATTTATTAAAAGCTAATAATACCTTGCTTACAAGATTATCATATATGGGAAATTTCTCCTCATTATGATGCGAGCAATATTTGCTAGCAAAAGAATAAAAGCAATATTTCTTTAATTTCCCCTCTTTGTTTTCTATTTTTATATTGGCTATTCGTTCTACCAAATCCACATTTCCATCTTCTAAAGCCTTCTTAATATTAATTTCGTTTTTATGAATATTCATTATATGTTTAGCCATTTCAAAAGTATAAAAAATATTTGTGCTGTAGAAGTCATTTAAGATAGCAATTTTTATTAGGACTTGAGCAACATTTTCATGAGAGGGATTCTTAAAAATTTCTTTTAGCGCTTTTTCTTGCTCCTCATATTTACCATTATCTAACTTTTTCCAATCGTCATTAATTAATTTATCCCACCTCTTTTTATCTATCTTTGAATCGCTTGTTAGATATTGCTTTAATAGAGTTTCTTTTATATCTAGTTTCATTTTTTTCCTTTCTTTACAATTAAATAATTTCCTTACAAATACTCCTGCAGTGCCACAGCCTTATTAATATCGCGTTTTTTCATCGCTTCGAGGGCTAGAACCACCATATTTGCGGCACTTAGTGTTGTGAAATAAGGGATATTATCACGCAGAATCTGCGCACGGATAAGCGCGGTATCGCCACGATTTGACTTGCTATCACTTGTGTTTATTGCCATAGCGATTTGCCCATTTGTCATCAAATCCGTGATATTTGGGCGACCTTCAGAGATTTTTAGCACAAGCTTTGTTTGTATTTTTGCCTCATTTAGTGCCTTGTAAGTCCCGCTAGTGCAGCAAATACTAAAGCCAAGCGCGCTTAATTTTTTTGCAAGATTTACACCCGCTGGCTTATCTTTATCATTTAAGGATAGGAATACTTCCCCACTACAAGGAATAGTATTTTTACAAGCCAGCTGGGATTTTGCAAAGCTTATGCCGACATTATCAGAAATCCCCATAACCTCACCTGTGCTTTTCATCTCTGGTCCTAAACTCATATCTGCGCCACTTAGCTTGCTAAAAGGAAAAATAGATTCTTTAATCGCAACGCTTTTTAGTTTTTTGTGCTTATAGATTTCTCCGCTAAAATCTACATTTTTGTAATTATCATAAAATTCTAGTGCCTCTCTCAAATCTCCTTGCCACATCACGCGTGTCGCAACCTTTGCAAGCGGGATTCCCGTGGCTTTTGAGACAAAAGGCACGGTGCGGCTTGCGCGCGGATTTACTTCGATGAGATAGATTTCATTTTGATAAATCGCATACTGCACATTCATAAGCCCTATTACACCGAGTTTTAGCGCGATTTTAGCGCTTAGCTCTTCGATATTTTTAATCATCTTAGAATCTAGCCCAAAAGGCGGCAGACAGCTCGCACTATCGCCACTGTGGATTCCCGCTTCCTCGATATGCTGCATAATCCCGCCAATATACACGCGCTCCCCATCACTGATACAATCCACATCAAGCTCTAGCGCAGAATCTAGAAATTTATCAAGCAAAACAGGGGAATCCTCGCTCACCTTTACCGCCTCCTCCATATACACGCGTAATTCTTCTTCATTATCCACAATGCGCATTGCACGCCCACCTAGCACATAGCTCGGACGCACCAAAATTGGGAATCCAAGCACCTTGCCTAAATCCAACGCCTCTTGCTTTGTGTGCGCGATAGCATTTTTTGGCTGCAAGAGGTTATTTTCCTCCACAAATGCGGCAAATTTTTCTCTATCTTCGGCTTTATCGATGACTTTTGCGCTTGTGCCAATGATTTTTGCACCCATAAGACTGAGTGCTTTTGAAAGCTTGAGCGGTGTTTGTCCGCCAAAATGCACGATGATTCCATCTGGATTCTCTTTTTTTATCACAGAGCGGACATGTTCTAAATCGATTGGCTCAAAATATAATGTGTCACTAGTGTCATAATCCGTGCTTACGGTTTCTGGGTTGCAGTTATACATAATGCTTTGCACGCCTAAATCGCGCAGGGCAAAGGAAGCATGGACGCAACAATAATCAAACTCTATGCCCTGTCCGATTCGGTTTGGTCCTCCCCCGATAATCAACACCTTTTTAAAATCCGCCTCTTGTGCGTTTTTCTTTGAGTGATAAGATTCTTTGAGAGATTCCACATTATCACAAGATAGATTTTTTTTGCGTGCTTGATTAGATTCTGAGTTAGAAATTTCAGAATCTATCGCATTAAGCACACTTTGCTTATCTACAATTTTAGAATACAGATACGGCGTGAGGCTTGGGAACTCCGCTGCGCAGGTATCCACTTCATTATACGCATAGATTATTCCTAGTTCCTCGCGCGCATTTGTGACATCGCCCTCGCGTAAATCAAGCTTATATGCCTTATTTAGCAGATTTGCAAGCATTTTGTCGCTAAAGCCTTTTTGTTTGAAAGCCAGCATTTGTGCCTTATTTTTGAGAATCTCCTCGCTTATATGTGATTCCATAGTGATGATTTCTTGTATTTGGTGCAAAAACCATCTATCAATCGCGCTTAGTTCGTGGATTTCCTCTAGGCTTAGCCCTTGTCTAAAACCCTCTGCAATGTAGAGAATCCTATTTGCATTTGGACGGCGGATTTCTTTTTTGATAGTTTCAATATCTTGATTGATACTTTCAAACCCGCTCAAACCCACTTCTAAGCTACAAAGTGCCTTTTGTAAGCTTTGCGCGAAATTTACCCCAATCCCCATAACCTCGCCAATGGACTTCATCGAGGTAGTGAGTGTGGAATCTGCGTTGGGGAATTTTTCAAAAGTGAAACGCGGGATTTTGGTAACGACATAATCAATGCTAGGCTCAAAGCTTGCAGGCGTGCCTGTTATATCATTTTTAATCTCATCAAGCGAGAATCCAACCGCAAGCAGTGTCGCAACTTTGGCTATGGGGTAGCCTGTGGCTTTAGAAGCAAGTGCCGAGCTACGCGATACGCGGGGATTCATCTCAATCACGGTCATTCTGCCATTTTGCGGATTTATGGCAAACTGCACATTGCTACCACCCGTATCCACGCCGATTTCGCGCAAAATCTTAAAACTTGCATCGCGCATACGTTGGTATTCTTTGTCAGTCAAAGTGAGTGCTGGCGCGATAGTGATAGAATCTCCCGTATGCACGCCCATAGGGTCGAGATTTTCAATGCTACACACGATAATGCAGTTGTCAAATTTGTCGCGGATAACCTCCATTTCAAATTCTTTCCACCCAAGGAGCGATTCTTCAATGAGGATTTCATTAATGGGCGAGGCTTCAAGCCCGGCTTTTGCAAGCGCTCGAAACTCCTCGATATTATACGCCACACCACTGCCTCCACCTGCGAGAGTGTAGCTCGCACGGATAATAAGCGGGAATCCTATCTCTTTTGCCGCTTCTAGTGCCTCATCCTCATTGTAGGCATAGCGGGATTTTGGCAAGTCCATACCAATTTTTAACATCGCTTCCTTAAATGCCTGCCTATCTTCACCTTTTTTTATTGCATTTGGCTTTGCGCCTAGAAATTCTATACCCTCAAGCATTCCTTTTTCATACATACTCATTGCGACATTGAGCGCGGTTTGTCCGCCCATAGTGGGTAAAATCGCATCGACTTTCTCTTGTCTTATGATATTTACTATAACTTCTTCAGTGATAGGCTCGATATAAGTGCGGTGTGCGAAGTCTGGGTCTGTCATAATGGTAGCTGGGTTTGAGTTGATAAGCACCACGCGATAGCCGAGGCTTTTTAAGGTTTTAGCTGCTTGCGTTCCTGAATAGTCAAACTCGCAAGCTTGCCCGATAACAATTGGACCAGAGCCGATAAGTAAAATGGTGTGTATGTCGCTACGTTTAGGCATAAATATCCTTTTTTTGTGTGGAGTGGATTTTTAAAGGTTTTGGATTCGGCGGATTGTATATTACAGCGGCTTAAAATGTGGTTATAGAGTTTGGTTTCTTTGACTTTGGGCTCTAAAATTTTTGACTAAGTTTTAAGGAATTTTTGTTAGAATTGTGCCCTTAGTAAAAGCCACAAACTACCTAAAGGAATCGCGCGTTGAGCAGTATTAAAACAATCACTCTTGCAACAATTTATGAGAATCAAGGATTGAAAGAAGACGCCTTGCAAATCTATGAGTATATTTTGAACGCAAATCCAAATAATGAGGAGGCAAGGCTTGGTGTTGAGCGACTAAAAGGGCGCAAAGGCAAGAAGTACGAAGGCAAAGCAAATGTGCAATGGCTTGAAGTTTTTGCAAATATTGCAGATTCTTATCAAAATAAAAAATTCCAACAATGGTTGTTACAATGGAACTAAAAGATATTATTTTGGAGACAATTAGCTCGCTTGAATCTACGCAAAGCCTGCAAGAATCTAGTGAAATCCAAGAAGTTGGTAAATCTAAAGAAAATGCGCCCTTAGATTCCACGTGCCAGAGTTTTGAGACATTCAACAATCGAGATTCTAGCCAACCACTCGTTTCATTTACGCCAAAGTGCGCACTTAATCGCCAAAGCGGTGTGTCAAAAGCCCCAAGCGAGTTTGCGCCATCTGTGCTTTCAGTCATCAATGAGCCAAAGCGCAAAGAAGCACTCAATGATGAGGTGCAATTCCTTTCACTCCTCCAAGAGCGCTTGCTCGTGCTGTTTGAAGGGTTTAATGGACAGGATTTGCAATCAAATAAGCAATTTGAAATGGTACTAAATTTTTTGCAATACCAATTAAGCGTGATTGAGCGACGTTTAGAAATCCTCTCTCAAACAAACTAGCCAAATGAGCCAAACACTTCACAATCCTCAAAATCAAGAGATTTTCACAAAAATTTTATCCTGTCAAAGCGAGCAAATCGCTATAATATTAGCTTTTAGCCAAGATGTAAGCGCGCAGTATTTGCAAAGCGAAGTGATACAAGAGCTTTTTTGTGAGCTAGGAGAAATACTTAGTGCGCAAAATCTTACGCGTATTGCAAAGTGCAGCCAAGAAGTCTTGCCAAAATTGGAATCTTACGCGCTTTTAGCAATAAATTCCGCGCTAAAAAAAATCCAAAACGCCAAAATTTGTGAAAGCACGCATATCATCACAATGCAGGAAAAAATCAAAAATCTTTTGCAAGAAAATTTTTTGCAGCCAAGTGAGATAAAAGAGCAGTTTTTTGGTATCACAAAGGAGATTCAGGCATTTTTCACAAACACGCAATTTGAAGACACACAAATCACTCAAGCCACAGAATTCACAATGCAAAATCTCATAAATGGGCATTTTAGTATCGGTGTGAGCGGGGTTTTGAGCGCGGGGAAAAGCACTTTTTTAAACGCACTTTTGGGGGAGGAGATTTTAAGCACTTCCACAATCCCAGAAACTGCAAATCTCACAATTTTGCAATATGGTGCGCAAAAAAGCGCTCAAGTGCGCTTTTGGAGCAAGGAGGAGTGGGAGGATTTATGCGCGCAAAAAGATGTGGATATTAGGCAATTTATTAAGGAGACACAAGAACTTTTTGGCACAAATCTTGAGGGCTATTGCACCCAACCAGCGCGTGTTGAGGAGATTTCTCTAGAATCTTTAAGCACTTATACTTCGGCTAATCATAAAGATAAATTTTGCAATCTCGTGCGTGAAGTGCGCTTAAACTTGCCCCTAAAATTTTTAGAGCAAAATGTCTCTATTGTTGATACACCCGGTCTTGATGACCCCATCACAAAGAGAGAGGAGATTACAAAAAGCTATTTGGTGCATTGTGATTTGCTTATACATTTGATGAATGCCAGCTGTGCGGCTACACAGACAGATATTGATTTTATTTTAGAGACTTTAAGTGAGCGCAATATTTCGCGTTTGCTTGTGGTGCTCACACACGCGGATTTGATTAGTCAAAAAGAATTAGAGCAAAGTCTTAATTACACAAAGCAAAGCCTGCGCGCACAAATTACTAAACTTTCGGCAAAAATTGATGTTTCAGAAATGCTTTCACGCATTACTTTTATCCCGCTTTGTGGGCACGATGCACTTTTGCATAGAATAAATGATAGCGCACGCACGCCAAAAGTTGTGCTAGAAAAGACAGGAATTTTAGAAATTGAGCAGTATTTGCAGGCTTTGCTTTTTGGGGAAAATAGCCTAAAATTGCGCGATATGCTTTATCTTGCGATAAAAGCATTACAAAAGCTTGTAAGGGGCAAAAAAGCGGATTTGGAGCTAGAATCCAGCCTACTTTTTGTTTCAGATTCCCAATTGCAAGAAAAAATTTCAGAGATTAAAGCGCAAAACGATTCCTTACACTCACAGGCAAAGAGCGCAAAAGAGGCGATTTTAGCAAAGTTTGAGGAGCTAAAAAATGCTTTTAACACAATGCAAAATGCCATCAATGCAGATTTACAAAGCCAAAGGGAGCGATTGTGCGAGCGCATTTGTGGCAATATTACTTATGATAGGGAGCAAAAGCGCGCGTTTGAGGCGGATCTTTTGCAAGATTCTCTGCTTATTGGATTAAAAGATATTTTTACAGATACCACACGTGGATTTAAATTTCATCTTAACACCAAAATTTCTCAAACACTTAAAGAGCTTCAAAATGAGGGTTTTGTGGGGGAATCTGAACTCTTAAACGCGCCAACTTTTAGCTTTTATGCTAAAGATTCTCAAGTAGCACTTTTTGCCAAAAATTTAAGCGCACAAATTGCAAAATATGTGAAAGCAAGGGAATTTCAAGCACCTATACAAAAAGCTTTTGGGGAAGTTTTTGCAGAATTTGAAAAAATCATTTTTGAAAAAAGCGTGCAGATAAAGAGTGAAAATCTTGCCTTTTTTGATTCTATCGCGCAAAATGCCTATAAAGCGTATGAGGAGCAAATCGCGCATACAAATGCGCTTTTAAATCAAACACTTGCAAGGCGCGAGGAGGGGAAAAATAAAAATTTAGAAAAAGAGATGAACGCGTTGCAAGAAAATCTTTCAAACATTAGCCACAAGCTAGATTCTCTGCGGGCATTTTTGGAGATGTAAATGGGTATTTTGGAAAAATTTATTGCTGAACTAAGTGTTTTAAAAAATACCCAAAATTTAGATTCTGCGCTAAATATGCAAGAATTTCAGAATCCCAGCGCACACGATACGCATTTTGACGCGCACGCACAGGAATTGCAGGCACTTATTTTGCAGACGCAAAATCTTTTGGCAGGTTTGGAATTGCTGGATACAAAAAGCGCGCAGATTTTAGCGCGTTTGCAAGCAAAAGTTGATTCTAAGCTTAAAATCGCAGTGATTGGGCAGTTTTCGAGCGGAAAAAGTACTTTTTTAAACGCACTTTTTGGGGAGGAATTTTTGCCAAGTGGGATTATCCCCCTCACCTCAAAAGTGTGTGAAATAGGCTACGGTAAGCATTTGTGCCTAGAGATTTTATACAAAGATGGCTCAAATGCATTTGAAAGTTTGGAAGTTTTGGAGCAAATTTCCCCACAAGAAAATGAGAAAATCGCCTCTTACAAGGTTTTTGCTCCATTAGAAATTCTCAAAGAAATGAGCTTTTTTGACACGCCGGGCTTTAATTCACAAAATCAAAACGACACAGACACGACAAACGCCTTGCTAGAGGAAGTTGATGGGGTTATTTGGCTAAGTCTTATTGATAATGTCGGCAAATTAAGCGAGAAAGAAATTTTAAACACGCATATTAAAAAATACAACACAAAGGCGCTTTGCGTGCTTAATCAAAAAGATAGACTCAAAAATGAATCTGAAGTGCAGATAAGCCTTGAATACGCAAAGAGCGCGTTTAGAGGGATTTTTAGCGAGTTTATAGCGATTTCTGCAAAAGATGCGCTTGAATCTAAGCGCACGCAAGATTGCAAAAAGCAAGCTCAAAAATTTGCAGATTCTAATATACAAAGTATTTTGGACTTTATCAACAATTCGCTTATCCCACTGCGCGAAAATGCGCGTAAGGAAAGCATTCTAAATGCACTCAAAATACTGCTTTTAGATTCTGTAACTTCTTTGCGTGGGAAAAATTACGCGTTGTGTAATTATGAAGCGTTTTTAGATTCTCAAATTGCGCTTTTTGCATTTCAAAATCCACTTGCAAAAAAGGCGCAAGAAGAGTGTCTGAGAGTGTATAATCTCGCAGATTCTTTGCTTGATAGCCTCTCTCGCGCGATTTTTGCGGGGATTGTCAAGGAAAATATAGATTTTTTGAGAGATAAGAAAAATTCCTTTGGGATAAAAAAATCTTTTTTTGTTGCAAAGGAAGTTTCCATACTGCCAAAAGATACGATTTTACGCAGCTTTGATTCTCAAAGCGAGTTTTTTAGAGAGGCAAAAAAGATTACTTTTAGGGAATTAGAAAAGCTTTTCATAAGCGCGTTTTTGGAGTGTGAAATGGCGCACAATGAGAGGTTGCAAGAAAATCTAGGGCAGGATTTAATGGATTTGATGAAAAATTTTAGCGCGCAAACTTCGCATATTTTTTTACACGCCCAAACAAAACTTAGTGCTAAAACTTCCGCGCTTGAAACACTTTTGCATACAAATTTTAGCAATGCCATTAGCTTTGTGTGCGCGGAGCTAGATTCTCTTATTTGGCGTGGTGTGCGTAACTTTAGCAAGAATGAAAAATTCCCACTTTTTGAGCCAAGCCTTGAAAATATTAGAGAGTTGCTAAATCGCGCATTTTGCTTTGAGGAATTTTTACAAAAACTTTTTTTGCAAAACAATATCGCTAATGAATCGCTTTCCTACCTCACGCACGAAATAGAAGCTGTGAAGCAAGCACAGAATCTTGCAGAAAAAAAGCGCAAAAATAGATTGAAAGCAAGAAAAATCCTTGCCCATATCAAAATCCTATAAAATATATAAGGAGCATATATGCCAGATTCTAAAAGTTCCAACCAACGTCACAGAATCCAAGATTCCCTCTCTTTGTTAGGCGCAAAAAATGTGAGCTATCCGCAAACTTACAGCCCGCAAATACTTGAAACTTTTGAAAACAAGCACTCTGAAGTAGATTATTTTGTGAAATTTAATTGTCCAGAATTTACCTCGCTTTGCCCCATCACAGGACAGCCAGACTTCGCTAGTATTTATATTAGCTATATTCCAGCGCTTAAAATGGTGGAATCCAAATCGCTTAAGCTTTATCTCTTCTCATTCCGCAACCACGGGGGTTTCCACGAGGATTGTATAAATATTATTGCTAAGGATTTGATTAAGCTTATGAAGCCAAAATATTTAGAAGTTTGGGGGAAATTTACTCCGCGCGGGGGCATTAGCATTGATCCGTATGCTAATTATGGAATCCCAAATACAAAATATGAGCAAATGGCGCAACATAGGCTTTTAAACCACGATTTGTATCCAGAAAAAATTGATAATCGATAAGGGATTCTAAAATCTCCAAACAGCTTGATAGAATCCACAAATACTCAAGCCTCCAAAAAACGCCAAGTATGAACGCGCAAGTAGAGTTGAGCGGAATTCACTCCCGTGAAGGTGATACACTCATAAGGAATAGATTCTGAAATCCCTTAAATTGTATGCAATTTTTGCAAAGTTGAGCTTGTGCGTGATTTAAAGCACGCACAAAAGTAGTTTAAGGGGTTTAGAACACCACATCGCTCGCGTGGATTTCATCGCTATATGCAGGTGCGAGTGTGCTTTCATACGCTTGGAGCAAAAAACCCTCTTCAATAAGCGCAGAAATTTCAGAATCTAGCCATTCCAACAATTCTTTATTGTCCTTTTTTACCGCTGGCGCGATGACATCATTTTCGCCTAGCTCTTTAATGCCAACTTTAAAGCTTGGATTTTCCTTCGCCCACGCAAAAAGCAAGGTGTTGTCGTGCGCGAGCGCATCGCCTCTGCCGTCTTTTAACGCGCTAAAAGCCTCCGTGTTTTGCTCGAATTTGAGAATCTTTAGATTCGGGAAATTTTTGCTAAAGTAAAAATCCGCTGTCGTGCCTTTATTGACAATTAAAGTTTTGTCTTCAAGCTCCTTGATATCTTCTATTGCGCCATTTTTGCTTACTACGCCCAAAGAGACTTTCATATAAGGCTTTGCAAAATCTACGACTTTTTCGCGTTCAGGCGTTTTTGTGAAGTTTGCCATGATAATATCCACTTTGTTTGAGCGCAAAAATTCCACGCGATTTGCCGCTTCTACAACGATGAATTTTGCCTTCTTTTCATCACCTAGCAAATCCTTTGTAATGCGCTTTGCAAGAATCACATCAAAGCCTGCATTTTCCCCTTGAGAATCAATATAGCCAAATGGTGGCTTATCGCCAAATACACCGATAAACACCTCTTGACGCTGTTTAATACGCTCAAGTGCGCTAACTTCTTGTTTTTTAGAATCTTCGCCACACGCGCTAAAAAATACGCCCATTGTCAAAGCAAACATAATGCCTAGTGTGAATTTAAAGAGTTTTTTCATGAGAATAATCCTTTTATGGTAGAATTTGAGCCTTTTACAAAAGCAAAGGCTTTGAGCGCGTTATTATTCCAAAAAAGGGTAAAAAATATGACAAAATTACTGCAAACTCGAGGAGAAGGCGAAGTTGCAAATACAGAATTTTTGCAGGCGTTATTAAGCCCATCAGCAAGCTTTGGCGGACTTTTTACGCTAGGTTTTGTGCCAAAGATAGATTCTAGCGAGCTAACGCATTTGACAACACTTTCTTACAAAGCACTTTGCAAACGCATTTTTGAACTGCTAGATTTAGGCATTAATGAAGGATTATTAGAATCTGCGCTAAAAAATTATGAAAAATTTGATACTTTTACCGCTACAAATGCTCCGCTTACGCTAAAAAAATATGATGATTACTTGTTTATTTCAGAGCTTTATCACGGACCTACGCGCGCTTTTAAGGATATGGCGTTGCAGCCTTTTGGAAGCATTATTAATAGTTTGGCAAAAGATAATAAGCGTGAGTATCTTATTTTATGCGCGACAAGTGGCGATACGGGACCAGCGACTTTGGAGGCGTTTGCAGATTCTCAAAATGTCAAGGTTGTGTGCTTATATCCACAAAATGGCACTTCAGATGTGCAACGTTTGCAAATGGTGACGCAAAAAAGTGAGAATCTTAAAGTCATAGGCATTGAAGGGGATTTTGATACTGCGCAAAATGCGTTAAAAAATCTTTTGAAAGATGAGGCATTTAAAAGCGCATTGCAGGCAAAAGGCTTGCATCTTAGTGCGGCAAATTCTGTAAATATTGGGCGCGTGGTTTTTCAGATAATCTATCATATTTGGAATTACTGCGAGCTTGTAAGAAGTGGTGAAATCGCGCTTGGTGAAGGCGTGAATGCGATTGTGCCGAGTGGGAATTTTGGCAATATTTTGGGCGCATTTTATGCCAAAAAGCTTGGAATTCCTTTTGCTAAGCTTATAAGCGCATCAAATCCAAATAAGATTCTCTATGAGTTTATAACCACGGGAATCTATAATATCCGCAATCGTGCGCTAATCAAGTCAGATTCCCCAGCGATGGATATTTTGAAGAGTTCAAATGTGGAACGAGTATTGTTTGAGCTTTTTGGTGCAGAACGCACGAGGGAATGTATGCAGGGGCTTGAAAAAGAGGGAATCTATGCGCTTACATCTAGCGAATTGGCGTTGTTGCAGAATGAGTTTGGCGCGAGTTTTTGTGATGATGGCGAGTGTGAGGTGTTGATAAAAGAGGCGTTTTTGCACGGAATGCTAATTGACCCTCACACTGCCTGTGGCATCAAGGCGTATAAGGAGTTTATGAGTGCGCAAGAGTGTGAATCTAAAAGGACAAAATTTGTGCTTTGCTCGACTGCGGAATGGAGTAAATTTGCACCCATTGTGGCAAAGGCACTCAAAAGAGGTTCTAGCACGCAAGATTCTAAAGATTCTAAGGGCTTTGCAATCTTAGATGATAAAGAAGCCATTAATTCTATCCTTGCGGAATGCAAAAAGCTTGGGCACGAAAATGTGGCGTTGCACCCAGAGATTTCGGCGCTATTTGAGAA
Source organism: Helicobacter himalayensis (assembly GCF_001602095.1). Lineage (NCBI taxonomy): Bacteria > Pseudomonadati > Campylobacterota > Epsilonproteobacteria > Campylobacterales > Helicobacteraceae > Helicobacter > Helicobacter himalayensis. The sequence goes on along the minus strand of NZ_CP014991.1, from coordinate 1,596,598 downwards.
AAAAATAAGCCAAAATACAAATCTTGGGGTAAGCCAGCTTAAAGAGAGCATTTTACAATGGCTATAAAATCTCGTGAGATTAAAGGGCGATAAATGGAAAAAGGGCTTAAAAATTGGCTTGTGCCCTGTGTAAGCTTTTTTTTATTTTTGTATGCGTTGGCGTTGCTTGGGGTTTATACTTATAGAGATTCTAAAGCTTCACTTTTTGAAGGTGCGCAAAACAGCAAAACAACGAGTGTTGGCGACTTTAAAAAAGAGCTAAACAAATATATCAATTAAAGCTTTAAGAAAAAGAGTTTTAGCCGATTTGAACTTGTTTAGCAAAAATCTAAAAAGCATTTAAATCCATAAAAAAGGACAAAAAGATGATTACAGGCATAAATGCAAATTTCGCAGCGACAAACTCACTGCAAGGCAATAAAGATTTACAACGCGCATATGCGCAAAATGCTGAAACTAGTGAGAACAACACACTTGCAAATGTAGCAAACGCAAGTGCTGATAAAGTAAGCCAAATCAAAGAGCAGATAGCAAATGGTAGTTATAAGCTTGATATGGATAAAACTTCAAGGAAAATGGCACAAGACTTGCTTAACATTTAAAAACTATCCCTTCCGTATATAAGAGCCTGCAAACTCTGTGGTAGGGGTGCTTGGAGGAAATATGTTAGAGCAATATTTACATGGTGCAACGACAGATTTGCAAGAGCTTATCAAACTCACTCAAGATGACATTGCCGATATACAAGTCGCTAATAATGAGGCGATTTTCGCGCGCAATGAGACAAAAAATGCACTTATTAAATCTTTTGAACAAAAAAAATCCCTTATGCAGCAAGAAATGCACCAGCTTTTACAAGATAATCCGCAAAAAGAGCTTGCTGATTTGCTTTCACCAGAAGTCGATACGGGGCTAGATTCTATGCGTAATGCGCTCAAAGAGCTTAAAAGGCTTAATAGTGCGTATGCGCAAAGTGTATATGCGGTTTCAGAATTTTACACTTCTTTGCTTATGCGTCTTGTGCCACACGAGGAAAATGGTTATGGTAAGAGCAGGGCATCAAGTCAGCTTTTACAAACCAAAGCTTAAGGAAAAGGTAAATGGGCGGAATTCTCTCTTCTCTTAACACCTCCTACACCGGCTTGCAAGCTCATCAGGTGATGGTAGATGTAACGGGAAATAATATCTCAAATGCAAGCGATGAATTTTACAGCAGACAAAAAGTAGTCGTGCGCCCAGAGCGCCCAATATACCACCAAGACTACAATCTTGGGCGTGGTGTAAGCATCGAGACAATCGCTAGAATCCACGATGAATTTGTATTCTCGCGCTATCGCAAGGCAAATGAGGAAGCGCAGTTTTATGATACACATTTTACTTTTTTGCGTGAAGCAAGTGCGTTTTTCCCAGAAATCGATGGTGTGGGAATCTACAATGATTTAGAGCAGTATTTTAACTCGTGGAAGGATTTAGCCAAAAATTCTAGTGACCCAGCTCAAAAGCAAGTCTTAGCAAAAGATGCCAGAACGCTTACCCAAAATATCGCAGACACGCGCAGACGACTTGAAATCCTGCAAAAAAAGGCAAGTGATGAGCTAGAAGTCGTGGTAAAAGAAGTCAATCAAAATGCCAAAGAAATTGCAGAAATCAATAAAAAACTCAAAGAAATGGAAGATGGCTTAGAGCTCAAGCAAGCAAATGAATTGCGCGATAGACGCGATGAGCTGGAGTTTAACCTTCAAGCACTTATCGGCGCAAATGTGTTTAAAAACCACCTAAGAAGCGATTATGCAATCCACCCTATGCGCGCGGATTTTGATGATGAATATGTGCTAAATATCGGACATGGATTTAATATTGTAGATGGCGCGATGTATCACCCTATCATTTTAAATAAAGAAAATAACGCACAGAATCTTAATCGTGTGTATTTTCAAGGCGATGATTTTAAAACTATTGAAATCACAGAAAAAATCAATCAGGGCAAAGCTGGCTCACTCATCGCGCTGTATAGCTCGGGGGTGGAAGGTACACCAATTGGGAAAATACAAGATTATATCAACCAGCTTGATGTGTTTTCAAAAGGCTTTATCGAAGCGACAAACGCCATTTATGCGCAAAGTGCTTCAAAAGTCGTTAAGAGCGATAAGCTTGATGTGTGGCGCACAACGGCTTTGAGCGATACGAATTATAATATTAAAGAAGGGAGCTTTGATATTATTGTTTATAACACCATAGGCGAGGAGATGGTGCGAAAGACTATTGAGATAAATCGCATCACTTCAATGAACGATGTCGTCAATGCCATAAACGCTAACACCGATGACAATAAAGACAATAATCCGCTTAATGATGTTGATGACTATTTTGAGGCGTCTTTTGATAATGTTTCAAGGGAGTTTGTAATCCAAGCAAAAGACCCTTCAAAGGGGCTGTATATAGCGATTAAAGATAATGGTAGTAATTTCACAGGCGCATTTGGGCTTAATAAATTTTTTGAAGGCTCGAATGCAAGAGATATTGCGCTTAATCGAGAATATGAAAAAGATTCTACTCTTATCCGTCCGTGGCTTGCCCCTGTGAATGGGAATTTTGAAGTGGCAAATATGATGCAGCAGCTTCAATATGAGAATGTGGATTTTTATGTCAATAAATTTGAGAAGAAAAATATGCGTATCACGGAGTTTTTTCAAACGCTCACAGGGCGCGTGGCTACGCAAACAGAATCTACGCAGCGCACAAAAGAGACTAAAGATTCTGTTTTAGCGGCGGTGAAAAAGGAGCATTTGGCGATTTCTCAAGTAAGCATTGATGAGGAGATGGTAAATCTTATCAAATTCCAAGGTGGCTATGCAGCAAATGCTAAAGTGATAACAACCATTGATAGAATGATAGAAACCTTGTTGGGCATTAAACAATGATAGACTTTTGGGCTTTTTATCCCTGTAATTAGCAAAGTAGCCCTTGATGATGCAAAAAGCAGTAAGCAAGATTCTGAAATTAGAGATTTAACAATAAAACTGCGCTTATTACAAGCCCCACGCCTACATAGCCGATAGGCTTTAGCTTTTGCTTAAAAAATATATAGCCCCCAAGCACTGAACCTAGAATCCCAATAGCACCCCATAACGTGTAAGCAATAGGCAATGCAATGCCAAGACTCACTGCATACGCTAAGAGTAAAAACGCCACATCTACAAGCACAAGCGCGCTAATGCCCCAAATAAGATTCTTAAATCCATTAGATTTTTGCAAGCAAAGATTTGCTAGCACATCTAAGATTCCAGAAAATATAATCATCAAAAAACCCATTTATCCCCCAATCTTTAATGCTCTTCGCCAGCGATAATGCAAATAATGCCCACAAAGCCAACGACAATACCAAAATATTGCTGTGTGCTTAAATGTGGATTGAAAAATAAAAAGCTAATTGCTAGCACGCCTACAAGTCCTAGTATTTCCCACACGCTGTATGCCACGCCAAGTGCAATTTGACGCAGTGCTAATGCCATAAAAAAGTAGGAGAAATTCACAAATATAATCATTGTGATTTTCCCATATAGTGGATTTTGCAAAGCCTTTAGCATACTTACGCCACTCACTTCCAAAGCTATGGCTAAGAGCAAAAATACCCACGCTATTTGACGGGACCGCATCGCTTCTCCTAGAATTTTTAAAAGAAATTATAACGTTTTTGTAGAGAGAATCTAAAAACACCAAACAACTTGATAGAATGTAGATTCTCATCAACCAAAAAACACCGAGTATGTATATGAGCCGAAGCGGGATTCACTCCTGCGAGGCGATACAATTTAGGGAATAGATTCTAAAATCTCTCTTATTAGCATAAGAAGTGCGCTCTCACACGCCTGCTTTTGGATACTTGTGCGCGTGCCTTTAAAGCAATAGCGTTCAACCTTTGCGCCTTTATTTTTTGCCTGCACACTTATAAAGACAAGTCCCACAGGCTTTTGCGCACTTCCTCCTAGTGGTCCTGCAATCCCACTTGTCGCAAGCGCAATATCCGCGCCACTTAGCTCTAATGCGCCTTTAGTCATTTGCCCCACGACAGATTCGCTCACCGCGCCAAAAGTCTCCAAACTTTGAGAATCCACCTTAAGCCACTTTTGTTTTATCGCGTTTGCATAGCTTATCACGCCTCCACAAAAAACTTCTGATGCGCCACTAAGTTTGGTAAATTGATACGCCAAAAGCCCACCAGTACAGCTTTCAGCAGTGGTAAGTTTGAGATTTTTAGCTTTTAAGAGGTTAAGCGCGATTTGTGGCAGACTCTCTCCAAAAAGTGCCTTTGAGCCAAAAAGCGCCACGACTTCCGCGCAAAATTCTTTCAATTCAGCGCACAAGCCATTGTGTGCGGTGTTTTTATTTTCACGAACGCAAAGTAGAGAATCTTTCTCCTCCAGTATCACGCCAAAATGCTGTGCTTGCTTTTCAAGCAGAATTTTTGCACTTTGAGAATCCACACCCAATAAAAGCAAATTTATCTCGCGCTTAAATTGTTTCATTTTTTACCTCCGCACAACAAACTTCTAATTTTGAAAGCTATTTTAAGTAGCAACTTTTTGTTAAATGATACCATATCAATTTATTTGAACTACAAGGAGTGAGCATGTCTAAGGAAAAGCAGTTGGTTATCCGCCCAGAGAACGAGCTTGATTTAAAAGAAGTATATAAAGCTAAAAATGGTCGTATGAAAGAGAGTTTCTATGAGCAAGAATTACAAAAACTTCATATTGAATTATGCAAACTGCAAAATTGGGTGAAAAAGCATAATAAAAAAATCGCCATACTTTTTGAAGGGCGCGATGCAGCAGGAAAAGGTGGTACAATCAAGGCATTAAAAGAGCATTTAAATCCTCGTGGTTGTCGCACCGTAGCCCTTCCTAAGCCAAGCGATGTAGAACGCACAGAATGGTATTTCAAACGTTACATTTCAACATTACCAAGCGGTGGGGAAATTGTCTTTTATGATCGTAGCTGGTATAACCGCGCGGGCGTAGAACGCGTGATGGGCTTTTGCTCACAAGAGCAGTATAAGGAGTTTATCACGCAGGTGGCAAATTTGGAGCATATGCTTATCGCAAGTGGGACGATGATTTTCAAATATTTCCTTGATGTGGGGAAAGATGAGCAAAAACGCAGAATCTTGCGTCGCAAAACTGACCCACTTCGTATGTGGAAGCTAAGTTCGATTGATGATAAATCGCTAAGCCTGTGGAATGAATACACTGAAGCATTTGAAAAAATGTTTGCACGCACACATACGCATTTTTGTCCGTGGGTTTTGGTAAATACAAATGATAAAAAGCGCGCAAGACTCAATATCGCGCGTGATTTGCTAAGCAAAATTGATTATGAAGAAAAGGATCAAACGCGCGTGTGTCTTTTGCCTGACCCGCATATTGTGTGGCAGTATTCTGAATACCAACACCACAACGATGACCCAACACAGGAGATTCTAAGGCAGTTTAAAGAACACAAAAAGGCTGAGAAATCCCAAAAGAAAAAAGACAAAAAACTTCAAGCCAAAGAGCAAAAAGAGTCAAAAAAAGAGCTTGCAAAAAGCGGAAAAGATTCTAAACAAAAAGAGCTCAAAGTAGCTAAAGAAAATAAAGAATCTAAAGCAGACCAAGAAAGTAAGGCTAAAGATTTTTAAAAGAGCGCAATAAAATCTCTTAGAAAATCTCACAAACTTGCTTGCCTTATTTCGCTAGGCAAGCAAGCTAAGGGCAAGCGAAATTCTCACTTTTGCAAAGAATATCTATAAGGGATCTAGGCTTTTTAAAACACAAATTTTTCACTCCCACTCTTTGTCCCCTAGCTACCCCTATGCTACCTTTAGATTACTCCCTAAATTGTATCGCCTCGCGAGAGTGAATCCCGCTTCGCCTCCGCCTCTATTCCTTAAAATATATCACTTACAAGAGCAAAGCCCTTATAAGCTCCACTCCGCGCTCATACTTGGCGTTTTTTGGTTGATTGGATTCTAAGATTCTGCAACGCGGTTTTGTGGCTTGAGATTCTTTTTTAGATTCTTCGCTACGCTCAGAACGACAAAGGAGGGGTTTAGAATGACAAGCCTTATTTTTGTCATATTTGCTAGTGAGGGTGAAATCCTTGCGGATTGCACCAGCAAAAGCGAAATATCTTAGCTTTTAATCTTAGGGAAAAGCAATGCACGATTTTACCCAAAAATTATATAATGCGAGGCTTCTTAAGAGTTATTCTGACTTTTAAGAGAAAGTGAGAAACTCACTAACCTTGCCACCATTTGCGCACAAAATTGGTAGGATTGCAATGTTGCGAAATTGCAAGATTCTATGGGATTTATGGATTTTATGGGATTTGGTTTATAAGGACAGATTTATGCAGACATTTTTTATTAAAAACCTAGATTGCGCCTCTTGTGCTGCAAAGATTGAAAAAGAGTTAAAAAATGCACCCGGTGTGCGCGAAGTAAAGCTTTCTTTTGCGCTTAATACCTTGCAAATTGATTGCGATGATATAGAATCTATAAAAGCACTTATCGCGCGTTTAGAGCCAGATGTAACTTTGAGCGCGAAAAAAGAGAAGACCTATTTTTTTAATAAGCAATTTTTCTTGCTTCTTGTCTTAGTGACGTTGTTTTTGGTGTCACTTTGGGTGTTTCATTATATTGAAGGCGCGCAGAATTATGAAATATTTTTTCGTATTTTTTGGGTTGGAATCTACCTCATAAGCGGGCGTAATGTGTTTTTTGGTACGTTGCGGAGCTTTAAGAAAAAAGAGTTTTTTGATGAAAATGTGCTTATGTTAAGCGCGTCCATTGCGGCATTTTGCATTGGTGAGTGGGAAGAGGCGGTAAGTATTATGCTGTTTTTTTCTGCGGGGGAATATCTGCAAGATGTGAGTGTGAAAAAGTCAAAAGATACGATAAACGCCGCTACTTTAGACCAGACAACCATTGCGCATAAAATTGATGGTGAGCAGACCATAGACATTGACCCAAAGGAGCTAAAAGTAGGCGATGAAATCGTGTTGTATGCGGGGGAAATGCTACCTTGTGATAGCACGCTTTTAGAATCTAGCGCGAGTTTTAACTGCGCGGCAATTAGCGGGGAATCTCTACCTTGTGATTTTAGTAAGGATTCTGAAGTGCTTTCTGGCTCTATTGCGCTAGGAAGTGCGATAAGGCTTAGAATCTTACGCCCTTTTGAAAAAAGTCAAATCGCTAAAATTACCGAGCTTATCACAAATGCTTCCTCGCAAAAATCTTATACAGAAAATTTCATCACTACTTTCGCGCGCTATTACACGCCTATCGTGCTTGCGCTTGCTGTGCTTATTGCGATTATCCCGCCACTTGTGTTTGAGAAATCTTTTGAAGAGTGTATTCACCGCGCGCTTGTGGTGTTGATGGTAAGTTGTCCTTGCGCGCTTGTGGTATCTGTGCCGATTGGCTACTTTGGGGGACTAAGTGCAGCGAGCAAAAATGGTGCGCTTTTAAAAGGTTCAAACTACCTTGAAGCACTAAGCAAGCTTTCTCTCATTGCGTTTGATAAAACCGGCACGCTCACAAAGGGTGTTTTTAAAGTGATTGATATTATTCCTGCTCAAGGTTATAGTAAAAATGATGTTTTGCATTACGCCCTATGCGCGCATAATCTCTCAAATCACCCCATCGCGCAATCTATTAAAAGCGTGTATGAGGAGCTTTCCCACACACATCATATGAGCGAGTATGAGGAGCTTTCTGGGCTTGGTGTGCGCGCTGTGTGTGATAGTCACGAGATAATTGCAGGAAATGATAAGATTTTGCATAAATTTAATATCTTGCATAATACCTGCCATGTGGAAGGAAGCGTGATACATATTAGCGTGGATAAAAACTATTTGGGTTATATTTTAATCGCTGATGAGCTCAAAAATGACGCGATAGAAGCGTTATGCGAGCTTAAAAATATGGGGATAGAATGCGTGATGTTAAGTGGCGATGGAGAGTATCCCTGCGAAATGGCGGCAAGAAAGCTTGGTTGTGAATATTATCATTCCTTGCTACCGCAGGATAAGTCAAGGATTTTTTCTGAATTAAAAGCGCGCGCTCAAAGTAAAGGTAAAGTTGCCTTTGTAGGTGATGGAATCAATGATGCGCCCACTTTGGCACTCGCTGATGTTGGAATTGCTATGGGCGGTGGAAGCGATATAAGTCATCAAAATGCTGATGTGATTTTGCTAAATGATTCTCTTAATACGCTTTTAAAAAGCATAAAAATCGCCAAGAAGACAAAAATTATCATTTATCAAAATATCATTTTCGCACTTGCGCTCAAAGGTGTGTTTATCGTGCTTGGGCTTTTTGGCTTGGCAAATATTTGGGAGGCGGTTTTTGCCGATGTGGGCGTGGCGTTGATAGCTTTGGCAAATGCAATGCGATGTTTGAGATTATAACATTGTCAAACAAGGCGATAAAATCTTAGATTCTGCACGCGATTTGGTGACTTTAGATTCTTCGTCTAAAGGCTCAGAATGAGAAAGGGAGGTTTTAGAATGATAAAAGAGGGCTTTGTCATATTGAGGTTTTTGCGTAGCAAAAGCCGAAATATCTAGTTTTTGGATTCTTCGCTATCCTCGTGTAATCCAAAGGATTTCATCCTCACTAGCAAATATGACATTAAAATTTATTTTTAAGTAAAGAATTGGCACAATCACGCCCGAAAGTTTTTAAGCTTTCAAAAAATCTTTTTGTAGGAGTAGGACAATGAAAAAGGTTCTAGTAAGCTTAGCTCTAGCAGGCACATTGGTAAGTGGCGCATTGGCTGCGGCAAACTCAAAGTAGGTTGTGGTCTTGGGTCATACTTGATTGACAAAAAAGGGCTTGTTTGGAATGTTTTACAATTTACAACAAACACAACTCTTTTTTTCAATCAAACTTTTGGTATCACTTCAGGAACGCTTGGTTGTAAATATGAAGGTATCGTAATGGATACACGCACACAAGAATTTGTGGCTTCAAATATGGACCAACTTTCTAAAGAAATTGCGCAAGGCAAAGGCGAGTCGCTTGATACTTTAGTAGAGCTTCTAAAAATCGAAGATAAAGAAGGCTTCAAAGTAGCATTACAAGAAAACTACAACAAACTTTACGCAAGCAAAGACGCTCAAATGGCTGATGTGCTAGGTGGCGTAGCTACACTTTAATTTTTTTAAAAGCCCTTATTTGCAAAATGGGGGCTTTTACACACTGCTTTTAAACAATGATGAAATTTTCCCAATTCTTTTTTCTTTGTTCCATTATCCCACTGCTGGCAGATTCTCAAAACATAAACCAACGCGATAAAACCCCAAAATCTTATCAACCAAAAAACGTGGAGTATGAGCGCGTAGCGGAGGCGAAGCGGGATTCACTCTTGCGAGAGGATACCATTAATGGAATAGATTTTTCAATCAACAAAGCCCTTGCGCTTAAGCTTGCAGATTCTAAGCAATGGCGCGATTTGCTCCATTTTGGGAGGTGGGAGAGCGAGATTGATTCGCTAGAATTTTTTTATGCACCAAATGGCAAAAAGGACGCAGAATCTGAGCTTATCGCTACTATCAAGGCATTTTATACGCCAATAGATTTGGTAGAAGTGCCAAAGGATTTTGAAGAAAAAGTTTCAAAAACAAATGCGCTTTTGGATTCTGCGGTTACTTCACTACCACGTCGTTCAGCAAAAAAGCAAGATTATCACGCGATTTGTCGCTTTCCAGCGCGCTTTTTTTATCTGAATTCTGTTTTGAATTTTGAGAATCTTCCGCAAGTAGAATGCGAGGAATTCCACCAAATGCGCGATTATGTCAATCCAAAAAGTGCCACGCTTATTTTTCCTTCCGCACATATCAACTCGCCTGCTTCGATGTTTGGGCATACATTTTTACTGCTAAATTCCGGGTTTAACTCGCGCTTACTCTCTTTTGCAATCAATTATCAAGCCGCTGCTGATGAGAAAAGTGAAAATGGTCTTGCGTTTGCATATAAAGGCTTGTTGGGCTTTTATGAGGGGCGTTACTCGATTTTGCCTTATTATGACAAGATTAAAGAATATCGGGATTCTGAAAATCGCGATATTTGGGAGTTTGACTTAAACCTTACAATTGAGGAAATCGCGCAAATGTATCGGCATATTTGGGAGCTTGGTGATGTGTGGGCGTGGTATTATTTTTTTGATGAAAACTGCTCGTATAATATGTTGTGGTTGCTTGAAGTCGCGCGCCCAAGCCTAAATTTACGCAAAAAATTTGTTTATCAAGTCAATCCACCTGAAACACTGCATATTATTAATGAGGCGGGATTGATTGAAAAAGAGACTTTTCGCCCTAGCAAGCGCACCAAACTGCTTGAGTATGAACGCTATATGAGTTTTGGTGATGTGAGAAAGGCAAAGAAAATAGCATTAGGGAAAATTGAGCCTGAAACCATAGCGCAAGATTCTGTGTTATCTCTTAGTCAAAAGCAATTTATTTTGGAATCTAGCATTGAAATGAGTGAGTATTGGTATATGAAAGGCAAGCTTGAAAAGGAGCAATACACCGATATTGCGCATAAAAGCGCGCTAGAGCGTAGTAATCTAGGTGCAAGCACTGCACTAGAGCCGCCCTTGCCTAGCTCACCGCTAAAGGCAAATCAAGGCTTGCGTTTAAGTCCGATGTATTTTTATCACACAGGATTTAATTCTCATAATGCGCGTAATGCTACAAATGCGCTGGGGCTTGATTTTCGCTTGACTTACCACGATATTACGGATAATGATTTGGGGTATTTGAAAGGTGCGCAAATTGAATTTTTAAAAGTCTTAGCCTATGCGGGGTTAGATTCTAAAAACAATCAAATTTTACAAATCCATCAAGCCACTTTGTTGTCTATTGGTTCATTTGCGGGTGTGAGCAAATTTTTCACACCATTTTCTTACAGAATGGATTTGGGTGCTTCAAGGCAGTTTTTAACTCCACATTTGCGCGCTTATGCATCCTTTGGTGGGGGCGTGTCAAAAAATATTGGGCGCAATTCGTATGCCTACTATCTCTTTGAGCCAACTTTTTATTTTAATGCCAAAAATAAAGCAGATTTTTTGCTCGCAAATGTGCTTGGGTTTTCGCTTTCAAATGATGCACGTTTGAAATTTAATACAGAATATAAATTTAGGGCTTATGGTTTGCGCACTTTTGGACATTATGTTACTTTGAGCGCGTCAGTCAATCTTATCCATAATCTAGGGCTTTTCACAACTTTGGAATATAATCTTGTGCCAAATGATTACACTTCCACACTTTCAATTCAAAGTGGCGCGAGAATCTACTTTTAAAATTTTTTGCTTTCAAAAGTTGTTAAGAAAAAGGGATTCACTTGGGAGTTTGTTTTGCGAGCGTATTTGTGAGAGAAGCTAGGGGTTTTTCCCTAGCTTTTTTAAGACTTTTAAGATTAGTTAAGAAGTCTTAGGATATTTTGTTGCACTGCGTTTGCTTGTGAAAGCGCGTAGCTACCAGATTGAGCAAGGATATTAAGCTTACTAAATTCTGTGCTTTCAGCTGCAAAATCCACTTCGCGGATTTGAGATTCAGCGGCTTTGACATTAACTTGAGTAACACTAATGTTATTTACTGTGCTTACCATTTGTCCTTGGACAGAACCTAAGTCAGCGCGTATTTTATCAAGGATTTTTGTAGCAGATTCTGCAATGTCCATTACCACCATCGCACCACGTAAGCTTGTTACACCAGCACCAAGACCTCTTTCTTCATCTGCAAATACTTGATTGAAGTTACCACCAGCAGCAGAGCGGACATCTGCGCCAAAAGAGCCTGTAACTTCACGGAGATTAACTGTGGTTTCAGCCACATTTTGATCTTCTTTATAACCTGTGGCGCTTATACCAGTGCCACTCACGAGAATATCTCTTGCATCTGTGCGCACAAGTGAAAGACGACCAAGATTCATAGAGCCACCTGTTACTGCGCCGTTTGCATCAACTTGCCCTGTAATATCTTGTCCGCCATTAACTTTCTCAATAGCAAGCGCACCTTGATTTTGTCCTTGTCCTCCTTGTTGTCCTGCACCGGGTTGATTTACCGCACCTGTTGAGACAAAGCTAATACCGCGTCCATCTGTGCTACGTAGATTTAAGCGACCAAGATTGTCTGTGTAGGCTTCCACACCTGTATCTTGAGTAGCAGCATTGATTGCTTGCACCAAGCGCCCATCGCTGTCATTATCTCTAATGTCGATAATATCACCAATTGTTATGCCATTCAATACCACGCCACCAAGTGACCCAGCTTTAATTGCCTCATCTGAAGTGGTGATAACATTTGCTTGTGCGCGGACACCTGTTTTATCAGAGTTTTTGTTAATAACTTCTGCAAGGTTTCCTAAACCTGTGCCTGCTGAAGTAGAGATTTTTACAGATTCTAGCTCGACATCATTGACACCATCAACATTGATGAATTTCATTTTCACTTCACCTGTTGCGGTTACATTCTGACCTGTTTCAATACGCACTTGACCGATTTTATCAGAAGTTGTTGAGCCAATAGATGCTTTAATAGTTTGGTTAGAATACGCACCCACCTGGAATTCTTTATTAGAGAATGCACCAGAAAGCAATGCTTGTCCGTTGTAAGTGGTTGTGTTACCAATATTATCAAGCCCCTCAATAAGTCTTTTAATGTCAGCTTGGATTGCTTGACGAGATTGTGTTGTTTGTCCATCTTGTGCTGCTTGCACGGCTTTTACCTTGATTGTATCAAGGATTTTAAGTTGCTCATCCATTGCTTTATCGGCAATTTGGATAATACCCATACCATCATTTGTGTTTCTGATTGCTTGTCCTAATGCGCTAGCTTGACTTCTCAAACTATCAGCAATCGTCATACCTGATGCGTCATCTGCTGCTTTGTTGATTCTTAAACCTGAGCTTAATTTTTCCAAAGAACTCTTTAAGTTGTTTTGTGTGAAAACCCCTTGCACATGTGAGTTAAGTGCATTGATGTTTGTATTGACTTGGAAAGCCATGTGTTACTCCTTGTAGTTATTCCTTCGCGTCCTTGCGATAGGTTGAAAGTTAAATCGGAAAGTCGCGAAAAACTTTAATACTTTTTTGGTAGAATTTGCTTGAAAATCTAAACAAAAAGGCTTATGAAATGAATACGAAGCGCATTGAGTTTATCAATCTCAAAGCCCAATACAGCGCCTATAAAGCGGATATAGATTCTCATATGGTGGAAGTTTTAGAATCTAGCAGTTATATTTTAGGCAAAAGTGTGCAAGAGCTAGAATCTAATCTTGCGAAGTTTGTAGGAAGTACGTATGCAAGGGCGATTTCTAGTGGGACAGATTCTTTATTGGTGGCACTTATGGCACTTGGTATCACACGCGGTGATGAGGTGATTACAACGCCTTTTACTTTTATCGCCACAGCCGAGATGATAGCACTACTTGGCGCAAAGCCGGTGTTTGTGGATATTGATGAGCGCACTTATAATATTGACCCAAAAAAAATCGAAGAAGCAATCACGCCACAAACCAAAGCCATAATCCCTGTAAGCTTGTATGGCTTGCCAGCGGATATGGACAGGATTAATGAAATCGCTAAAACGCATAATCTCGCAGTAATTGAAGATGCGTGCCAGAGCTTTGGTGCGCTTTATAAAGGGCGCAAAAGTTGCAATTTAGGTAAGGAAGGTGTTGTGAGTATTGGCGTGACAAGCTTTTTTCCTTCAAAACCGCTTGGGTGTTATGGCGATGGCGGGGCGATATTTTGCAATGATAAAGAGCTAGATTCTAAAATCGCTTCAATCCTTAATCACGGGCAAATTGGGCGCTATGTACATAAATATATCGGGCTTAATGCGAGGCTAGATTCCTTGCAGTGTGCGGTATTGAATGCAAAACTCAAATATTTTGAATCTGAACTTGCTACGCGCCAGATTCTAGCAAAGCGTTATAATGAAGGCTTTGCGCCTCTAAACTTGCCAGAATCTGCTTTCTTGGAATCCACGCAAAAAAGCCCGCCCGCGCAAAGCAGCATTTCCGCGCAAAGTGCAGATTCTAATCCGCGCCTTATTTTGCCTTTTGTGCCAAATAACTGCGTGAGTGTGTATGCGCAGTATTCCTTGCGTTTGGTAGATTCCAAAGATTTTAACCAAAGCGCGCCACTTGATGAAACTGCACTCAAAAATCGCGCGCAAAAAAGAGAAACTTTCCTCAATGCGCTCAACGCTAAAGGTATCCCAACAGCCGTGCATTATCCTATCCCACTGCATTTACAAGAATCTTTGCGCTATCTTGATTATAAACTCGGCGATTTCCCAATCAGCGAGAAAATCTCAAGCGAAATTTTCTCGCTTCCTTTTAGCGCGTTTCTCACGCACGAGGAGCAAGACTACATTATAGAAACGTTAGATTCTCAAATTCACAAACTTTAGAAAGGCAATTTCTTATGGAAAATAAACTTGTAAAAATCGGTTTGCTAGGCATTGGCAAGATGGGGCAAAACCACTTGCGAAATCTCGATATGCTAAAAAATGTCGAAGTAAGCTTTATCTATGACGCAAATGTTGAGCTTTTGCAAAGAACTGCCAAAGAGTTTGGAATCTACGCACTTAAAGGCGATAGTGAGCTAGAGGACGCGCTTAAGGCAAGCGATGGCGTGATTATCGTGACGCCGACATTTACGCATTTTGACTATATTCAAAAAGTGAGTAGCCATATCAAAAATATCTTTGTCGAAAAGCCCCTAACCGATACGCTTGATACGACTGAAATTATCGTCAATGCTGCAAAAACAAAGAATCTCAATATCCAAGTGGGCTTTATCGAGCGCTATAATCCTGCGATTTGTGCGTTGCAAGAATTGCTAAAAAACTCAAAGCGAATTTTTAATATCGATTTGACACGCACAAATAAGATGAGCAACCGCATCACAGATGTTGATGTAGTGATGGATTTGATGATACACGATATTGATTTGAGTTTGCTTTTTAACGGGGCTGCTGAAAAGATAGAAGCTCACGGCGTGGTGATAAATGGTATGATAGAATACGCGCGCGCGATGATAACGCACGCAAATGGCGCATTTAGCACCATCACAGCCTCACGCGTTACAGAGAAGAGAATCCGCCAAATAAGCGTAACTTGCGAAGATATGTATGTGGATTGCAATCTTTTAAGCAAAGAAGTGCTTGTAAATAAGCAAACTATTGAGCAACATTTGCATAATATCTCAATTTCAAGTCGGAGTGAATCTATCGAAGTGCGCCCGCAAGAAGCGCTACTTTTGGAATTGCTAGATTTTGCAAATATGTGTCGCAGTGGCAAAAGTAGCCCAAAAGCACCAAATGAAAATGATGGCAAAAACGCTATGCTTGTGGCAAATAAGATACAAAATCTTATAGCCCCCTCTCGTGGTAACTAAGCACATAATATAAAAATAACACAACGATAAGTTTTAAAAAAATAGGAGAAAAAAAGTGAGTGCTCAAAATGAAATTTTTCTTTGCAGTATTTGTAATGTGACTTCTGGAAATTGCGCGGAGGACTGCAAATATTGCACGCAAAGTGCGAAATACAACACGCAAATTGCAACTTATAAAAACAAACCGATTGAAAGAATCTTACAAGAAGCAAGGACATTAAAAGAATATGGCGCGCTTGGATTTTGTCTAGTGACTTCTGGGCGCGGGCTAGATTCTCATAAATGCGAATATATCGCAAAAGCCGCAAGTGCGATAAAAGAAGCAGATTTAGGCTTACATATTATCGCGTGCTGTGGGCGTGCGGATTTAGATTCTCTAAAATATCTCAAAAAAAATGGCGTGGATAGCTACAACCACAATTTAGAGACTTCAAAGAACTTTTTCCCGCAAGTGTGTAGTACGCACACTTGGAATGAGCGTTTTGAAACCTGCGAAAATACACTAAAAGCTGAGCTTGGGCTTTGTAGTGGCGGGATTTTTGGGCTAGGGGAGAGCTGGAGCGATAGGATTGATATGCTAAAAACCTTGCAGATTCTCACTCCGCATTCAAGTCCGATAAATTTTTTTATCGCAAATCCAAACTTGCCACTTTCCGCGCAAAAGCTCACCAAAGAAGAGGCGCTAGAATGTGTGGTGCTAGCGCGCGAGTTTTTGCCAAATACGCGTTTGATGATAGCAGGCGGAAGGGAGCATATTTTTGGTGAGGAGCAAAAGGCATTGTTTGAATGCGGGATAAATGCCGTAGTGCTGGGCGATTATCTTACCACGCAGGGTGAGACGCCTAAAAAAGATGTAGAGCGCATTCTTTCTTATGGCTATGTTGCTGCTACGAGTTGCCATTAAATAGGTGCAGTTATTTAAAAACATTTGGTAGAGTGCTCGAAATTTCCCCTAAGCAAAGTTGTGTTGAAAAGGCATTTTAAAAAGCTCTTGTTATGCGCATTTTTGCTCTGTGCGCAAGGTTTTGGCTTGGAAGCTAAAAGCGGATTCTATGGCGAGGCAAGTTTCAATTCAGGCTACTTTTATCACGCAAATAGCAACGCAAGCGCAATCCCTAGTGGCATTGGCTTTGAACTTGGTTCTACTAAGTTATAAGCTTAGTAAAGAGTTTGTATTAAGCCATATCTATGCGCCACAAAGCCCCAACGTAGCAGATTCTTATATATTCTTACACGTCAGATTCTGATACTTTGATTGTATGCTTAGCTACATTTTTTTATTTGGAAATCACTACACAAATGTCTATATCTATGGCTTTAGCGGTGCACTTAATATCACACAGACAAAAGGCTTTGGGGGAGTCGCAAAAATAGGATTTTCTTTTTTCAATAAAGTTGGCGAGAAAAACTCTTTTGGTATAATGTATGAGTTTTGGAGTTTGGAGGGTTCAAATCTCACTGCACTTACAGATTACACCGGCAAAAGTGTGGCGCTCTATGAACCCAAAAACACCTCGCATATTGTGAGATTTTACTACTCGTGGGATTTTTAGGGATTAATTTTTTTTGAGGAGGCGCTCGTGGATACGGGCTACAAAGAGACTTTTTTTGCGCTAGAAAATGTGTTGCAAAATTTCAAGCTCACGCCAAAGGATATAGCGCATATAATCCTTACGCAAGGGCATAGTATGATTTTGTTTCAAAAAGGTGAGCAAAAGATTCTCTTTATCGCGGATTTGGTGAATCTTTCTGAGTTGCAATGTCTTGAGCCGGGTATTTTTGTGAGTTATGATATTGATAAACTCCAAGCAGCGCAGACAAGGCGCGATATGCTAGAACTTTATAAAGACACGCGCTTAATCGGCGCGCATTTCCCATTCCTAGCCCCGCTTAATCTCACGATTTTAGAAAACATAGCGCAGTAAATGAAAAAATATTGCTTGATTCTGCTTTGCGCGCTATTTCCGCATATTTCACACGCAAAAAGTGGTTTTGAATATTTTGGCGATGGAATGCAGGTGCTTCCATTTATGATGATGGCATATAGCTATTATATCGATGATATGCAAGGGGTGAAAGAGCAGGCACTTGGCGCTGGCGCGACATTGCTAACCACGCACGCGATAAAGCAGGGTTTTGTGATACTTTCTCGCAGCGATGAGGGTCTTGCACGCATTTCGCAGCGTCCAAACAATGGGAGTTTTGATGGATTCCCAAGTGGGCATACTTCTTTTAGCTTTTCAAGTGTGGGCTTTGCGCACAAGCACTATGGGTGGAGGAGTGCACTTCCTTTAGGTGTGCTTTCTACACTTACAGGCATTTCAAGAATCTATGCCCAGCGCCACACCACCACGCAAGTCATCGCTGGCGCGCTTTTAGGCTATGGACTTTCATATTTGTTTGCTTCAAAGTTAGATTCTAAAAATATCGCTCTAAGCGTTGGTGTAACCCCAAATAATGGCTATACGCTAAATTTTATAAAAGTTTTTTAGCAAGTTCCAGAAACTTTTTTATTCTAGTATATAATTAAGCCCAAATTTGCAAGGAGCAGGGGAGTGAAGATTCTAACAATATGCGCGTTTTGTATGAGTTTGGCGTTTGGAGAGAGTGGCATTATCCAAGCTTTGCAATCACAATTTCAAGAATCTAGTGCGCAAAGTAAGCGAATAGAGGATATTTTCAAAGAACGTGGTGTAAATGTTGAGGTGCTAGAGGTGCAAAATCTAGGCAATGGGCTAGATTTTGTTATCGTGCAAGAGGAGAAGCAAGGTGAGAGAATGCCGCTGCTGGTGACAAATAATGGCGCGGTGATAATGCCTGCAAGTGATGTGTGGAGTGATGATAAGGAGTTTTCCCAAAAGCTAGAAAGTGTGCGCTCACAATTTCAACAAGAAAAAAGAGAAAGGATAGAATCCAAAATTTTAGAGATTTTTTCCAAACACAAAGAGGCTGTTATCACCTTCAAGGCAAAGCCACATGTGAAAAATCATAAAACTTTCTATATTGTCTCTGATGCAAATTGTCCTTATTGCCATTCGGAGCTAGAACATCTTGATGAGCGTTTGGAATCTGGAAATGTTGAGATGATTGTCGTGGGATTTTTGGATTTAAGTTCCGTGCATAAGGCTGCAAAGATTTTGGAAGAAAAAAGCAATGATGAAGCCAAGAATCTTATTTTGCTAAAAAAATACTACAACAAAGAACGAGATAACATCGGCTTTAGCTCTAAGACAAATCAAGTTATGCAATACACTAAAGAAATTAGTGCAAGTGGCGTGCGTGGTGTGCCTTACATTATCGAGCGCGATTAAGTTATGAAAAAGGGAAATGTTTGCAAATTGCACCAATTCTTGAGAAATTTTTTGCGCCTTTTATAAATGAAAATGCTAGCGAGCGCGAGGTTTTAGAGCTTTTGCGTGAGAATATTATTTTAGAGAAGGGTGCGCACTATTTTGACTGGACGGCAAGTGGGCTTGGTTTTTGGCTTATTGAGAAGCGTATAAATGAGATTCTACCTTTTTATGCAAATACGCATTCCTTTTTCGCTACGCACGCAAAGCTCACTTCAGCGCTGTATGAGGAGGCGCGCGCAAGGCTTAGTGCGAGTTTAGGTTTAGATAGTGAGTTTGCGCTTATTGCGTGCGGGAGTGGGGCGAGTGGGGCGATTAGGAAGTTTCAAGAATTGCTCGGGCTTTATATCCCGCCAAAAACACTTGAGATTCTGCAAAATAGCGGGCTTTTGCGTAATTTAAGCACGCAAGAGAAGGCAAAACTTGCAAAAGTTTTTATAAGCTCATATGAACATCATTCGAATGAACTTTCCCTGCGTGAGGGGCTTTGTGAGATTGAAAAGATAGGTTTGGATTCCAATGGGCGCTTTAACTTAGATGATTTAGCTAAAAAATTGCAAACTCTTAATGCAGAATCTAGCGCGCGCGTGATTGGTGCATTTTGCCTTGCATCAAATGTGAGTGGGATTTGCACACCATTTAAAGAAATCGCAAAGCTTTTTAGAGAATCTGCCACAAATGCACCACTTGCATTTGATGCTGCGAGTAGCTCGCCGTATTTTAATATCCCAAAAGAATGTTTTGATGCGCTTTTTCTTGCGCCTCATAAGCTGCTTGGCGGGATTGGCGCGTGTGGCGTGCTGGCGTTGCGCAAGAGTTTTTTAGATTCTGCAAAGCCTAGCTTTAGCGGTGGGGGCGTGGTGGAGTATGTGAGCGATAAGGGGCATATGTATATTAATGATGTAACACATAGAGAGGAGGCTGGCACACCACCGATTTTAGGGCTTTTGCGCGCAAGTTTGGCGTATCAGTTGCGCAATGAGGTGGGCTTTGCATTCATTGCACGGCGCAAAAAGGTACTCACACAAATCTTACTTAACGAGCTTAAATCAATCCCTGCACTTAGCCTTTATGGAGATTGGAAAAGTGCGCACGCGAGTGAAAATCTAGGAATTATTAGCTTTAATGTCGCGTGTGTATCGCCTACAAGTCTTAGCAGGATTTTGAGTGAAAAATTTGGAATCCAAACGCGCGCAGGCTGTTCGTGTGCTGGAGGTTATGGGCATTATTTGATGGATTTAGAGCATTTGGTATGCGAAAAGGACGCAGATTCTCAATTTAAACTTTTAAATGACTTATACCGCAATCCGCAAAAACGTCCCGGCTGGGTACGTGTGAGTTTGCATTACACACATACTTTAGAAGATATAGAATCTCTTGTAGATTCTCTGCATACAAGTATAAAAATCCTGCGCACGCAGGGCTAGTGTTTTTGTTGATTGACATTATCCGCGCAGAAGTGCATTCCGCTTTTGCGCACTACACACATCATTTTTTAAAAAATGGTAAGGCTACAAGATTCTATCAGAGCACTTCGTGTTTTTTAAGAATCTAGAAATTTATTTGACTTTTTTAGAATCTCTTTGCTAATGCTTGCAATGACTTTAAAAAGCGGGATTGTAGTTTGGTGTTTGTGGAAAGTAGATTGTAAGTGTGAATTTGTATGGGCAATTTCGCACAAGCAATAAAAAATCATAAGAGATTTTATAGCCCTTGTCCTTGGCATTTTGAGCATTTGACAAAAAGGCGCATATCGTGGCTGATGAGCTTTGCACCGATTTCTTGGCAGATTTTGATTTGTATTTCTTCAATTTGTGGATTGACAAACTCAATAATATCTCCGCAATTTAGGCAAATGATGTGATCGTGATGCTCTTTTGCAGCGATTTCATAGCGTCTGCCACTTTTATCGGCTTCAAGGGCTGTGATAAATCCTTCTTTTTCCAAAAAGCTTAAGATTCTATACACTGATGAAATGCTAGCATTCTTGTCGTGCGTGCGGATTTGGTTTGTGATTTCTTCTGGGCTTAAGTGTGTGCCACTTTTATAAAGAACGGTGATGATTTCCTCGCGTTGCTTAGAATTTTTTAAACCATTTTTTTTAATATCCCCACGCAACCGCTCTAAAATCGCATCAAGTGTTTCTAATCTCGTATTGCTCACCATCATAGGATTTTCCCCTTAGCTTGTTTTAAAATTCTCATAATTATAGCTTAACAAAGAAACAAAGTAAGAATAACATAGCAATCTTTCGGGATTCTCACAGGATAAAATCGATGCTCGATAAATATATGTGGCTAAGTAGCTTTGGGCGATTATTTAAGTTTTTTATGTTCTTGGAGGCTATTTCTGTGGGGCAAAAGAAGCAAGTGCTTGCTTTTTGCGCGTTTTTTGTGTAAAATCGCGTCCTTTTTGTGTTGTTTGGCTTTGAAAGCTAAGTCTAAGCTAGATGACACTTAAAAATCTTATACCATTACAAGGAGGTCATTATGGCTTTAGATATGGCGAAAAAGAAAGAGATTATTGCAAATTTTGCAAGAGATTCTAAGGATACGGGTTCATCAGAAGTGCAAGTGGCGCTTTTGACGCAACGTATCGCTGATTTAACAGAGCATTTGAAAGCAAATCCAAAGGATCATTCAAGTCGCTTAGGACTACTTAAGCTCGTAGGGCAGAGAAAATCGCTTCTTGCATATCTCAAACGCACGCAGTACGAGCGCTATGCAAAGCTTATCAGCGCACTAAAACTCAAAGACAGATAATCTCGAGCCTACCTAAAACTAGCCTAAGGCTAGTTTTTAATACCCATTTTTAAACACTTTTTGCAAGTTTCACTGGATTCTAAAGTAATAGGTTTTGCCTATTGTGTAGTATTTTTGTTTTGCAACAAGAAAATATCGATTCCATTACTAACACTTTTTTGCTCGATGATTTCTATATTTTCTAAAGGTAGTCCATTAGAACTTATGAAATAAAATCTTGATTTGTCTGCAATAGCTGTTTTAAGTTTGTTTTTGTCAGATTCTATTGTGTAGAGTTGTAAGTCATTGAGCTGATACAAAAAGTATGCCCACTGCCAATTCCAATTTGGCAAATGAATCACAACAGGTGTTTTTACTTGACTAAAAATTGAATCTGGCAGAGATTTTTTAAGCGTATCAAGTTTGTAATGATAAAAAAGTGAGCCAACAAAGCATAAAGATAACAATACACTTATTTTTGGGATTCTATAAGAAAGTAGTAAAATCCCAACACATATACCCAAAAACAAAAAAGGGAATATGGGCATAATATAGCGCAAGGTTTTATAAGGAGCGAGATATAAAATTCCGCAAATCCAAAGAATACTAAAAATAAAAACACCCAATGTGAAAGCAAGGTTACGATTTAGGTATTTTTTGAGTGTTTTGTATTTGCATAGCAAAAGAGAACATAAAAAAATTAAAAGCACAAGTATAAAAATATTTATCAGGTGCGTGTGTAGAATATCTATTAAGGCATCAAAAGATTTTTGGAGATTTTCAAAAAATACTTGTAACTGGAGTTTGTCTAAGGCTTGTTTAGAGCGTCCTCCTTGGTCTAAACCTAGAAAATAACTTTGATAAAAAATTTTACAGAATCCAAAACTTAATGCAGTTGCAAAAATAATTTTTAAGCCATTTCTAAAATGTACACATAGCAGAACTATGACACATGGCAGGACAAAAAACAATGTAAAATAACCAGAAAGCAGAAAAAGTGCTGTGCAGAAAGCAAAATAAACTAGAAACCAAAAACCTCGCCTTGGATTCTGAAAAAACAACAAGAGATTAAGGACAAATAAAAGAGCCAAAGCTTCTTGCAAGGCATATTCTCGAATGAAAATAGTATTTGAAACACTTGCTGAATTAAAAAAAGCAAGAGCTAAAAATAATGGAATCAAGAAATTAAAGCCAAAAAGTCTGCGGGCAAGGAAAAAGGCAAAAATAAAACCATAAGCAAAAAAGACTAGATTTAATCCAATTCCACGTTGCTTGATCCATTCAAAATCGCCGGTTTGCACGCCAATATGCCATAATCTATAAAGTATGTAATATAAATTTGGGTGGTCAAGGTCCCACTGATTATTTTTCCACAAACCCTTAATATCAGAAATCGCATCAGCAAAACTTCTATCGTGCCAATATGCTATACCCTTCAATTCTTTACCAAAAAACTCTCCATTTGGTAAAGGCTTGCCCCACATATAGCCACTATTCGCACTAATCGCAACCGAAAGACTTTCGTCAATATGAAAGGTATCTTTTTTATAAGCAAAATACAAACGCAAAAAAAGCGCAAAGATAAAAACAATCAAACAAAGAATCAAGAGAAATTGTTTTGAGTGAAGAAACTGCAGAAATTGCGAGAAAGACTTTTTAAGATGAAATTTATTTGCTAAATTCCTAATAGGGGGGGGGGTAATAAGGTTTTAATAATATCCATTTATAAAGCTCCCAAAAGCAGAATTTTTAAGAGTTGCGATTTTAGCTAGATTCTGCTTAATTTAAGCTATCAAAGCCAAAAATCACTAGAATTGCGCTTCCGCTTCTTCCGCTCTTGTGCTTTAGATTTTAAATCTCCCAACAACGCGACAGAATTTAGCAATCTTATCAACTAGAAAATGTTGAGTATGTGCGCGATAGCTAAGGCAAGAATCCTACAATCTCACCAATCAAACGAGGTGAAATATACGCGTGGGAATATGGTGAGGCGGAGTGTAGGGTGATTTGACCGCTTGAATAGGACATAATCAAACTACATACTTTAAGCTAGCAATCCTTTTTTGGGACCACTTTTGCCGTGGCAAAGTTTGTATTTTTTACCACTTCCGCACGGACAAGGATCATTGCGCGAGATTTTTGCTTTTGGTGCGTTTATCGCGCTTTCATCTTTGTTGAATGAAAAATTCTCTTCGCTAGATTCTAGAGAATCTAGCACCTTTTGCGCGGCTTGTTTCTCATCCTCTTGAGATTTCAAGCGCACAATTTGCAGGGTTTTAGTGGTATCAATTTTGAGATTTTCAACAAACTCTAAAAAGAGGTTGTAACTCTCTTTTTTGTATTCTACAAGCGGATCTTTTTGGTTATAGCCACGCAAGCCAATGCCAGTTTTGAGATTGTCCATCGTGTAGAGATGCTCGCGCCACGAGTTATCAAGCACTTGCAGATAGATGATGCGCTCGATTTCATTACGTTGCTCTTTGCTTAAAAGTGCCATTTTAGCTTCATATTCCTGCGTGATTTTGGCATTGAGTGTTTCTTGCAATTCTTCGTATTCTAAACCTTCTAAATTTTGCACAGAGGCAATGCCTAACTCCTCTTTTAAAATTGCTCGCAGTGTGTTTAAATCAAAATTTGCGCTATCTTCATTTGGGAAAATCTGCGCGCGCTCTAGCAAGTGGCTAAGTGTGGTGGTGCGGTTTTGCGTGATTTTTTCGCTCATATCAAATTCCGCATTTAATAAATCATCGCGCAAGCGATAAATCGCCTTTCTTTGCTCGTTTGCGACATCATCATATTCAAGCAAATGCTTGCGAGATTCAAAATGCAGACTTTCCACCTTTTTTTGCGCGTTTTCGACTGAGTGCGTTACAAGGCTCGATTCTATGTACTCGCCATCTTTAAGCCCCAAGCGCTCCATAATATTTTTTAGCTTATCACTCCCAAAGATTCTAAGCAAAGAATCTTCTAAGCTTAAATAAAATTGACTAACGCCCGGATCGCCCTGCCTACCGGCACGCCCGCGCAATTGATTATCAATGCGGCGGCTTTCGTGGCGCTCTGTGCCGATGATATACAACCCACCAAGAGCGCGCACTTCATCATCAATTTTAATATCCACGCCGCGTCCAGCCATATTTGTAGCGATTGTAACCGAGCCTTTTTTGCCCGCGTCTTTGATGATTTCAGCTTCTTTGGCATGTTGTTTTGCATTAAGCACATTATGCGGGATTCTGGCTTTTTTTAGCAGTTCGTGCAATACTTCGCTTTTTTCAATGCTAGCAGTCCCCACAAGCACCGGCTGTGTGCTTTTGTAAAGCTCGATGATTTTTGTCACAACAGCATTAAATTTTTCTCTCTCGCTTTTATAAATTAAGTCGTTTAAATCATTGCGCTTGATTGGGACATTTGTGGGGATTGAGACGACATCAAGGTTATAAATTTGCAAAAATTCGCTTGCCTCAGTTTGCGCTGTGCCAGTCATTCCGGCAAGCTTACCATATAAGCGGAAGTAATTTTGGAAAGTAATATCCGCAAGTGTTTGGGATTCTTCTTTAATCGCGACATTTTCTTTGGCTTCAATAGCTTGATGTAAGCCCTCGCTAAAACGCCTGCCCTCACTTAGTCGCCCTGTAAATTCATCGACAATCACCACTTCACCCTCACGCACCACATAATCTTTATCTTTCAAAAAGAGGTAATTTGCCTTGAGTGCTTGGTCTAGATGGTGGGATAGCGCGGCATTTTCAATGCTGTAAAGATTATCAACCTTAAAAAGCAGCTCGGCATTTTTAATGCCTTCTTCTGTAAGCAAAATCACGCGGTTTTTTTCATCAATATTAAAATCAGATTCTGCTTTGAGCTTCTGCGCCACAGAATTTGCAAGCTGGTAATTTTGCATAGTGCGATTTACAGGGGCTGAAATAATCAAAGGCGTGCGCGCCTCGTCAATAAGGATAGAATCCACCTCATCAACAATGGCGAAAAAATGGTGCTTTTGCACCTTTTGCGCGAGGTCGTATTTCATATTATCGCGCAGGTAGTCAAAGCCAAATTCATTATTCGTGCCATACACGACATTGCTTGCGTATGCACTAAGCTTGAGTTCATCATCACGCAAATCTGAAGTGATAATACCAACGCTTAAGCCCAAAAAATTATAAAGAGGTGTAAGCTCGGTGCCATCGCGGTTCGCTAGATAGTCATTCACCGTTATCACATGCACGCTCTTGCCACTTAGCGCATTGAGCGCGACCGCTAAGGTTGCCACAAGTGTTTTTCCCTCACCTGTGCGCATTTCAGCAATTTTCCCTTCGTGTAATACCATACCGCCAATGAGCTGGACATCAAAATGTCTCATTCCTAGCACCCTTTTGCTCGCCTCGCGTGTGATTGCAAAGCTTTCGTCTAGCACAGAATCTAGGCTTTTTCCTTCATTTTGCACGGCATTTTTGAGTGATTGAAATTTTGCTTGTAATTCCTCATCGCTTAAAGGTTGTAGGCTAGATTCTAGCGCGTTTATGGCATTTACGCGTTTTTGATAGATTTTAAGCATTTTGGTATTTCGTGAGCCTAAAATTTTATTAAGTATCATTTTTAGCATTGTTTCCTCGCTGGTTTTAAGTTAGGTGGTCGTTGCTTGAATTAGAGTGGTGATTTTAGCATATTTTATTAAAGCCTTTTGTCTGAAACCGCGCCTAAGTTTGAACATATTTACATTTTTTACTTAAGATTTTGGGATTTTGGTATGAAAATCTTTGGAGAAATTGTAAAATGAATTTTGGGACAAATATTTCAATGAAGCGCGTGATGAGGGTGTGTATTTTTGTATTTTCGGGCTTTTTGGTTTTTGGCTTTGGGGCGGAATTTGAGCTAAAAAATCTTAAGAGTTTGGAGGCAGATTTCGTGCAGATGGTAAGTACGCAAGAAGAGATGACTTTGAATTATAGTGGCAAATTGCAGGCAAAAGCGCCAAATAAGGCAAAGTGGAGCTATGAGCCGCCAATGCAAAAAGAGGTTTTTGTCAATAATAAAGAACTCATCGTCTATGAGCCAGCACTGCAACAAGTCCATATTCAAAATCTTAGCACGCAGCAGGATTTTTTTGAGATTCTTAGTAAGGCAGAGGAAGTTGAGGGTAAAAAGCACTTGAGGGCTAAAATTGATGACATTGCGTATGATATTTATCTAGATTCTAAAGGCTTGCCAAAACGCATAGAATATAGTGATAGCTTGGAAAATACGACAATCATCATATTGGAAAATATCAAGGTAAATCCAAAAATAGCAGATTCTGTGTTCGTCTTTGTTGTGCCAAAGGGCGTTGATATTCTTAGGCATTAGGGTTTTTTGGGCGAAAGCTTTTGCGAATCTAGATATTTTGCAGATTTAAAAAATAGCGGATTGAGGCGAAACCTCGCAAATTGCATACATTATCAAAGTTAGCTTTGAGTGCGGATTCTAACTCTGTGCGTTTTTGTGGCGTGTCTATCCCACCAAGTGCAAAAATACGCGACAAAAGCGTAGAATCTAAGCTTAAAAGTGTTTTTATTCCTAGTGGTGCGCCCTTATTTGGTGTGGAAAAAATGGGGCTAAGTGTGCAATATTGCGCTCCAAGCGTGAGTGCGGATTCTAACTCTGTGATGCTATGTGCGCTAAAGCCTAGATTAAAATCTTTTGGCAAATCACGCAAAATGGGCAATAAATCTCTTTGTATGCCTTTTAAATGCACGCCATCAAAGTAAGCGAAAAGCTTCTCTTGTGTTTGTGTGTCTTGAAAAATCTGCGTGATATTTGGGAGATTAAGAAAGCTTAAAACCCCATTTTTTTTGCAAAGCTTTGCAAATTCAAGCCCAAGAGGGAAAATTTCAGAATCTAGATTCTCTAAATTGTGGGAATCTAACCGAAACATTGCAAGATTTGGCTTGAAAGTAGAGAGAATCTGTGGAAAATCGCGCAAATATGCGCGCGTAGGGTTTGGGGTGATGAGATAAGACTGCAAATGCCTAGTGGTCAGAATCTACCACCACAGCACCATGCAAATAAACATAAGTAAGGATCATAAAAACAAAGGCTTGCAAAAACGCCATAAAAGTAAGAATTGCAAATGGCACGGCTGGCACAACCCAAGGTGCGAGCATTAGGATAATAAGCAAAAACATATCATCGCCCTTGATATTCCCAAACAAACGAAATGAAAGCGAGATAATGCGCGAAAAATGCGAAATAATCTCAACTGGCAACATTAACGGAGTAAGCCACCACACCGGACCAGCAAAATGCTTGAAATAGCTAAACACGCCCTGCGCTCTAATGCCTTCAAAATGGTAATAAAAAAACACCACAAGCGCTAGCACAAGCGTAAAACTAAGGCTTGAAGATGGTGCTTCAAATCCGGGGATAATACCAATCAAGTTAGCAAAAAGCACCATAAAACCAATCGTCCCAGCAAGCGGAAAATACTTCCTTGCGACTTCCTCACCCACAATGTCTTTTGAAAAACTTATCACGCCACTAAGCAATGTCTCATACACATTCTGAATCCCGCTAGGTACGAGTTGCATCTTACTTGTGGCAAGTTTAGCAAAGAGCAGAATTAACAAAGTGATTAAAAGCGTATAAAGCCCGATGACGAAATCCTGATGAGAAAAAAACTCCTCAAATGTGTGCGAATACAGCAAACCTGCAAAGGTGAAAACTCTCTCTTCCATATCTATACCCTTATTTTAAATTTTTGATTATTATGCCTAGTTTTGAGTAAAAGAAATATTAAACTTTGCAAGAATTAAAGAAATTTTAGAGCTAGATAAACTTTGTGTTGATTTTACGCAGGAAATAAAGGCTGACGAAAAAAAGCAATAAAAATGGACTAAGCACACCTGCTTCTGGTTGTAATAAACCGCTAATGCTTAATTCTGAAAAAGAGAAAAACAGCCCCCACACGATCAATGCACCCACAATACAGGCAAAACTAATAAGCGCGAGATTCCCATAACGCGCCAGAGATGGGATAAAAGAAGCGATGATTAGAATGCTTAATGGCACAAAGAAAGGCACAATCATTAGTCCATAGAGAATCGCGCGCATTTTAGTCGAGCTTGTGCCTTGTTGCAGAGAGATTTTGAGTGTGTCAATTGCATCAACGATTGAAACGGTGGGCTTATCTTGCGAAAAAGTATCAAGCACCTTTGGGCGAAATCCATTTAGCACTTCTAAATGCGTTAATTCCTCGCGTTTAAGCGCTGGTTTGCCAAGTTGCAAATTTTTATTAATATCCAAAAATACAGCATTTTCTAGCCTCCAAGAATCATTTGTAAAAAACGCACTTTTAGCGGTGTAATAGCTTCTTAATTCCCTGTTTTCTAGCTCAAAAATTTTAATATTCTCAGCCCGCGCACCGCCATTTTCGAGTGGGAAAATTTTTCCCATAAAGATGTATTTATCATTAAATTTTAAAAGCACATCTTGACGGACATTAAGCACGGCTTGATTATTGATGATAGATTCTGCGCTTTCTTGTGCGTAGGCAAAAGGTGTGCAATTTAGCCCGATATGCAAACATGTCACCAAAGTCGCCACAAGTAAAATTGGCTTTAAAATGCTAAAACGAGAGAATCCAAGCGCCAAAAGTGCGGTGAGTTGGTTGCTTTTCAAAAAAGTGATGAAAAACATAATCGAGCTTAACACCAGTGAAATAGGCAATGTGTAGCTCATCGCATACACGCTATCATAAAACAAAAAAAGGATAAAAAGGTTTGCAGAATCTGGCAAATCATCAACATATTTCAGCGTGTCAATTCCCACAAAAAAGAGTTCGAGTGCGAGAAACACGATTAAAAAATACTTCAAATAATATTGCGTGATAAAGCGAAAAAACATTACTAGCTGTCCTTAGATTCTCTATTTTGCGGTGTTGATTCTGTGTAATTATAGCTTTTTTGGCGCGTATTTTTTGCAGAATTTTAAAGAGTTTTTGGGTTTGGGACGATTTTAGGGTTTCTCGTAGTATAATGCGAGATTCTAAATTTTTAGTTTCAAAGAAGGAGTTTGAAAATGAAAGCACAATTTTTAAAAAAACTTGCTTTTGCCGGTGTGCTTAGTGCGCTTTGTGTTGGGAATCTAAGTGCAGCGAGCAACAACAATTATTTCCAGCAATACAAAGGTTATGAAAGCTCACTTTTGTCAAATTTTGGCAATGGTAGGGTTATCAAAGCAAGCACAAAGGCGAATTCTGCAACTTGGGTGTTTTATAATGAAGGGCATTTGGGGTATTCGTATTCAAAGCTCGGAAGCACGATTTTAAATTCCGCTGACATCGGCTATTCTAGCTATATTATGGCGATTCGTAGCGCGCGAGGTTTGCATCCTTATGTTGGCTTAGAAATCACTGCACCTATTTATTTGCAAGCACGCGGTGATAGCAATATTTTTGCAAATCCTTCCAGCCAGCTTCCAAATGGGCGCGGTTTGTTGGGTGAGACAGGATTTAGAGGTTGGGGTGTGCAAGTGCCTGTCGTCATAGGTGTGCAAGCTGGCTCGTTTTATGCACAGGCAATGGGGGGCTATGCGTATCACTCAATCACTGATACATTTTACAAAAGCGAAGTAGAAAATGATTGGAGTGCAGATACTGCATATCAAGGAATCATCTATGGTGGCGGTGTAGGTTGGCGGCTTAATAATACCTTTAGTATGGGTGTGCGCTATATAATGGGTAACCTCACAAACACCACAAGAACACCAACAAGCGAGAATTTCAACGCGCTTAATAGTGATATTAAAACAAAAGACTTCCAAGTCCCATACTACCGTGTTTCTGTGATTTTTGGTTATGTGTTTTAAGAGTATAGTCTAACCCCTTAGATTTAATACATATTCCAAACCTAAAGCCGAGTCTCCCTCGGCGTAAATTTTAGCTTGAGAATCTTAGATTCTAATCAACCAAAAAACGCCGAGTATGAACGCGCAAGCGGAGCCGAAGCGGGATTCACTCCCGCATGAAATGCTTTGGAAAAGCGATTGCACACAAGAGCAGATAGAACGATTTGAGATAGGCGATGCTAGGTTTGCGTATAGTGAGAAAGTGTAGCTTAATGATAGAGAAGTTTTCTTTATGCCTTATGGGATTTTTTCAGAAAAAAATGCGCGAGTTATGGAGAAATGATATATCGCAAAAAAATGAGCAAAGATGAAGCCATAGGGATACTTAATAACACTTACAATTACAAGCCAAGAAGCTATGGAGGCATTTCAAAAGACATATTAAATTTTTATATGAATACAAACTTCAAGGCGGAGGAATTTATGAAAGTAAGCTTTAAAATGCTTTGTAATGGGCAACTTTAAATGTTTTTGTCATATTGAGCGCAAGCGAAATATCCCCTTTTTAGATTCTTCGCCCTCAAGGCTCAGAATGACAATGTTTATCATAGTTAAGGCAACTGCTCGATGCGATATTTGAGTGGTCGTCTTTTTGGTTAGAATCTTGTTTTTTTCTCCCCACTAAGCACATTATCACAAAAGCAGAAAATGTAAAGATTGCAAAAAACAACAAGGACATTAGCATTTTTTCTTTTTTTGTGTTTAATCCACTTTTTAACTTCTATTAAAAGGACAAAAATGCTCTCACTCTACGAACTTAACACAATGCTAACTAATGACAGCTTTGCTAATGAACGCGCTTTAAGCGGATACAAAGAAGCTGCGGTTGTAGGTGTTAGAAGTGGAGCATTACAAGAGAATAAAATTCAATTTGTGCAACACCACGCAGATATTGCAGCCCTAAGCCAAAAGAGCGAGCAAAAGAAAAATATGGCAAAAATCCTAAGCGGGCTTAATGACGAAGCTTTGGCAATGGCGACAAATAGACAAAGTGGAATCGCTATCGCACAAAGGCGAGAAAGTGGGCTTTTGGGCTTGCAGTATTATGTAAATAGCGCGGATACCGCAGATAGGCTACTTTATGAAAAAGTATTAAGCTTTATCAGCACTATTTCACAAAACCGCAGATGTTTAGAATGGTAGATAAAAAGAAAGTGGAATGATACTTTAGCATTAATACTAATGCAGGTAATAAAATAAAGTTGAGTGCTTTTGACTTGACTTTTAAATCCCAACTTAAGCAGCAAGGGCGAGAGGAACGATTCGTGCATTGGAGTGAGATTTTTAAAACTATCTCGGGTATCCGCCCTGATATTGTTACGCAACTTCTTCCTTTAATGTTAAAAGACACAGACTCGCAGATTATAGAAGACATCGAGGAAGTTTTAGCAAATGCGGATAAAGCATAAGAGGAACAAAGCAAAGCAAACGCGCCGATAACGCAGAAAATGCAAGAGCTAGAAATAGCAAAACTTCAAGCACAAATACAAAAACTACAAAAAGAGAGCTAAAAGCTAGAATCTCAAAGCGAGGTTATGGGACAAATGCAAGAGCAAATGAAACAAGAGGCACAGCTTGCCTCTCAAACTGAGCCACCTTGTCAAACTGAACAAAGCGAAGAAACTAAAGCGCCTACACAAACACAAGCGCAAAAAATGGCTAAGAAAACAATGCAAATTAGTGTAAAGGATATGTGCTAAGAGAGCTTTTGCATTAGCTTTAACCTATCTACCTTGTCATTAGCTTTTAAGCTTCCATTGTTATTACTTGCGCCTTTGGGCGAACCTTTTTTATCATTCTGAGCCTCCCTTTGTCATTCTGAGCGCAGCGAAGAATCTAAAAGAGATATTTCGCGCTCAATATAACAAAAAAAAGGGGATATTACTTTAAGCTTAAACTTAAATTCCCACTAAAATTTTCAAATTGTTTGTTTTCTGTGTTGTCTATCAAGTCAAAAAGATTCTTTTTTTAATTCTTCGTAAGTGTTGCCTTTTTCGCACTTATGAAGTCTTTTACACTTAAAACTATCCTTAAAACATTCTCTATAAGCTTTTCAAACACACCGACCTTTTTAAGTTTTTCTCTAAATTCCCTGTTGCTAAGCTCAGCTAATAGCTCGTGTTCGTTTCTTAATCCATAATCCTCTTTTTAAATCCTAATTCCTCTGTTTTTTCTGTAAGCTCTTTATAAATCGCCTTGATATTTTAATTGCGGTTTTTTGCATATCATTTAGCACGCTTGGATTTCTTTCATAAAGTAATAAAGCCCTTGATGATGTAGAGTGGATAAGCTCGTGTAAAAGGGTTCTGCCTTTTTCTTGTGCATTTGTATGGTTATGTTTTAGCCTTGCGGTATTACTATGCACTTCATAAAGTCCGCTAGCAGTTTTGTCTCCATTATGCAAAGCGTGGATAAAAGTAACTTCTAGCTTTTGTGCCATTGGTAAAACTTTTTCAAAAAGTTCCCTTTGTTCCAAATCGGGCTTATAATCATTGAAAATCTTTCTCACTACTTTTTCGCCCTCTTTTGTATTAAGCTTGTAAGTAAGGTTCTTTTCTTGTTTTGCAAGTTTGCTTTCATTGTTTAGAATCTTAAAGGCTATGTTCATTTTTCTTTTTATCAAGTCATAATAGTTTGCTTGTCCCAATTCACCCTTTTCTTTAAATTTTGGGCTTAGTATAATTTCCAAATTTTCAAAAAATTGCGCTTTTCTTAACTCAGATTCTTTTTTCCTAAGCTGTGCTAACTCTAACCCATAATATTCGTTCTCTAGCTCTGCTCTTGCTTGGGATTCTAGGTATTTTTCACCTATACCTCTAGCTCTTAGCTCTTGTATTTTTGCTTCCATTTCACTTTGTGGATAAGTTGCATATTCTATTGCGTCTATTTTATCTTTTATTGTTAGTTCTATAAAATCTAACATCTTTTTAAGTGTGTTGCTAGATTCTAGCAATTCCTTTTTTAAGGATTCTTGCTCTTGGGGGTTTTCTGTCTCAGTATGCTTTATGATTTTAGCTATATTGAAATTTTCTTGTAGCTCTTTTGGATTTATTTGCGCTAATTTTTCATATTCTTTTAATTGTTCAATTGATAAACTGCCTTTGTCGGTCTCGTTGGCTAAAGATTTGTTAGCCTGTAAAAGCGTTTCAGTGTAAAAAATTGTCTTGGCGTTTGGAGATCGATAAACAATTTTCGCACCTGCTTCAAGCTTATTTTTTAAAACACTTTCTTTTTTGGGTGCATTAGAAATACTTATAAAATAATCTTTAGTCTCTAAATTTACGCTAGTAAAATACAATTTATTATCTAACTCTTTTGCAAAAATAAACATATTATCAATATCTTTTATTATTGCGTCGGGTTCTTCTAGTGTTTCTTTAATTTGCTCTATGTATTGTTCGTGGTTTTTCTCTACAATTTTATATAAACTGCCTTTGGTTAGTCTAAACTCCTTACCTCCTAAAGCCTTTTTTATTCTTTCGTTATGGAATGGGATAAAATCCTGTTCTAAGCTATCAAGTTTAAAGGTTTTTAGCCATAGCTCTTGTGCGTCTTTACTTAAAATATGCTCTTGTCCCTTTTGGTCTGTAAAGGTTTCATCTTTTAAGCTTCCTAACTTTAAGGCTTCTAGCTCTTTTTCTAATTTATCTACTTCTGCTTTATTTTTATTAAACTTCTCAACTTGTCTTTTTTTAAAATTTTTGTCCATTTCATTACGCAAAGCCTGTATTTTTGCTTCAAGCTCTTGGGCTTTATTTTATGCTTGTGCGCTTGTTTCGTGGGTTGGTGTTAAATCTTGCGCGGTTTTTTCTGCTTTCTCCCTTAACTCTTTATTTTCTTTTATCTTTTTTAATGTTTCTTTTGCGCTTAAGCCTTGCTCTTTATGTTCGTTTAAAATCTCCCTTGTTGTTTTGGGTTTAGGTTTAACTTCATTTAAAGCAAAAAGTGGTAAAGTGTTGGTTAGGTTTGGTGGAAGATGGCTATTGCCTAGCGGTTCATCTGTGAAATCACCACTGACAACGGTCTGGTGATTTCCTAACTTCTTGTTTCTCCTATCTTTATAAGCAGTTATAATAAATTCTCCGTCTCTGCTTCCTAAAACTAAAGTATGCTCTAGTGTTTTAATTGTGTATTTGTTATCTTGCCCTTTTTCTAACTCTCCTCTTTCTACAATCTTATTTAATTGCGTAGGTAGGTCTTTAAACTCTCCCTCGTGTTTGTCTAAAATATGCTTTAATCCAAAGTTAGAATCTCCCCAAACAAGGCTAATATCTCCATTTCCGCTTAACTCTTCTAAGTCTTTGCGATAAAACGCACCATAAACTTGCCCGCTAAATTCTCCTTTTTGCCCTCTTTCTTTAAAGTCCTTTGCTTCTGCTAGGAGTTTTTCAACTGCATTTTTTCCATCGTGATAATATTCTGCATAATTTGTTCCAAAGTCTTTATTAGGCGTTATGTTTAAAGCTTTTTGTATTGCTTCTCTAATGTCTTTATATTTATATATCCAAGCTCCATTGTCTAAAAACTCTTGCTCCTCTCCCTTAAGTATAAGTTCAAGTTTAACACCCATAAGCCCAGACTCATCATACCAGTCCAAAGGATTTTCCACACCTTTTTTTAAATGCGTTCTTTTTTGCGCCATTGTGCCTGTTTTTGTGCCAAAATGCCTTTATAGCGAAGCTAAGCGTGCGGAAATTTGGAAAGCTTCTTTTGTGCGAGTGAGCAAAAGTAGGCTATTTAGGAATTTTAAGGAACTTTGTGAAAGGTGGATATTTTTTAGAAATCAAGCCTCGTAGAATCCAAAATCACAAATTTAGATTCCACTTGCAAACTTTTAGAAAGCCAAAAAACTATAATCCTTAAAAGCTATTTAC
The DNA here is from genome assembly GCF_001602095.1 of Helicobacter himalayensis. Lineage (NCBI taxonomy): Bacteria > Pseudomonadati > Campylobacterota > Epsilonproteobacteria > Campylobacterales > Helicobacteraceae > Helicobacter > Helicobacter himalayensis. Next base: position 1,561,304 of record NZ_CP014991.1, on the reverse strand, counting down.
AAGCACAATGATAAGAAGTTTTTAAGTTTTTTCTTGCTTAAATTGCTTGCAAAAGGGCAAGAATGAATGAACAAAAATATTTGATTCTGCTTAAAAAGCAAGATAAAACAAAGCAAATCCAAAGCTTTGAATTTAAAGATTTTAAGCTTTTGGTTCAGTTTTATCAAAATCCTAAAATTTATAGTTACACAAAGGAAATTTTTTATTTTCATTCACAAGCTAGAGATATAAGTATGCAGGTTGATTTTGAGAAGTCAAAGCTTTTTGGGGCGCAAAAAATTTTGTGTTTTGATACCTATAGCAAGGTTTTTTTCAAAAATGAAAGCTTGCTTGTTTTGACTAAAGAGCTTGTATTTCGTGATACAAAAATAGATATGGATTATTTTAAGGCTATTGCAAAAATCGTTTCTCTTAAAAATACCAATGAAGAATCCTTACTGCAAAGAGCTTTGCAAAAGATTACCCATTTAAATGCTTTAGAATTTTATCTTTATCCAAAAGCTACTAGAAAAAGGAGTTTAAAAAAGCCTTTGATTTTCCCTTTTGGCTCTAATGAAAGTCAATACAAAGCCGTGCAAAATGCGATGACTCATCAAATAAGCATTATCAAAGGACCGCCGGGTACGGGTAAAACACAAAGTATTTTAAATGTCATCGCAAATGTCCTCTTGCATAAACAAAGCATAGCCGTAGTTTCAAACAATAATGCTGCGTTAAAAAATATCTTAGATAAATTAGAAAGCTATGGTTTTGATTGTTTGTGTGCGTTTTTAGGAAGCAGAGAAAATAAAGAAAAATTCATACAAAATCAAAAGCTTATTTCTCCTGCCTTTAGATTCAAAAATAGCTTGGAAGAAAAAGCATTGCAAGTGCTTAGCCAAAGCGTCAATACTATCTTTGATTTAGAAAATCAAAAGGCGCAAAATCAAAACCTTTTATCAAGCTTTAAGCTTGAATTTAGGTATTTTAAAGCAAGTTTTAAGGCTCTAAATTTCAAAAGACGCAAAAATTTGCATTCTAAAAGAATCTTAAAAGAAAAAATGTGTTTAGAACACAAGCAAAAACTAAGCTTTTGGGATAAATGTCGTTTGATTTTTTGGGTGGGTGTAGGGGATTTTGCGTTTTATAAACAAGAAAAACTCGAAATTTTAAAACATTTAGATTATTTGTATTATCGCTTTAAAATTTTGGAGCTTTATAGGGCTAATAAGCAGATTCAAAAAAGATTAGAGCTTTTAAAAAGTGAAGATATGCTTTTAAAATTTAAAGAAGAATCGCTGATTTACTTAGAAAATTTTCTTTATTCACATTTAAAAGCAAATGTTTCAAAAAGGCATTTTAGCTTGGAGGATATGCAAAAAGACCCCAAAGCATTCTTAAAGCAATATCCCATAGTGCTAAGCACGACGCATTCTATTAAAAACACTTTAAATTGTGAATTTGATTGGCTTATTATCGATGAGGCTTCTTGCGTGGATATACTCACAGGGATTTTAAGCCTTTCTTGTGCAAAAAATGCCCTCATAGTAGGCGATGAAAAGCAGCTTGGAAATGTGATTACAAATGAACATAGGCTAAAAATTCTTGAGTTAAATGAGCAGTATAAGCCCGCATTAAATTATGATTATTTAAGGCATAATTTTCTTAGCTCTGCTTTGCAAACTTTTAAAGAATGCCCTGTGGTTTTGCTAAAAGAGCATTATCGTTGCCATCCTAAAATCATAAGCTTTTGCAATCAAAAATTTTATAACAATGAGCTTATAATCCGTTCAAAAGATAAAAATGAAAAAGATGTTTTAGAGCTTATCACAACTTCAGGAAATCACGCAAGGGCTAAGTTTAATCTAAGAGAAATAGAAATCATACAAAGAGAAATTCTCCCTACACTTAAAAAACAAACAACAGATATTGGGATTATTACCCCTTATAATGAGCAAAAAAATGCCCTTCAAAACTCAGAGCCACAACTTGAAATCGACACCATACATAAATTTCAAGGCAGAGAAAAGGAAACTATAATCTTTAGTGCTGTGGATAATAAAATCAATGATTTTCTTAATGATGCACAGATTTTAAATGTAGCTGTAAGCCGTGCTAAAAGGTATTTTAAACTTGTGATTTCACAAGATTTGCTCCAAAGTCAAAATCATCTAAGTGATTTAGCAAAATTCATACAATATCATAATTTTCAAATCTCTAAAAGCCAGATACAATCAATCTTTGACTTACTTTATAAAGAAAATGCAAAGGCTAGAATGGCGTATTTAAAAAAACATCTTAAGGCTAAAGATTTTAATTTAGTATATGAGAGTGAAAAGCTTATAGCGGCTTTACTCAATGAAATTTTTACAAAAGCAGAATTTTCGCATTTAGATTTTGTTACTCATATCCCTTTGGCTAGAATCTTAAACAACACACAAAAACTCAATGAAATAGAGAGAAAATTCGCGCTCAATCCTTTAAGTCATATTGATTTTGTGATTTACAACCGCTTTGATAAAGGCTTGGTTGCTTGTATTGAGGTAGATGGTTATAACTATCATAAAGAAGAAAAACAAAGCAAAAGAGATAAAATTAAAGATAGTATTTTAGAAAAATACCATATCCCTCTTTTACGGCTAAACACTACTCAAAGTAAGGAAAAACAAAGGATAGAGGCTTTATTGCGTGGAAAGTAAAGTGAGAATGAAGCAAGCAAGTAAAAGCTTGATTTAGTAATTTTCGAAGAGACAAGACTTAATTGTTCTAATGTCTTGTTTAAAAATGAATCTTTTTGTTTTGCCCTTTGATAAAGGAGTTTTAGCGAGTAAAATTATAAGGCTTTTGTGAAATTCTAAGTCAAAATATGGGCTTAAAACCCTTGATTTGTTTTTTTGATATGGTGCAGGCTTTAAAATAAATATAAGGAGAGTTAATGTAATTTGATTCGCAGAAACAGTTTGTCACTCAATTATTAAGTGGAGGGTATAGCTTTGTAATCCCTCAATATCAAAGACCTTATCATTGGGGGACTAAAGAGCGTGAGGATTTGTGGGATGATATTATAAGAGTTTTTGACAATAGAAATTCGGAGAACTTGAAGAATACTTTTTAGGTTCTATCGTTGCTTACAGAAGTAAAGGTGATAAAAACACCTTAGATATTATCGATGACAACAAAGACCTACAACCTTAAGCCTACTCTTTAGAGCTTTTTACGAAAGCTTTAAAAATGAAAAACAAATGGCAAAGCGGAGTTATTTTGAAGGCTTTGGAAAATGTCTATGGGAATATGATATTGATGAGGAAAATTTCTTATTTGAAAATCCCCACCTTCAAAGTAAAGTAATTACAGAGAGATTCAGAAAATTTAAAGGTTTTGCTCGGTGAAAAAATTGACTCAATCGAGCTTGAAAATAACAAAACTTTACTTAAAAACAATTATGTAAAAAATTACCTTTTCTTTTATAACGAACTTTCAGAATTTAAACAAGACAGAACGCTTGATTGGGAGAATTTTTGCAAAATGTTTATCAACAAGAAGCGAGAGCAATGTTTTTTTTATTTTGCTTATAGTTTGTGATAGTCAAACATCCGCGATACTATATTTAATGCTTTTAAACTCTAGAGGAAAATCTCGAAGAATTCGCGCAGTGTTGGAAAGAATTAGAAGCTAAAGAAGAAAATGAAAAATCAATAGCTTAGATTTTTTATTCACACAATTGACGTATATTGCCAAAGCTGAGGCAGCTAACATGATACTACCATATCTAGCATTGTGGTGTTTTTCACAAAAGAAGATGAAAAATATCTTGATATAGACGACAATGATACTATTTTAGATAAATTTCTTTATGCAAGTTGGAAATCTTTTGTTAGTTGTTTGGTGTGGAAAAATAAACAATATTTTAAGGGCAAGGAATTTGACTCAAACTCATTATTTTACCATTTCTAAACAGACAAACAGGAACAAAACTCATTTTGGAGAGGGTTTTTAAAATCAATGCAGATATTCTGAATGATATTTACAAAGCATAATAAAAAATACACATTCCCTATATTTGATATTTGAAAGTTTTTATACTATGTTTAAGTAAAATGATACAAAGAAACTGAAATATATTTTATTTTTATATGCTTATATTTTATAATGGGTTTAAAGAAACCAATGATTTAAAACTTGAAGTGGAGCATATTTTACCAAAACCATGGCAAAATGCTAACTTTGATGGCTAGGATAAAGAAACACACAAAGAATATTTAGAACAAATCGGCAACAAAATAGAATATAAAAAATTCAAATTCCAAGAAGCAAAAGAACTTAGCCTGAGAGAAAAACACAATTGGGATAAAGAAGATATAGAGCAAAGAAAACAAGAAATTTATGAAGTATTGAAAGATTTTTTAAAGGATATTTTATAAAAATCTTACTTCTCAGATAAAATATTTTCAAAGCTTAAAGATAAATTTTTATCCTTTAAAATGCTTGTAACGTAAGCTAGTTTCATACTCTTTTCAATGTTTTTAAAAATCTATAGCAAATTTACTACCTTTAAACTTTCAAGCCTTTTTTACGAAACTTTAAGACTAATAAAGCTAAAAATTTACTAAACTATATTAAGGGGTTTTTTATGTATAAGGTTTTTATCCTTTTAATGGTGTTATTGTTTGTGGGCTGTGCAAAAAGCTTAGATTTAGGGATTGGCAAATACCCAACCCCACCTGTTAAATCTAAAAAAGCTGATGCTCAAAAGCGAGTAAGCTTAGTGCAAGGACCTGATTTATCTCAAAAATTAATGCCTCCAAGCACCAAAGCAAAAGGGCAACAAAAATACAAACAATATACAAGAATGCCTTTGTTAGGAAGTAGCGGACTTAGTGGTGTAGCTTCTGATTCTTTGTCTATTATGAGTCCAGAAGGTGGCGTACTAACGCTTTGGGCATTAAATGTCGGGAATTGGGTTTGGGGCTATTCCCTGATAGATAGTCTTGACTTTGGTGAGGCTAGGATTTGGCGGATTTTTACTAAAGCAAATGGAAGTGTTGCTATCCAAAATATCAAACAAAACACTTGTTTGAGCGCGTATAAAAATGGAGTGATTCACTCTTATTGCAATATGGACGATCCTAGTCAATTATGGACTTTTAATCTTTTTGATAATCAAGCCGTGCAAATTCAAAATGTCGCAACCAAGCAGTGTTTGCAAACACCAAACAATCAAGCAACAAGATTTTTTAGTATTTTTTTAACAGATTGTGTGCGCTCAAATACGCTAAATAGCGACCAACAATGGTTTATTATCGCGCCTCCTGTTAATGCGGGGCTAGTCTTTAGCATAGAGAATAATTAAGGGCTCGTGATGAAAATTTTTATGTTAATGCTTTTAAGTTTTGTCCTACTTTTTGGGAAGATTGAGGATTATATTATTGGGACTTGGAATCTGCAAGGTTCTTCAGCAAGCACAGAAAATAAATGGAATGTTAGTGTTAGGCAGCTTATCACAGGAGATAATCCTGTGGATATTTTAATGGTGCAAGAAGCAGGAAGCGTTCCAGCAAGTGCTAGACCTACTGGTAGAGCTATACAGCCCGGTGGAACGCCCATACAAGAATACATCTGGGATTTGGGGACGCGTTCAAGACCAAGAATGGTTTATATTTATTATGCAAATATTGATGTTGGGGCTAGAAGGGTGAATCTAGCCATTGTAAGCGGAAGTCAGGCTGACGAGGTTTTTGTCATCTCTCAAAATACGGTTGCACCAAATGTTTCGCGTCCTGTTATTGGGATTAGAGTCGGAAATGATGCGTTTTTTAATATCCATGCTCTTGCAAGTGGTGGAGGAGATGCCACGGCTTTAGTTACAGCTGTGCATGATAATTTTCTTAACCGCACGAATCTTAATTGGATAATTGCTGGGGATTTTAACCGTGACCCTGCGAGCTTATTGGCAGGGCTTGATACAAGGATTACAAATCACACGCATATTGTTACGCAAAACTCTGCGACACATTTTAGCGGAACAGGTGCAAATAGGATTCTAGATTATGCTGTGGTTGGAAGAAGTTCCCCAGATGCAAGAGCGCGTTTTGCCCCACCTGCTATTACTGCATTATTAATGGCTACTAGTGTGCGCTCACATTTATCTTCAGACCATTTTCCTGTGCGTTTTGGTAAATTTTAGGAGAGGAATATTATGCAAAGATTATTTATAGCTTTATTACTGGTGCTTAATGTTTATGGGGAAGGTCCTGAGATTCCAGATCTTGAGGAATTCACACCGCCTGTTTCTATAAGAAGTGCGTATTCTGGGGATATTGTAGGATTTGGAGAGGATAGGAATTGGGTATTGCGTGATATTCCTTTAACCGATGATATGCTAAGAGATGACCCTTTTAAGGATTTTCATTTAGGGGCTGTGCAGTTTGTCCAGCTTGGAACGCAAGATACTTGTTTGGCGATTGATGAGAGTGGGTTTTTTACGCGTAAATCTTGTCAAAAGGATTTGGAATCTAAAAAATACGAAACCCTTTATACGATTATCCCAACAACCACTCCAGCAGTGCAAATCCGCTCCTTCGTGCTTGAAAAAAATGAGTGTATGACTGTGTTTAATAATCCTACGCTTCCAAGTGGTAGAGGCATAGGGATACGCCCTTGTGATGTGGATAGTAGTATTCCTTTTGTGGATTTGAGTAATTTGTTTTTGCTTAATCCACCAATCCGCCAAGCACTTTTGATTAATCCTTAATTTTATGCGGGGCTTTTGGAGTGAAATGTGTGTAAAATTCACTCCCCTTGCTTATGTCGCTCTTGACGCTTATAGTGGCATTGTGCGATTTTAAAACGGATTTTGCAATAGAAAACTTCAGCCCGCTTCCGCCATTTACTATGATTTTTATCTACGCAAAAGAAGCATTCAGGTATGCACTCTTGTAATTCTTTGGGGATTCTTATGCCATTATCCTTAATGCGGAGTTCTACATTTTTGCCCAAAATTCTTGTTTCACTTTAACAAAGCCACCTTTGTGATTGTGTTTAGTCGCATTATCGCACAGATTAAAAATAAAATTTTCTAAAAGTTCATCTACGTCTAAAACATAGACATTAAGACCATAAGCTTTAAACTTTCTTTTGCTATAATCGCACGCACTTAAAACAGCAACATCTAAACAATCATCACTTTTTTAAAGGTAGTGCGATGGATTACAAAGACACTCTTATTTTACCAAATACGCCTTTTCCTATGCGTGGGAATCTCACACAAAATGAGCCAAAACTCTATGCACAATGGCAGGCAAATCATCTCTACAAAGATATAAAGGCGCGCAATGCAAGCGCTAAAATAAGCTTTAACCTCCACGATGGTCCGCCTTATGCAAACGGACATTTACACATCGGGCACGCGTTAAATAAAATCCTAAAAGATATGGTGGTGAAATATCATTTTTTTGCAGGTGAAAATATCGCGTATGTACCCGGCTGGGACTGCCACGGATTGCCCATAGAGCAAAAAGTTGAGGAAAAAATCACAAAGGCAAAAAAAGACACACTTCCAAAAACAAAGATTAGAGCGCTTTGTCGTGAGTGGGCGGGGGATTTTGTCAAGATTCAAAGTGAGGAATTTCAAGCGCTTGGAGTGCTTGGAGATTTTGAGAATCCTTATAAAACAATGGATTTTGCCTTTGAAGCGCAGATTTATCGCTCACTTTGTGAGATTGCTAAAAAAGGACTGCTCACACAGCGTTCAAAGCCCATTTATTGGAGCTGGGCGTGTGAGAGCGCGCTTGCAGATGCGGAAGTGGAGTATCAAGATAAGGTTTCAGATTCTATTTTTGTGAAGTTTGATTTGCAAGAAAATACAAAAAGTGCGCTTGGTATTGATAATGCGCTGAGCGCTGGGCTTGTGATTTGGACGACTACACCTTGGACGCTTCCTGCAAATGTCGGCATTGCTATAAACCCAAATGAGACTTATGTGCTTTGTCAAAATGGCGCGATTGTGGCAAAAAGCCTTTTTGAAAGGCTAGATTCTGAACTAAACTTAGGTATGATTGTGAAAGAATTTAGCGCGCAGAGTTTGGAAAATCTTAAGGCAAAAAATCCGCTTAATGGGCGGGATTCTGTAATTATTTTGGGTGAGCATGTGAGCCTAAATGACGGCACAGGAGCGGTGCATACAGCACCCGGACACGGCGAAGAGGATTATTATATCGGGCTAAAGTATGGTTTGGAAGTGATTATGCCTGTTGATGACAAGGGCTGTTTTTCGCCACTTGTGGAGAATCTAGGGCTTTTGCCAAATGCAAGAGAATTTATCGGCGTGCAAGTCTTTAAGGCGCAGTCGCGCATTTTGGAGCTTTTGGGGGCAAATCTTTTGAAAGCGAGCAAAATCACGCATTCCTACCCGCATTGCTGGCGCTCACATCAACCTGTGATTTATCGCGCGACCACGCAGTGGTTTATTATGATGGATACGTCGTTTTTTGAGGGCAAGACTTTGCGTGAGATTGCGTTGCAGGAGCTTAAGAATGTGAGATTTTATCCAGAATCTGGGCGCAACAGGATTGAGGGAATGATACAAAATCGCCCTGATTGGTGCATTTCACGCCAACGCGATTGGGGTGTGCCGATAGCGTTTTTTACCGATACGCGTGATGATTCTGTGTTATTAGATACTGAAGTGCTTGATTTTGTGGCGCAGATTTTTGAAAAAGAGGGCTGTGATGCGTGGTGGGAAAAGGAAGTCAAAGATTTACTTCCGCCAAACTTTGCCCACCTCGCGGAGTTTTTGCAAAAAGGCAAGCATATTTTAGATGTGTGGTTTGATAGCGGTAGCACTTGGAATGCTGTGTTGCAAAGTGGGAATTATGATGCGGGCGCGTGTCCTGCGAGTATGTATTTAGAAGGGAGCGACCAGCACAGAGGGTGGTTTCAAAGCTCACTTTTGCTAAGTTGCGCGATAAATCACAAAGCCCCATATGAGACGCTTTTGACGCACGGATTCACAATGGATGGTAATGGGGAGAAAATGAGCAAGTCAAAAGGCAATACAATTGCTCCGCAAGAAGTGCTAAAAACGCACGGGAGCGAGATTCTGCGTCTTTGGGTGGCGATGAGCGATTATCAAAACGACCAAAGAATCTCTGGCGAGATTCTCAACCAAACTGCCGAGCAGTATAAAAAAATCCGCAATACCCTGCGCTTTTTGCTTGCCAATACTGAGGGCTTGCAAAGCCTCGCCCCGCTAGATAGCGCGCTTGATGTGGCGGTGCTAAAAATCGCGGAGCAAGAATGCCAAAACGCAATAAAACTTTTTGGCGAATATGAGTTTGCTAAAGCTTTTAGTGTGTTGATGAATTTTTTAAGCACGACTTTGAGCGGAATTTATATGGATCTATGCAAGGATAGTCTGTATTGTGATAGTGTAACTTCTGCGCGCAGGCTTAGCATACAAACTACAATGGCATTAATTTGCAAAAAAGTTCTTTTTGCAATCGCGCCGACACTCACTTATACCGCATATGAGGCGTTTTCATACGCAAGCGAAGTGATAAAAGAGGGCGGAAAAGATATTTTTTCTTTGCAAAATTGTGATATTTTTTCTCAAGCCACAATCACTAAGCGCGCGCTAGATTCTTACAATGAGCTTAATTTTAAGCGTTTATTGCGCGTGAGGGAGAAGTTTGGAGAGGTGCTAGATTCTCTTAAGAAGGAAAAAAGGGTGAAAAATTCCCTTGAGCTTTGCATTCTAAGCACAAAGCAAGATGAATTTAGCGAGCTTAAAAATTGGCTGATTGTAAGTGAGCAGGGGCATATAAGTGAGCAAGGAGATAGAGAGGTGCTTGGGAAGTTTAGCATTGAAGGCGCTGAGGTTGGGGAATCTAGCAATTGTGAATTTGTGCTTACATACGCAAATGGGGAGAAATGCCCGCGTTGCTGGCAGTTTGTCTCTAGCTCGATAGAGAAACCCTGCGCGCGCTGTGAATCCTGTCTTGAAAGTTTATAAAAGGCACAAATATGCAAGAGCAAAAAATATGCAGTTTTGATAAGGTTGAAAACACCGCAAATGAAGGGCTTAGCCAGTTTTTACAAAAAGAGCCTCGAGAATCCAAAGAATTGGGGGGGCAGTATTTTGACTTGCACCAGCCTTTTGGCTATGTCGAGGCGTTTAGCACAATTGGTGTGGTGTGCGCCATAGCGTTTGTGAGTTTCTTGCTTTTGAGATATTTTAAGCCAAAATGCAAGAGCTAGCTGATATTTTTGAACCTTCATTGCTTTGGGCGCATTCTTTAGTGTATATTGGGCTAAGTGTGCTGTGCGTGTGTGTTTGCGTTGCTTGCGGAATTATTTTTTTTCGTGCAAATCCTTATAAAAAAGCGCTCAAATCTCTAGATATTTCAGATTCTAAAAACTTTGCCTTTACTTTTAGCGCACTTTATCCGCGTGCGCTAAAGCACAATTCCCCCGCGTTTCGTCTCGCCAAAGAGCTAGAATCTAAGCTTGTAATGTATAAATTTAGCCCCGCACCACCACCACTAAGTGATGAAATCCTTAGCCAATACCAAAAACTCTGCGAGCGTGTATGATTTTTAATACACCCTTAGCCTTTCTTGTTATTTTGCCTTTTGTGGTGTTGTTTTTGTTTGCGCGTTTTGTGCCAAAGCTCGTGGCGAACGCACAGATGATGCGCGCAAAAAAAAGTGTGAAATTTGTAGAATGCTTGAAGATTCTGGGCACGATTTGCCTTATTTGCGCGCTTGCAGAGCCAAATATTATTTTGAGTGAATTTTCTTTTCCTAAAATGCAAAGTCAAATCGCGCTCGTGCTTGATACGAGCCATTCTATGGATATGAACGACTTTGGGAACATCAACGACTTTGAAGATCCAAAAACTTTGCATAATCAAAGCACGCAGAGCCCAAATCGCCTTGAGGTGCTTAAGCGTGTGAGTAAAAAATTTATCGCTAAAAATCCCTATGATAGTATTTTGCTTGTACCTTTTGGTGAGCATAGCCTTATGCTAAATCCACTAAGTAGCGATAGAGCGTATTTAAGCGCGCTTATTGATAGTCTAAGTCTTGGTATGGCTGGGGGTAAAACAGCGATAAATGACGCATTGGCGCGCACAATTTTTGCGCTAAGTGTGCCCACGCACCCAAATGCGCAAAAAAGCATTATTTTGCTTACCGATGGCTTTGATACGGATTCAAAGATGAAAACAAGCGAGCTGCTTAACTTGGCACTTGAGAAAAATGTGAGAATCTTTACTATCAGTATTGGCGAGGGCGCGGATTTGACAAGCTTAGAATATATCGCAAAAACAAGCGGTGGGCGCGCGTATTTAGCAACAGATTCTAAAAGTTTGGATTCTATTTTTGATGCCATTGGCGAGATTATCCCACATAGCGTAGTCGTGCCTTACAGCTACTCGTTGCAGATTTTTTTTATTATGCTTGGAATTGTGTTTTTGCTTGTGTATTGGTGGCTTAAATATGGCTTTGTGAGTGGGATTTTAGGGATTTTTGCAAGTGTGAAAAACTTTTTTTTACACAAAAATTTAAAAGCGCTCTTGGATTTTAGAATCTTTGCTTTTCTCGCATTTATCTGCTTTTGCACGGCGTGCGCGCTTTGCTTGACACAGAGTAATTTACCAAAGAGTTCAAATGCAGTTTTTGTACTTGATGTTTCAAAATCAATGCTTGCAAAAGACCTTTATCCCACGCGCTTGAAATTTGCCACCACAAAGCTTGCGAAGATTCTTAAAAACCATAAGCTGTGCTCTAGTATCATTATTTTTTCACAAAGCGCATATTTGCTTTCCCCTTTTAGCTGTGATTTTAGCACGCAGGCACTGCTTTTGGAAAATCTCTCTTTGCCTTATGGGGAGCATTTGGAGTTTGATTTAAACGCGCTTGATAATGGTGCTAGCAATGTGGATTTAGCACTTGAGATGGCAAAATTTTATGGAGAAAAAATTGTGCTTTTAAGTGATGGCGATTTTGCCACACCAAAAGGGCTAGATTCTACGCAAGGTGCTTTGTTATGGCTGTTTGCAAGTATGCAAGGAGATGTGATTGAGTTTGAAAACACACTCATTAAAGATTCTCAAAATAAGGTGGTGGTAAGCGCGCCAAAGGATTTCGCGCTTTCTGGTTATAAGGCGCATTTATGGGAGCGCGTGCAGGCAAGTTTAGATGAAAGCGATGAAAGCGCTATTTTGACGTTTCTTAAAAACACGCAGGATTTTTCGTTTTTGTATAAAAATACACATTCTTTGCTTTTTTTGTCTTTAGGATTATTTGCACTTTTTATCGCCTTTTGGCGTGCGAAGCTTTGAAAACCACTTGAGAATCTACGCAAAGCGTGTTATTTGGTGATTTGTGTACCTATGCCTTGATTGGTGAAAAGCTCTAAAAGGAGGGAATGCTCAATCCTTCCATCGATGATGTGGGCTTTTTGCACGCTAGATTCCACGCACGAGATACAAGCCTCTAGTTTTGGTATCATACCGCCACTAATGACCCTTTCTTTTTTGAGCTTTGCAATGCTTTGGGGATTAAGCGAGCTCATAAGCTTGCCTTGAGAATCTAGCACGCCGGTGGTGTCTGTTAGAAAAATCACTTTTTGTGCTTTGAGCGCTTTGGCAATCTCGCACGCAGCAATGTCTGCATTGATATTAAGCCCAATAGAATCTTCACTCATCGCAATTGGCGCAACCACAGGCAAAAATCCTTCATTCAAAAGATTTTCTAAAAGCCTTGTATCAACTTCAGTAATCTCGCCGGTGTAACCAAAAGTGCCATTATCTTTTGGGCGCGCTTTTAGCATTGCGCTATCTTTCCCGCTTAAGCCCACAGCCTGCGCACCATGGAGATTTAAAAACGCACTTAGCTCCTTGTTGATTTCCCCGCTTAGCACCATTTCTACGATATTCATACATTCCTTGCTCGTTATGCGATAGCCATCTTTAAATTCAGATTCTATGCCTAATTTTGCAATCATAGAATCTATCCTCTTTCCCCCGCCATGCACGATGACAGGCTTTATGCCAACCATATACAAAAGCACCAAATCAAGCGCAAAACTCTCTTTTAATTTTGGCGTAATCTGCGCCGCACCGCCATATTTGATAACAATCACATTCCCACGAAATTCGCGTATAAAAGGGATAGATTCTAAAAGTGTTTGCACGACTTTTGTATGAGCCTTAAAAGTGGAAAGATTTTGCATAATGACTTCTTTTTATGGAATTTTACGCAGTTGTTGCCTGCGCGTTTAGAATAGTTATTATACCATTGTTTGGGTTTTATCAATATCCAGCTTTAAGGAGTGATTAATGAAAGCAAATATCGTGTTTTTGGATTCTCAAACGCTTGGGGAATGCGATTTGAGTGTGTTTGAGAGTTTGGGGAATTTTACACATTATCCTGTAACAAGTCCAAATGAAGTCATAAAGCGCGCAAAGGACGCACAAATCGTGCTGACAAATAAAGTCGTGCTAGATTCTCAAATTTTAGAAAATCTTCCCAATCTAAAACTTATTTGTATCGTGGCTACGGGTATGAATAATGTAGATTTAGAATGCGCAAGCGCAAAAGGCATTGTGGTAAAAAATGTCGCGGGCTATTCTACAAATGCTGTGGCGCAACACACGCTAATGCTAGCTCTTAGCTTTTTGGGGAATCTGCCTTATTATGAGCGCTATTGCAAAAATGGCGAATGGGTGAAAAGTCAAACTTTCACGCATATAAAAAACCCGCTTTTAGAGCTTGATTGCTTGCAGTGGGGGATTATTGGGCTAGGGAGCATTGGTGAGCGCGTAGCAGGGCTAGCAAGTGCCTTTGGCGCGAAAGTAAGCTACTTTTCAACCAGCGGGAAAAATAGCAATGCCACCTATCCGCAAAAAAACTTAGAGGAGCTTTTAAGCACAAGCGATGTGATTTCTATCCACGCACCACTTAATCCCGCGACAAAAAATCTGCTAAATGCTGAGAATCTAAAGCTTCTCAAAAAGCGTGCAATTTTGCTAAATATGGGACGTGGGGGCATTGTGAATGAGGAGGATATTGCAAAAGAGTTGGAATCTAGGGAGCTTTATTTTGGTGCAGATGTGCTAGAAAACGAGCCTATGAAGCCAAACCACCCGCTTTTGAATCCTAAAATCGCGCATAAAATCTTACTCACACCACATATCGCTTGGGCGTATGACAAAGCGCGAGTAAGGCTTATTGATGGTGTTGTGGCAAATATTAAGAGTCTTGGAATCTAAAGGAATAGATTCTAAAAACCGAGATATTTCGCGCCCACTCAATATAACAAAAACAAGGCTTGTCATATTGACCTCTCTCTTTGTTATTCTGAGTCTTTAGGCGAAGAATCTAAAGATTATCAAACCGCGTGACAGAATCTTAGAAGCTAATTAATAGAAACGCGTTAAGTATGCACGCGAAGCGAAGCTTGTCGGGGGCTTTGCTCTTGTAAGTGATACAATTTAAGGAATAGAGCCGAAGCTAAAGCGAAGCCTTGCGGAATTTACTTCCACGCAGACGATACATTTAAATATAGATTCTAAACAACCAAAATCGGGACAGAATCTATAAGCCTTATCAATCAAAAAAACGTTGAGTATGCGCGCGCAAGCGAAGTGTAACGAAGCTGAAGCGAAGCCTTGCGGAATTTACTTCCGCGCAGGCGATACATTTAAAGAAATAGAATTTTTTAAGGACAAAAAAGATACAATGCGCGCCCTATCACAAAAAGAAATAATAAGGAGAATCAATGAAAAAGACTTTCGCGTCTTTAACACTAGGTAGTTTGCTTGTCGCTTCAAGCGCATCAGCAGTGGAGATTAATATCAATCCATTTGGTTATCTTACAGGAATGTTTAACTCACAGCCTAACGCATTTGGATTCCATGTGCGAAGCGGGGCGGAATTTAACTTTAATAGAAGTGGTTTTTATGCTGGGCTTGGTGCCATTGGTGCGTGGAGTATCCCCACAGGCAATACTCCTTCAAGTAGTGTAGGTGATATTTCTGATGCGTATTTGAAATATAAGCGAAGCACGAGAGATAAAGATGATAAGGTGAGAGAGACGCTAGAAGCGGCAGTTGGGCGCTTTAATAGCGATTTTATTATGAATGATTGGCTAGATGGAAATATGCAAGGGATTGCGGCGCGCTATTCTGTATCAAATCGCTTTGATGTTTATGGTGCGTGGGTAAATTCTATGCTTGGCACTGGGTATAAAAAAGGGCAAATTGGTGCGAGAAACGGGACACAATTAGCAGGAGTGACACCTTATAGTCAAAATTATAAAAACGCATTTATCGGCGGAGAAGTTTTGCTTGGTGGCTTTAGCTTTACAGATCGTTCAAAATGGCTTATTGACGCGTTTGGGTTGTTTAACTCAAAATTGCCCGGTAGTGTATTTGTTTATGACAATCAAGGAAATCACCAAAGCACAAAACAAAATGGTTCTGCTCTTGCACAAGGTGGTATTACGGCAAGCCTTCGCGTAAATCTTGCAAAAAATTTCAATGCAAAGACAACTTTACGCGGGATTTTCCAATACGGCAATACAGATTGGAAAGATATTCAAAAAACAGGTGAAGATATTAGCTTTCTTGTGTGGGGTGATGAGAAAATCACTATTATGAATGATTTTTATGTGGGCTTTGGTGCGCATTATGTAGGCGGTAGAGAAGGCACTGGTGGGATTTGGGCGATTACAGATTCTACGCGCTATTACGGCAATACGTTAGGACGTGGTGTGAATCAGCTTGGCGTAACTGTAGCTACGGGGGGCGTAGCGCCTTACTTCCTTAATAACACACTAACTGCATATTTATACGCTGGAATGGATTGGAAAAGAGTGAAAATTCACGCGCTTGCCTCATTCCTAGACTATCAAGAATACAACCTTATGGCGCAAGGCACGGTATGGAATCAGGCAAATATGAGTTTAGAAGTAGGTGGTGGTTTTGTAAGCTACACGGCTAATGCTGGCACTTGGAATAGTAGTAACAACACTATTACACAAGGACGCATTGCCTCTTCAAATAATTTCCTTGTGTTTGCGAGATTTGCTTACTAAATAAGGAAGGCTCTTGTTGCAAGATGTGTTGGATAGTTTAGACACTTGGGGCTATTTGCTCCTTTTTGCATACTGCCTTTATGGTGGGTATGTGGGGCTTATAGCTGCTGCGACGATGAGCTCACTTGGGAAGATGGATATTACTCTTTGTGTGCTTATCGCCTTTGTGGCAAATACCATTGGAAGCTCTCTTACAGCCTATCTTGCGCGTCATTATAAAAAAGAGATTCTGCCTTTTTTCTCAAAATATTCGCGTCAAATGGCACTCGCACAAATTTGGATTAAAAGATATGGCAAAATAAGCATTTTTATTAGCAAATATATCCATATTGTGCGCTTTATCATTCCTCTAAGCATTGGCATTAGTCGCTATAATTTTAGAAATTTTCTTTTGCAAAATATGTTCGCGTGCTTGCTGTGGGCTATTGTGGTCGGCTTTAGCACATTTTTTGCAAGCAATCTTGTTTTAGAGATTTTGGAGAAACTTGACCTTAATCCGTTTGTGTTTCCTATGATTATTCTTATATGGATTGGTTTTGTTGTGCTTTTGACAAGTAGATTAAGTAGGAAGATAAAGAAAAATATTTAAGACATTATGCGCTGACCCCTTGAGCCTGAAAAAATATCTGTTTTCAAACCGCTTGCTTTTAGCTCTTGCAGATTCCCGTAAAATGCGATTTTTTTGTTTTCTAATAAAATAAATCTATCCACGCTATCGCGTATAGAATCTAAATCGTGTGTTACCATCACAATGGTGGTTTTTGCAATTTCGCGTAAGGAAAGAATGAGTTCATCAAAGCCCTGCGCACTTTTTGGGTCAAGTCCGCTTGTAGGCTCATCTAAAAAGAGAATCTTTGGGCTTGTAATAAGTGCGCGCGCTAATGCAGCCCGCTTTTTCATACCACCACTTAGCTCGTGAGGATATTTATACGCGCTCTGCATTGGCAATCCCACACGCTCAATCCAAAATAGTGCTAACTGCTCGGCTGTCTTTTGTGGAAAAGCGCCTTTTTGTGAGAGTGGCATTACGACATTATCTAAAATATTCATAGAGCTAAAAAGCGCACCAAATTGAAACATAATGCTAATATGATCCAAAATTTCCCTGCGTCTAGAATCTATCACGCTCCAAATATCGCGTGAAAAAAACTTGATACTTCCAGCGTAAGGCTTTTGCAGATAAAGCATATTGTGTAGCAAGGTGCTTTTCCCGCTTCCACTGCCACCTAGGATTGCAAAGATTTCAAGCTCTCTAACGACAAAGCTTATGTTATCGTGGATTGTTATTTCCCCATAGCGCGTGCAGAGGTTTTCTACTTCGATGATATTTTTTTGCATTTTCACACTCCAAGTGCTGTGGTAAAAAATGAAAATATCGCATTAATCACAATCACCCAAAATATCGCATTTACCACGCTTAAAGTCGTTTCTTTGCCTAAGGATTCTGTATCGCCATGCACTTTTAATCCCCGATAGCAGCCAACTAGCGCGATAGCCAGCCCAAAAAAAGGCGCTTTTGCCATACCGACTAAAAAATGTGTGATACTGACATGCTCATAAAAGCGCTCCCAATATTGCGTAAAACTAATGCCAGCCTGCGCGTTAATGGCAAGCATACCAGAAAGGAGGCTTACAATATCTGCTAAAAATACAAGCAGCGGCATAGTGATGACAAGCGCTAAGATTCTAGGCGTTACTAAAAAATCAATCACACTAAAACCCATAGTTTTGAGCGCGTCATTTTCTTCGGCGAGATTCATCACGCCAATTTGCGCGCTGTAAGCTGAAGCCGAGCGCCCAGCTACAACAAGCGCCAAAACAAAAGGTCCTAATTCGCGCAAAGAAAGCTTTGCAATAATCTCCACACTAAGAATTGGTACGCCCATTTTATCTAGCTGTATAACGCCTTGCATAGCGATTGCATAGCTTACAATAAAGCTTGTTATAAGCACCACAGGCATAGCTTTAAGTCCAGATTCTGAAATGTGATAAAAAATCGAGGCAATTTTAAAGCGCTTAGGACGCACAAGGCTTAAAAAGAGATAGAAAAGGCACATACCAAAGAAATTGATAAAATCAATCATATTTGTAAAAAAGCTCTTCACCCCTTCACCTAATTCTTGAAAAGAAGTAAGAAGCGAGTTTGGTTTATGCGGGATAGGGTAGGCTTGCGGGTAGTTTTCAAGCAGTGCGAACATTTCGATAATATTTTGATTTTCACCTAAGGTGTAGGACTTTGATTCTAAAAATGACTTAAGCAACGCACAAAGTGCGAAATCTATTTCAAGGTTTGAATCAAATTCTAGCTCGATTGGCACATTTGCTTTTTGCAAACTCGCGCGCAGAGCCTTGAGTTTTGCTTTTGATGTGGTGTAGTTCCACTCGCCACTTAGCTTAATTTTAAGTGTTGGGTGGGATTGTGAGATAAAAAAATTTGCTTGAGGCGTTAATTTATGCGTAAAAAGTTCCATAGATTAAGCCTTTTTTTGCGTATAAATCTGCGGATAGAAAATCTTAAAGCGTTTATGAAACCAAAACCAACTACTTGGGTGCGTGCGGATAACTTCTTCTGTGATATTTGCCTGCATTTGGGTCGCGTGCAAAATATCTGCGTTACTATCATTTGAATTTTGTGCTCTGATGGGCTCAAAAAAGCGCACAACAAAGCGTGAATAATCTTCATTAAAATCAATAAACACCGGCACAATCGCGACATTAAAGCGTCTTGAAAGGATTGAAGCGATTGTGGTATGCGTGGCTTTTTTACCAAAAAAGCGTACTTCTATACCTTCATTGAGCCCGATATTTTGATCGACAAGGATTCCAACAAGTGCATTTTTTTCATTATACATTTTTAGCAAATGTTTAAATGCACCTTTTTTGTCAATCATCTTCACACCCTGTGCCTCGCGCCGTTTGATAATCATATGATTAATACTCGGATATTCTGTCAAGCGCCCTAAAGAAGCCATTTGGCACATTCTGTAATGAGGCGGCAAAATGCTAGCCATCGCCTCCCAATAGCCATAATGCGCGCTTATAAGCACTGCACTGCCATCTTTAGCAATAGAATTTGTGATGAAATGCTCATTCTCAAAGCTAAAGCGCGCTGCATATTTTTTCTTATTTAAAAACACTACGCGCACAGATTCTAAAAGCACAAAGGCGAAGTTTTTGTATGCGCGCTTGATAATGGCTTCTTTCTGTGCTGGAGAAAGAGAATCCTCATAAACAAAATTTAGATTTGCAAGTGCATCGTTGAATCTGCGCTTATCAAGGAAACAAAAAAGTGCGCCTAAGGCTTTCACATGCAAAAGAAAAAAAGAATGTGGGATTTTTGCTAAAAAAAAGCCAAGCGTATTGCTTAAACACTTGATAAAAAAAGTATTAAATGTTGTCATTGCTACCTTCTCTCACTTTTTTTCATAATATTTTTAGATATTCTTTGCGTGTATTTTCAAATCTGCGTGCTTTGCGCGTGAAAGGGTATTTTACAATTTTTGTGCTTAAAAATGCAGTGTGGGTGGCGCTATTCTTTCATAAGATTATTGACATCGCCATTATATTTCATCTCTTCAACCGGCGTGGTATCAATGAGTTCAGCAACTTCATTCATATTGATTTCACAGCCCTTAAATTCCTCTTCACTATAAGTTAGGTGCATATCCGCGCTTAACACGCCTTTAAGCTGGCTGATTTCTTTTAGTGAGGCAATATCTTTGCCTGTATCTGGGGCTTGAATGGTGGCGATAATAATGCCTTTTTGAGAATCTTCAAGCGCGACTTCTGTATAAGCGATTTTATTAATTTTCTCTAGCAGATTCTGCCAATTTTGAGTTTTTGCGCGGATAATGATACTTGAGATATTCATTTTTCACCCCCTAATATAAAAAAAGTAGATGGTGTCGCCATCACAGCCAACGATAACAAAATCTTTGTAAAAAAAGATACTATTTGCCACACCATTAACGCCTTTTAGTATTATTTTTGGCGCATTGAGATTGTGGGAGTTTGTAATCGTAATTTCACCAAATTCATCGCTCATATATGCGATATTTTCGCCATTTTGACTAATGCCAACGCTATAAACCAAAAAGTTTGTTTTTAGAGAATCTGTACGCGTGAGTTTTGTGCCAGATTCCAAGGTATAGACGCCCACGCGTCTGTCATTCCCCGCACTTACGAGCTTATTATCACCAAAGGCGATTTGAAATACTCTGTCTTTATTTATGTTGCTAATTTTTTCTATCAACGCGCCAGATTCTGGATCGATGATATAAATCGCGCCAGATTCCCCCGTGGTGTAGAGAATCCTATCTTTTGCGTTGTAAAGCATATCGCTAAAGCTTGAGTTTGTAATTTGGTTTTGATAAATAAGTGTTTTTGTCGCTACATTAAAAAGCGCGATTTCGTGGCTTAAGAATCCAAAAATTACTTCAGTGGGGGAAACCCACGCAGCTTTTGCGATATTTTGATCCTCAAGTAACAGCTCCAATTTGTCATTTTTTTGCAAAAATATATCGCGCGTGGAATTGCCATTTGCTGC
Organism: Helicobacter himalayensis; assembly: GCF_001602095.1. Classification (NCBI taxonomy): domain Bacteria; kingdom Pseudomonadati; phylum Campylobacterota; class Epsilonproteobacteria; order Campylobacterales; family Helicobacteraceae; genus Helicobacter; species Helicobacter himalayensis. Next base: position 1,540,681 of record NZ_CP014991.1, on the reverse strand, counting down.
GATAATGAGAATCTCGCCCTGTGCGTTTGTCGCAGTGTTGTAAATCTTTGGCTTATAAGAATTATCAAAAAAATCTTTATAAGAAGGGAGCGTGATTGTTTGCTTTAAAATAGGATTTTGTGGATTCTTAATATCATATACTAAAAGCACACCTTGCGTGGTTGAGACAAATAAAGTATCTTCTTGCAACTCAAGCGAAGAAATTTCATACTTTATTTTTAGTTCTAGTTTTGGTTGCAATGGTGCGCCAAAACCTAGCGTAAGCAAAAAAGGTAGTAAAAAATAAATTTTAAGAATCCGCAAAATCTTATGCCTTCAAATTGATATCGTGTTGGAATTCGTGTTAGATTCTATCAAAATAATAGAATCTAACATTGAATAGTTTATTTCACGCCTTGATTGAGCACATCAAGCAAGTTTGATTGATGCTTTTGTTTTTCGTTTGTGAAAACAGGCTTGAAATTATTACCCACCACAGGCTTTGCGTTTGCTTGTGGGACATGGCACTGCGTGCAGTTAAAGCGTGAATCTGAAATTGTGCTCATCTTTTTAGAAGCGCGCAAGTCAAACATATGTGAGCTTGGCACAGGGGTAGCACCCATATCTTTTGCCACTGCTGGATCGTGGCAGGTGATACATTGATTATCCTGCTGTGTGAGCGGTGTCATACCTTCTATATCGTGAGGGATAAGAGGCGGGGCATTTTCAAATGCACGCTCGATTTTTTGACTTTCACCCGCTGGGGCATCGTTGAATTTAAAATTCTGCAATTTCACATTTTCGCTCTCAAGTGGAACTTTCCTAAGCCCGATTTCTGTATCGCTTACGCTTTTTGCATAAAGCCACGCGCCAAAAAATGCCAAGGCAACTAATAACAACTTTTTCATTCTCTCTCCTTTTTGTAGTTTAGTATGCTAAAACCTAGTGCATTATCATTACACACTTCAATACAACGACCACATTTTATACACGCGATATTTTTTACCGCGTCGCTGTGTTTGCCTACCATATCTAGGACTTGAGATTCTGGGCAGATTCTCACGCATTCCATACATTTGGTGCAGTTTTCCACCTTATGCTTGACTTTGAGTAATGCCTTTGCGCCAATGAGACTATAAGTCGCGCCCAAAGGACACAAATGAGCGCAAAAGCCATTTTTAAGCGCAAATAAATCAAACAAGAATACCGCCAAGATTCCAAACGCTCCAACACCCATACCAAAGACTATGCCTCGATGTAATATCGAAATAGGGCTTATCATCTCCCAAGCCAATACGCTAAAGATAAGAGAAAGCAACAAGCTTAAGCCAAGCATTGCAAATTTTGCATTTCTAGGGATTGAAAGAAATTTGATATTTTCAATCTTAAGCTTCCTGCGTGCATAGGCGGCAAAATCAGTGATGAGATTTATCGGACAGACAAATGCGCAATAACCTCTTCCTAAAAATACCCCATATATGAGCAACACGACAACCACCCCAAGTGCTAAATCCGCGCTTATTGCTCCTCCTGCTAAAAAGATTTGCAAAAATGCCAAAGGATCGCTCATAGGCACAACTTCCGCAACTTTAGACGCGCTTAAGTTGCCTTCCAAAAGTTTGAAAGAGAGCAAATCCTCTTTTGTGTTTGCAATGGCTAAATTGCGCTCGTTTTTTTCAAACTTTGCAATATCTCCTTGCGTTACGAAAAATCGCGTGCCGTTAATGCTTATAAGCGAGCAATTTGCTAAAAAAAATAACACCAAGATTCCAATTTGTGAGAATCTTCGTAGTAGCAAATATTTACGCTTTGCAAGATAGGCTAACATCACAAATCCTCATTATTAAGATAATCAAGCGTCTGGGCTTTAGATTCTGTCTTTTTGTGTGTTTTGGCAGATTCTAAACGTTTCTCATCTTGTTCTTCCCAGCCTTTGATATAGTTCGTCCCCATTTTGCCTAACACCGCTTCTCGTGGGAGTACGCGGATTGCTGCAAGTTCTGTGACGCAGGCTTTTTCACATTTCCCGCAACCTGTGCAAATGTCATTTGCAACCATAGGTAAAATCATCGTGTGCTTGCCTGTGCGCTCATTAGATTTGTATTCTAAATAAATCGCCTCATCAATAAGCGGACAAGCGCGGTAGCACGCATCGCATTGTATGCCAGCATACGCGATACAATTAAGTGTATCCACTACCGCCACGCCCATACGCGCTTTTGTAATATCAAGCTTGCCATTTGTGCTGACAAGATTAACATCTAGCGCATTAGTAGGACATACAGGCACACAAGGGATATCCTCGCACATAAAGCACGGAATCTCGCGTGGGACAAACACGGGCAAGCCCTTTGTGCCTTCTTTTGAAAGGCTTAGCGTATAAAATGGGCAGGCTTCTACGCATAGTCCGCAACGAATGCAACTATTTGCGAAATTCTCCCGCGCTCCGGGGGGATAGAGCCAAAGCGGATTTGACTTAGCTTCTGCCACAAATGCACCCCAAGTAAGTCCGCCAAGCGCCACTAAACCCATAGTTTGCGCGATTGAATTTAAAGCCTTTCTACGTTGTTTATCCATTAGAATCTACGCCTTATAAACTTTCACGGCACATTTTTTAAAGTCAGTTTGTTTTGAAAGCGGACAAGTCGCATCAAGACAAACTTTGTTAATAAACACATTTTCATCAAACCACGGCACATACACCAAGCCTTTTGGTGGGCGATTTCTACCATTTATTTCCACGCGTGCTTTGACTTTTCCGCGTCTAGATTCTACCCACACTTGATCGCCTTGTTTGAGTTTTTTATCTTGCGCGTCAGCCTCACTTATGTAGCAAAGTGCTTCAGGCACAGCACGATAAAGCTCAGGCACACGCATAGTCATCGTTCCACTATGCCAATGCTCTAACACACGCCCGGTTGAAAGCCACAATGGATATTCCTTATCAGGCATTTCGCAAGGATCCATATAAGGGCGGAAAAAGATTTTTGCTCTATTTGCAAGAGGTTTTTTCTCCTCGCCTGCAGGCTTGCTTAAATCACCAACAGGCAGTGCCGCACCTTTGTTTCCATAGAATGCAAATTCTTTGCCCCCAGATTCTTTGCGCGCATAAGGATCGTATTTTGAGTTAAAGCGCCATTGTGTTTCTTTGCCATCAACCACAGGCCAGCGCAATCCTCGCACTTTATGATACACATCAAATTCTGCCAAGTCGTGTCCGTGTCCTACGCCAAAGAGGCGGTATTCCTCCCAAAGATATTTTTGCACGAAGAATCCATAGCCATTAAATACCTTGCCATCACTGCCCTCTACCTTCCTACTATCGCCAAAGACTTCAGAATTAAGCGGTTTGTTTTTAAGCATTGCATCATTTACGCTAAATTTCTTCGCTTTTGCATTTGCAAAGAGGTATTCAAAAAGTGTGGTATTTTCGTTGTAACCCATTTTCTTAGCCTCTTCTAGCACGCTTTTAAGCCCTAAATCTGGGTAATCTTTGCCCCAAACTTCTTTAAGTGTAAAACGTTTTGCAAACTCAAGCACCTGCCAAGTATCACTCATTGAATTTCCTTGTGGTAAAACTTGTTGCTTCCAATGTTGCGTTCTACGCTCTGCATTTCCATACGCACCCCATTTTTCATAAATCATCGCGCAAGGCAAAATCAAATCCGCGATTTTAGCTGTAATGCCCGGATAGCTATCGCTTACCACGATAAAGTTATCTAGCTCGCGTGCTGCTTTAATCCAGTGGTTTGCATTTGCTGTGTTTTGCCAAGGGTTATTGACTTGCACCCACACCCATTTTACTTTTTCATCTTCTAGGTTTCTTAAGATTCCAAGATATGGGAATCCGGGCTTGCCATTAAGCGTGCCTGCTGGAAGATTCCAAATTTTTTCAGTGATTTCTCTATGTTTTGGATTAGCCACCACCATATCTGCTGGTAAGCGGTGAGAGAATGTCCCAACTTCGCGCGCTGTGCCACATGCGCTAGGCTGTCCTGTGAGCGAGAATGCACCGTTTCCGGGCTTTGCTTGCTTGCCAAGGAGCATATGCACCATATAGCTTTGCTCATTTACCCAAGTGCCTCTTTGGTGTTGGTTAAAGCCCATTGTCCAAAAGCTTACAACCTTGCGATTTTTTTCAATGTAGTAGTTTGCAAGCTGTTGTAATTTTGCTTTGAAAGATTCTAAGCTTTCACTATCATCGCCTTTTGCAAGCTGTGCGACAAAATCAAGTGTGTAAGGCGCGAGGGCTTTTTTGAAATCTTCAAAGCTAATTTGCCAATGTGCATCAGCTACGCCAGATTTTTCCATTTTTAGCTCATCGCCAGCTTTTAGCCCAAGATATTGTAATGTTACACCCTCATCTTTGCTTAGGATTTTGCTATTTTCTTTCGCCACAATGTCTTTTTCGGCTTTTGAGAAGCTTTTATGGTTTGGATTATTACGCATACCATAGCCGATATTTACCCAGCCTGTGCTAAATACGCAGTGATTATCTATGAATTTTTTATCCATAGATTCTGGTCTGTTATACACAATTTCCCTTGCAATGTAGTTCCAAATAGCTAAGTCAGTTTGTGGCTTGAAGATAATCTCCATATCCGCAATATCTGAAGTTCTATTTGTGAAAGTTGAAAGATTGATAATTTTTACTTTATTAGCATTTGTGAGTTTTCTATCAGTGACGCGCGACCACAATACCGGATGCATTTCTGCCATATTCGCGCCCCAAGTGATGATAGTATCAGTAAGCTCAATGTCATCATAGCAGCCCGCCGGCTCATCTACACCAAAGGTTTGCATAAATGCTACCACCGCACTTGCCATACAATGCCTTGCATTTGGGTCAATGTTGTTTGAACGGAATCCACCTTTCATAAGCTTCACTGCTGCATAGCCTTCTTGCACGGTGTATTGCCCACTTCCCATAATCGCCACGCTTGTTGGTCCTAATGTGTTGTAAGCTTTTTTGAATTGCTTTTCCATTTCATCAAAGGCACGTTTCCAGCTTACAGGTGCAAATTTGCCTTTTTTGTCAAACTCACCTTTGCTATTAACGCGCAAAAGAGGCTGTGTCAAGCGATCTTGTCCATACATAATTTTGGCACAAAAATATCCCTTAATGCAGTTAATCCCTCTATTTACCGGTGCTTCTGGGTCGCCTTTCACCGCAACGATTTGTCCATCTTTTGTTGCTACCATAATCCCACAGCCCGTTCCGCAGAATCTACAAACAGATTTATCCCATTTCCATGATTTCTGTGCATCTTGCGCTTTTGCTAGTGCAGCACTTGGCACGCTTAATCCAACAGCTGAAGCTGCTGAAACCACTGCCGCATTTTTGATAAACTCACGGCGATTTAAGTTTGGTTGCATATTGTTTCCCCCTTGTTTGGTTTTTAGATTGTAATGCTTTATTTTGTTTATAATGCAAAACCTCCTTTCATTGAATCGCGGGATTTGTGGATTCGGTGGTAATTTTACCCTTACGCGCGCTGTAAGTAAATATATATTATTTTTTATACATATTTATTTTTGTTTAAAAAACTAGGTTATCAATCCCAAAATGGCGCATTTTTGGGCTGTTTGGTGTGAGATTCTCATTTTTAAAGCAAAATGCTACAAATTTACCCAAAAGGAAGATATTTTTCTAAAGAAGTTTTGCAAAAGTAACAAATAATGGGATACAATCGCAGCTTTACAATTTTTGCAAGGTAAAAAAAAGTTTTACTTTTGAGCCTTTTTAATGTAAATTTCAGTAATGAGATACTCTCCATTTGGCTTGCGTAAAAAATCACACACACTTTTATTTGCAAATGAGCTAACTTTGAGAATCTGCGCGCCGTTTTCATTTTCTTTTTTTTCCACCAGCACCCCACAGGCTTTATTTTGCAAGGAAATAATATAGGCTTGATTTTTGCTTAAAGGCTTGAGCAAAAAATCTTGTGTAATGCGGCTTTGACTTTCCGCACCACTGCTATCAGTGCGGAGTTCTAGCGATTCAAAAGTGAGTTTGTCTCCATTTTGATAAATGCTAAAAAAATCCCCATCTTTGTCCAAATCATTGCTATCATTTTGCGTTTTTTGCTTGACAAATTGATACTGCCCCTCGCCTAAATCCTGCCAAAATGTATTAAAACTAAGCCCATCAGCATACACACACGCAATAGAATTGAGCTTTTTTGCTTTTGAAAGAGGATTTTCTGCATCAGGTGTGTTAGGTTGGGAATCTTGTAAATCTTGTGTTTGGGAATCTTGCGCACTTTCTTTGGTTGTTTCCTGTGGGTTAGATTGCGCGCTAGATTCTGTAATATTTTGAGAATCCAGCACATACAACGCCTTTTGCTCCAAAATGTAAGTTGCGTTTTCACCCACAAAAGTAGTGTTTTTCTCTCCGATTTGAGAATCTAGCAATAAAAAAGAATTAGGTTTTTTCTTATCAAGCAGCAGAAGCGTAGTGTTGCAAAGTTCTTCATTGCAATTTGTTTCAACCTTGAAATAAAAATCCGCATTTTCATAGCATTCCGCTCCAAAGCCTTGTAGGCAAAAAAGACTTGTTAAAAATATCAAGCAAAAATTCTTTTTCATTTTTTAAAACCTTTTAAGTTTCATTGTTATCTCACGCACGCGCTAGATTCTAGCACTTCCAAGAGAATGCGCGCCACTTCTTTAGCATCTTTAATGCTCATATTTTGCGCACAAGGGATTGAAAGCTCGGAGAGATAGAAAGATTCCGCGCTTTCAAGGCGCATTTCTCCAAAAAGTTTTTTGTATAAACTAAATTGATAAATAGGCTTGTAATGCACTTGCGCACCTATGCCTTGTGCTAAAAGGGCGTTAAAAATATCTTCTTTAGCACACCTTAGATTTGGGAAAAGTAAAATTGGATAGAGATGATGGCTGCTCTGCATATATGAAGGGCGCACAATAGCACTAAAATAGGGATTTTTAGCAAAAATTTCGTCATAGAATCTTGCAATTTCTTCGCGCGCAGAAATAAAGTGCTCAATTTTTGGCAATTGTGAAAGCCCAAGCGCTGCGCTTAGCTCATTCATTCGGAAGTTAAACCCAATGTCGATACAATCATAATTCCACGCTCTGCCTTTGATAATGCCGTGGCTTAACATAGCTTGCGCGTGCGTATAAAGGCTTTCATCATTTGTCAGTACCGCGCCACCTTCAGCAGTGGTGATTGGCTTAATAGCGTGGAAGCTAAAAATGCTTGCGTGTGCTAGTGAGCCAATTTTTGCACCCTTGTAGCTTGCGCCAAAAGCGTGCGAGCTATCAGAAATCCACACTAAATTAAATTCTTGCGCTATTTTTTCTAACTCTTCGCCCTCCACGCTTAAGCCTGCATAATCCACGCTTACAAGTAATTTGATGGATTCTTTGTTTTTATGAGTATTGAGAATCTCGCGCACACTTTTTGGGTTAATATTCCCATTTGGTAAAACCTCCGCAAATAGCGGTGTGATAGCATTTGCAAGCATCATATTGCAGGTTGCAACAAAGCTAATGGGTGTGGTGATGGCATAGATTTGAGAATCTAGATTTTGCGCTTTAAACCAATGATAAGTCACATACAGCGCGGAAGTAGCAGAGTTGAGACAAAGCGCGTATTTTGTCCCGCAAAACTCTGCCAGAGCTTTTTCAAATTCCACAACCCTTTGACCTTGCGTTAAATGCGTGCCTTCAAGCGCGCTAAGCAAAGCTTTTTTATCAGATTCATCAATAAGCTGTGTGCTGTAAGGGTAAAAGTTAGGCATAGTGACTTTTCCTTTTTTTGATGTATCCTCATAAGAGAAAAAGCTCTTATGAGCTCCGCTCTGGTTTCGTTTCACTTCGCTTTCGCACATATCCTATCTTTTTTAATGTAGAAAGTTGCAAGATGTTTTAAAAAATAGAACTCTGGTTTTATGTTAAAAGCTTTGAAACGCGCTCACTATCGAGTTTTTGACTTGCTTGCGCACCACGCAAAAAGTCGCCAAATTTTTTGAAAAAATTAGAGATTTTGCCAGAATCTTGCTCGTTTGCTATTGAATCTTTGTCTGGTAGATTCTTTGTCTTGTTAAGCGTTTGGATATTTTCTTGTGCGTCTTTTGAAAGCGCGCTTAGTGCCTCTTTTACTTGCGCTTTAGATTTTTGAATATTTTTGCTAAAAATTTCAAGCTCGCGCTTATCAGCGCTAATAAGTGAAGTATCCACCATCACAGGCTCTAGCACGACATTGTTTTTGGAATCTTTTATGCTCACACCAAAGACTTTTTGCCCATTAAAAGTGCTTGATTTGATGATTTCCTCAGCCTGCTCGCGCGCTTGAGTAATTTGTTCTTTAGAATCTGTGCTAAGTGCTTTTTGTGCCTTACGCAAAGGATTTTCAAGGGAATCTAGGGATTTTTGCAAAACCTGCAATTTGCCAATATTTAAGTTAGTTTCTTTGATATTTTCATCTTTAAGGTTTCCCAAGCTCGCCGTTTTCACGCTTTGAGCTTCTTTTGTCTTTGCAGGGGATTTGAGTTCTTGTATGTTTGCCTTTTGCAAGGCAATGCTTGAAGAATCCGTAGCTTGCAAGTTCGATATTTTCATAACTTAACACCTCCTTAAAAATAAATTTCCCTTAAAAAAGCGCAAAATCACCGCAACTCACTCTTCATTTTGCGGTAAAAAAGTCTGTTCGAGGTATTTTGTGTGGATTTTGCTTTGGTGGAAGTCGCTATTTTCCATCATTTTAATATGAAAAGGAATAGTCGTCTTAATGCCCTCAATGCAAAACTCCGAAAGCGCGCGGTGCATGCGTCTTATCGCCTCATCTCTATCCTTGCCCCAAACAATGAGTTTGCCAATCATAGAATCGTAATGCATCGGCACGGTGTAGCCCGCATACGCGTGGCTATCAAGGCGCACATTTGCACCACCGGGGCTAATCCATTTTGTAATTTTACCCGGGCACGGGTAGAATTTTTGCGGATCTTCAGCTGTGATACGACATTCGATAGAATGCCCTTTGAAAGTGATAGAATCTTGACTAGGAAGTTTTTCACCCTCGGCTATGCGTATCATCCATTCCACCAAGTCAAACCCGCTCACCATCTCACTCACGCAGTGTTCCACTTGCAAGCGCGTATTCATTTCCATAAAATAAAAATCTTCATAGTTGCTATCTAGCAAAAATTCAAAAGTCCCTGCACCCACATAGCCAATGTGTTTTGCAGCTTTGATGGCAGTATTAAGAAGCTTTTTACGCACACTCTCACTTAGCACGACTGCTGGGGATTCCTCAATGAGTTTTTGCTGACGTCTTTGCGCCGAGCAGTCGCGCTCGCCTATATGCAAGACATTCCCATATTTATCTGCTAGAATCTGCACTTCAATATGCTTCGGATTGCGGATAAACTTTTCCATATAAATTGTGCCATCGCCAAAGGCGCTTAGCGCTTCAGATTCTGCTGCAAGATAAAGATTTTTAAGCACTTCTGGCTTTTCCACTACGCGCATTCCGCGTCCGCCCCCACCTGCCGCAGCTTTGAGAATCACAGGATAGCCGATTTCTTCAGCGATTTTTTGCGCTTCTTTAAAGTCCTTTAGCGCACCATCGCTTCCCATAATCACTGGCACGCCCGCTTCTTTCATTACATCTTTCGCCTTAGATTTATCACTCATTAGCACCATTACTTCTGCCGTAGGTCCGATAAACTCGATATTGTGATGCGCACAGATTTCTACAAAATTTTGATTTTCACTCAAAAATCCATATCCGGGGAAAATCGCATCTGCACCAAAAAGCTCTGCTGCACTCATAATTGCTGGAATGTTAAGATAGCTTTGAGAGGATTTTTCCGCACCTACGCACACTTTAGCATCAGCTACATCAAGATAGTGAGTATTTTTATCTGCGGTAGAATAGATTGCAATAGCCTGCTTTCCCATTTCTTGGATTGTCCTTATCGCGCGTAGGGCGATTTCTCCGCGGTTCGCGATGAGAATCTTATTAAGTTTTTTTGTTTTCATTTTTTACCCCTTATCCCAAATCCCTAAGCTTGGCGCTTAGAGCTTTTGGATTCGCACGAGGTTTGTGCTAAATTCCACAGGTGTCGCGTCATCAACTTCAATAGCGAGAATCTTGCAGTCGCATTCTGCTTCAATTTCATTCATAATCTTCATGGCTTCGATAATGCCTATCGTCTGCCCTTTTTTAATCGTATCGCCGACATTCACATAAGGCGCAGCGCCCGGGCTTGGTGAGCGGTAGAATGTCCCTACCATCGGAGAAGTGATAAAATCTCCATTCGCGGTTGGCGCACTCGCAACAGGTGCGCTTTGAGCTTGAGTAGATTCTGCATTTTGTATAATTTGTGGTGTGCTAACAACAGGCGCACTTGCAACGATACTCGTGCCATATTTTTCTAGCTTGATTTCAAATTCGCCATTTTTGAGATTGAGTTTTGTGATTTCGCTACTGCTAAAAAGCTCCATAAGTTTTTTGATTTCTTGTAGATTCATGGTAACCTGCCTTTCGTAATCTAGTGGTGTGTTCTAGCCAAATTAATTCGTTATAATACCATAAATTGTAACTAAAGGGGTGTGTCGTTATGGGATTAAAAGCAGATAGCTGGATTAGAGAGATGAGTTTGAAACACAAAATGATAGAGCCATTTTGTGAAAAGCAAGTCGGAAAAAATACCATAAGCTACGGGCTTTCAAGCTATGGATATGATATTAGGGTGGGTGAGGAATTTATGATTTTTAGCAATATTGGTGCGGCACTTGTTGATCCAAAAAACTTCAAAGAGGAAAATGTCGTGGTGAAAAATGTCAAAAATGGGCAGTTTTGTATCATTCCGCCAAACTCTTTTGCGCTCGCACACAGCATTGAATATTTTAGAATGCCTCGCGATGTGTTAGCCGTTTGCCTAGGTAAAAGCACTTATGCGAGATGTGGGATTATTGTAAATGTTACGCCCTTTGAGCCGGAGTTTGAAGGGCATATTACTATTGAGATTAGCAACACCACGCCACTACCGGCTAAAATCTATGCAAATGAGGGCATTGCGCAGGTTTTATTCCTGCAAGGTGATGATGTATGTGAAGTGAGCTATAAAGACAGAGGCGGGAAGTATCAAGGACAGCGCGGCATTACATTGCCTAGAATCTTAGAATCATAAAGGGCTACTTTGATTTTGCTTTAATATTTTGGTTTTATTTTTATGGAATACACATTGCTTTGACAAAGAGAAAATTTGCAAAACAAGGGAATGTGCGTGAAAAGCGTGAAAAGAAGGAAATTTGTTAAGGCATTATATATATTTGCGCTTTTTAATGTGCTAAATGCTTATGATTTTAACGCGACGAATTTCCAAGCCACGACACTTCCACAGCCACAAGTTAGTATTAATCCTCCTTTAAACTATTATCTTTATCAACAACAAACTGAGAATCTAGGCGTAGGATTCCAATTTAAAGGGGATAATGTTTTTGATTATGCAAGTGGGACGCGTTTAGAGAATAGTAATATTTGGATTATCGGCGCAGGCGTGGCTGATAAGACGCGTAGGGTTTTTCTTGATTTTAGCTCAAATACACAAAGGTTTGATTCTATCGGGCTAAATTTTCGTGATGGAGGGACAAATCAAAGCAATGAATATGTGATATTAAACCTGCAGTACAGAGATAGCACCGGGCAAATTTCGCGGGGTGTGTATTATAATCCGACAACTGAATATGGGCGCGTGCTTTATAATATTTTGGGTGTTACACAACCTGCTAACAATATCATGGCATGCACCACACCAAATGCTTGCCCACAGGTCGCGACAAATTCTACAATGATTTTTCGTGGTGTAGATGTCAATGATGATATGCTTCAGCCCTATTTTTCAAATGATGTGGCTTTTGGCAATGCGCTAGATTCTGAAAATTTCGGCGTGGGGGTAAATAGCGCAGTATTTAAGGGAAACACAATAGATTTTAGCGGTGGGTATTATAATCCTGCTGATGGACAAGTAATGACTACTAATGCTAATGCTAATGCTCAAACCCTTATCTTTAATGGTGCAAATGCTATTGAAAAAAATCAAGTTGAATTTAAAATCGGTAGTGGCACGACAAACATTTCACTTTATGACTTAGGGACAAAGTCGCTAAATTTTAGCAATCTCACTACTAATTCAAAACTTAATCTAGATTCTCGCACAAGCTCAATTGCTGGAAGCCTGCTTTATGACAACGATTCGAACCTAAATCTCATCTTTGCAAGTCCCACAGCAAGCCAAAATATCACGCTTGCCCCCATTGCTACACATTCAAACACAATCACGACAAATGCCACGCAAAGCTTAGGCAGTATTTTTGCAGATTCTGCATATTTGGGCGGTCAAAATAATGCGAGCGGGAATATTGGCATAAATGACAGTGCGCAAGTAACCTTTATAGGCGCAAATTCCCATAGATTCGGCGTTGCAAATACAACCAAGGATACTTTTCAATTTATCGGCGATGCAACCACAACCACGAGAAACACGAGCAATGTGCTTTTCTTAAACGCTGGAATTCTTGATGGCAATATTTTTACCACCACAAACGCCCCCGCCGTAGCTAATGGAAATTCAAAAATCAACTTTACGCTTTTTGGCACGAGTATAAGTAATCTTAACATTTCAGACACACAAAACGGAGGAAACACCACCACAAACTACAACACACTCAATGCTGTTTTTAATGCGCAATCTAGTGCGCAAAGCGTGCAGAACGGGGCAAACACTTGGGATTCTCTAAACTCAAACTTAGCTCCTTATTTTCAAAGTCTCAACCTTGAAAATTCCTCACTTACACAAAGCGCGACTTTAGGGCAAAATGTCCGCGCAAATCTCATCTTTTTAGGTGCAGGCGCGCATAGCTTTTCAGGCGCAAACACACTTAGTGGTGGCAGTGCAGATTCTGTTGTTGGATTTAATAACATCACCACTTCAGGTGTTGCTGGCGTGCTGAATTTTGATTCAATAAAGCAATTTCTCGGGCAAGTGCTTGTTATTAATAGTGATATTTCTACAAATGCAGGTGCTGGAAGCATAACGGGGGGTGGTTTGGCGCGCTACACGCATATTTTTAATGGGCTTGGGAGCAACCTTAGCGTCGCGCTTTCCCAAAGTGGGCAAAATGCGGTAAATGAGATTCTTAGTAACTTCAACAACGCTAGCGGTGGGCTTACAAAGTGGAGCGTGAGCGATTTAAGCGCGACAACTAGCTTTAAAGGCACGTTAGGCACGGGATTAGACAATTCTAACTTTGTTTTTGTGGGCGCAAACGCACTTGATAAAAATGCCGACTTATCAGGTGCAAATAGCAACTACACCTATACTTTTGTGGATTTTGGCGCATTTGACCTAGATAACACCACAGAGATTGCAAACAAGTATGGACAAGCGACAATCGCGCTTGCCGGGAATTCCTATGTGAGGAGTAATATCGGCGTAGCGTTTAGCGGGACTTTAGATGTTTCTTATGCGAATAGATTCCAAGCACAGAGCTTTTTTGGCAATCATATCTATGGCGAAACAAAAAAAGATGTGGTGTTAAATTTTGGCGGAGATGAGCGCGGGGCGAACTACTCAAACTTCCACAATGGCTACATAGTAGAGGGCACAAAAGATAGTGTTTATACCTTTAGTAACATTGGTCAAACGCTTGATTTTAGCAAGAGTGTCCCGACACAAACCAACTACACCGCGATCTTTGATAGCAATGGTGATGGGTCAATTGATAAGACAATCACCTTTAATACAGCCTCAAATATCCAAAAATATCTTATTAGCAATGGGATAAATTTTTATGTAGATTCTGCAATATATGGAATCAATGGCACTTCTACAAGTGCAGGTGCGGGCGCGACTATCGGTTTTAAAGATGTCAGCATAACAGGCGCGCTAAGCGATGATAATTTTAATATCGAAGCAGTGTTTAATAGTACTTCAAATTTGAGTGAGCGCATCTATATCGATACAAGCGGGAATCGAGTCTCTGTGATAGAATCCGGCGTGCCCTCCAGCCCTTCAAGCCTTAGTGGCACGATAGGCGGTGATTCTAGGAAACGCATTACTTTTATAGGTTCTGGCTCGTTTGATGATAACTTGCTTATTAGTGGTGGCACGAGTGATTCTGTGTATAGTTTTTATAGCGTTGGGAATCTAGGACAAGAGATGATTAATAAAATCATCAACGCGACAGATTCTACAACGACGCCTCCTCCTACTTCAAGTGGAAGTTTTAACTTTGATGGAGGCACAAGCATTTTAGCAAATATCAGTAAAACGCTTGCAGCCGACAATAGTGGGAATATTAGCGCGAGTGAAAGTATTAATCTTGGTGTAAATTCTGCCAACAGCACCTTAAGCGAATTTGCTCAAGGCGTGTATATGCAAGGCACGCTAAGTGGGAATATCACCAAAAATGCGCTTTTTGCGAGTGGCTCATCTGTGGTGATAAATGGCGGAAACTCCGCTTCAACCTATGATTTTTCTCTTTCAAACAATGGGCTTATTGCAGTGAAGCTAGATTTTGCAGAATCTGCACGTGTGGATACAAACAACAACATCATAAGCGCAAACACAGACTATCTACACGGCACAATCAATGGGCTAAATGGGCTTACAAGCATTATAGGAACTTTTGAAAATAGTGTGATAGGGACAGATTCTATCTCTGCTAATCAAATAAGCTTCAGAGGGAATCCGCGAGGCTCTGGCGGGCAGTGGTTTGTGCCAGAATCTAGCAAGATAGATTCTTTGCGTCTTAGCAACGACGGCGCACTTATCACAAATGGTTCTACGCGTGGGGCTACGCTTGGGAATGCGCTTGCGATTGTGGATTTGAGCTCGTATAATTGGCTTGGTTGCACGCGTGATGCGACTACGAATGCGAGCAATTGCGTAATGCCTGAAGATAACACAAACTATGATTATTACGAAGTTATCACGCGTTCTTTGGGTGCGGGATTTAGCAAAAAAACACTTACCATAGCACCTTCAACTATGGCAAATACAGCAGGTGGCACTACTACTTATAATTCACTTTTTAGTTCAGAAAATGGTGTATTTCGCTTAGGATTAAATCTCACACAAAGCGCAAATAACGCCACAGATGAAATAAAAGTAATCCTCACAACAAACGCCCTTAACGGGACAACTTATTTGCAACTCATACAAGATGCAAGCACGGCGAGCGATTATCAATACGCAGGAGGTGAAAAAATCTATGTAGCAAGCGTTGTGGATTCTACAAATTCATATGCCATTGATGACAATGCTTTCCGCGCCACAGAGCAATATATGGGCTTAGGCGTTTTCCGCACGGAACTTAAGACCGATGGGACTACACAGCTAGAAAATAGCTATTTTGACAATGATCCTTCACTTGGCGCAACCGCTACAATGCACAATGGCAAGCAGTGGTATATAGATTCTGTAACGATTGAAAGCATTGATAATGGGCTTTTGGAGCGCGAGGTTTTCACGCCTCTTGAAGGCGCGGTGCTAAGCCCATATTTTAACCTTTATGCAGAAACTAATAATATGGCAAAGCGTCTAGGAGAGGTGCGTGGCGGGAATGATAGCTCAGGAATGTGGGCGAAAGTCATTAAAGGCGGGATTGAGGGGCAAAATGGCTATTATGGGCATAATTTTGGCTTACAAGGGGGCTTTGATAAGGTTACACAATATCAAGGCACAAAGGTGTATTTTGGCTTGGTTGGAAGCTTCACAAGCTCTTGGGGGAGCGGTGCGGGAAGTTCGCTAAATGCGCGGAGTGATAGCTTTGCGATTGGCTTTTATCGCTCGGCACTTTTTGCGGACTTGAGCTATTTAGACATTGTGGGGAAATACATCTACTCGCGCAATGAATACACTGCAAGCTCGCTAAGCTTTGCAGGTAGGGACACAGCGGGGGTGAGCTCTGGCTATGTGAGTGCGGAGTATGGCAGGAGATTTGGCTTAAGAGGAATGCCCAGATTTTATTTTCAGCCACAAGCTGAGGTAATTTTGGGCTATATTGGCGCACAGAATCTTGCCTTTCGTAGCGTTGGAAGCACGCTTTTTGTCGATAGTAAGGCAAATTTTGTAACGATTGCGCGTGTGGGTGCAGATATGCTAAATTCTTTTAGGGTTAATAACATCAGAGGGATTTGGCGCGTAGGCGGAAGCGTGGTCAAGGATTTTGGTGCTCGTGGAGAAATGCTTGTGCGTGATGAGATTGCAAAAACCGCAGACAGAAGCAAAACCATAGATTCAGATTTTCGCGTGGTATTTTCTTTTGGATTTGATATGAGGGTTTCACAAAATAGCAGAATCTACCTTGAACTTGATAAAAGTTTCTTTGGGACTTACAATATGGACTATGTAATGAGTGCGGGTGTGCGTTATAACTTTGGCGCGACACCACAAAGACGCGATGCTACACGCGATGTTATGCAGCCAAACTTTTATGATACGCAATATATCCAATACCCAAGCCAGCAGTATTTACCTTGAATGCTTACAGAAGATACAATCAATAAGGAGTGACTATGCCACAGAATCCACCAAAACTTTTTATCTTGCTTCCTTGCTACAACGAAGAAGAGGTGCTGCCAAAAACCTATGAAATGCTCAGTCAAAAGCTTAGTGCGCTTATACAGCGGGGATTAATCGCGCGGGATTCTTCAATGGTGTTTGTCGATGATGGGAGCAAGGATAGGACTTGGGAAGTGCTAAAGAATCTTGCAAAACCCACACAAAGCACAGATTCTAAAACTCTTCATTTCACCCCCCCCCCCAATTAAATGTTACTTATAAGCCAAAAATTACCGCGCTTAGGCTTTCTGCTAATAAAGGACATCAAAATGCGCTTTTATGCGCTATGGAATACGCCAAGGACAAATGCGACTGCGCGATAAGCATTGATTGCGATTTGCAAGATGATATTGAGGCGATAGATGAGTTTATCGCGCATTTTATGCAGGGTGCGGAAGTCGTGTATGGCGTGCGCCAAAGTAGGCAAAAAGACAGCTTTTTCAAGCGCAACACCGCGCTATTTTTCTACAAACTTATGCAGACAATGGGCGTGAATATCATCTACAACCACGCGGATTATCGTCTGCTTTCAAATCGTGCTCTTGGCGCACTGCTAGAGTTTAAGGAGGTAAATCTTTTCTTGCGAGGTATGGTACCATTGATTGGCTTTAAAAGTGCGCAGGTGTATTATGATAGGAATGAGCGCGAGGCGGGCGTGTCGAAGTATCCATTGCGTAAAATGCTATCTTTGGCGTGGAATGGTATCACAAGCTTTTCTGTAATGCCACTGCGTATGGTTAGTGCGCTTGGGCTTGTGTTTTTTGTGCTTTCAATCGCGCTTAGCTTTTTTGCGCTGTATGTCAAGCTTTTTACCAATAACGCAGTGTATGGCTGGGCGTCAATGCTAATCCCGCTTAGCTTTTTTAGTGGCGTGCAGTTGCTTAGCCTTGGTGTGATTGGCGAATATATAGGCAAAATTTATATAGAATCCAAACATCGCCCGAGATTTTTTATTGCCGAGGAGGTGAGCGGGGAGATTTAAGGAAAGAGTATGGAATTTTTGCTACAATAGCCAGCTTTATTTTAAGGAAGTGAAGTTTATTTGCAAAGGGCAGGGAGTATCATCTAATGAAAGTGGTTATTTTGGCGGGTGGTTTTGGTACAAGACTGAGCGAGGAGACGGATTTAAAGCCAAAGCCAATGGTTGAAATCGGTGGATACCCCATTTTATGGCATATTATGAAAATTTATAGCTTTTATGGATTCAATGATTTTATTATTCTTACAGGCTACAAGGGACATGTGATTAAGGATTATTTTATAAACTACTATGCGCGTTATAGCGATATTACGATTGATATGCAGAAAAATGAGCTTGAAATCCACACCACGCGCAATGAGCCTTGGCGCGTAACGATGCTCTACACCGGGCAGGATACTATGACCGGCGGGCGTATTTTACATGCAAAACCTTATATAAATGAAACATTTATGCTGACTTATGGCGATGGCGTGAGTGATATTGATTTGTATGCCGAGCTTGCTTTTCATAAGGCGCATAAAGGTGCTATCACTATGGCTTCGATATTACCAGAGGGACGTTTTGGAGCATTAGAGATTGATGAAAACACGCACAGAGTGAAAAATTTTACCGAAAAGCCAAAAGGAGATAATGGGGGGGGGGGTAATACACACTTAAGTGGCTTTATTAATGGCGGATTTTTTATCTGCGAACCAAAAATTTTTGATTATATTAAGGAGGGGCATTCTACAATTTTTGAGCAATCCCCGCTAAAAAATCTAGCACTTGATGGCGAGCTTTATACTTATTGTCATAGCGGTTTTTGGAAGTGTATGGATACACTCAAGGACAAAAACGACCTTACTAAAATGTGGTTAAGTGGCAATGCCCCGTGGAAAATATGGGATTGCTTAACTCAACAACACCAACAATAAGGAAACGCTATGAAACTCAAACGAAATCAAACAGAACTTACCGGAATCTTTGGTATAGAAAAGCTAGAAATTCTTAAAGCTTATAAAGACCCTGTTAAATGGCACTCCTACCGCGATACTTATTCGCAGGCTTCACATTTGCAGACAATCACACAATATCCTTTGCAAATTGATTTTGAACTCAATGCTACTTGTAATCTTAAATGTCCAATGTGTCCTCTAAGCGTAGAAGTAAATAGTGAGAAAAAATCTTTACTTTTCCCTTTTGAGCTTTTTTGCAAAATTATTGATGATGGTGTAAGTAAGGGGTTAAGGGCTATTAAATTAAATTACCTTAATGAACCACTTTTGCGCAAAGATTTAGAGAAATTTATTCAATATGCCAAGAAAAAAGGCGTGCTTGATATTTACTTCTCTACCAATGGTTTGCTTTTGGATTCTTTTCGCGCACAAAGTCTTATAGAGGCTGGATTAGACAGAATCCAAGTAAGCATTGATGCATTTTCAAAGGAGGTGTATGACAAGGTGCGCCCGGGCGGAAATTATAAAAAAGTTGTAGAAAATGTGCTAAATCTTGTCAAGCTTAAACAGGAAATGGGGGGGGGGTATTTGCCTTTAGTGCGAGTGAATTTCGTTCGAACCGAACTAAACGAACACCAACTAGAGGATTTTATCAATTTTTGGGAGGAGAAAGTAGATATGATAGGTTCGCAAGAAATGGTAAAGCCGCCTAAATCCTCTAAAGATTTAGGTTCTAAGACCACGGCTAAAAAAGAGGGGTTTTCTTGCTCTTTTCCTTACAAACAGCTTGTTATCACGGCTGAGGGCAATGTGCTACCTTGTTGCACATTTTGGGGTGAATCTATGGTGCTGGGAAATATATTCACCCAATATGAAGAAACCGGGAGTGTTTCTATGCAGAATTTTTGGAATTCAGAGCAAATGTGCCAGCTTAGAGACCTACATAAAAAAGGCGAATACAGAAAAAATCCAATTTGTAAAAAATGTATAGAGGGGGCATTAATAGAATGACTAAAAATTATACTTGTAAAAATCCCATTTTGCTTTTAACCTATAAGAGACCAGATACTACTTTGAAGGTTTTTGAAGCTATTAGAGAAGTGAAACCTAAAAAGCTTTACCTCGCACAAAATTCATTTAAACAAGAAAGCGAAAAAGAACTTGTTTTAAATCTTCGCAGGGCTTTAGAATCTAGGCTTGATTGGGAATGTGAGTTGCATACTTTGTATAGAGAAAAATATTTAAGTTGTAAGGATTCTGTAAGTAGTGCCATTACTTGGTTTTTTGAAAATGAAGAGCAGGGTATTGTTTTAGAAGATGATTGTTTGCCAAATACAAGCTTTTTTAGATTCTGTGATGCAATGCTAGAGCGTTACAAAAATAATGAAAATATTTTTATGGTGAGTGGTTGGAGTGCGCTTGATTTTGATAAACAAGCAAAGGAAAGTTTGAAAGAGGATTATTATTTTTCGAAATATAATCATATTTGGGGTTGGGCTAGCTGGGCTAGAGTATGGAGGTTGTATCAAAAAGAGTTTGTGGATTTTGAAAAGGAATTTCAAGCATTACAAAATTGGCAAAATAAAAAAGAGCAAAAATATTGGTATAAGATTTTTAAGGCTTATTCGCAGGGAGCTTTTGATGCGTGGGATTATCCATTTACTTACTCGATATGGAAAGAGCAGGGTTTAAGTATATATCCCAAACATAATATGGTGCAAAATATTGGCTTTAATCGTGATGATGCGACAAATACTCATGGTGATTCTAAATTCGCGCATATGAATATGTATGTATTAAGAGAGGATATTATCCACCCAAAAGAAATAGCGCAAAATAAAGAGCTTGATTATAGGGATTTTTTAATTTGCTTTGTGCCGCCACCATTTCACATAAGAGTCTGCAACAAACTCAAGCGCATAGCAAAGAAATTGTTTAAAAGTTGAGAGCCACCTTACAAGGTTGTAAGAAAGGGCTTAAGTAGAAAATAAAGTTTTTCTAAATACAATTCCAAACTTTATTGAAAAAGTAAAAGAACTATGGGGGGGACACATTGACCTGTAAGCAAAAGATTAAAGGCTCTTTTATAAATTCTTGGAATCTTGCATTATGGTGTGTCAATGCCTTGAGATTTGGCACTTTGTTTCCCGGTATCAAACAAATTACACCACAGAACAAAAAGAGGCTTTTTGTTATTGGTAATGGTCCTAGTGTCAATGCGGATATTGCTGGGTTTGAAAAGAGTCTTTCTTGTGAAGATGTGATGATGGTAAATCAAGCCCTTACTAGCCCACTAGCTTTTGAAATTAAGCCAAAATATTATACGTTAATGGATCCCTTTTATATGGGGATTTATGATGAAAATGCGGGGATTGATCCTCAGCTTATAAATCGTGTGGGCGTGTTGAGCGAGGCATTTGCAAAGGTAGATTGGGAAATGGATTTACTTGTGCCTTATATATTTTATAAAAGACGTGTGAAGGGGAAGTGCATAAAAATAGAGAATCCTTTTATAAATCTACATACTTTCAATGCACTTGAGTTATACACTTTTGCGCCTTTGCAGAAGTTTTTTTATAAATACAATTTTGCCATCCCAAGCGGTATAAATGTGCTTATAGCGGCACTTTCTTGTGGAGTGGTTTTGGGGTATAAAGAGATTTATCTACTTGGTGCAAATAGCGATTGGCATAAACAGCTTTCAGTAGATTCTCAAAATCGCCTTTACTCTTATGATGCACATTATTATGATAATGGAAAGCCTGAAAAGTTATTTGCTCATCATAGCGTGGCATTTGTGTTTAGGTGTATGACCCAAGCTTTTAGGGCTTATGAGGAGCTAGGAAAAATGTCTTTTAATATAACAAACTGCACTTCAGAATCTATGATTGACGCATTCCCGCGTATGAGTTTAGAGAAAATCCTTAGCGGGGGGGGGGGCAGTCTTTCTTAAAGCACTATATAATGTATTTTTTCAACCACTAATAAATATCCCTAAAACTTCAACAACTTGTAATTCCCATTTAAGGATTGCCTGATGGGAATTGGACTTAAAAAATTTTCTTTTAATTGTATTGAGACGCTTGCCTTTGCGAAGCTTTTATTGTGCAATCTCCATTTATTGCCAAGTATCAAATCTTCTAAAGACGCACAAAATAAGGAACTTTTTATCATAGCAAATGCTCCAAGCTTACAGCAAGATGTAAAGGGTTTTGAGGGATTTTTAGCGCAAAAAGATGTGTTAATGCTTAATAATTCAATCTTGCAACCAATTTTTCAAACACTCAAACCCAAATATTATGTGCTTATGGATTCTGTGTATTTTGTGGGAAATGCTTATCAAGTTGTGTCAGACAAGTCTTTTACGTTTCAAAGAGAGCTTTTTGAAAAGACATTAGACGCTTTAAAGCATACAAATCAGATGCTAACTCTTTTTGTGCCTTCTCTTTGGAGGGATAGGCTTAAAATTGACAATCCAAACATTATTTTACAAACTTATGGTGTTTTTAAATTTGAGGGGTTTAAGTGGCTTGAGAAATTGTTCTTTTCCCGCGCATTTGCTGTGCCATCGCATTCTTGCGTGTTGATTCCGTCGATTATTTGTGCGTTAAGATTAGGATATAAAAAAATTTATCTCTTAGGTTGTGAGCAAAGCGCATTCAAGGGTTATGAAGTGGATTGCAATAATGCCTTGAGATTAGAATATAAGCATTTTTATAAGGAAAAAGATACGAGTTATGAGCTTGAGCACACAAATATTGCAGATTCTCTTTATATAGATTCTGAAGTTTTTAAAGCCTATCGCACAATAAACGAACTATTTGCTAATAGAATTGTAAATTGTGCTTCAGTTTCATATATTGACGCATTTCCGCGTATGAGTTTAGAAAAAGTCCTTGGGGGGGGGGACAATAGAGATTTAATCTTTTTACTTCCTTTTCTGCAAATTTATTTTTTACTGCTTTATTTTTCTGCAAAACTTTATAGATTCCGCGAGGAAAGCCTGTGAAAAATGTTATTGTAGTAAATAGGCAATGTCAAAATATTGATAGTTTTTTTGAAAAAGATTATAGAATCATTGTTCTTGTCGTAGAGAGCCAACAGGATATTGAAACATTTAGGGCAAAGTATGACGAAACTAAAATTTTGCATATCATTTGGCGTTTTGGATTTGAAAAACTTGAGGGTATTACACACTTAGATTTTGAGATTATTGACGAATTTAGAGATGCTCAACGCAAGATTGATTTCAGCTATCATAGAGAAACACTTGATAACATGATTTTAAGTAATCAATACTTTAATGCGCTTTTTTGGTGGAATCATATTTTTGATGTGCACAAGATAGATTTTGTATTTGTCAATGGTGTCGAACATAAACAGCTTTGCGAACTATGTATGGAAGTAGCGCAAAGAAGAGATATTCCCGTTTTTACATCGCCGCCAAGATTATTTTTTTCCCCATCATTGTTTTGTTTTAATACGAATACATATTTACGCTTTGTGCGTGGGTATATTAGCGATGAAGAGTTGGAGCAAAACTTTTATTTTAAGTTTGATTTAGAGTGGATTCCGCCATTTTATCTTGCACACTCTAAGATTACTAATGCTTTTATAAAGCTACTTTTTAAATTAGGTGGTTCGTTGCTTGTAGATTTTGTTTCATATGTGTTTAGGCGCGTAAGATTTAAGAAAGGTGGAAGATTCTGGGCGCATTTTTATTATTTTTTATGTCTTAAAAAAATGAAACATTACTATAAAAAAATTTCCCACAAGCCTAATTTGAAGCAAAAATATGTTTTTTATGCTATTCATTTTGAACCAGAAGGAAATACTAATGTTTGCGTTCCGTTGCAAAATCAGCTAACTATTATCCAAATGCTTTCAAAAGCCTTGCCTGAAGGTTGCAAATTGATAATAAAAGAGCATCCATTGCAATTTATGCTTAATTCACCTAGAATGTTTTACTATCTTTATGGCTTTACTTATTTCAAGGATATTAGTTTTTATAAAGAATTGCAGAAATTACCAAATGTTGAGTTTGCATCTTTGGAAACACCCTCAAAAGAGCTTATAAACAATGCGTTTGCAGTAGCCACTATTAATGGTACCGTTCATTTTGAATCTACTTTTGCAAATCGCCCTTGCATAGTATTTGGAGGGCAAAATATTATGTTGCAAGGTGCAAAAAATATTATTTATGTAAAGAATTTTAAAAAGCTTAAAGAGAATCTAGCAAGACTAGATTCTAATCCGCATGAATTTGACAATAGCGCGCAGATTGATGATTTGCGTGAATTTATCAAACAACATGCGATATGGGATAAATCCCCACATAAGATTTGTAATATTATTGAATCAATTGAGCATTATATTCTTACCGATTTTAGAAATGACTTATGTAGGCAAAAAGATCTTAGCTTGAATTTGATTCAAAGATTGAAAGCAGAATCTTATTAATGGTATATCAAGCTTAAGTGCAAGCTAAAAAAGTTGTTCAAACTTTCATAATCGCTACGCTTATACTATCTCCTATTGGTAAAATATATAAGTTGTATTTATTTGCAAAGGTATTAACAGCCTTTTTGACACCGATATATCCTAGCGAAAAATAATCGTGTATCAATATAACGCCACCTTTACACATTTTTGGATAGAAAAATTCTAATCCACTTAAAATAGAATCATATAAATCTGTGTCAATATTAACAAAACAAAAAATCTCCGATTCTATGCCCTTAGCACTTTCTGGAAACCAACCTTGTTTGATTGTAACCATCTCCGGAATAGGCATTTTATTTAAGACAATATCAATAGAAGTATTTGTTAAATGAGAGCCTAGTGCTTGCACACTTTGTGCTTCATTGTGTAAATCTCTTGTATCAAAACCCTCAAAAGTATCAAATAAGTAAAGCTTTCTATTTGGAAAAAATTCATTAATCTTTTTTGCAAAATCCCCTTGAAATACTCCAAGTTCTGCCACTGCCCCATCTAGATTAAAATTTTTTGTGATTTTTGAAAAATATTCTAAAAAAGTAAGTCGAGCCTCTATGCAAAGCATACAATAAGAGGCATCAATTTTGTCTCTAGGGATTTTAAAGTCTGATTCTAATTGTTTTGGAATTGCTTCGTATCCACTAAGGGAGGCAATAAGAATCTTGTCAAAAGAAGTAGTTTTTAGGATTTCTGGATTCTTAATTTCTAGTGTTTTTACCCCTTTGCTTGTGGGGATTTGGATAGATTGTTCCCAACGTTTAGGATTGTTATCTACACAACAAAGTATTTCTATGCCCCCCCCCCTCATAAGCATTTTCTAGTGTTTTTTGGGCTAATGCCATACCTGTGCTTTCACTACCAAAAATAATAACTTTCATCATTGGACTCCTTAAAGTAAGTTGAACTCCGATTATACATTGTTTTTATTAAGTGTGAGCCACTTTTCTACCAGATTCACATCACAAGGCTCATCAACGGATATAGAATCATAAAAACACTCAAGCATTTTTACTTTTTCTCCCATATCAATAAAGCGTAAAATTTCTATATCTTCAAAACGTTCATTAATACCTTTTCCGTGTGTTTTAAAGCTTTGCTCAAAGAGCTTTAGGGCATAATTGCTAAAAACATAAACTGCCACTTGTTTTTTGTAATTTGGATTTTCAAAGCTTTTGCTAAAAGGTATAGGAAAGCGTGACATAAAAACAAGCTCATCATTCTCATTAACAACAACTTTTACTATGCTATCTCGTTGCGCTTCTTTTGGACTTATATTTTTGTAGAGATTAAAAACCTCGTATTTTTTACCTTTTGTATGGGAATCTAGCGCAAAATTTACGATTTCATCTATACTTCTAGGGTCAATAATTGGCTCATCACCTTGTATATTTACATAAAAATCCGCATTGATTTTATGAGCGACTTCAGCAATTCTATCTGTGCCTGTAAGATGAGATTCTGAAGTTCTCACAACTTCTAAATTTTCCTGTTTGCAAAAATCAAAAATACGCTTATCGTCAGTAGCAACTACAAGTTTATCGAGAGTTTTTGCATTTTTGGCTTGCATATAGGTGCGTTTTATCATTTCCACACCTAAAATTTTTACCAAAGGTTTGCCGGGGAATCTGCTTGATTTGAATCTAGCAGGAATTACTCCAAGCACCCTCACGCTGCACCTCTTGTTTTAAGTGCAGTGTTTGTTTTAAGGGAAGTAGTAAAAAAGAGTTTATAACTTACCCCCCCCCCCTATTAAGCAATATTTCTTATAGAGAAATTCTGCAATCTCAAAATCAAGTGGTTCATCAATATCTAGGGCTTCTAATTTATTTAATTCAAATAAAAATGGCTTTTGCCCTACTATCCTACCGCGTTTTAAAATCTCGTGCGGGAAAATATGTACAGCATAATTTAGAGCAAAAATTTTTGGTAAATCTTGACTTCTTGGTTTTTTAGATTCATCATAATTGAGTGGGATTCCATTTTGCCACATAAATAATCGCACTGCATTAACGCTAACTAAAGAATCATATTTTGAGTCCAGATTTTTATAGGTCTGTATAGCTTTTTTTATGCTTTTATCACTAAGCAAAGGATTTGTAACATCAGCAAAAAGCACTATATCGCAATCAATGTGTTTTGCATAATTTGCATAAATCTCTTCGTTTGGTGTTAAAGAAAGAGCAAAGTATTCATCTCTTTTTATGGTTTCTACGCCTAAGTTTTTAGCTATTGTTAGCATTGTGTCGCAATTTGAATTGACCACTATGCTATCAATTTCGCTTATGCGTTTGAGTTGTTTTATTTTGATTTCAAGCAATGAGCTTTCTGCAAAAGGTTTGATATTTTTATTTTTCACCCTTTCACTTCCAGAACGCACAGGAATTAAAGCTTTGAGTATCATGCTGCGCTCCTTGTAGTGGAGCTAGCATAAGCGTTAATATGTGATGAAAAATATAAACTTTGTCTTAAATTATGTTTGCCCCCCCCCCTATTAGCAAAGAATTACTTTTAAATAAACTTTGTGCCATAAAAAAATCCTCCTCATAATCTATATCCATACCTTTAATCTTATCCACAGCGTAAAGATAGGGATTTTCTCCGATTCTATCCCCGTTTTTATATATATCAACTCCAGCGATAAAACACGCGCTATTTATTTCATATAAAATATCTGTATCCTGTGTAGGTGGCCATCTCATTAGACTTCTATCATAATTTATTGCTCCGTTTTTATCCCAAAAGAATCCTTTTAACGCCGTGACACTCATTAGAGAATCAAATTTTGAAAGATTTTTTTTGTAAAGGGCAATGGCGTTTTTATATTCTTTTTGTGTAAAAAATGGAGAGGTAACATGTGTCCATAAAATAACGCCATTTTGTATAAGTTCAAGTGCGTGATTAACGAGCATATCAGCACTTGCAGAATTTGAACTTAATAACTCATTTCTTTTATGAATAACTATTTTTCCACTATTCATTTTTTTTGCAAAATCTAAAATCGCTTCATCATCTGAGCTTAAATAGATTCTGTCTATATTTGCAGTGCTTAGAAGTTGCTGTAATTTTATTTGTAAAAGTCCAAATTTAACATTGCCAAAAGGACGTGTGTTTTTATTGACAACTCTTTGTGAGCCTTTTCTACAAGGTAAAAATACGGATATTTTCATTTTTTCTCCTTTATTTACAAAAACATAAGTTTAAGCTGTGAAAAATCTTTAATTTCATTAGCACTTACCTCCAAACTACCATAACCATAACTCGCCAAAATAAAATCAATTTGCGCTTCTTTTGCTGTTTGATAATCACTTAGCATATCCCCAACATACACGCTCTCTTCAGGCTTTACGCCATTTTTAAAACAAGCATAAAGAAGTGGGTCGCCAAAAGGTTTATTGCGCCCTTCATACAACTTTAAATTAGGTGCTACAAGAAGATCAACCCTTAAGTCAAAATACTTCAAAATGTTTTGTGCTGCTTCATAGTTTTTTGAGGTTACTATGCTAATTTTCACAGCTTTTTGGATAAAAAATTCAAGTGTTTCTTTAACATTTGGGAAAAGCCTTACCTCATTGACATGTACTTGCGAAAAATTAAAATACCTTTCTTTAAGAGATTTGATTTCAAGCATTGGAACACCAAGTTTTAAGCAAATATCATCAAATGGCAAGCCTACAAGTTTTTTATATTCACTAAATGGCGCAAACTCACTGCCACCAGAATTTTCCCATGCCTTAGACATAAGATATTCAGAATCTATCAAAACCCCATCCATATCTAAAATAATATGTTTGCAAAGTTTTGAAAGTAAAAAATAGGGCGTGTGCGTTTGTGTGTTTATAAACTTGCTAACTATTTGGGCTAGTTCTAAATCACTTTCCTCCTTTATGTTAATAGATTCAATATCGCTTACTTCGATTTTGCAAGGATTAAAACCTATATCCCTGCCATATTGCAATGCCAAAGCACGTTCAAAAATATAAAAACCTTTTGTTTCTATATAAAGAGGCGCAAGATCCTTTGTAGCACTTTTTTCTGCTAAAGAATAATTGATGGGCGCATCTAAAAACCACGCATAGCGTTTGAGTTTTTGCACTGAAAAAGCACAATCAAACTTACCCCCTAAAATTGCCTCTATGCCTTTAACAATAGAAAGACTTTTGATAAAAGGACTTGTTATGGCGCATAATACAAAATACTGCGTCTCAAGCTTTGTGCTTAAATCCTTGAGGATATCACAAGGCTTTATAGATTCTCCATCTAAGTATTTTTCACGCTTTAAGAAACGCACATTTTTTGGTAAAAAATCCCTTACTAATTCATTTTCACAATAGCAAACTACCTCATCAATCATAGGCGTAGCAAGTAAAGTCTCAAAAATATACAAAAACAATGGCTTATTATTTAGAAGCAAAAAGTTTTCTTTCATATTTGAGCTTGTTTTGAAAGGAACAACAGCACTAAATTTCACGCTACGCTCCTTTTGTCTAAGAAGCGTCTAAGAGGTAATTTTTTATTTAAAATATGACAATCATATAGACTTACCCCCCCCCCCCATTTACTGAGATTTTATTCTCAAGCGCACCTTTAAATGTGTTTTCTTCAAAAATACTTGGTGTAACAAAGGAAATAGTAA
The DNA here is from genome assembly GCF_001602095.1 of Helicobacter himalayensis. Taxonomy (NCBI): domain Bacteria; kingdom Pseudomonadati; phylum Campylobacterota; class Epsilonproteobacteria; order Campylobacterales; family Helicobacteraceae; genus Helicobacter; species Helicobacter himalayensis. The sequence continues at coordinate 1,512,058 of NZ_CP014991.1, read as the reverse complement.
TTTTTGGCTTTAGGAGGTGAAGTGCATTTTTTATCAATGTATTTTGTTCTTGTATGTTTTCGAGTGTTATCTGCACATCATATTCATCATAGCTATAATTTTCCTCCACAAGCTTATACCCATCAAGCCCGGCAAATTCTACACTTTTAAAACCTTGTAAAATTAAGAAATTTAGCATTATCACGCTCACATTTGAGAAAAACTCGTCTCCTATAAACGCGAGCTTTGCAAAGTCTAAAACACCTCTCAACTCATTGCTAGGAATATGTGTTTTAAGATTATTTGTAATGAGTGTTTTGTGCGGCTGCAAAAAAGTGCTAAATTCATCGTAGCGTTTTTGGTTGCTGAAAAAATAATAATCACAAGGAAACTTTGAAATATGATTAAGTGCTATTATGTGATATTCATTGCTTTGTATTTTTTGGTTTATAATATCTTGATATTTATCAGTGCTTTTGCCCGGGGCTATAAGTAAAACTTTTTTATCTTTTGAGAGAGAAAATTCTTTTTTGATTGGTGTAACACACTTTAGCAAAAAATCTGCGTGAAGTTTTTGTATGAGCTTTTTATCAAAGGTTGATTTTTTCTCTTCTGGAATCTGCTCAAGTATTTGTTTTAAAATTGTGATTTTATTGGCATTTCTACGGGTGAGGTAGCTTGCGTAGTTTGGGTGTATATCAAGCGATGCGGAGAGGTATTGAGCGGGTGAAAATCCCCATAAATGTTTGGCTCTTAGATTCTGTAAGAGTGTGTCAATAATGTCTAAAAGTGGCATTATCTCATAATGTGTATTAAACTCTTTGTTGCAAAAGTCTGCAATTAACTCAGTATTGAGATTCCCAGCACCTCTACCAATCCCATAAATACTAGAATCTATGATGACTTCTCGTTTTATATTTTGTGTGCAGAGAAAAATTGCATTTGAAAATGCAAGCTGCATATTATTATGGGAGTGGTAGCCAAGTGCGCAATTTTGCCAAAGATTATTTTCTGCTAGGGCGCAATATCGTGTAAATTCCTTTAAGCTCATTGAGCCAAAACTATCTACGATATAAAGTGCGGAAAGCCCTATTTTATTGACTTTCTCAATCATATGTAGGAATTCTAAATCATTATAACGTTTTGTAATCATAGGTTGAAAATACACCCCATAGTCAAGAGCTTTGAGAATCTTTGCGACATCTAAGGCAGATTCTAAGTATTCTTTATGAAAAGACAAACGAACACCATCTAAGAGCGTTTGGCTTCTTTCTGAAAGTGTGCTGACATCAAAATCTCCAAGATTTATCATCGCAACTTTTCGCGTTTTGATATTTTGCAAAAACTTGCTAAGGATTTGTGTATTTTTAAAAAGTGTCGTGTTAGAGCTTTTATCTATTTTGTCGTTGAGGTAACCACACTCTATAATGTCGATTTTTGCGGAATCTAGTGCGGAAAGGATTTTTGTAATTTGAGAATCTTTAAATTCCCAATTGTTAATATATCCGCCATCGCGCAAAGTGCAATCAAGTAGAGTTACTTTATTCATACAGCTACTTTATTGAGTGTGGGATTATTGAAAGAAGTGTGGTGTGGAAACTTGGATTCTAAAAATGCGAATGTGCTATAAAGTTGTGTGGATACTATTTTAGACTTGATTTTGAGTGATAAAATATTGTTAAAAAGAGAATCGAAAGTATTGCATTTTGAATATACAAAAAGAGCAAGATAGCATTGAAAATGGAATATGGCAAGAGTTCTAGCCTTCCCCCCCCCCTTACAGGCTTGTATAAGAGCCTTAGCAAGCAGATAATCACGCATTTCATTAATGTCCAAAAATTCATCTTTTGGGATTTCAAACAAATAAGGTTTTTTCCCAAAAAAGTAGCTGTTTGCCCTCATTTGTTTGTAGGGCTGGATAAAGATACCGCCATCTTGCATATAAAGTGGTGCTAATTCTTTAGCCGGTGTATGTTTGGGTGTGAATGGATTGTAATTGAGAGCGCAAGATTTATCGCTTTTCCATAAATGCTCTTTGAGTTCCACAACAGAAAGTAGGCTGTCAAATTGCTTAAGGTTGTCAAAAAAAGTCTCTATGGCTTTGTCATAAGTAGCTGGTGTGATGAGTGGATTTGTGCAGTGTGCCCATACTACAATGTCTGTGTGGAACAAAGAGAGCATATTGGCTATCATTTCATTTGCGCTTGCTTTGCTTTCATCACAATAATACTGCGGACGCTCTACAATTTGTGCGCCTGCATTTTTGGCTACTTCGCGCATAATCTCGCAATCACTTCCAAAAACCACACGATGAATATGCTTGCATTGTTGAAGTTGTTTGATTTTACGCTCAATAAGTGTTTGTTTCTCATCAAGTTTAAGCATAGATTTTGATTTTAGGCGCACAGAACCTTTCCTTGCCACCACTACGGCTGTTGTCTCCATACTTCTTCCTTTAATACATTTATGAAAATTGCTATTTTCATAAATGCACAATCCCTATTTTGTGGGATTCTTCGCAAGAAGAAAGTAAAAAAGTTTTATTTTAAGATTTTTAAGATACAATCAAAGTCCGAATATGCTTGAAAGCTAAAGCATGAAAATAGCAATTTTCATAAATAAGCTTTCAGAACCAGATTCAAAAGGTCTTTTAATGAAGGATTGGCGAGTGGATAATAGGGATTTTGCGCTCAAGGTATTTTCAGAAACAAAGATTTGCGAGCTTAATTGATGAGTACTGATGTTTATTTAACTTCAAAGATCGTTATCTCTAAGTCTAATCCCCCGTTGGTAGTGCCTGAAATTGGCATAAATCATAATGGTTCTTTAGAGATTGCTAAGCTTATGGTAGATAGTGCATCTCGCGCTGGAGCAAAACTTATCAAACATCAAACGCATATCATAGAAGATGAGATGAGTGATGAGGCTAAAAGTATAATTCCGGGTAATGCCAGAATAAGTATTTATGAGATTATGAAAAGATGTGCTTTGAGTGAAAAGGATGAAAGAGCTTTGAAGGAATATACTGAAAGCAAGGGACTTATGTATCTTAGCACCCCTTTTAGTAGGGCTGGAGCTAATCGATTAGAAGATATGGGCGTAAGTGCCTATAAAATAGGTTCTGGCGAGTGTAATAATTACCCGCTTTTAAAACATATTGCAAATTTTCAAAAACCTATAATTTTAAGCACCGGTATGAATTCGCTTCAAAGCATTAGGAAAGCTGTAGAGATTTTTAAAAAAGCTCAAATACCTTTTGTGCTCATGCACACAACTAATCTTTACCCGACTCCAGAGAATTTGGTGCGATTAAAAGTTATGTGTGATATGGAGAGCGAGTTTGGCTGTCTTGTTGGTTTAAGCGATCATACTTTAAGTAATTTGGCTTGTCTTGGCGCAGTAGCTTTGGGTGCAAGTGTTTTGGAGCGACATTTTACTGATAGTATGGATAGAGTTGGTCCTGACATAGTGTGTTCGATGGACGAAAATGCCCTAAAAGAGCTTATAGAGCAAAGTCAAAGGGTATGGATAATGAGAGGTGATAATACAAGTAAAGAAGCGGCTAGAGAAGAACAAGTTACCATAGATTTTGCCTTTGCAAGTGTAGTGAGTATAAAGCCTATTAAAAAAGGAGAATTTTTTAGTCCTAATAATATCTGGGTAAAACGTCCGGGTAAAGGCGGGATAAGAGCAGAGCACTATGAAAGTCTTCTTGGTAAAAGGGCTTTAAGAGATATAGTAGCAAACAGACAGATTCAAAAGGAGGATTTTGAATGAAAAAAGCAAGGATTACTTCTTCAAAATGCCCTCAAAAACATAAAGACAGAAAGCGTATAGCTTTTGTAACCGGAACTAGAGCTGATTTTGGTAAGCTAAAGTCGCTTATGCACAAGGTAGAGCAAGATAGTAATTTTGAACTTTTCGTTTTTGTAACGGGAATGCATATGAGCCACTATTTTGGAGCAACTTTAGGCGAGGTGGAAAAAGAGGGTTTTAAAAATATTTATAAATTTATTAATCACGATAGATATTATCAAATGGATAAGGCATTAGCTTCGACAATTGATGGTTTTTCTAGGTTTGTGACTGAATTTGAACCTGACTTAATTATAGTGCATGGAGATAGGATTGAGCCTTTAGCAGCTGCTAGTGTGGGAAGCTTAAATAATATTTTAGTCGCTCATATTGAAGGGGGCGAAATCTCAGGAACGATAGATGATAGCCTAAGGCACGCTATATCAAAGCTTTCTCATATTCACCTAGTGAATGATGACAATGCCAAAACAAATCTTATTCAGCTAGGTGAAGATAAAAAAAGTATTTTTATTATAGGCTCTCCAGATTTAGATATTTTACAAAACAATAAGATAAGTCTTGAGGTTGCTAAGGCTTATTATGATATAAGCTTTGAGAATTATGCCATAGTTATATTTCATCCAGTTACGACCGAATTTGACACCATGAAAGCTCAAGCTAAAGCTTTCAGTAAAGCTTTACTAGAAAGTGGTAAAAACTATATTGTAGTGTATCCAAACAATGATTTAGGCTTTGAATTTATTATGCAAAGTTATGAAATCTTTAATAATAATCCTAATTTTAGGCTTTTTCCATCAATTCGTTTTGAGTATTTTATTGCTTTGCTTAAAAATGCTGAATTTATTATAGGAAATTCTTCTTGCATACTTAAAGAAGCTCCATTTTTTGGCATACAAGGAATAAATGTAGGTACAAGACAGAATGGGCGTAGTGGGCTTAAAAATACTTTTGTAACAAATATCCCAAGTGATAAAAAGACTATTTTAAAAACCATTAAATCACTTAAAAATCTAAGTAAAAATTCTAGTGAAAATATTTCGCAGCAAAGAAGTGATGAGCAATTTGCTATGCTTTTAAAAACTGGAGCGTTTTTTGAGATACAGACACAAAAGAAATTTAATCAAATAAGCTCTAGGGGGGGGGTAAATCTAAATTATAAATCTCTTAAAGGCAACTCTTTAGCTTTTTGCAAAAGGAGTGCTTAATGAAAAAACTTCAAATTCTCTCACAAGATACAATTCTTAAAGCTCTACAAAAAATAGAAAACAACAAATTTAAGGTCGTGTTTGTTATAGATTTAGATAACAAAATGCTTGGTATTGTTGCCGATGGAGATATAAGAAGATTTATCATCTCTTGTGGAAAAAAATTTAATCCACTTGCAAAAGTAGAGCAAATCATCCAAAAAGATTTTTGTGCAATCTTAGAATCTGAATGTAATTTAGAAAAATTGAGTGAGGTTTTTAAGATAGAAAAAATCAATATTGTGCCAATTCTAGATTCTCAAAATAAACTTATAAATTTTATAACAAGGGATAATTTCCATACGCTTTTATTACACAATGCAAATTTTTCAGCCAAAACAAAATTTAAAAATTTGGAGAAAAATAAAAGTGAAAAAGAAATTTTCTTTCGTCCTTGGGGATTCTATAAGAGTGTTGTTTTGACAAGGTTTATGCAATTAAAGGTTATAACAATAGAAGCTAAGCAAAGCATAAGTTTGCAAAAGCATTACAAAAGAGAGGAACACTGGATTGTTGCTAGTGGAGTTGGTGAGATGATTTTAGAAAATTCGTATTTTTTAGTTAGAGCTGGTTCGTATATTTATATTCCTAAAGGATGCAAACATAGAGTTACAAATATTGCTAAAAAAAGCAAATTGATTTTATGTGAGGTGCAGCTTGGTAGCTATTTTGGAGAGGATGATATCACTAGATATGAAGATAAATACAATAGGAGTTAAAATGAAAAAATATGAAAAACCAAAACTTATAGCAGAAATTGGCTGTAATCATAAAGGTGATATAAAAATTGCAAAAGAGCTTATAGTTTTAGCCAAGCAAGCTGGTGCATTTGTGGTTAAGTTTCAAAAAAGGAATCCAAAAGAACTCTTGAATGAAGCTCAATATAACGCTCCTCATCCGAATCCTAAAAATTCCTATGGTAAAACTTATGGAGAGCATAGGGAATTTTTAGAGTTTAGTAAAGCCCAACATAAAGAATTGCAGGAATATGCTAAAAATGTGGGGATAATTTATAGCACTTCCGTGTGGGATAGCACTTCAGCTAAAGAAATGATAGAACTTAACACCCCTTTCTTAAAAGTTCCATCAGGTTGTAATACCAATTATGAACTTTTGGAGATTTTACGCGATGATTATAGTGGTGAAATCCATATAAGTCTTGGTATGAGCACACAAAAAGAAATAGAAAAAATTATAGAGCTTTTTAGTGAAAACCATAAAACGTATAACCTCGTGCTTTATGCCTGCACTTCAGGTTATCCCATCAAAGCTCAAGATGCGTGTTTGCTTGAGATTTGCGCTCTATAGAAGAAATATAAAGATAAGGTAAAAAGTATAGCTTACTCAGGGCATCACTTAGGTATAAATCTTGACATAGCTGCTTATACTTTAGGGGCTAGTTATATAGAACGACATTTTACAAAAAATAAGACATGGAAAGGAACGGATCATAGTGCCTCTTTAGAGCCAAATGAGCTTAAAGCACTTGTAAATGCCTTGAATGAAACATATGTAGCGCTTAGACTAAAAAAACAAGAGATTTTAGATATAGAATTAGAGCAAAGAAATAAGCTTAAATTTGGTTGTTATCGAGGCTAGTCAATGAGAAAGATAGGATTTGTCCCCTTACGTTGTGGTAGCAAAAGTATTAGGTTTAAAAATATTAAGGAATTTTGTGGCAAACCTTTGTGTTTTTGGAATCTGCAGGCTTTGCAAGAATCCTTGATTGATGAAGTTGTTGTCGCTACTGATTGTGAAAAAATAGAGCAAGTTGTGCGCTCTTTTAGCTTCAGCAAGGCAAGAATCTATAAAAGAGATCCTAAAAATGCAGAAGATTCTTCTAGCACTGAAAAGGCAATGCTTGAGTTTATAGCAAATTCACATTACAAAGACAATGATATCTTTATGCTTGTTCAAGCTACATCACCACTTACTCAGAGCTTTGATTTTAATAATGGGCTTAATCTTTTTGAGGATTCTAAGTTTGATAGTGTATTGAGCTGTGTGCGAACGAAAAGATTTTTTTGGGATATGAATGGTAAGACGCTTAATTATAGTATTAAAAAGCGTGCGCGTAGGCAAGATTTTAGGGGGTTGTTTATGGAGAATGGAGCGTTTTATATTAATACTTTTGGCAATATAAAAAGGTTTAAAAATAGACTTTGTGGTAAGGTGGGGATTATAGAAATGGAAGAGTATAAGGGTATTGAAGTAGATGAACCACTTGATTTTGAAATCGCGCAAATTCTTATGCAGCGCTTTCAAAGTAGGAGAGTTTCTATGAATTTTAGTGAAATAAAGCTTTTTGCAAGTGATGTTGATGGCACACTTACTGATGGTGGAATGTATTATTTTGACAATGGAATTGAGGCAAAGAGATTTAACACTATTGATGGTTTTGGCTTTGAGATGCTGAAAGAAAGAGGTATAAAAACGGCATTACTTAGTGGGGAAAATACAGAGCTTGTAAAAAATCGTGCTAAAAAATTACAGATAGATTATGTCTATTTAGGTTTAAGTCCAGAACAAAAGCTACAAGTTTTGAAGCAAATTTGTGCTAGGGAAAATATAGAATTATCACAAGTTGCTTACATAGGAGATGATATAAATTGTGCTTATGTGCTTGAGAAAGTAGGCATAAAAGCTTGTCCAAAAAATGCTCATAAGAAAGTAAAAGAAATTCCAAATATAATTCATTTGCAAAAATATGGTGGGTTTGGCGCTGTGAGAGAATTTATTGATTTGATTTTATGTAAAGATTAGATGTGTTTTGTATTTTAAATATGCTAGAATCCCGCCTTTTTAACTTATTTAACTTAATGGCTAAATTGAGGTTTAATAAAGTAGTTTTAGAGAAAGGGAGATAATGACTTTGGCTATAATCCCAGCAAGGGCTGGCTCAAAGGGTATAAAAAACAAAAATCTTGCATTGTTGGGTGATAAGCCCTTGCTTTATTATACTTTTCAGGCAGTTAAGCAAGCTGCTTGTGTAGATGAAGTCGTTTTAAGTAGTGATTCGCAAGAATATCTAGCTTATGCCGAAGAATGTGGAATAAAGCCCTTGCTTAGACCAAAAGAGCTTGCTACAGATAATGCCAAAAGTGATGGTGTAATTTTGCACGCTTTAAGCTGTTTTGAAGGGTTTGAGAATCTTATTTTGTTGCAACCAACTTCACCATTTAGGACACATAAACATATTGATGAAGCCTTTAAGAAATTTAAAAGTGAAAATGCAAAAAGCTTGATTAGCGTTAAGATTATTGATAATGAAATACTAAAAGCTTTTATGTTAGATAAAAATGGAGACTTAAAGGGAATTTGTAATAATACTTTTCCTTTTATGCCTCGTCAGGCTTTACCTGAAGTTTTTATGAGCAATGGAGCAATTTATATTGCAAAGACAGAATCTTTTAAGAAATATAAAAGTTTTTTAATCCCAAAAAGCGTGCCATATGTAATGGATGAAAAAGAAAGCATTGATATAAATACCCAAGAGGATTTGATGAGGGCAAATGAAATGTTAAAGGAGATGAGATGAAGCTTACTGATAGAATCTATACCAAATACGGGAAGTCTTTTAATAATAGTGCTATTGCACGCACACCAGAGTGGATTGAAAATCAAATTAGGCTTGGTTTTGAGAATGCGCGTAAATTTAAAGACAAGCAAAAATATAACCTCACACAATGTCCAATGTGTGAAAGTGCTAATAGTGAGGAGTTTGCTAGCATTTATGGGTTTAAATATGTGCAATGCAAGGATTGTGAGAATCTGTATCTTAAAAATCCTCTTGTAGATCTCACACAGCTTTATACCAATGACGGAGCCGAAAGTTCTTTTGAGGTGTATCTTACAGATGAAATTTTTGAGAAGAGAAAAGCTCTTATTGCAACCCCAAAAGCTGAGTTTATTGATGAAGTAGCGCAAAGATTCTGTTTCTCTAGAGGTTTGTGGCTTGATATTGGCAGTGGAGGCGGAGAGCTTTTATGGGCTGCTAAGAGATTAGGCTATGAGATAAAAGGATTTGAATCTGACCTAAAAGCAATTAATTTTTCTAATCAAAAGTTAGAAAAGGATGCTGTGCAGGAGGGATTCTTAGATATACAAAATTGTGATGAAAGTTTGTTGGCAAATATCAAAAAGGCTGATATCATCACTTTTTTTAATGTCATTGAGCATTTACAAAATCCAAAAGGCGTGATTGAGTTTTTTAAGATACACATGAAAAAAGATGCGCTTTTGGTTATTGAAGTGCCTTCTCATCCAAGCTTAGCGAGTTTTGCGAATATGGTTTCGCCAACTCGTGTGTATCGCCATATGATTCCACCATTTCATCTTAATATTTTTAGTGAAAGATCTTTATTGCAAGTGGCTAATGCAAGGTATATGGGGGGGGGGTATTTAGCCTTGTAGGCAAGTGGTGTTTTGGTCAAGGTTTTATGGATTTGATACATGCTTTTGCCCCTTATCACAAAAATAATGATTTATACACTAAGCTTTGTGCGTGTTTTAATGAAGTGCAAAAAGTCCTTGATGAGAACGGTTTAAGCGACTTTTTACTTCTTATTTTTCGTAAAGAATAGAGGTTTGCTATATAATTGCATGTTTTAAGAATGCTTTGATAAAAGGAGTGTAAATGAAACAATGTTATTTATGTGGCAGTGAGAAAAATCACAAAAGAGATAGAAAGGTAAGGGATAACCCAAATTTAGATATTTTAGAATGTGAATCTTGTGGCTTGGTGTTTTTGAGCTAGCAAACTACAAGCGATGAGTTTTATGCACAGGGCAATATGCACAACCAAGAGGAAATTGACAAACTCACACAACGTAACGACCTCATCAATGACGCTTATATTTTAATAAATCTCGGCTTGATTTTGTGTTAAGTAATCTCATCGACAAGAATTCGCTTGATTTTGGTAGTGGATATGGTGGGTTTTAATCCCAGCAAAGCAGTTTGCAAAATCTGTTATGGGTGTGGAGTTAGAGGAGCAGGTAAAGCCAATTTATGAAAAACATAATATTCCGCTTACACAGAATCTCTCTCTATTAACAGAATCTATAAATTCCACCAGCGTGATAGAATCCAAGATTCTTATCAACCAAAAAACGTCGAGTATGAGCGCGAGCGTAAGCTCGGCGGAGGCGAAGTGGAATTTGACTACGCGCAGACGATACCAACTAATGAAATAGATTCTCAAATGAGCTTAGGGGGGGGGGCAATATGATATTATTACAAGCTTCCGTTGCATAGAGCATTTGCAAGAGTCTATCCCTATCTTACAGCAACTCGCCTCCTTGACTTATGGAAAATGGCAAGATAATTATCGAAGTGCCAATGCAGCGCGCTTTTGAGTATTTATCAAAATACAGCTTTTAAGCATTTTACCTACTGGTTACTACATCTATATCTCTATGATCCTCATTAAAAAAAGCTTGCGCAAAAAGCAAGTTTGCGTGTTGATTTTGTGAAAGGAATTCAGCGTTACCCACTTTCAAATACGCTTTGCTGGCTTTCTTTTGGCAAGCCTACTGGGCAAAAAATTTGGGGAAATTTTTTAGATAACCTAATTTTGCAACAAGCCTATGATTGTTTAACAATTGATGGTTTAAACTTATTTTTACAAAACCCCTTGATAGGCACTAAGTGTCATTTTTATAATTTTATTTTTCAGTCTTAAAATAAAGGATAAAAATACGACAAACAAAGACAGAATAGAGTTTGTAAAAACCGCAGGAAATTTAGTGCATTAGCTTTGGGTGCGGGACAATCCTTTCGCCCTTAAACGCACAGGGCGAGCAAGATTTTATAAAAAACACCATTAGCAATGGAGAGATCCTCACTAAAGGCTTTGGCGTAGATTCAAACAAGTCAAAATTCAAACCTATGACTTTCTCTCGTCACCCAATGGCGCAAATGACATTGTTATAGAGTTTCTGTTTTCTGGCATTTGCCACAGCGATATTCACTATGTCAAAGACGAGTGGGAAGGCACGACCTATCCGCTAGTGCCCGGACATGAAATCGCGGGGGGTGTGATAGTCGTGAGCAAAAATGTGAAAAAATTCAAGGTCGGTGATTATGCAGGTGTGGGTTGTAGGTAAATTCCTGCGGAGAATGCGAGATGTGCAACAATGGGCAAGAGTAATTCTGCGATAATAAAAAAATCGTATTTACTTATACATAGCAAAGACTTCTTCCACGATGATGAAATCACGCGCGGTGGGTATTCAAGCAATATCGTTGTAAGCGAAAAATTTGCCGTAACTATCCCAAGAGACGCACCACTTGATAAAGTCGCACCTTTGCTTTGCGCGGGCATTATGACTTCTTCTCCGCTTAAATTTAGCAAGGTGAAAAAAGATAGCAAAGTAGCGGTGGTAGGCTTTGGTGCTTGGCTCAAGGCGGTAAAATACGCAGTGCAAATGGGTGCAGAAGTAAGCGTGTTTGCAAGAAACAATAAAAAAGAAAAGGAGCTCTTGCAATGGGTGCTAAAACTCCACACAACGACTAATCCAAATGAAGTCAGAGAACGCTTTGATTTGATTATTTCAACCATTCCGACAAATTATGATTTAGCGCAATATGTTGAGCTTTTGAAATGTGGGTCGCCACCACAAGATTCTATGCCAACGCTCAATACTGATGCTTTCATCTTTAAAGCAGGTAAAAAAGGCTATGACTCACTTATTGGTGGTATGAAGGAGATGCAAGAAATGCTAGATTTTTCACTCAAGCACAAAATCTATCCTGAAGTTGAAATCATCACCACTGATAAAATCGATGAAGCGTATGAGAATCTCACCACCGGCAAAGCGAAATTCCACTATGTGATTGATATGAAAAAATCTTTCGCATAAACTTTGCCCTAGTTTGCTTCTTTTAAGCCAAGCTTTTTTATAATTCCGCCTTGAAAAAAGCGGATTCTAAAAATACTTTAAGGAGCAAACAATGATTATGAAGGGTAAAAAAGGTCTCATCGTAGGCGTGGCTAATAATCGGTCAATCGCGTATGGAATCGCCAAAGCGTGCAAAGAGCAGGGCGCAGAGCTTGCTTTCACATTCCTTAATGAAACCTTAGAAAAGCGCGTGCGCCCAATTGCAGAGGAGCTAGATTCTCAAGATTTTGTGTATGAATTAGATGTGTCTAAACCAGAGCATTTTAAGGCGCTTTTTGAAAGCATTAAAAAAGATTTTGGGAATCTTGATTTTATCGTGCATTCTGTGGCATTTGCGAATAAAGAGGCGTTAGAGGGTGATTTTTTAGACACGAGCAAAGAGGCTTTCAATGTGGCGATGGAAATCTCTGTGTATTCTCTCATCGAGCTTTCACGCGAGCTCGCACCTTTGCTAAATCCGGGCGCATCGATTCTCACACTTACTTACTTAGGCAGTGTGAAATATGTGACAAATTACAACATTATGGGTGTGGCAAAGGCTGCGTTAGAATCTAGTGTGCGTTATCTTGCCTATGATTTGGGTAAGAAAAATATTCGTGTGAATGCTATTTCTGCTGGACCTATTAAAACGCTTGCAGCAAGTGGGATTAGCGATTTTAACATTATGCTAAAGTGGAATGAAGCAAATGCGCCATTGCGTGAAAATGTCAGCATTACGCAAGTCGGAAACTCTGCAATGTATCTTTTAAGCGAGCTTTCAAGTGGCGTGACAGGCGAGATTCATTATGTAGATGCTGGATATAATATTATGGGAATGTGTGCAACTGATGAAGTTGATGGCAGGCTTGTGCCTCGTTGGGAATTGCTTAAATAAGACTGACTTTTAGTAGAAATGCTAATGCAAGAATGAGGTTTTGCAAGGCTTTACACATAAGGAGTTTTGGTGGATTCACACACACAAGAAATTGCAAAAAAGCTTCATATCATCTCTCTTGGTTGCACGAAAAACCTTGTAGATTCTGAAGTGATGTTAGGACGACTGAAGCATTATGACATCACGCAAGATATACAAAATGCTGATGCTATCATCATCAATACCTGCGGTTTTATAGAATCTGCAAAGCAAGAGAGTATCGCTACAATTTTTGAAGCAGCAAATAAGCGTAAAAATGGCGCAATACTTGTGGTGAGTGGGTGCTTGAGTGAGCGCTATTATGATGAGCTTAAGGCGCAGATTCCAGAGATTGATATTATTACGGGTGTTGGGGATTATGATAAGATTGATGTAATGCTTGAGCAAAAAAGAAGCTTGCATTCACAAAGGGTCTTTTTGGCAGATGAGGGGAATGAGCGCATTATCGTCAATTCCACCTTTCACGCGTATATCAAGTTGAGTGAGGGTTGCAATCAGCAATGCAGTTTTTGTGCGATACCACATTTTAAGGGAAAGCTCTTTTCGCGCACATTAGATTCTGTGTTAAAAGAGCTTGAAAGTCTCTACAACAGGGGTTTTAGGGACTTTAGCTTTATCGCGCAGGATTCTAGCTCATTTTTGCGCGATAGGGGGCAAAAGGACGGACTTATCGCGCTAATTGGGGCAATTGATAAATTGCAACTTCCAATCACTGCGCGCATTTTGTATCTCTATCCCAGCACCACGACACCAGCACTTATAGAATCTATCGCGCGCTCAAGTACATTTTTGCCTTATTTTGATATGCCATTGCAGCATATTGCAGATTCTATGTTAAAGATTATGAATCGTGGCGCGAACAAAAACTATCATCTAAAGCTTTTAAAGCAAATGCGCGAGGTGGAAAATTCCTTTATGCGCACAAGTTTTATCCTTGGGCATCCGGGGGAGGGTGAGGTGGAGTTTGAAGAGCTGTGCGCGTTTGTGGAGGAGTTTAACTTTGATAGGATGAATATTTTTGAATATTCCCCGCAAGAAAATACGCAGAGTTTTGCCCTTCCACAAGTCGAAAAAAAGCTCATAAATGCGCGTATCAAGCGCTTAAATAAGATTATAGCAAAACAGCAAAAAGCGCATTTTCACGCAATGCTAGGTAAAAATATCGAAGTGGTTGTTGAGGGAAAATCTGAAATTAGCCCGTATTTTTACAGCGCACGCGCGAGGCTTTGGGCGCGCGAGATTGATGGAGAGATTCTTATTAATGATACAGATTTGAACGACTTAGGTTTGTTAGATTCTCATCAAAATCTTGCTTCTGGAGTGTACCTCTGCCAAATCACACAGGTGAAAGATAATTTTGTTTTTGGAAAACTGCTAGAACGCTTATAGGATTATAGGATTTTAAAAGTTTTAGCCCGCTAAAGATTCTCTAAAATTAGGGAATCTTCACCTTAATAAGAATATTAGTAAGCCTTAGATACCATTGCGTGTATTTTTTCACACAGACCCAAAAGACTTAAACCTAACTTTATGAGGAGATTCTATGAATTACAAGCGCGTTTTAATCAAATTTTCAGGCGAGGCATTAAGCGGAGAGAGCGGTTTTGGCATTGATGTTGGTGTTTTGGAATATATCGCAAAAGAAATCAAAACGCTTAGAGAATCTGGCTTAGAAATCGGATTAGTCATCGGTGGAGGGAATATCATACGAGGTGTGAGCGCTGCGCAAGGTGGGATTATACGTCGCACAAGCGGGGATTATATGGGAATGCTTGCAACAGTTATCAACGCAGTGGCTATGCAAGAGGCGTTAGAGCATTTGGGTATCGATGTGAGAGTGCAGAGTGCGATTGAGATTAGAGAGGTGTGTGAGAGCTATATTCACAGGCGCGCGATTAGGCATTTGGAGAAAGGGCGTGTGGTGATTTTTGCCGCTGGGACCGGGAATCCATTCTTTACCACCGATAGCGCAGCTACTTTGCGTGCAGTGGAGATTGGTGCTGGTGTCATCATCAAGGCTACAAAGGTAGATGGCGTGTATGATAAAGACCCAAAGAAATTTAGTGATGCAAAAATGCTTGATGTTGTGAGCTATGATGAGGCACTGCGCGACCATATAAAGGTGATGGACGATACTGCCATAGCACTTGCGAAGGAAAATAAACTGCCAATTTTAATTTGCAATATGTTTAAAAGCGGGAATCTGCTTGAGATTCTCACCAAAAATCAGGGTGTGTATTCTATGGTGAAATAATATGCTACTAAGCCAAAAGCCATTATAATGCGCGCGAAATTTTCACTTAAGAGGTTTGTATGGTAACTTTAAAAGAAGCATTAAGTCTTAAAGAAGAACAACTCAAAGAAATAAAATCTGAAATCATCAAAAAAGCAAAAGAAAATATTGAATTAAACGCCTATATCGGCGCGCTTGAAAGCTCAAATGAAGTGGGCGTGCCAATTTTAATCAAAGACAATATTAATGTCAAAGGTTGGGAGGTTACTTGCGGCTCGAATATTTTGAGAGGCTATATTGCGCCATATAATGCAAGTGTGATTGAAAATCTCCATAAAAATGGTATGTGTGGCTTTGGGCGCGCGAATATGGACGAATTTGCTATGGGAAGCACGACAGAATCTAGCGCGTATGGACGCACGAAAAATCCGCGCGATACTTCACGCGTGCCCGGTGGCTCAAGTGGTGGAGGTGCTGTGGCAGTGGCGGGGGGCTTAGCCATCGCTTCCTTAGGTAGTGATACAGGTGGTTCTATCCGCCAACCAGCAGGGTATTGTGGTTGCGTTGGATTGAAACCAACTTATGGACGCGTGAGCAGATATGGGCTTATAGCTTATAGTTCAAGTTTGGATCAAATCGGACCAATCACGCAAAATGTCGAAGATGCAAGCTTATTGCTTGATGCTATTAGCGGGCACGATGTAAAAGATTCTACTTCCTTGAAACTCCCACCAACAAGCACTTTTGATAATCTTGATAACAATGTGCGCTACAAAATTGGAATCCCGCAAGGATTCTTAGAATCTGCAAGCAAAGAAGTCGCACAAAATTATCAAGATTGCGCCAAAATCCTAGAATCTATGGGGCATAGCCTTGTGGAAGTAGAAATGCTTGATGTGAGTTATCATATTTCAGCCTATTATATCCTCTGCACCGCGGAAGCTAGCTCAAATCTCGCGCGCTTTGATGGTGTGCGCTATGGCAATCGCGCACAAAGTTCGAATCTTAAAGAGCTCTATATCAAATCGCGCACGCTTGGCTTTGGCGATGAAGTAAAGCGCAGAATTATGCTTGGTAACTTTGTGCTAAGCAGTGGCTATTATGACGCGTATTATCTCAAAGCCCAAAAGGTGCGCGATTTGATAAAAGCGCAATATGAGAATTTATTTATGCAATGTGATGTTTTACTTTCCCCCATCGCGCCAAATCTCGCGCCTAAGTTTGGCGCAAGCGCATCGCCACTTGAAATGTATCTAAGCGATATTTATACAATCGGTGTAAATCTTGCTGGTTTACCTGCGATTTGTATCCCTTCAATAAGCCTTAAGGGCTTGCAGGGATTACCTTTTGGCGTGCAATTTATAGGGAATATTTGCGAGGAGCAAAAGGTGTTAAATGCGGCATATGGGCTAGAAAAAGAGTTGGGAAATTCTTAAAGCTTTATTTAAAAAAGGAGGAAGGAGAATGAAAATCTTACAAAAAGCGCTCACTTTTGAGGATATACTGCTTATCCCTTCGTATTCTGAAGTATTGCCTAAAGAGGTGAGTTTAAAGACGCGTTTAAGCAAAAATGTTTCGTTGAATATCCCCATTATCTCCGCTGCGATGGATACGGTGACAGAATATCGCACAGCTATTGCGATGGCACGCCTTGGAGGCATTGGGATAATCCACAAAAATATGGATATACAATCTCAAGTCGAACAAGTCAAAAAAGTCAAAAAAAGCGAAAGTGGAGTGATAGTCGATCCTATCTATATCTTAGCAGATGCTACACTTGCGGAGGCAAAGGAGATTACGGATAATTATAAAATCTCTGGAGTGCCGGTAGTTGATAGCTATGGCAAACTTATTGGAATCCTAACAAATCGCGATGTGCGCTTTGAAACAAACCTTAATAAAAAGGTCGGCGATGTGATGACAAAAGCCCCGCTTATCACGGCTGAAATTGGCACGACTTTAGAGCAAGCGCGCGAAATTATGCATAAACACAGAATCGAAAAGCTTCCCATTGTTGATAAAAACGACACGCTAAAGGGACTTATCACAATTAAAGATATTCAAAAGCGCATAGAATATCCAGATTCTAATAAAGATGACTTTGGGCGTTTGCGCGTGGGCGCAGCGGTTGGCGTGTTTCAATTTGATAGGGCGAGCGCGCTTGTCGATGCGGGTGTTGATGTGCTTGTGCTAGATTCTGCGCACGGACACTCGCTCAATGTCCTAAAAACGCTCAAGGAGATTAAGAGTAAGCTTAGTGTCGATGTCATCGTGGGGAATGTCGTCACTGCGCGTGCGACAAGGGATTTGATAGATTCTGGCGCAGATGGGGTGAAGGTAGGTATAGGACCGGGCAGTATTTGCACCACGCGCATTGTTGCGGGTGTGGGTATGCCACAGGTGAGCGCGATTGAAGGTTGTGCGAATGAAGCGCAAAAAAGCGGAATCCCAATCATCGCTGATGGTGGGATAAAATATTCTGGCGATATTGCAAAAGCCCTAGCCATAGGAGCTACAAGCGTGATGATAGGCTCACTTTTGGCAGGCACAGAGGAGTCGCCGGGTGATTTGATGATTTACCAAGGCAGGCAGTATAAGAGCTATCGTGGTATGGGAAGTATTGGCGCGATGACTAAGGGAAGCGCGGATAGGTATTTCCAAGAGGGTACAGCGCAGGATAAACTCGTGCCAGAAGGTATCGAAGGGCGCGTGCCATATCGCGGGAAAGTGGGTGATGTCGTGCATCAGCTCATCGGCGGACTTTGCTCATCTATGGGTTATCTAGGAAGCAAGGATATTCCGACATTACAACAAAATGCGCAGATTGTCGAAATCACCGCTGCGGGCTTGAAAGAATCTCATGTACATGATGTCGATATCACCAAAGAGGCACCAAACTACCATGGCTAGAGATTTGCACAGCCCTACAACCTCACTTTTGCAAGAAACAGATTTGCAAAATAGTGTAGATTCTCAAAGCTTTGAAGAACTTCTAGAATCCGCGCGTGAAGTGCTAAATCAGCTAAATAGTCAAGATATTAGCTTAAAAGATTCTCTTGGGCTTTATAAACAAGGTGTTGTGATGCTTCTTCAAGCTCAAAAGCTTTTAGAATCTGCAAAGTTTGAATACGAAACACTTCAAAACCCAACCAAATCAAGCTCTTAAAGGGCTTTGAAGCGCGTTTATGCAAATAGTCCCTTATCTTACCAACGAAGCGAGTGTGCTGACATTTTTGCTACTTATTATGCGTTTTGCTGGGGTGTTTGCGTTTTTTCCATTTTTTGAAAATCAGCTTATTTCCCCGAGTATCCGAGGTGCGATGATTTTTTTTGTGGCGCTTATTTTTTTTCCAATCGCACATTACAATCTCGGGCAAATCACGCTTATTGAGCTTATGATAGCGGGACTTTTTGAGCTAATGTTAGGCTTTTTAGCGGGGCTTTGCTTGCAGATTGTGTTTAGTATGGTGAGTTTTAGTGGGGAGATGATTAGTTTTTCTATGGGGCTTACGATGGCAAGCGCGTATGATCCTGTCTCTGGCGCGCAAAAGCCCATTGTCGCGCAGCTTTTAAGTTTGCTTGCAATATTGCTTGCGTTGGGGCTAGATTTTCATCATATGGTTTTTATGCTTGTGGCACACAGCCTAGATTCTGTCCCGTTGGGAAGTTTTGTGTTTGAGGGTAAAAGCGTGGAATATTTTGTCAAAGCCTTTGGGAATCTCTTTGTGGTTGGCTTTTGTATGGCGTTTCCGATTTTAGCAATTATTCTTTTTTCAGATATCATTTTTGGTATGATTATGAAAACGCACCCGCAGTTTAACCTCCTTGCCATCGGATTCCCAGTGAAAATCACCATTGCCTTTGTGGTGCTTATCATTGCTATTCCATCGATTTTCACACATTTTAAAAGCGAGCTAAATGACGCGCTTCTTGCCATAAGTGAGCTATTGCTTTAAATTATTGTATGGTATTCGCAAAGATTCTATAATAAATAAAGCGCTAAGGAATCTGCAAGAAAAAAGTCGTTTGCAATAAGGAAATCGCGCTTTGTTCGCGTATTTTTTTGCGTGGAAAAATTGCGCGTTTGGATATGCGCCTTGCTAGATTCTAGCAAATCTACGCATTTTTTAGAATCTAGCAATTCCACGCGCACACCACTTTTACACCTAAACCCTAGCATAATTTCTTCTGTGCGTAAATCCTCGCTACTCAAAGGCTCGATTTCCCTAAAATGCGGATTTGCAATATATTCTTTGATGCTTTTAAGCGCATTTGTGCGCGCATTCCCAATGCGTGAAAACGTCCCAGCACCGCACCCTATGTATTCTTTAGCTTCCCAATAGCCTAAGTTATGCCTGCAATAATGCTCATTTTTAGCATAATTTGAGACTTCATATTGAATAAATCCCAGTGCTTGTATATGCGCACGCACAAGGTTACTTAAATCTTGCGGAGGCAAAGAGTGCATTTTAGCGGTGTTTTTGGCAAATCGCGAGCCCTCATCAATGCTTAAAGTATAAGCTGAAATGTGCTGTAATGGGAGCTTTGCTAGGTTTTTAAATTCAGATTCTAAGGAAAGTTCAGAATCTAGTGGCGTGCCTGTGATAATATCGCAACTTAAATTTTCAAAGCCCGCATTTAGCGCAAATTCAAAGGCTTTAAAAATATCATTTTGGCAATGTTCGCGCTCTAAAAATTTAAGCTTAGATTCTAAAAAACTCTGCACCCCAATGCTTAAGCGATTTACCCCAAGGGAGCGCATATGCGCGCACCACGAGTGAGAGAGAAGATTGACATTGCCCTCCATTGTGATTTCGCAGTTTTTTTGAATATGTGGCATAAAAACCTTAAACACAGGCTCAAAAAGTGCAGAATCTAGGAGGTTTGGCGTGCCACCACCAAAAAAGACACTAGAGATTTTTGGGTAATTTTGCGTGCTTAAAGAATGTTCTAAATCCTTGCAAAGTGCGTCAATGTAGGGCTTATGGAGGTTTTTTTCGCCGACATAAGAATTAAATGCGCAGTAGCCACACTTGCTTGCACAAAATGGAATATGAATATACAGAAGCAAAAAAATCCTTTTTTGTGAGAGAAATTTGTTATAATCGCCACAAATTTTTAAGAAATTTGAGAATTTTAACTAAATTTTATAGCAAACCCGCTTTTGAAGGCAACATAATGAGTGAGAAAAAATATCGTCCAAATGTCGCAGCTGTGATACTTTCATCAAAATATCCAAATATTTGTGAGTATTTTATCGCCCAACGTAATGATATTAAAGGCGCGTGGCAATTCCCACAAGGCGGGATTGATGAGGGTGAGAATCCAAAAGATGCGCTTTTTAGGGAATTGCAAGAAGAGATTGGCACAAATGAAGTTGAGATTCTTTCAGAATGCTCAGAGTGGATAAAATACGACTTCCCAGAAACGATAAGTAAAAAAATGTATCCCTTTGATGGGCAGATTCAGAAGTATTTTCTTGTCCGCCTAAAACCTCAAGCAAAAATTAATCTAAGCACGATAGAGCCGGAATTTGACGCATATAAATTTGTCGCGTATCAGGAAATTTTTCAGTATGTGACACATTTTAAGAAAAATGTTTATAAAAATGTTTTAAGATACTTTAAGCAAGAAGGATTCTTATAAAAAGAACAATTTAAGGCAAATCACAAAACAATGAAGCTTTTTTATTTTCTAATATTTTTTAGTGTAGTGGCGTTTGGTATGGATTCTCAAAAACTTCAGAATCTAAAGAAAAATCAAACTCTCATCGCACAAAATAATACTAATCAGACTCAAAGCACCACGCAGGCAAAAAATCCAAACATTATGTCAATAGATGAATTTATCCAAAGAGTTGAACACAACTCAATCGCACTTGCAAAGTCAAAAGCTTATGGAAAAGCACTCGTGTATGAGGGTAAGGCGCAAAGGGCGTGGAATAGTCCATATATTGATTTGCAAACACAGCAGGTAAAATCGCCAAGTGGTGGAAAAGAGCTAGAAAGCGAAGTGTATTTAATGCTTGCGCCGCGCCTGCCGTGGGTGAGTAGTATTCTCTCGCAAATGTATCAAACACGTCAAAAGCGTCAAGATAAAAATTATGAGCTCACAAAGCGCCTAAGTATCATTGGTTCAAAGCGTTTGTATTTAGAATATCTCGCGCAAAAGGAGCAGCTAAGTGTTTTTGAAGATAGGCTAAAGAATGCTAAAGAACAGCTTGATATCGCTGAAGTGCGCTATAACGCAGGGAGAATCTCAAAATCGCAATATCTCTTTTTTAAGAGCGATTATCTAAGCGTGCAGTTTTTGGTGCAAAATAGCAAAAAGATCCTCGCAAATACACTCAATGCGCTCAAAGTCGTGCTAGGTGTAGTTGGGGAGAGTGATGATGTGGTGGTGGAGAATCTGGAATTTACCTACCTAAATCTAAGCAAAGAGGACATAAGAGAATATCTCAAAAGTTCGCTCTACCTTGAAATAGTGAGCTTGGATATAGAGGATTATAGCAATAGCGCGAAGTTTGCTTCAAGAAGTCGCTTTGATTCTGTGGAAATTGGCGTGGGTGCAAATGTGGCAGAATCCACAACAGGTGCGGGATTGAAGCTCAAAATCCCATTTCCTCTCACCACAAAATATGGTAATCAAAAAGCAATGTATTTAGCCTTGCAAAGTGGCTCTTTGCGCGAGAGTGAGATTTTACAAGAAAGCTTGCAGAGTAATGCGCTCTCTTTCTTTGCACAATTGGAGCTAAAGCGCAATGCCATAGCACTTGCAAGAAGCGATGAGGAAAATAAACGAGCCCTTGCAGAGATTAGTCGTATTGGCTATGAAGCAGGCAAAACAAGCGTTTTTGAATATCTTACAACAAAAAATAACCACCTAGATTCTATGATTAAAACAATCGAGGCGAAAAAGGATTATGCCAATACCTTAGCTCTGCTTGAAGAAAGCCTTGCATCAGTGCTAGTGTTGCCTAACTCACAAGAGCAAAAAGCGCAAAAATAAAGAAGGAGAAATGATGAGAATACTTGTGATATTTTACCTGCTATGTGCCTGTTTGTGGGGATTTGATGAAATTATTATTAGTGAATCTGAAATTAAAACAAATGGCTTAAAGGTTATTAGTCTTAGCAGTAAAAATATTAATTCTAAAGGAATGCCTTTCAATGCACTTATTGACTTTGATGATAAAACCTCTGTGGCGCAGAGCTCGAGCTTTGAGACGGTGGTGGTGAATGTCTATAAACGCGAGGGCGAGTATGTCAAAAAGGGCGATTTGATTTGCGATATTAGCTCAAATGAGCTTAGCACACTATTTTTTGAGTTTAAAAATACGCGTGATAGGCTGAAAATCGCTTCAGAAAATGAGGCAAAAGATAAAATGCTCTATGAGAGTGGCGTTATCTCAAAGCGCGAGTATCAATTAAGCTACCTTACGATGAATGAGCTTAGGCTGAAATATAATGAAACCTTTGCAAAGCTTGATTTGCTGGGCGTGAGTAAGGCATTTATGGAATCTGGTAAGCAAGGGCAGCATGGATTCCCAATTGTGGCAAAGGCTAGTGGGGTGCTTTCAGTCGCGCCGCGTCAAAGCGGGCAGAAAATCAATGCTTTTACGCCTTATGTGAGAATCTCGCTTAAAGATAGCGGTTTGCTCGGGCGCATACGCGTGCCGGTGCATTTGGCTCACACGATTGAAAAAGGCGATGCACTTTATGATGAAAAAGGCAAGGAAATAGGCTTTATTGATACCATTTCTGTGGTGATTGACAAGGACACAAACACGATTTTAGCCACTGCTAAAATCACGGCAGATTTTAAAGTCGGCGAGTTAGTCGAAGTATATATCGGCGGGGGCTTGCCAGAAAACAGCATACTTATTCCATCATCTGCGGTGCTAAAAATAGGCAATGATTATGTAACTTTCGTGCGCACAAAGAATGGATTTTTACCTATGAAAATAGAAGTAACTGAAGAGCGCGACAATAGCTTTGCTATCAAAAAAGGCGTGCTAAAGCCAAATATGCAAATCGCCACAGGCTCAATTATCATCTTGCAAGGTATGCTAAGTGGTTTAGGTGTAAGTGAAGGCGGCGGGCATGCTCACTAAGATTATTGAATTTTCCCTGCGTCAGCGCTTGATGGTGATTATCTGCGCGCTTGCGTTGGTGTTTTTTGGTGGGTATAGCTTTTTTACCATTCCTGTTGATGCTTTCCCAGATATTTCTTCTACGCAAGTAAAGATAATTCTCAAAGCTCCGGGTATGGCGCCAGAAGAAGTAGAAAATCGTGTCGTGCGTCCGCTAGAGCTAGAGCTGTTGGGCTTGCCAAATCAAAAATCCCTACGCAGCCTTTCAAAATATGGAATCGCAGATATTACCATTGATTTTAATGATGGCACAGATATTTACCTTGCGCGCAATATGGTAAATGAAAAGCTCACGATGGCAATGTCGGATTTGCCCTCTGAAGTGAGTGGTGGGCTAGCACCGATTGTAACGCCGCTTAGCGATATGTTTATGTTTACGATTGAAGGCAATATTAGCGAGGTAGAAAAGCGTCAATTGCTTGATTTTACCATTCGCCCCATTCTTAGAAATACCAAAGGCGTGGCAGATGTCAATCGTCTAGGTGGTTACGCGCGCGCCATTGCGGTGGTGCCGGATTTTGATAATATGGCGCGCCTTGGCATTAGTATTTCTCGCCTTGAAGAAGCATTAAGTGCAAATCTTAAAAATGACGGCGCTGGGCGCGTGGATAGAGATGGACAGACATTTTTGGTTAAGATTCAAACAGCTTCGCTTAGCATTGACAAAATTAAAGAAATCCCTGTTATCACAAAAATGGGCTATGTCAAGGTTGGGAATTTCTGCGATGTGATAGAATCTCACATGACACGCTTAGGGCTTGTGGTGATTGATGGTGTGGGTGAGACGACACAAGGGCTTGTGCTTTCGCTCAAAGGTGCAAATGCGCGCGATGCGATTGTAGAGATTAAGAAAAAAATGGAAGAGCTAAAGCCAAACCTCCCCGAAGGCGTGGAATTGCGCGTGTTTTATGATAGGTCTGAGCTTACACAAAAAGCGGTAAATAATGTCATTAAGGTGTTAAGTGAAGCGGTGATTCTCATTGTTATCACACTTTTTTTATTCCTAGGCGATGTGCGTGCGGCGGTGGCTGTGAGCGTGATTTTACCGCTGGCGATTTCTGTGGCGTTTGTAATGATGCGACAATATGGAATCTCCGCAAACCTTATGAGCTTAGGCGGGCTGGCAATTGCCATTGGAATCTTGGTGGATTCTGCGGTGGTGATGGTAGAAAATGCGTTTGAGCGTCTAAGTTTTAATAAAAACGCACCAAAGCTTCATAGTGTCTATCGCGCGTGCAATGAGATTTCTGTCTCTGTGTTTAGCGGGATTCTCATCATCATCATTTTCTTTGTGCCAATTCTTACCTTGCAGGGTTTAGAAGGGAAGTTTTTTATCCCTTTAGCTCAAACCATTGTTTTTGCGCTACTTGGCTCGCTTATCCTTTCAATGACTGTTATCCCGGTTATTAGCTCTTTTGTGCTTAAGGTTAAGGATCATAAAGAAACTATGCTTACAAGATTCCTCCACAAGATGTATGAGCCGATTCTTAATTTTTCATTAAAACGTTTTAAGGTTGTGTTTTTAAGCGCGATAGCCTTTTTGGTGTTGAGTTTTTCATTGTTTCCATTTATCGGAAGTGCCTTTATGCCTACACTCAATGAAGGCGATATTGTCATCAATGTCGAGGGTCCGCCATCTATTTCGCTAGACCAAAATAAGGAATTAATGCTTATCTTGCAACGCGAGCTTTTAGCGCGCGTACCGGATATTAAAAGCGTGGTTACACGCATAGGTGCTGATGAAGTGGGGCTAGATCCAGCAGGACCAAATCAGTCTGATGCCTTTATTTCTTTTAAGCCCCAAGATACTTGGCAGGCAAAGGATTTAGACGAGATACGAGGGCAGATTCGCGAAGTGTTGCAAGACATCAAAGGCGCGAATCTTGCGATTATGCAACCAATTGATATGAGAATCTCAGAAATGCTTACAGGTGTGCGCGGGGATTTGGCGATTAAGATTTTTGGTGTGGAGATTGATGAGCTCAATGAGCTAAGTGCGCAAATTGTGGAGATTCTAAAAAGCATACAAGGCGCAGAGGAAACCTTTACTACGCTTAATCAAGGTGTAAGTTACCTCCATATCACGCCACATTCTGCAATTATGGCAAATACAGGCATTTCAAGCGATGAATTTGCGCGCTTTATGAAAAGCTCGCTTGAAGGTGTGATGGTGGAATATATCCCGCAAGGAATTGCCAGAATCCCAGTCATTATCCGCCAAAATAAAGAAATCGCAAGTGATATTACAAAGCTAAAGAGTCTTGAGATGAGTTCGCAAAATGGTGCGCCTACACCTATTAGCTCCATTGCAGATATTAGAGAAGTTGATGGACCAGTGCAAGTGCAGCGCGAGGGCGCACAGCGCTATAATGTCGTGCGCACAAATGTGCGTAATCGCGATTTGGGAAGTTTCGTGCAAGAGGCGCAAGAGCGCATTGCTTCTGAAGTGAGCTTGCCTGATGGGTATAGCATTGTTTATGGTGGGCAGTTTGAGAATCAACAGCGCGCAAATAAGCGCTTTGCAACCGTTATTCCACTTAGTATTTTGGCGATTTTCTTTATTTTATTTTTCACTTTTAAATCTATTCCTTTAGCACTTTTGATTTTGCTCAATATCCCATTTGCCGTTACAGGCGGACTTATATCGCTTTTTGTTTCTGGGGAATATATCTCTGTGCCAGCTTCTGTTGGCTTTATCGCGCTTTTTGGTATTGCGGTGCTAAATGGCGTGGTGATGATTGGCTACTTTTTGCAACTTTTAAAGCAAGGTATGAGCTTAGATGAATGCGTGGTGATAGGCGCGAAACGAAGATTGCGCCCGGTATTGATGACGGCGTGTATTGCGGGGCTTGGGCTTGTGCCGATGCTGCTTTCAAGCGGTGTTGGAAGCGAGGTGCAAAAGCCTTTGGCGATTGTGGTTTTAGGTGGGCTTGTGACTTCTAGCTTCCTTACACTTGTGATGTTGCCACCGCTTTTTAGATTTGTCTCGCGCAAGTTTAGTGTTGTGTAGTGCTTTTTGAAAGCAAAGGAGGGGAAATGGAAGAGCTTATTTTAGAAATTTATTTCAAGCATAATTTAAAAGATTCTCTCGTGGATATGTTATTAGAAGATGGATTTGATGATTTTTTTTATCATAAATGTTCCAAATATGCCTCTACTTCATTGCTTACAAGTCCTAAAGAGCAGGTGAGTGGGAGGCAGGAATATGGACTTCTTAGAATCTGCTTAAGTGATGAGCGCGCGAAATTTTTAGCAAACAAACTCTTGCAAGCCTTTGGGACAGAGGATATTAAGCTTTTTAAAGCACAATTAGAGCGCTTTGTGCTTTAGCAATTTTTAAGGAGTGGTATGCAGGAAAGTCCAAAACTAACACAATTTGTCTCTTGTGCTGGGTGAGCGGCTAAAGTGGGTCCGGAGGATCTCAAACAAATTACAACCGCGCTTCATCAGCCAAAAAATGAGAATCTGCTGATAGGCTTTGAAACAAGTGAGGACTGTGGTGCTTTGAGGCTTGAAAATGTCTTTTTACAAGAGCACTCTTTGGCTAAAAAACGCGCGCAAATAGGGCAGATTCAAGATGAAGATTTAAGCACAGATGAGCCTATTTTACTTGCGAGCGTGGATTTTATCACGCCAATTGTTGATGAACCTTATATGTATGGTGCTATTGCTGCGGCAAACTCGCTAAGCGATATTTTTGCCTGTGGCGGGAAAGCACTAAGTGCGCTAAATCTTTTTATGTGGGATAGCGCGCGTGTTGAGGCGAAGTATGCGCGTGAAATCCTACGTGGCGGACTTGAAAAAATCACTGAATGCGGCGCGGTGCTTTTGGGCGGACATACCACAGCAGATTCTGAAATGAAATATGGACTAAGTGTAAATGGAATCGTGCAAAAAAGCAAACTTTGGCGCAATGATAGCGCGCATATCGGTGATGCATTGGTATTGTGCAAAGCACTTGGCTCTGGGATTCTTAGCACTGCGCTAAAAGCTGGCGAAAAATTTAACACAGACTTTTTTTTGCATTCTTTAAGTATGCTAAATTGGAATGCAAGCTTGCAAGCGCATAAATACGAAATCCACGCTTGCACGGATATTACAGGCTTTGGGCTTATCGGGCATTGTTTTGAAATGTGTGGGAAGGAAAATTTCACAAAAAGTATTTTATTACACACGCAAAACATTGTACTTTTCCCAGAGACGCTAAGGTTTGCAAATGAAGGCTTTGTGCCTGGTGGAAGTTATAGAAACAAAGAGAGTTTTGAGCGCTTTGTAGGAATTGCGTGTAGTGTGGAAAATGAAATGCTTTTTTATGATGTGCAGACAAGCGGAGGCTTACTTTTTGCCTTGCCTTTTTCGCAGGCACAAAATCTTGTGAATGATTTACACAAGGCAGGTTATGAGGCAAGTGCAATCATTGGCGAAATAATCCCTAAAAGACAATCCGCAATAATCTTGGGCTAGATAGAATCCGCTTTTCGTATTGAAAGATTCTCTCAAGGATTTTTTGTTTAAAAGAAGAGCTTTGCGTTGCCCACTCCCCGCAAGGTGTGTAAAGTAGGCAACAAGTGGGTAAAATGTAGGTGTTATTTATGAAGCTCGTTTATATAGAATCTCACAGATTCTATACCATTTTTAAGCCCCCATTCATATGCTTGAGACACAAAATGCCAATTAATATGCGCGTAAAACTTCTCCAAATACGCTGGGCGCGCATTTCTATGGTCGATATAATATGCGTGTTCCCACACATCTACCACAAGCAATGGAATCTTAGATTCACTTATTGGCGTAGCGGCGTTGGAAGTTTGCACGATTTCAAGCTTTTTGTCCTTTGGATTTAGTACAAGCCAATTCCACCCAGAGCCGAAAAGCGTGGTGCTTGAAGCAAGGAATTTTTCTTTAAAAGAATCTAGTGAGCCAAAATTTTCTACAAGCGCATTTTTAAGCTCCGCGCTCATTTCGCTTGACTTTGGCGCAATGCAATCCCAATAAAAATCGTGATTATACACTTGCGCTGCGTTGTTGAAAAGTCCACCGCTCGCGCTTTGGATAATCTCAAACAAATCTTTATTTGCAAAATCAGTATTTGCAATGAGATTGTTAAGGTTGGTTATATAGGTGTTGTGATGCTTGCCGTAGTGGTAGCTAAATGCCTCAGGGCTTAAAAAATCGCCAAACTCTGTGGGTTCGTAAGGTAATTTGCGTAGTTGAAACATAATTTTCTCCTTAAATGTTATTTTTGTGAAAGGCGCAATTATAGCATTTCAAGCGATAATGAAGAGAGAATGTTACAAAAATCCTTGACAGACACTAAGTGTTAGTATTTATAATATTGAACTCCAAAAAAATTTCAAAGGGCACCAATGCGAAGAAATATTTTTTACAGAATACTAAACCTTCAAAAAGGTGAATTTGTTTTGCTTTTGTGTTCATTTACTTTTATGTTTTTAATCTTTGCAAGTTATGGAATCTTGCGTCCTGTGCGTGATGCACTGGGTTTAGAAAATGGGAGCGAAAATCTCAAGTGGCTATTTTTAGCCACTTTTGTGGCGATGATTTTCTTTTCACTACTTGCGATGTGGCTTAGTGGTTTTGTGAAGCGCAAATTCTATATTGAATGTATATTTATATTTTTCACACTCAATCTGCTTTGCTTTTATGTGGCTATGCGTGCTATTCCTGACACTAGCTCATATTTTATTTATCTAAGCTCTGCTTTTTATGTGTGGGTGAGTATTTTTAGTCTTTTTATCATTTCAAGCGCGTGGAGTTTGCTTGTGGATATTTATAGTAAGGAGCGCTCACAGCGGCTTTTTGGCATTATCATCGCGGGCGTGAGTTTAGGAGGGATTGTGGGTGCGGCGATGGTGATTTCGCTCAAGCAATATTTGCAAACGCCTAGCTTTATTCTTACCTCAATGCTACTTTTAGCCCTAGCACTAGTATTTAAGCATTTTATCATAAGCGAGGCTTTTCAGTTACTTAGCAAAAGTGATGATTCTAACAATCCTTTGGACATACTACAAGAACGTTTTAATAAGCCAATTGGCTCAAAAAATCCATTTTCTGGCTTTAGTCTTATTATCAAGAGTCCCTATTTGATGGCATTTATGGGCTTTATATTGCTTTTGACAAGTGTGAGCACTTTTTTATACCTCGAGCAAAGCAGGGTTATTCAAGAGCTTTTCCCAAAAAATATGGAAGGCTACAAAGAGACGCGCGCTTCCATATTTGCAAGTATTGATTTGATTGTGCAGAGTGCGAGCTTTTTTATACAATTTTTCCTTACCTCGCGCATTGTGAAGTTTATCGGGCTTAAGTGGTTGCTTTCAAGCCTTGGAGTGGTGATTGCGGTTGGATTTGTATGGCTTGCTTTCGTGCATTCTACACCATTTTCATCTGCAAGTGAGTCATATATTCTTAGAGTCTTTGGTATGGATTTCAATTTTTACCCTAATCTCTTGCCAATAGCTGTGGTGATGTCTCTAAGACGCATTGGTGAATACGCGCTTATCCGCCCGAGCAGGGAGATGCTTTTTGTCCCGCTAGATTCTGAATCTAAATATAAGGTAAAAAATTTCCTTGATACGGTGGTGTATCGCGCTGGAGATTCTCTAAGTGCGCAAGTTGAAGGTGCGATTGCACAAGTTAGTATTATGGGCGTGCTTTTTGTAGGTGCTAAAGTGAGCCTTGTATGGAGTGGGTTTGGCTGGTATCTAGGCAAAAAATATGAGACGCAAAAGTACTAGTTTGGATTCTGTTTCATTAATCGTATTTTATCATCAAAATTTTATCTGTGATGAAGCACTGCGTTTAATCTAACTTTCAGCCCACTTGTAACCTATCACTCCATATAAAACGACATAATATTATATTTATTTTTTATAGCGTTAGTGATTTTTTTAAATTTTATCAGTGTGGGAAAATAAGGGGTGGATTAATTTTAAAAAAAAGGTAAAATACACGCTTTTGATGTCTTGGTTTAGGCTTAAAATTAGTTTTAGGAGCGATGATGCAAAATCTAACACAAGAGGCGATAAATAAGCTCTTGCATGGAGAAAATCTCAATTTTACTCTTGCACAAAATGTAATGAATGAAATTATGGAGGGCAAAGTCAGCCAAGTGCAAAT
Source organism: Helicobacter himalayensis (assembly GCF_001602095.1). Classification (NCBI taxonomy): domain Bacteria; kingdom Pseudomonadati; phylum Campylobacterota; class Epsilonproteobacteria; order Campylobacterales; family Helicobacteraceae; genus Helicobacter; species Helicobacter himalayensis. Next base: position 1,481,685 of record NZ_CP014991.1, on the reverse strand, counting down.
GGCGGCGTATTTGAGCCTTCTTAGTGCGAAAGGCGAGAGTATCGAGGAGATTACAGCTTCAGCACTTTCTATGCGCGCACATAGCTTGAAATTAGAGCATAATTTTGATGTGCTTGAGATTGTCGGCACAGGCGGTGATGGCTCAAATTCTTTTAATATCTCCACAACCTCTTCTTTTGTCATCGCTGCAAGTGGCGTGAAAGTCGCAAAGCACGGCAACCGCGCAGCTTCATCAAAAAGCGGTGCGGCTGATGTTTTGGAAGCTTTGGGTGTAAATATTTTGCTAAGTCCCGCGCAGTCTTTGGAACTTTTGAAAAACATAAATATCTGCTTTCTCTTCGCTCAAACCTACCATAGTGCGATGAAATATGTCGCACCTGTGCGCAAAGAGCTTGGAATAAAGAGTATTTTTAATCTTTTAGGACCACTTTCAAATCCTGCCAATGCGCAGTTTCAACTTATGGGCGTGTATGAAAAGTCGCTCGTAGAGCCACTTGCAAAGGTGCTGTCAAATCTAGGTGTGGCGCGTGCTATGGTGGTGTATGGGCTAGATCGCCTTGATGAGATAAGCTTGAGTGCAAAAACTTTCGTTTGCGAGGTGGATTGCGGGAAATTTACAAGCTATGAAATAAGCCCGCACGATGTGGGTTATGATTTTTGCGATAAAGACGCGCTTACAGGTGGGAATCCACAGGAAAACGCCAAAATCACAAGGGAAATCCTTAGTGCAAAGCTTAAAGGTGCAAAGCGAGAATCTGTGTGCCTAAATGCAGGCACTGCGCTTTATATCGCAAAGCGCGCGGAGAGTTTGGAGCAGGGCGTGCGTTTGGCAGAAAGCCTTATAGATTCTGGCAAAGCAGAGGCAAAGCTTGAGCAATTTATTTTACAAAGTAACACGATATGAATATTTTAGAGCAAATTTGTGAGGATACAAAAGCGCGCATACAAGAGCAAATGCGCCAAATCCCGCGCGCGCAAATGATAACTCTCGCGCAAGAAAAAGCCCAAAAGTCAGAATCTTTTGCCTTTGAGCGCGCGCTAAAGCGCAGGGAAAATGAAGCAATGAAATTTATTTGCGAGGTGAAAAAGGCTTCACCTTCAAAAGGCGTCATCGCGCAGGATTTCCACTACACAGAGATTGCACGTGAATATGAGCGCGCTGGGGCTAGTTGTATTTCTTGCTTGACTGAGCCAAAGTATTTTTTGGGCGCGGATTCTTACTTGCAGGAGATAAGGGAAGCCGTGAGCGTGCCACTTTTACGCAAGGATTTTACGATAGATTCTTATATGATTTATCAAGCAAGGCTTTTGGGCGCGGATTGTGTGCTGTTCATTTGTGCGATTTTGGGTGCAAATGAATTGCAAGAATATCTTAGCATTGCGCAAAGTTTGGGGTTAAGCGCGCTTGTGGAGGTGCATAATGAGCGTGAATTGCAAATGGCTCTAGATTCTAGCGCGCGCTTAATTGGCGTTAATAACCGCGATTTAAAGACCTTTAGCGTGGATTTAAACATTAGCTTGCGCTTAAAAAAGCTTTGTCCTACGCATATTACCTTTATCGCGGAAAGTGGAATTGGCACACGAGAGGATATTGTGCTTTTAGAAAAAGGCGGTGTTGATGGCGTTTTGATTGGCGAGGGGTTAATGAGGCAAAGCGATAAAATGCATGCACTTAGCGAGCTTAGAGGCGAAACTAAGGGCAAATTCAAAGGAATGCAAAAGGCATTTGATGAAAATTAAAACCTGCGGACTTTGGCGTGCACAAGATATAGAGCATGCAAATGTGCTTAAGCCTGATTTTATCGGCTTTGTCTTTGCACAATCTAAGCGAGAAGTGAGCCTTCAACAAGCAAAGGCGTTAAAAAAAAATCTAGATTCTCAAATCAAGGCTGTTGGCGTGTTTGTGGGCTGTGAAAATGCGCGGATTTTGGAAGCTTTGAGGGAGGGCATTATTGACTGCGTGCAAATCCATAATGTGCCTTTTGAGGAAATGCGCGCTTTGCGGGATTGTTTAAAACGCGATTTTCCACATACCACAATCATAGAGGCACGCAAAACACAGAATCTAGAGGTGTTGCTCACACCTTGTGTGGCGGATTTTTTGCTTTTAGATTCTTTGCACTCAGGAAGTGGAAAGCGCTTTGATTGGGCACTTTTGGAGGAGGCAAAAAAGGCTGGCTTTAAAGAGGAATTTTTCCTAGCTGGCGGGATAGATTCTCAAAACTTAGATGAAGCAATGGCATTAAAGCCTTATGCTATCGATATTTCAAGTGGGATAGAATCTCAAGGGGTTAAAAATTTTGCTAAAATGCAAGAAGTCATTGCGCGCGTGCGCGCGTGGCAAGAGTAGGCATTGGTAAGATTAGCGCGTTTATTAAGGAGAAAAAATGCAGAGAAAAAGCTATTTTGGGGAGTTTGGCGGGCAATTTGTGCCAGAAACATTGATGTGCTCGCTTTTTGAGTTGGAGGAAGCGTATAATTTTTACAAAAACGATAGCGTGTTTAATACGCAATTGCAATCTCTTTTTAATAACTACGCAAATCGCCCTTCTTTGTTATATTTTGCGCAAAATATGAGCGAGGATTTGGGCGGGGCGAAAATCTATCTTAAACGTGAAGATTTAAATCACACAGGCTCGCATAAGATTAATAATGTCTTAGGACAGGCGCTTTTGGCAAAAAAAATGGGCAAAAAGCGCCTTATTGCAGAAACAGGCGCGGGACAGCACGGCGTGGCGACAGCGACAGCTGCCGCACTTATGAATATGGAATGCGAAATTTTTATGGGGAAGGAAGATACCTTGCGTCAGGCACTCAATGTTTATCGTATGAAGTTGCTTGGCGCGCGTGTGCATGCGGTGGAGAGTGGCACAGCTACGCTCAAAGACGCGGTGAATGAGACGATGCGCGAGTGGAGCAAACGTCTAGATGATACGCATTATGTGCTTGGCTCGGTTATGGGACCGCACCCATTTCCGCGCATTGTGCGCGATTTTCAAGCGGTGATTTCAAAAGAGATAAGGGAGCAGATTCTCACAAGAGAAGGGCGTTTGCCAGATGCGGTGCTTGCGTGCGTGGGAGGCGGGAGCAATGCGATGGGCGCATTTTATCACTTTTTGGGAGATTTGCAAGTGCGACTTATTGGCGTAGAGGCTGCTGGCAAGGGCATTGACACGCCAGAGACTGCCGCGACTTTAAATGTTGGGAGTTTGGGGATATTCCATGGTATGAAGTCGTATTTTTGTCAAGATTCTAATGGACAGATTGCGCCGGTGTATAGTATTTCAGCCGGGCTTGATTATCCGGGTATTGGACCAGAGCACGCGTATTTGTGCAATAGTAAGCGCGCGGAATATGTGGCAGTTACCGATGAAGAGGCAGTGAGCGCGTTTGAATACCTTTCAAAGATTGAGGGCATTATCCCCGCTATTGAATCTGCTCACGCCATAGCGCACGCAATAGCCCTTGCGCCACAAATGTCACAAGAAAATATTTTAGTCATCAATCTTTCAGGACGTGGAGATAAAGACTGCGCAGCGATTGCACGTTATAGAGGGGAGGAAGTTTATGAATAAGGCAAAAGGTTTGGAGCAAGTTTTTACGGGTAAAAAGGCGTTTGTTCCATTTATCACCTGCGGTTATCCTAGCCTTGAGGTGAGTGAGCATATGATTGAGGCTATGGCAAGTAGTGGCGCGGATTTGATAGAGCTTGGGATTCCATTTTCTGATCCCACAGCCGAAGGTGCGGTGATAGAGCAAGCTAGCCTATTGGCGTTGCAAAATGGGACACGCACGGATTGTGTATTTGCGATGATTGCGCGCGTGCGGGAGCGTTGTGATGTGGCGTTGGCGATTATGACCTATGCAAATATTGTGTTTGTGTATGGGATTGAGAAATTTTGTCAAAAAGCAAATGCACTTGGAATCTGCGCACTTATCCTGCCAGATGTGCCTTATGAGGAGAGTGAGGAGTTTAGGGCGATTTGTGAGCGTTATAATATCGCGCTTATTTCTTTTGTCGCGCCTACTTCGTCAAAGGAACGCATTGAAATGATAGCAAAAGCTGCGCAGGGCTTTATATACTGCGTTTCTTCGCTTGGTGTTACGGGTGAAAGGAGCGCGCTTTCAAACCAACTACAAGAAACAATAGACACTATTAAAGCGGTGAAAAATATCCCCGTGTGTGTGGGCTTTGGTATCTCTACGCCAGCACAAGCAAGCGAAGTCGCACACTATGCTGATGGAGTGATTGTAGGAAGTGCGATAGTTAGGCGCTGTTTGGAGTATAAAGATTCTTGCATAGAGCCTATCAGTGCGTATGTCAAGGAAATGAAAGAAGCGATTAGCAAGTAAAAATTCTTGCTAAATCTTTAGAATCTATTCCCTCTAATTTATCGCCTTCGTGGAAGTGAATTCCGCTTCTATTCCTTTCAATGTATCACTTACAAGAGCAAAGCCCCTGACAAGCTCCGCTTCGCGCACACACTCAACGCGTTTTGGGACTTTTGGTTTGTAGATTCTGCAACATTGTTTGGTTTTTAGATTCCAAAAATCAAATGGGAAGCTATGAAGCCTGCCTTTCGCGCAACTTAAGTATTATTTGCTTCTAAGCCCTAAGCACCCGCATTTAAAAGGTGTATATAATCCCTTGCAGTTTGGCTCGTATGTGATTTTTTATGTCGCGCTTTTTTTTGATTATCTTAACTGGGCTTGTGTTGTATGTGAATATTTATGTGGCGATTTATAACGCTGTGCGTGGGAAAGACGGGGCAGTCGATGCGATTGTGAGTGGGTATAAATACAATAAAAAGCGTTAGATTCTACGGGAATCTAATGAATCTGTGCCCCACGCAAACCCGCGATTATGGTTGAATCTAAAGGAATTTTCGGTTACGCGCAAGCATAAGTCTTTCAAAAATGTTCTCAGCGTTTGGAGGCGAAAAGCACGACTTTGAGTGGGGGATATACAAAATATTTATATTTTACACACAAAGGCAGAATCAGCTTATTGATTCAAACCTCTTTTCCACGCAAAAAGAAACTTTTAAGAATCTAAGTTAAGCGGTGTTTTGAAGGATTTTTTATGTAGAGATTCTCAAAGCTTTGATGTGGATATTATGCGAAAATCCCTTATACTGCGGGAATCTATGGCGAGCGTTTGTATGCTACAAGCAAATATCCCAAAAATCTCTTTATGTGAATCTAAAATCCCTCAAAAGCCCTTACTTGTAGCAGAACTAAGTGCAAATCATAGTGGAAGTTTGGAAGTGGCAAAAGATTCTTTTCAAGCCATTGCCAAAAGTGGCGCAAAGGCGGTGAAATTGCAAACTTACACGCCTGATTGCCTTACTTTGAATGCAAAAAATAAATATTTTCAAATCAAAGGCTCGCCGTGGGAAGGGCGATATTTGTATGATTTATACAAAGAGGCGCAAACACCTTGGGAGTGGCATAAGGAGCTTTTTAAGCTAGGAAAAGAGCTAGGATTGCTTGTTTTTAGCTCGCCATTTTCACCAAAAGGTGTGGAGTTTTTAGAATCCCTTGATTGCCCAATGTATAAAATTGCGAGTTTTGAGGTGCTAGATTTGGAGCTTATCGCTGAGGTGGCGCGGTGTAAGAAACCTGTGATTTTATCAAGTGGCATTGCAAATGATGAAGAAATCGCACTCGCATTAGAAGTGTGCTACAAGTATGGCGCGTATGATATTACGCTTTTGCATTGTGTGAGTAGTTATCCTGCCCCGCTAGATTCTATGAATCTAGCGCAAATGCCAAGGATTAAAGAAAAATTTGGCGTGAAGTTTGGTTTATCTGACCACACGCTAGATACACTTTGTGCGTGCATTGCGACGAGTTTGGGCGCGAGTGTGATTGAAAAGCATTTTATTTTGGATAAAAGCTTGCAGAGTGCGGATAGTAGCTTTAGTCTTGATGCACGCGGATTTACAGAGCTAAGCAAGGTTATTGATGAGACATTTTGTGCGTTAGGAAATGGGGTGGATTCTAATGCGCCAAAAAAAGGCAGGGAGTTTGCACGTGGAATTTGGGTGAGTGAAGAGATTAAAAAAGGCGCGATTTTAACGCATCAAAATATTAAAATCTTGCGCCCAAACATAGAGGGTGGCTTGCACCCAAAAAGTTATAGCGAGATTTTAGGGTGCAAGGCGACACGCGATTTGCACTTTGGTGAGCCATTAAGAGGAGGCGATTTCACGCATTAAGCAAATATTTTTAAATCAATTATTATTTTTTGTGCTTGTCTTATTGCTATTTTGGAAAGTATGGCACTTGTTTAAGGAGCTAGACCATACTTTTAAAGCCAAAGGTTTGCTCGATTTTCTTACCAAAATTACTCATCAATCCCTCGCATACGCGCATTCCGCATAATATAATCACCCAAGAGACATAAATCCAAGTCATCAAAAAAAGCAAAATCGAAATTTGCCCATAAATGCTTTTGTAAGTTTCATTGTAAAAAATATAATACACAAAGCCCCATTTTGTGATAAGCCACACAATCGTCGTCCCAAGGCTAGAACAAACAAGCGCTAAAAGATTTAAGGGCTTGTTTGCCGAGATTTTAAAAAGGAGCAAAAACATCGACCAAGTGATAACATAAGGCAGCCAATCAAAAAGCAGGCTCAAATCTGCCACGCCTTTAAGCGTCTTTTGCACCTCTGAACTAAAATACACAGAAAGGGCTAGTGAGATGGGGAAAAGCGTTATCATCGTCCAATACACCACGAGGGAATCTAGGAAATTTTTTGGCTTAGAGTTAAACATTTTTGCCGCGACGTATTCAAAGTTACGAAAGAATAAAATTGAAGTGATAAGCACAGAGACAATCCCCATCACGCCGAGTTTTGTGGAGTTTTCTAAAAAGGTGTCAAGGTATTGAGAAAGCATATCAGTATGCGTAGGAAGCATATTTGAAAGAATTGTTTCTTTGAGGTCTTGGACTTGGGCGTGAAACTGCGGGATATTAAGCAGGATTGAGAAAAAAATAAGCAACAGCGGGATAAGCGCAAAAATGCTATAAAAGCTTAGCGAAGCGGCGTAGATAAGTTGCTGGTCAAAAAAATTGTAGATTGTGTGAAATTCAATTCTTATTTTGCGATAGAGTGTGCCAATTTTTTTAAAATGTGTTGCAAGCATTGCTTCTCCTAAATTTTTTTGAGGGCTAATTGTAGCAGGTTTGGGTTGGATTCTTTGTTGTGTGTTTGGTGGGGGATTTGGAAATTTTATTAAAGCAGAGTGTAGGCGAATTCGTGTGGTGGAATTTGGTTTTTTAGAAGCTTGCAAAATCTTTGCGGTGATTTAGCATTAATTGTTAGTAGCAGCAATGCTAAATTTTTTGGCAAGAGATAAAGCTTGAGTCATTTTAGGGAAAGGCATGGTTAATGTTGTTTTAAGTTTAAGAGTTTTAGAATTCAGCCCTAGATTTGAAACCGGTGTTTGAACTTAGAATTTGCTTTGCAGTTTTAGTTTGTCCTAGACTTTGATGAAATACGAAGCCCAAAACAGAGGTAAATATCTAGGGTAGGGGTTATCCAAAAGTTATACTTCCAAATCAATTATACTTCATAGTAGCCATAAAGCAGACCTTAAGGAGTGAGATTGCAGCTATTTGTATTTGTGCGTAAAATTAAAAGTATGCTTAAAATTGTGCGTAGCAGAAGATGGGGATTGTTGTGGGATAGAGTGCCATTTGTCAAGGTAATTTTTACTTTGACAAATTTTATTCCACATCCACAAAGTTATAAATATATCATTCTTGGTGGGCATGGAGTAGGTTTGACTGCTTTTTTGCATTACTTAGAGTCTATCCATGCTAAGCCATGTCAGGTGCTTACCTTTGAGGCTGTGCGTCCTTTTATTTTTTGGCGGAAATTTCATGGCTTTAGCAAAAAAAGTAGTGATGGTTTGGTATTTGATAAAGCCCCACTTAATGCCTATGCTCCGAGTATTTTTAGGGGTTTAAAACACAAAGTTCCACTTTATCAGATAATCCGCGATCCAATCTCTATCATAAAAAGCAACATTAATGTATCTATGTTTCACGCTATTTCTAAAATCAACTCGCAAGAAGACGCAAACAAATATCTTTTTTCCATGATTGATTATATTGAGCATTTGATGTTTCACTTTACTTCGGAGCGGGCGTTAGTAAGTCACATTGCAAGTGAAGTGCATTATTTAAGAATGCGCGATATTGATGATAATGGTATGCTTCATACAATGCAATCTTTTGCTTCTAAGTTTGGGTATAGTTTAGATTCTCAATCTAGCGATATTATCGGGGGGGGGGCAAATTTACCCTTAAAGGCTTAAATAACAAACTTCCAAGCTCGTATATTTCTACTCAACTTCACATCTTAGATCATACCTCAACTCATTTGGATTCTATTCGAGAATCTGCAATTAAGGGTTCGCTTTTTCCTCGATGTTTTCCTTATGTTTTTGAATATAACAATGAGATTTTCGTCCTTTCTACGCTTTCTCGTCTCAATGGGCAATGTATCCAAGAAGTCGATATGGCAACGCTCACCAAAAGACCCCACGTTAAAGAGTATTATCCTATCAAACATTATGTTGTCCAAAATTATGAGCAATATCCATTGATTTTGGCTAGCATAAAATCTATTGATATATCTATACAACAAGATGAGCTCGATCAAAAGATTCTAAAATATATACATTATGTTTTTGAAATGTTTAAGAAGCATAAAGATTACGAATTCACCGAAGAGCGTATTATTGCCACACTTTTAGATAATCAGTCCTATGCCAAAGATCTTGCATACAAAATCCACAGAGAATTAGACATCTTAAGATGTGATTTTCCAAATATTCTTGATGAATTTATCCATACAAAGAAGTTTCTTTCATATTTTAATTTCGATAAAGGAGAGTGAATGAAGCAAGGAGATTTTACAGAGGTAGCAAAGCATTATCACAATCGTCCTGCATACAGTGCAATGTTATTAGAAAAACTCATCGCGTGCGTAAAGCCACATCATTTACCTATCCAATCTTTTAAGGTAGCAGAGATTGGTGCAGGGACGGGTAAATTGAGCAAAATGCTTGCGAATTTTGGCTTGCAACTTACTTGCGTCGAGCCGAATGCAAATATGCGATCTGAAGGCATGGCTTACACCAAATCATGCGATATTGTTTGGCGTGAAGGGAGTGGCGAAGCCACAGGACTAGAATCTAATGCTTATGATTGGGTAGTTATGGCGAGTTCATTTCATTGGACTGATCCTTCTAAGTCTATTCCGGAATTTGCCAGAATCTTAAAGTCGGGAGGCTATTTTACAGCACTTTGGAATCCACGCAACATCAAAGAAGATTCTATTTTTGGGGAGATTGAATGTGAGATAAAAGCCATAGTGCCAGAATTAAGCCGTGTTTCAAGTGGAAGTCAAAATGTCAAAAAATGGGAAGAGATTCTCACAAGCACGGGGGATTTTAAAGAATGCTTTTTTATGGAATGTGATTATATAGAGATTATGGATAAAGCTCGTTATATGGGGGCATGGCATTCTGTTAATGATATACAGGCTCAAGCAGGCGAGGGTCGTTGGCAAGAGATTTTGCAAATGATAGAGAGCAAAATTGCTCATCTTAATTTAATTGAAATTCCATACAAAATTCGCGCTTGGAGCGTGCAAAGCACACATTAATGCAAGTGTATAAATACTTACATTAAGAAACAAACACATAAAAAGGAGTAAAACATGAAAGAAACATCAAAAAAATTAGTTGAAAAACATTGGGACTATACAAGTCATGCGAAATTTTATGAATATCGCCCAAATTATGCGCCAAATAGTATTGATATGCTATTGCTAGCGGCAAAAAATACTACAAACCCTGTGTTGTCGGGGGGGGGGGGCAAATTCGTCCTTAATAGCAGAATCTAAAGATGAAAAGTGTCAAGGATTGAATGTGGCTGATATTGGTGCAGGGACAGGAAATCTGAGCATTATGCTTCTTTCTCGAGGTTGCGAGGTGGTGGCAGTGGAGCCAAATGATGCAATGAGAGAAATAGGGCAGGAGCGCACCAAAGATTCTCATCATATACAATGGAGACGTGCTGGTGGTCTAGATACAGGATTAAAATCTCACACTTATGATTGGGTAACTTTTGGATCTAGTTTTAATGTCCTAGATAGAGACAAGGCTTTGATAGAGACGCATCGGATTCTCAAAAAAGGCGGATTATTCAGCTGTTTGTGGAATCACAGAGATTTAAACGATCCAATACAAGAAATCGCAGAAGAGGTTATACTCTCTATCATTCCTCATTATACGCGTGGAGTGCGCAGAGAATCTCAAAGAGAAAAAATAGAGCAACATAAAGATTTATTTGAACACATCATTTATATAGAAGAGGATTTTACCTTTCATCAAAGTATTGAGAGCTATATTCTTGCATGGCGGAGTGTGAAAAATCCCTATTGGGATTTAGAAACACAAGAAGGCAAAGAGTTATTTGAAAAAATCGCCTATTCCTTGCGTCATAGTTTGCCAAGTGAATTTGGTATCAAATACACGACAAGAGCGTGGAGTGCGCGTGCTAAATGATTAAATCATAGAACACAAGGAATGTCATGAGTAAAGATCAAAAAAGCATAAAATCAAACATAATACGACTTCTTAAATTTGGAGTGCGTTCGATACTTTATGTTATAGCCAAACTTGCCTGGATTTGTCATTTAAAATTACCTACAAATTATCGCTTTGTATGTCTTCTCAGTCATGGAGTAGGACACAATGCAATGCTGCGGTTTTTGAGCGAATGTAAAGTTACGCTAAATTGGCATTGTGCTGAAAATGGAGAGAAGCGATATTGCGATATTTGGCGTATGCTTGTAGGTGGAATATTGCGAAATAGATTCTGTGTGATTGCTATATCAGAGCTTGGATTTAAAGATGAGAAACGTTTTTTTGCCTCTATCTTTAAGCCTACAGATGCACTTTGTCTTGTACGAGATCCTATAAGTGTGCTAAAATCTTTTGTGAATATGCAATATTCATCTACGCCTTCTGTTGTAAAAGAATGTCGTCTTGATACGTCTTATGATGAGATTTTGAAAGTTTTTTATTCGGATTTTGCGCGAACAGATGTGACACAGGATATGAAGGCTCTATACACAGAGCCTACTCTTGTGGGGATTAGGAATCTTATTAATCCTCACACAATGTCTGTAATTTATCCATTTATCCAAAATTCACTGCTTCATAGCTTTGGCGGGCGGATTCAAAAAGTGCATTATATGGATATGAGCGCGATTTCAAAAGAGAGGGCATTTGAGAGTTTTCAAGACTTAAGTGCGCGTTTTGGATTTAACCCTCCAGTGAATAGAGAATTTTTTGAAGGTAAATTATATGGCTCATTGCACGCGATTTTGCCATTTTATCTGTGTGTGGAATACGACACTCCAGATTCTCTACACATAAGAACAGCACCTCAAAAGCAAGTGTTTAAAATACTCATAACAACATTGCAAAAACAAGATAATACACGGCACTCTCTTGATATGACAAAGCATTTTGCTGTGCCAGATGAGTTTAGCAATATTAGAATCTATGCTGATATAAGGACATATAATGACTTTTGTAAGCTTAAGGATTCAAGCGCGATATTTGATTCTATAAAGCTTTACCTTAATGGATTTTTTGTCGCTTTGCGTGTGCAGTGTCAAACCAAAAAAACTATCAGCGAATACCAAATCATTGAATATTTGTATGCTAATCCATCTGTAGCACTTGAGCTTAAAAGTTTGCTTGATATGGAATTAGCTCATATCAAAACTAATGCGTCAGAAATCGTGCAATCTTGGGAGTATTATCAAGGCTTTGAGATGATGTGTGCATGTATATTGCAGGATAAGCCTTTTGATATGGCTAGTTTAAGTCAATCAATCCAATTTGAAAAATCCACACAGCCTATACAATTTGTGAGAGAATCTTGATGCTACATTTTTCTACCAAAGCAGGTAATCTCGCGCAACTTTATGATTTACAAACCCAAAATAAACTCAAACACACAAGGGTTTTGCCTCTTTTGACTACAACTCTCAATGCCTTACAAAATCAAGAATCTAAAAATGCCATTTTAGATTCTATCGCTACGTTTGAGTGTCAAAAACTTATCATCAGATCAAGTTCTCAAGCCGAAGATAGCACAAAATCTTCAAATGCTGGAGCATATGAGAGTATTGCAAATGTGGATTCTAATGACAAAAAAGCGTTGCTAGAGGCTCTATATAAAGTTGCTTTAAGTATGCCAAATCCAGATGATGAGGTGCTAATCCAGCCAATGCTAGAATCTATTAGCATGTGTGGCGTCGCATTTAGTGTTGATAAAGAAAGTGGCGCACCTTATTTTTGTATCAGCTATGATCAGAGTGGGAGCAATAGCGCGATTACAAGTGGAAGTGAAGGGGAGATTTTTTCATTTTGTGAATTTAGAGGCTACAAAGATATAAAGGCAAATTCACCAAAAGTGGATTCTAGAAATTCAGATATAGCCACTCATCATAACCTAGATTATCCATATTTAGAGCGTGTAATGGATATGGTGAGGGAATTGGAAGTTCTTTTTGATTGCAAAGCTTTAGATGTAGAATTTGCTTTGAGTGAAGATGTGCTGTATTGCTTGCAAGTGCGTGTTTTGGTGATTGCTCATACATTGCAAAATAACTTATTAAGTACGCGAGCATTATCGCGCCTTTATAAACGGATAGATTCTCTTTGTGCTCCACAAGAACATATTTTGGGGGAAAGAAGCGTATTTGGCGTTATGCCTGATTGGAATCCAGCCGAGATTATTGGACTCAAACCAAAACGTTTGGCTTTGAGCTTGTATAAGGAGATTATTACAGATAATATTTGGGCGTATCAGCGCGATAACTATGGTTACAGAAATCTTCGATCTCACCCACTTATACATTCATTTTTAGGTATTCCTTATGTTGATGTGAGGCTTTCTTTTAATTCTTTTATACCTAAAAATCTAGATTCTCATATCGCAAGCAAACTCGTGGATTATTATACTTCTAGGCTTATAGAAAATCCACAGCTTCACGATAAAATCGAGTTTGATATTGTGCTTTCTTGCTATGATTTCGCCATAGATTCTAAGCTAAAAAAACTCCTTAATTTTGGCTTTAATGCAAATGAGCTTAAGCGTATAGAATTTAGTCTTTTAGAGCTTACAAACTCCATCCTTAATCCTCAAAATGGCTTGTATCTTAGAGATTTACACAAAATGGAAGAATTGCGCTTGCGTTATGAGAGCATTGTGCGCTCAAGTGCAGGTGTGTATGATAAGATTTATTGGTGTATTGAGGATTGTAAGCGATTTGGGACATTGCCATTTGCAGGTATTGCACGTGCAGCATTTGTGGCTATGCAGATGTTGCATTCTTTGGTGGAGATAGGATTTTTGAGCATTGAGGAAAAAGAGAGCTTTTTAGGATCGTTACACAGCGTATCCAAAGACTTAAGTATGGATTTGATGATATTAAAAACAACTGGCAATAAAAAAGCATTTTTGGAGAAATACGGACATTTGCGTGCGGGGAGTTATAATATACTCTCTCCTCGCTATGATGAGAGTTTTGAGAGCTATTTTGATATGCTAGATTCTCTACCAAATCCAAAAAATATGCATACTACCTTTAGCTTGAGTGAAGAAAGATTTAAAGAGCTTGATACACTTTTGCGAGAGAATGGTTTAAAAATTAGTGGCAAAGAATTATTTTTGTTTTTTACTTGTGTGATTGAGGGGAGAGAGAGTGTGAAATTTGAATTTTCAAAGCTACTCTCTTATGCACTCAAACTCATCAAAGAACTTGGTGAGAATCTTGATATAGAAGTGCAAGATATGGCACATTTAGACATTAAAAGTATTTTAAGTTTATATTCAAGTTTATATAAAGATAGCCCTAAAGAGAGATTTTTAAGCGAGATACAAGCTCACAAATTAGAATTTGCCCTTACGCTTTCTCTCAAGCTTCCTAGTCTTATACTTAGAGGCTCTGATGTATGGAGCTTTTATCTTCCAAATATAGCCCCAAATTTTATTACACAAAAAAGTGTCACAGCAGATGTTTTGGTATTAGAAACACTCAAACAAGATTCTATAAAAACACAAGATTTTAGAGATAAAATTGTGCTTATAGAATCAGCTGACCCGGGATTTGATTTCTTATTTACGCAACCAATCGCAGGATTTATTACTTGCTATGGCGGAGCTAATTCTCATATGGCAATCCGAGCAGCAGAGTTGCAAATGCCAGCAGTGATTGGCGTGGGAGAAGAAGCATTTGCAAAATACAAACTTGCTTATAAGCTACGGTTAGAATGTGCAAGTGAGCAGATTTTATGTTTGTAATTTTGCTTGACAAATCACAATAAAGGCAGGTGATGAATTATATTGGGATAACACAAAGATTGATACAACACACCGCATATAATGAAATACGAGAGTGTTTAGCACAGGATTGGGGGAGATTTTTTGCGTGTGAGTTGAAAGATTTTTTGCCATTACCTTTGAGTTATGGGATAGATTTTAGTCGTTATGCACCATTTTTAAGCGGAGTGATTCTAAGTGGAGGAAATGACTTGGGGATATTTTGTGATGATGGACTTTCACAAATACGTGACAATTATGAATACGCTCTTATTAAGTATTGCATAAAGCATAATATTCCCCTACTTGGAGTGTGTCGAGGCGCACAGATTCTAGCTTATTTTTTTGATTCGACACTCAAGGCTTGTAGTGGGCATACACAAGCACATTTAGTTTATAGTGCAACTTCAAGGTTTTATGTCAATTCATTTCATCATTATTGCATAACACATTTGGGAGCAGACCTTATAGAATTAGCAGCAGCAAAGAGATGTGATTATGGAGAGCAGAGTTTAGATTCTCATCAATATAGTATAGAGGGCTTTAAGCATAAAAGTAGGGCACTTTTTGGGATTATGTGGCACATCGAGCGAGATGGGGGATTAGAAAATACTGAGATTTTGGATTCTTATCTTGAATGTGTGAAAAAATTTAAAGAAAACAAGCAATAAAGGAGATAAATGAAAGCGTTAATATTGGCTGCTGGTTTTGGGTCAAGACTTATGCCACTTACAAAAGATATCCCAAAATGCCTTGTGCAATACAAACAAAAAGCAATTTTAGAATATGCGCTATGCGCTTTGAGAGAATCTGGCATTACAGATATTGGCATTGTTGGGGGATACAAATTTGAAGTTTTGGAGCAATATGCAAAAACACATGGCATCAACTATATATTCCGAAATCCACATTTTGCTAAAACAAACATGGTCGCTACACTTTTTTGCGCAGAGGGTTTTTTGACAAAATGTGTAAATGAGCAAGAGGGGGTATTGATATCTTATGCAGATATTATCTATCAAAAAGAGCTTGTTGAAGCGATGAAGTCATATAAAGGTGATTTTGGCATAGCAATTGATATGAATTGGCGCGCATTATGGGAGAGGAGATTTACTGATGTGCTTAGCGACGCAGAGACTTTAAAATTGCAAGGAGATACAATCATTGAGCTTGGTAAAAAACCTAAAAGCATAGATGAGATACAAGGGCAGTATATGGGGCTTTTTAGCTTTAGTGCTGAATTTTTACCAAAGGTGATTGGCTTTTATCATCATCTTAATACGCAAGTACTCTATGACGGAAAAGATTTTGACAATATGTATATGACAAGTTTTTTACAAGGTTTGATTGATACTGGGTTTGAGGCACATTGTATAAAAAACATATGGAAATGGTTAGAGATAGATTCTGTTTCTGACTTGGAAGTGTAAGAGATATTTAGAGAGCACCAACAATGCGCAAAAGGAGTGAGATATGCAAAATATTATTATGCAAATTTTGAGAGCTGCTTTTTATGCTGGAGAAGAGATTTTGCGATTTTATGGCGATGGGGATTTCATACTCAAAAATGATAATTCCCCGCTAACTTCAGCAGATATTGCAAGCCATACATATTTGTGTCAAGAGCTTTTGCGTATTGTAGATATTCCTATTTGTTCTGAAGAAAATGAGCTGGAGTATCTAAAGCGCAAGGATTTGGAGAGGTATTTTCTTATCGATCCACTTGATGGGACAAAAGATTTTCTCGCACACAATGATGAGTTTTGTATAAATATTGCACTTATGGAGAAGCAAGATGAACAAACATTGCCGATTTTAGGCGTGATATATGCCCCAGCATTGCATCAGATTTACTTTGGTGCGCAGGGATTTGGTGCGTATGTAATCACAAACTTCGAAAAAAAATTTTTCAATATAGATTCTATGAATATGACATCTCTTTTGGCAAATGCCAAAAAACTACCATTAGATATTGCAAGCCCTGATAGACACACAGCTTTAATTTCAAATTTTCATCACTCATCATATACACAAGATTTTTTACAGCATTATTCTTTGGCGACAAGGGCATTGGGAGCGAGCTTAAAATTTTGTCTTGTAGCAAGCGGAGAAGCTTATATTTATCCTCGCTTTATAGGAAGCAAAGAGTGGGATAGTGCAGCAGGAGATATTATCATACAAGAAAGTGGAGGAATAGTGCTTGATGTGGAGACCAAAAAACCGCTTTGCTATAATAAACCATGCATTAAAAATAACCATTTCATCGCTTTTAGTCAGCAGGCACAAGGTGGGATAATTTATAGGGAGTTTTGTAATGGTAGAATCTAAAAAAGGCTTGGTAATATGGCTCACAGGACTTGCAGGAAGTGGTAAAAGCACGATAGGCAGAGTGCTGTACCAATACCTCAAAGCAAAGATTCCAAATGTCGTCTATATCGATGGTGATGAGTTGAGAGAGCTTTTTGGTGCGACAAGTTATGATAAAAATGGACGCATAGATATGGCACTTAAGCGAGCCAAATTAGCGCATATTCTTTCACTTCAAGGAATTGTGTGCGTAGTTAGCACAATTTCAATGTTTGAGCCTATTTATGCCTATAATCGCACGCATTTACCACATTACTTTGAAGTCTATATACAATGCCCTTTTGATGAACTGATAAAACGCGATCAAAAGGGATTGTACTCTGGTGGGCTCAATGGAGAGATACGCGATATTGTAGGTATTGATATAGCATTTGATGAACCAACACCACATCTTTGCATTGATAATAGCAAAACAGAGAATCTTGAAGCAAAAGCAAAGCAGATTCTAGAGTCATTACCTTTATTATTGAAATAAATCTATGATACATAGAATCTAAAAACCAAACAATGTTGCAGAATCTTAGAATCCCATAAACCAAAAAGCGTTAAGCATGAACGCGAAGCAGAGGTGAAGCGGAATTTACTTCCGCGAAGGTAATACATTCAAAGGAATAGAAGCGGAGCTTGTCAGGGGCTTTGCTCTGTAAGTGATACATTTTAGGGAATAGATTCTTACCTTTTCACGCGAGATTCTCGCTCGCTCTCTTGTTTTTTGTAAAGCAATGCACAGCCTTTGGCAAGCTCGCGGATTTGCAAAATGTAGTTTTGACGTTGCGTTACAGAAATCGCCTTGCGCGCATCAAGCACATTGAAAAAGTGGCTCGCAAGCATCGTGTAATCATACGCAGGCAAAGGTAGTGCGTTTTCTAAGCATCTTTTTGCCTCGCTTTGCGCTAACTCAAAAAAGCTAAACAAACTATTCACATTAGCACTTTCAAAGTTATATTTGCTAAACTCATGCTCGCCCTCTTTATGCACATCGCGGTAATACAGCTTTTCACCCGAGCTTCCTTGCCCCCAAAATATATCAAAGACATCGTCAATCCCTTGAATATACATAGCTAGTCTTTCCACGCCGTAGGTGATTTCCACTGCCACAGGCTCGCACACCACGCCACCAACTTGCTGAAAATAGGTAAATTGCGTTACCTCCATACCATCAAGCCATACTTCCCAGCCAAGCCCCCACGCGCCCAAAGTCGGAGATTCCCAATTATCCTCCACAAAGCGCACATCGTGTTTTTGCAAATCTAGCCCGAGTGCTTCAAGGCTCTGCAAATACAGCTCTTGTATGTTTTGGGGATTTGGCTTGATAAGCACTTGAAATTGATAATAGCTTCCTAGTCGGTTTGGATTCTCACCATAGCGCCCATCGGTAGGACGTCTTGATGGTGCGACATATGCTACGCTCCAAGGTTTAGAATCTAGACTTCTTAATAGTGTCGCAGGGTGGAAAGTCCCCGCTCCCGCAGGAATATCATAAGGCTGCACGATGAGACAGCCCTGCTTTTTCCAAAATATTTGCAATTCTAATAAAATATCCGAAAAACTTCGCACTTTACACCTACCTTGCTTTTAAGTATAGAGGCGCGATTTTACACTTTTTGTGCTTAAATTTATGCCCTAGAAAATATCACAAAAGTGTGCAAAGATTCAAAAAAAATCAACACTTTGCAAAGTTTTTACAAAAATTTTATTTATATTTTATTTTATATAGTTAAAATTCTATGTCTCAGGAATACAAAACATTAAGGAGAAATAGAATGAGTAAGAAAGTATCTTTGGTATTGGCTACTTTGTTTGCAACAGGACAATTCATAGCTTACGCAGCAGAGGAAGTTGCAACAGAAAAAGTCGCAGTAGAGAAAGTAGATAAAGTGGAGAAAAAGCCAAATATGCTTGAAGCAATGAGTTTCAAAGGCTTTGCATTTATGCGTTATAGCACAGCTGATGGCGTAGGTGGCGCGGCGCAAAGACAGCAATATAGAATGAAACTTGATGCCACAACAGGCAAGGTTGAGGGCTTTAGCTTCACAGCTGGAATCTACCTCAATCAAGGTTCAAGCACACCTGGTAGTAATAATAACAACACTGACAAAGACATAGCAGGAAGTCAGGCAATAGTTATCGATGAGTTTGCTGATAGACTTTCAATCGCCACTTATTATGGGACAAAAGATTTTGAAGGGGAATCTTATAAAACTACAATCAATCTTGGACGCTTAAATATCACTTCAGTTTTCACTGATAAAAACACTGATTTAGGCACAGGTGCGGAGGTAAAGATTAAGGGTAAAAAACTAAACTACTCCCTTAGTTATTTTGATAATTGGATGACAAATAACTTCGCTTATGGTATGCGCGCACATGGAGCTACTGGTAATAGTTATGCTCAAGCAAGGATTGGCATGGGAAATAATCTCACACTTTTTAATATCAAGAGTGAAAAGCTCGGTGGCTTTGATTTTGGAGTGACTTTGGGGAATGCTGCGGGCTTAATTGATTATCTTGCTTTTGGTGAGGCGGGGTATAAGACTGGTGGATTCCATATTTTGGCACAAGTGGTAGCAGCTGGTATGAACTCTACACCAGACTGGGGAAGCGGTTTAGTAAATGAAGGCGCATTAGCAAGTTGGGGAGCAAGTGGTGACAACAATGGTCACAAAAACACAACAAGACCAACTTATAATGGCTTTAACGGTGCAGATGCAAACGCGTGGGCGAAAAATCGCGGAGTCTATAATGTGCAAATTGGCTACAAAACCGGTGGATTCTCAAGCAAACTTGGATATTTGGGAAGCTTTGGTGATGGCTATGGAGTTTTGCTTGATGCAAAAGGCGGGATAAATATCGCCGGTAAAGCGTGGAGTAACAACTACGACTCCGCAAATGAGGGCTTTGGCTTTATCGGAAATGGCGGTAGAGCTGGCACAAGCATCATGGCAATCTACGCGCAGCTAAATTACACAATCGCCAAAGCACTCAAACTCGGACTTGATGTCTCCTATGTAGGCGGGGATAATAACTATAACACCATTGGAGTTGCAAAGCGACAAAAAACTTATGAAGGTAAGGGTATCACTTTCACAGAAATCGCCCCTTCGCTTAGCTACAAACTCAATGAAAATTTTGAATTTTCGCTCTTTTATGCCTTAGTGACAGGCGATGTGGAGTTTGGCAAATCTCGCTTTGAACTTAAATATAACTTCTAAATTCTCCCAAACTACCGCTCTTGCGTAAATGCACGCATTGGGCGGTGCTTTTCCTTAACTTAAAATTAACCTTTTCTAAGCAAAACAAGATAAAATGCGCGCGAGATGATTTTAAGGACAATAAGGAAAAATAATGATTGAGCTAGCAGAAATTTTTCAATGCCTTTGGGAATCTTGCGCGTTTAAGCGAGATTTTTTAAGAGGGCAGGTTTTGCAAAAATGGATTTTTGAAGCGCGAGGCTTTGTATTAGCGGAAAATCTCAATGCTTCGCGTGCATTACCTGCGTTTAGCAATTCTGCGATGGATGGCTACG
Organism: Helicobacter himalayensis; assembly: GCF_001602095.1. Classification (NCBI taxonomy): domain Bacteria; kingdom Pseudomonadati; phylum Campylobacterota; class Epsilonproteobacteria; order Campylobacterales; family Helicobacteraceae; genus Helicobacter; species Helicobacter himalayensis. Next base: position 1,461,367 of record NZ_CP014991.1, on the reverse strand, counting down.
CGGTGCTTTTGGAGGATTGCGGGTCTGAGGTGGAGCTTTTGGGACGCACACTTGCTGGGCAAAAGGCACAAGAGGCGCTTTTGCAAAAAGGCTTTGTGCAAAAAATAATGACAGGCTCACCACTGCCGTCAAATACGCAAGCCATCGTGCCTTTGGAATTAGTGACAAATCTACCAAATGGCAAAATCAAGCTCCCAAATGAGATAAAGCCAAACCAACATATTCGCTTGCAAGGTGAGGAAATCGCGCTAGATTCTGTAATTTTGCCAGCATTTAGGCGCTTAAAGGCTCTTGACTTAGGGCTTGTAGCCACGCAAGGCTTAGAGAAAATCAATGTCTGCAAAAAGCCAAAAATCGCACTTTTTTCCACAGGTGATGAGGTTATCGAGCCCGGGCAAAGCGCGCAGGCACATCAGATTTATAACACAAATGCGATAAGTATTTTTGGTATTTTGCGCGATTTTCATCACGATATCGAGTATCTCGGGATATTGCCAGATAAGCGCGAAGTGCTAGAACAAACGCTTGGAGGACTAACAAACTATGATGTTGTAATCACCACAGGAGGCGCTAGCGTGGGCGATGCGGATATGTTAAAAAGCACATTGCAAAAGCTCGGCGCGCAGATTCTCTTTGATGGTGTGTGTTTAAAGCCCGGTAGGCATTTGAGTGTGGCGATTTTGGGAGAGTGTATCCTTATCCTTTTGCCCGGGAATCCACTTGCTTCACTCTTGCATCTTTATGCGATTATTGTGAGTTTTTTAGAATTTTTAAGCGGAGCAAATGATTGCTTTTTAAAAGCGCATAGCGTGCGGGCAAATGTCGCTTGTGCGCCAACTTCAAGCGCACAGAATCTTTTGCTTGGGATTGAAAATGATGGTGTATTTGAAATTTTTAAAAATGGGAAATTTGGCTCTAGCGCGCTTATAAATGTGTGGAAAAACAACGCGCTAGCAATAATTGACAAGGATTATGGTAAGATAGAGGCTTTGGAGCAACTTTTTTGCGTGCGCTTTGGTGCGCAGGAATTTGAAGCGCAGTGTAAATTTATCAATTCAAAAAGGAGTGGCAAATGACAAAGCTTTTGTTTGGGGTGAGTGACACAGAGGAATGCAGAAGAGCCATTGGCACGATTAATAAGCTTTTTGGCAAGCGTGAAGATGTGGAGCTGACACTTTTGCATGTCAGTGAAGAAATTATCGTGTATGCTCAAAGCGGAATCGTGAATTATGAAACTATTGAAAATATCGAGAGTGAGCGCTCTAGTGAGATTCTCAATGAATTTGAAAACACCTTTAAAAATGAAGGTATAACTTGTAAGAAAATCCTACGCACAGGCAATCCTATCGATGTGGTGCTAGAGATTGCAAATGAATATGATTTGCTTGTGATTGGCGCGAGCGAATCTTCTTTGTTGTATAGAATCTTTAGCTCACATCAAAATAGCTTTATCAACTCTTCTCCAATCCAGGTGCTTGTGGCAAAGTAGCTAAAACATATCTAATTAGTTTCTATTTTTGCCCTGCTATCCCTCTGCTTTGTTTGATGAAGATTCTCTTAAGGGATTAAAAAGCTTGTAAGTAAAAAGCTATTAGAATCCCGCTTCCTAATATTTAGACTTAAAGGAGAGGATTATGAAAAGAGGGCTTTGTCGCTGGGATTATGTTTTTGCGATTTTTGTAGGGCTGTATATTTTTTGCATTATGTATAAAAGCAGTATGCCATTGATGAGTGGAGATGATATTGCTTTTTTTATGAGTTTGCAAGAAGGTAGGCAGGTTTGGCACGGAACTGATTTTGAATATAGACGCTTCTTTCCTTTAGCTGGTTGGAATCTCAATATAATAAATTTATTTTCTAATAGCCCTTATGCCTTGAGTTTTGGTAATAGTGTGGTGTTTCTTATCACAAGCATAAGTTACTATATGCTTGCTTTAAGCTTTGGTGCAAGCAAGAGGCTTGTTGTTTTAAGCTTTGTGCTTTTGTCTTTGAGTGTAGGATATGTAAAGATTATTACTCAAATCACCTTTCCAGAAATGACGCAAATTATGTTTTTGCTTCTTTTTTTACTTTGTGCGCATAGGTTTTATAAACTTGTAGATTCTGTAAAAGAAAATAGAACATCATATATATATATATATATGCAACGCTTTCGCTCATATTTGCCAACTGCGCCATATATCTCAAAGAGGTATCATTTATCATAGTTAGTGGATTTGGTTTTTTTCATCTCCTTTTTTCTAAACTAGATTTTTTCAAACATTCTACTACAAAGCCTCCACTTCCAAAGCCCTGTATTGTTTTAGATGTGCTTTTTATGCTAAGCGGGGTTGTTTTTTTAGCCTTGTATTTTCACTTTACATTTGGCGCAAGTCATAGCTATGATGCAATAGAAGGTGTATTTTCGCCCTTGCGCACCTTTGTTGTAGCACTTCTTGGTGCGCCATTTGTCAGCATTGCTTTGATGTGTATGTTTATTTCTAGAATCTTCATTTTTATTAAAACAAAAGGCACTTTAGATGTATTTTGGGATAGCGTGCTCTTTGTGAGTGTTGGCTATTTTTGTGCATTTTTGCTTTTAGGTATGGGGAGTTTTCATTATTTTATGCCTGTAAGTTTTTTGGCTTGTTTGTATGGTTTGTGGTTTTTAAAGCATTTTACTATTTCTAAGAAGTTACTTTTTGTCATAAGTGTAGTTTTAGGACTTATTTTAACGCTTAATACAATCCCGCAAGGCTTGCATTATTTCAGTCTTAATAAGGTGCAAATGCGTAACCTAGAGCAATCTATGGAATTTTTGGCTAGGTATATTAAGGATAATCCACGCACGACACTTTATTTTGATGGGTTTTGTCGAGGCAATGATAGATGTTATTATTTTTGGCAGTATGGCGCAGTGTTTCAGATACTACCTAGAATCTATGGTGTGAGTGATTTTGATATTAAATCAAATGAGCCAAATGGCAAAAACTTTAGCATAAACCAACAATCCCCCTTTAGCTTTTTTAACACCGATGAGGTTACTTCTCCTCAAAGTGGCGATTTGCTCATTGTAAGTTTTATGAGTGATAAACCAATAACACAAGAATATCTCAAAACATTGCAAGAGGAAAATATCTTACTTTTCCAAACGCAAAATTTTGGCTATATCCCAAACTTTAATCTTATGAGTTTAGGCGCTTATATCTTACAAAAGCAAGGTATAAAACACCCTCTAAGTTCCGTAGGCAATCCATTTAAGCTTCCTAGTCAAATCTTTATTTTTAAAATCCCCTAAATTTTAGGGGGAGGGATGGGGGTATTTTAGAATCTATTCTTTTAATTTGTATCATCTCGTGCGAGTGAATCGCACTTCGCCTCCGCTTGCGCGTTCATACTCAATGTTTTCTGGTTGATAAGATTGCAAGATTCTATCAAGTTGTTTGGAGATTTTAGAAATCTAACCCCCCCCTTAAAACACACTGACTTTTAGAATCTAGCCCTATGAGATAACGCACCACACTTTGTAAGTCTCTTAGATTCTCACATTTTTATGCAATGAAAATTATGGAATCTTAACTCTTAAAGCGAGTTCGTTTAGGATTTCTTTTGGACTTATGCCCTCGCTCAAGGCTTCAAAGCTAAGGAGGATTCTATGTGAAGCGATGATAGGTAAAACTTCCAAAATATCGCTAGGTGTGAGATAATCCCTATTTTGCAAAAAAGCATAAGCCTTAGCGGCGCGTTGCATATCAATGCTAGCGCGCGGGGAAAGCCCTAAGCGCAGACAAGAGATATTTTTATATACAAAGTTTTCACGCGTGGCGCGCGCAAGGGAGATGATATATTCTTGTAAGCTTGGCTCTGTGTAAATTTGCTCAATGCGTTCTTTTATCACTTCTAAATCATAAGAATCCATCAATGCAAGCGACTCTTTTGCTAAATGTGCATTTTGCAGGATTTTAACCTCGCTTTGCGCACTTGGATATTCTAACTCAAGCCCTAGCATAAAGCGATCAAGCTGTGCCTCTGGGAGTGCATACACGCCTTCAGATTCTATTGGGTTGGCTGTGGCGATGACAAGAAAGGGGGAATGCAATAAATAGCATTCCTCACCGATACTCACCTGCTGCTCGCCCATCGCTTCTAAAAGCGCGCTTTGCACTTTTGCGGGCGCACGATTGATTTCATCAGTGAGCAAAATATTTGTAAAAATCGCCCCAAAGCGCGTTTGAAAATTTTGCGTTTTTGGGTTATAGATTTGTGCGCCTAAAATGTCGCTGGGGATTAAATCTGGGGTAAATTGAATTCTCTTAAAACTAAGATTTAGCGACTTTGCAAGGGATTTTGCAAGTGTGGTTTTAGCAAGTCCGGGCACACTTTGGAGCAAAATATGCCCTTGTGTAAAAAGCCCGATAAGCGCGTATTCTACGAGACTTTCCTGTCCTAACACACAGGAATTGAGCTGTTCTCTTAAGGTGGCGATTTTTTTAAAAAGTTTCATTTGCATACGCGCGCCTTAAGATTTAAGGTTGGCTTTTTGGTGCAATGTGTGGATTTTAAGAATCTAGACATAAAAAATCTTCAATCCCATACAAGCCCGCTTTTTGATTCGCAAGCCAGCGCGCTGCTGCAATCGCACCTTTGGCAAAAGTCGCGCGTGAGGTGGCGTTGTGTGTGAGTTCTAAATATTCGCCATCAAGATAGAATCCAATCGTGTGGCGTCCCACCACATCGCCACCGCGCAGGCTCATTACACCGATATCATCTTTGCTTCGTGCGCCAATATTGCCATCGCGCCCGCTTATGCGGACTTTGTCAATATCTAGTCCGCGTGCTTGTGCGCAGGTTTGCGCGAGAGTGAGTGCTGTGCCACTTGGGGCGTCTTTTTTGTGGTGGTGGTGGATTTCTACGATTTCTATATCGCTTTCTTTTAACGCCCGCGCTGTGAGGCTGGAGAGTTTATTGAGCACGCTCACACCACGACTCATATTGCTTGCTTGCAAAATTGGTAAGATTTGGCTTGCGTTTTTAATGTGCGTAAAATCATCTTGGCTAAAGCCCGTACTGCCGATAACCATCGGGCGTGCAAGGCTATTTTCTAGCGCCGTTTTGATAAGCTCTAAGCTTCCGATTGCGGAGGAAAAGTCAATCACACATTCACAAGATTGCAAAAATTCTTTTATGTCCCTTGCTACACGCAAGTCTTGCGCGTGCAGAGATTCTAAATTGTCGCGTGCATAAACGATTGAAACTTCTAAATCCGTGCTTTGGGCGATTTCATCAATGAGAAGTTTTCCCACGCGTCCGCTTGCGCCAAAGATGCCGAGCTTTAGCATTATTTTGCCTGCTCTAGGTAGCTAATGGCTTGCAATGCTGCTGTTGCGCCATCACCTGCGGCGCAGACTACTTGTTTTGGTGCTTGGATTCTCACATCGCCCGCGGCAAAAAGCCCTTCTATGCTCGTGCGCATTGATAAATCAACTTTGATACTACCATACTCATCGCAATCACAAAGCATACTGCCATTTTCTTGCTTCAAAATTTGTGTATTGACATCATAACCGACAAAAACAAAGATTCCCGGCACTCCAAGTTCGCGCACCTCGTTGTTTTGCGTATTTTTCACAAGCACAGAAGTAACGCCTGACATATCACCCTTAATCTCTTCAACAATGTAGGGCGTGAGAATCTCAATCTTTGGATTTGATTTTATATGCTCTATTGTTGTGGGTGCTGCGCGGAATTCATTTCTGCGGTGGATAAGATAGACTTTTTTGCACATTTTTGTAAGATACACCGCCTCTTCAAGCGCCGTATCGCCCCCACCAAGCACTGCGACTTCTTTATCTTTGTAAAAAAATCCATCGCAAGTAGCGCAAGTGCTGACACCTTTGCCCCAAAATTCATTCTCACCCTTTACGCCAGAGCGCTTAGGACGCCCACCGGTAGCAAAAATCACCGCTTTTGCTTGATGTATCTTCCCGCCTAGCTCGTGGATTTCAAAAACATTGCCATTTTTGCTAATGCGCCAAACTTCGCTCATCTCGTGCTTTAATCCGAATCTAAAGCACTGTTCCTGCCAAGGCTGCATAAAATCTAGCCCGCTCATTACTTCTTTCACGCCCGGATAGTTCTCTATCTCGCTACTTCCTGTAATTTGTCCCCCGGGCATACCTTTTTCAAACAACACGACATTTTTAATCCCGCCTCTTGTCGCATATAGCCCAGCACTTAGCCCAGCAGGTCCCCCGCCAACGATTGCTAAATCTATCATTTTGCTCTCCTAAAAATGTAAAAGTTTCATAAGCGTATAGGAAAACTCTTAACGCTTGAAAAATTATGACCTATAATCCGAGTTTATCTCCACATATTTATGCCCTAAGTCGCACCCATAGCTTACATAGCGCCCTTCTCCGATACCTAAATCACAAAGAATTTTAAATTCTTGAGCCTCCATAGTTTTTGTGGCTTTTGCCTCGATTTCTTGCGTGAAAAGTATTGCGCCTCTGTCATACACGCACACGTCGCCAATCTCAATACGCAGATTCTCTTCTTTTGCACACACACCGCTTGCGCCGATAGTAGAAGCTATGCGCCCCCAATTTGGGTCGCGCCCAAAAAGCGCGGTTTTGACTAAAAGTGAGTTGCTAAGTGCTTTTGCGGCGATTTTTGCCTCGTTGTCATTTTGCGCGCCACACACTTCAAAGGCTACAACCCTGCTCGCACCCTCTCCATCGCGCACTATATCAAGTGCGAGTTTGTGTGTAAGCAAATCCAGCGCACACTTAAAAGCCTCTTTGTCATACGCGCCACTTTTGCCATTACTTAGTAAAAATACAGAATCATTTGTACTCATATCGCCATCAACACTTATGGCATCAAAATTTTTCTTTGCAATGCCTTGAAGCAGTTCCTCGCAATCCTCTTTAGGAATAGCAGAATCTGTGGTGATAAAACAAAGCATTGTTGCAAGGCTTGGGGCTATCATTCCAGCACCTTTTGCCATTGCACCGATATGAAAAGATTCTCCATTTTGTAAAATCACTTTAAAAGCGACTTCCTTGCTAAAAGCATCAGTGGTTCTAATTGCGTCGCTCGCACGCAGGTGGGAATCTGGATCTAAATTTTCAAGGCGGATTTTTTCAAAACTCTGTATAATTTTCTCTTTTGGCAAACGCACGCCGATAACGCCTGTGCTTGACATAATGGGATTTTTTAGCCCAAAACGCGCGCTTAAGTTTTTTAGAATCTCGCAAATATCTTCCACGCCGTCTTTTCCTGTCATTGCGTTAGCGTTTTTTGTAGTGATAAGAATGAAGTTAGATTCCACTTCTTTGTCTTGCTTTTTGGCATCCTTTTGCACGCATTTTTTAAAATGCACAATTGGCGCAGCAGCGAAAGTGTTGCTTGTGAAAAGCGCGCTTACTTTAAAGCCCTCTTTGGCGTAAATGTAGGCAATATCTAGCGCGTTGTCTTTTTTTAACCCAGCGCTTATGCCTTCTGTCACAAAGCCCTCACTCGCGCTCACACCCCCCTTTATGGGATAAATTTCAAAAGTTTGAGAATCTTGCATTTTTAAGCCTTTTTTTCTAAATTTTGCCACTCAAGTTGCGTGCTCGCGTGAATCACCATAGAAGTGGCTTACACATAATCCACTTCTTTTGGCTTGCTTTTGCGCATAATAAGACGTTTTGTCATTCTTATGCCTTCTGAGGTGCCGATAACTAGCATTTTACATTCACTTGTGACGACCACATCGCCATTTGGCATATTGATTTGCTTGCCATCTTTTTGCGTGATTGCTACGACAGAGACATTTGTCACATCTCGGAAATGCGAGTCTTTAAGCTTACGCAACACAAGCCAACTATAACGAGGCACAATGATTTCCTCTAAGTCAAGTTGCGTATCGCGCTTATAGAGAAATTGCTCAAGCAAGTTTTCCATATCCGGGCGGATTGCCATAGCAGAAATTCTTTGCGCAAGGAGCTTAGAAGCAGAGACGACAAAATCACAACCTAACTTTTTAAGCTTATCTATCTCTTCTTGCGTGTTTGCGTTGGCAATAACATAATAAGGGCGACGCCCCAGCTCTTTTTCAAAAAGCCTTACACTTGCGATAAGCGCGATATTTTCAGCAATATTTGATGAAAAAGTTACAATGCCTTTAGCAGAAGAGAGATGCGTTTTTAACATTGCAAGTTGTGTGTGAGGGTCTGCACTAATGTAGTAGGGGTATTTGTGTGCTTTTGCTTGCACTTCAAAATCTGGGCTATTATCCACGACGACAAAGGGGATTTGAGATTCTCTAAATTGCTTGCTAAGTTCAATTGTATGCTTATTTTGATAGCATATCACATAGTGATTGCGTAGTCTGCCAATCTTATAAATCATATTTTGCTCCTTAATGAGGTTTATAAGGTTGCTATTATTAAAAACGCTAATCGTAAAAGCTACGCTAAAAGTGATAACGCCCGCACCACACACCATAAGTATGGTAGTAAAAATAATGGTGATAGTGCCAAAGTCTTTTTCCCCAAGCGCACCAAAACCTGTATTCGTGAAAGTGTAAGTCGTCTGAAAAAACGCCTGCATTAAATCATAATCTTCTAAAACCAAATAGCCCAAAGTTCCCAAAATCACAAAAAATTGCAATAAAACTAAGGGGATTCTAAAAGGCTTTAGTTGCTGATATAACTCCGAGTTGAGGCTTATATCAGGCTTTGAGGGCTTGTCTTTTTTGCGAGGTTTCACCTTTATCAAGGCTAGATTCTACTTTAGGATTTTTTTCTCATTGTGCGGAGTGTGGAGGCAGCGACTTTGACGCGCACACTTGTGCCATCATCAAGCTTAATCCTAATTGTGCGCAAGTTCGGTAACGAGCGTCTTTTTGTTTTGTTGTTTGCGTGGCTTACATTGTTGCCTACCATTGGACCTTTACCGGTGAAAAAACATTTCCTTGCCATTATGTATCCTTAACAAAAAGATTGTGATTAAAAACCGCGGATTTTAGCAAAAAGTTTTACAAAACTACCTTAAAATGTGTTAAAAAGCGCATTAATTCTTCGCTTTCCGCGTTTGAAAATCTTGACGTGGAGAATTATGATATGGAGAATCTTGCAAAAAAAGATGTAATTTCTTGTATTCCTCTTTATTGAAATAGCGCCATTTACCACAAGGCAAGGCATTGAGTTTGCAAAATCCATAACTTACGCGCTTTAAGTCTAGTATCTCATAGCCAAATTGCGCGAAAAATCTGCGTAGCTCGCGATTTTTACCCTCATTCAAACTCACACGCAATTTTGGGAATCTTGGGCTGTCTTTAAGGATTGTTACTTCTGTAAATGGGCGCAAAATCATTTCTTTTTGTGTGGTTTTTGGGTGTGCGCCTTTGATGTTTGTGAGCGTTATTGGCGCGCTAGATTCAAGCATTTCATTAAGAGAATTTAGCAATTTTTGACTTAGTGGCTTATCAAGTTTGAGATTATACACGCGCTCTAAATTTGCGTTGCTTAGCGTATGTATAAGCATTTTGTTGTCGCTTAAAATTAAAAGTCCCTCGCTTGCAAAATCAAGTCTTCCCACATAGCTAAAACCCCTAAATTTAGAATCCAAACTCTCATAAATCGTGCGTCTGCCTAGCTCATCGCGCTTGCTGACAATCTCGCCCTTTGGCTTGTGATAAATAATCGCGGTGTAATTATGCGAGGGTTTTAAAAGTTTGCCATCGATAAAGATCTTATCAGATTCACTAAATTTGCTTTGCAAAGCGGCTTTTGTGCGTCCTATACGCACGCGCCCAGATTCTATCAGTGTATCAGCCTCACGTCGGGAAAATTGAGAATTGTGAGCGATAAATTGATTTAAACGCATAGTTTGTAAATACACGCTACCTGCGCGCAAAGTCATCTTCTAAGCGCACAATATCATCTTCGCCTAGATATTCGCCCATTTGCACCTCGATTAACACAAGTGGGATTTTACCCGGATTTTCTAGCCTGTGTGTCTCACCCATAGGAATATAGGTTGATTGATTGGCTTTCAAAAAAAGCTCTTTTTGTCCAATGGTGACAATCGCACTCCCGCTTACAACAATCCAATGCTCATTTCTATGAAAATGCTTCTGCAAACTAAGGCGCTTGCGTGGTTTGACGACAATTTGTTTGATTTTGTAATTGCTAGATTCTAAAAGCACACTATAAGTCCCCCACGGGCGGTGTGCGGTGTTGTGAATCTGTGTAAGCTCGGGGTGAGAGGTTTTTAAAATATTTACAACTTCTTTAATGCGCTGTGTTTGGCTAAGTGGCGCAATTAGCGTGCAATCCCCACTATCAATAATCGCTAGATTTTCCACACCGATAGTGGCTACGAGCTTTTGTGAGATAACAAAGTTATTATGAGAATCTAGCGCGATTAAATCACTTTTATGCGCGTTTCCTTGAGAGTCTTCTTGCCATTCTTTTTTGAGTGCTTCAAAGCCCCCGACATCATTCCATATGAAATCCCCATCCACACATGCTACCTTTGTGCTTTTTTCCATTAACGCATAATCAATGCTAATCTCTTCAATCTCTTCGCTTACATTTGGCAGTAAGCGCAGGATTTGAGAATCCTTGTTTTGAGAATCTGCACTTTTAGAATCTTTTTGTGCGCGGAAAGCATTTTGCTCTTTGCTTAAAATATACGCTTTTTTGCACGCGTTATAAAGCTCTGGTGCGTGCGTTTCTAGCTCTCTTAAAAAGACATTTGCCTTGAAGCAAAACATTCCGCTATTCCAAAAATAATTTTTAGATTCTAGATATTTTTGAGCATTTTCTTTATTTGGTTTTTCGACAAACTGCTCGACAATGCCGTCTTTTGCTTTTATGTAGCCATAGCCCGTATGCGCGGAATCTGGCTTAATCCCAAAAGTCACCAAAAAACCCTTAGCGCTTAGTTCTAGTGCCTTTTGAATACACGCGACATAGGCTTGCTGATTGCTAATTAAATGGTCACTTGGCAGGGCTAAAATTATCTCATCTTCGTCAATTTCAAAGGCATTGAGTGCGGCAAAGCAAAGTGCTGGTGCGGTATTTTTCGCCACAGATTCTAAGAGAAAAGAATTTATGGTAATCCCTACTTGATTAGCAATATCTTGTGCTAGAAAAAAGTGCTTATCATTAGTAATCACGCTAAAACGCGCATTATGGCTTTGGCAAAAATCTGCATTGCGCAAAAGTGTTTTAGCAAAAAGGCTTGAAGTTTCCTCGCTTGCAGTAGATGCGAGATAGGGATTTTGGTTAGAATCCTGCTTTTGTGGCGGGAGGATTGGGGCAAATTGCTTTGGTAAAAGCTCGCGTGATAAGGGCCAAAGTCTTGTGCCAGAGCCACCACAAAGTATGCTAATTGTCATAAAAACTCCTTATAAAATTTTTAACTAAACTGCAAATTTGCGACCAATCGCACCATTATAGGCTAAATTGCAAAAAGTTGCAAACCTAAATCTATTCATAAAAACTTGAGGTTAGTTTTTTACAATGTGCGTTTTCAGCTTGACATATTGCATTGTGGCGTGATAGATTCCCACTTCCAAAATTTTAATCCAAAATTAAAATAAAAATCTGAGAAACACAAGGGGTAAATATGAAAAAAATAGCAGTAGTGTTTTTAGGTTGTTGGTTGTTGTTTTTAGAAAATCTTAGCGGTGTGGGTGAAAATGACAACACAAAACCGCTTTCTTTTTTCTTCAATGGTGGCGTGCAACAATATTCATATAAGGAGTTTGCTCCGCAGGAAGAAGGCGGTGGGAAGCTTATGGAGATTTCTGGTATGTTTTGGGGTGTGAATGCTGGAGCAAGCTTACAGTATGAATGGGTAGAGCAGATGATTAAAGTTGGCTATTTTCAAAGTCTTAACACAAAATATGATGGCAGAATCCAAAACGGAGACCCATATAGCAGTCCATCAAAAGATTATTATTTTTTGGGTGAATATCATATTTTGCCCTATGTTTTTAAAAGCGATGTTTTTGTTCTTAAGGCAGATTTGGGATTAGGGTATCGTTTTTTGCATAATCTTGTCCAAAATTCTTATCGTAGAAGTCAGCACTATGCGTATTTTGTAGCAGGATTGAATGGAGAAAAATTATTGAGTAAATATTTGGCAGTTTTTACGAAATTGCATTATGTTGGCTTGATTAAGGGGTGGCATAAGACTTTTTTAACCGATATTGAATATGATAGGGATTTGAATCTTACGCAAGAATTTGGACGTGGGTATAGAATCGAGTTTGGATTAAAACGTTTTTTAGCGCACTCTATGGTGCTAGAACTCTCTTTGTATTATGAATTTTGGAATATAGGCGATTCTAATTTTGCATACGCGACAAAAAATAATGCCTCTACTCGCTTTTATGAGCCACGTAACCACACAAATGTTTATGGAGTGCAGCTTGGAATGAGATTTTAAAGACTTTGTGGCTTGATTTATTTCAATGCTAAAATCCCTGATTTTATGCCTCAATATAAGCTTATCGGCTCAGAATTCTCCATTTTAGTATGGCAGAGTTTGACTCAAAAAGTTAGTTGGCTATACAGGAGGACTTGATGAAAAGATCTTTTTGCTAAATTTTAGAGGGAATGGCGTTTCAAAGATTAATTTTATAAATTCTATAACTAACAATCTCAAAGAAGTATCTTATGAATATGCTATGAATGGAGTATCCTTAGAGGTTGTAAGTTATAATACATTAGAGATTATGTTTTAAAAAAGGTTTGTCGGTGTTGAGAATCTGTGTGGCTATGTTTTTAGGCTTTTGTGCGTGTTTTGGTGAGGGAGTTGGGACATATGCACTTAGTCTTTTTGGCGCGCCAAAATATCCAAAAACTTTCACACATTTTGATTATGTAAATCCAAATGCCCCAAAGGGCGGGATTCTCAAAAGCTATGAGCTAGGAGATTTTAACTCGCTAAATCCTTTTATCCAAAAAGGCAATCCTGCTTCAAATCTCGACATTCTCGTGTATGACACGCTCGGCGTTGGTGCGCTTGATGAGAGTGCGACAGAATATGGACTTGTGGCTAAGGAATTTATCAAAGATCCGCAGGGTTATTTTTTGGAATGTGTGATTGATGAGCGTGCGCGCTTTAGCGATGGTGTGGCAGTGAGTGCAGAAGATGTGAAGTTTAGCTTTGATACCTTGATACAATTAGGCAGGCTTGAATACCAGCGCTATTACGCAGATGTTAAAGAAGTGCAGGTTCTAGATTCTAAACGCGTGCGCTTTGTGTTTAAAACAAATGAAAATTCCGAGCTAGCACTTATTCTTTCTCAACTTCCAATCCTACCAAAGCATATTTTTTATAAAAATGGTAAAAATACTTTTGGTGCAGATTCTCTTATGCTTCCTATTGGCAGTGGCGCATATAGCGTGGATTCTTATGAGATTGGGCGCAAGATTGTGTATAAGAGAAATCCAAATTATTGGGCGCGAAATCACCCCACGCGCAAAGGATTTTTTAACTTTGACACCATTATCATTGAATACTACAAAGATTCTGTTGTTGCGCAAGCGGCGTTTATAGGTGGCGCGTATGATTGGCGCGTGGAGTCAAGTGCGAAAGTATGGGCGAAAGACTATCAAACAAATAAGCAGGAGCTTTTAAGTAAAATTATTATCCCAAACAAGCTTCCTAGCACATTACAGGGATTTTTTTTCAATACAAAACAGCAATTTTTCAAGGATAAACGTGTGCGCGAGGCGATTTTTTATGCCTTTGATTTTGAATGGAGCAATGCGCATTTATTTTTCAATCAGTATGAACGCACGATAAATATTTTTGATAATTCTCGCTTTGCCTCAAGTGGAATCCCAAAAGGAGCAGAACGCGAGATTTTGCAAAAATTGCCACTTGATGATGAGCGGATTTTAAATTATGCTTACCTTATTCCGCGTACAGATTTAGCACTGCCACAAAATATAGAATCTGGCTATGTGGATTGGGAAGGTGTGAGGCATAAGCCAAACAAGGCGCTTTTAGCTCAAGATCGCAGGGAAAATCTCAAATACGCTGCAAAGCTACTAAAGCAAGCGGGCTTTGTGTTTAAAGATGGCGTGTTGGTGGATTCCCAAAATCGCCCATTAGAATTTGAGATTCTCATTAATTATGAAGCATTTGAGCGCATTTGTTTGCCTTTTATTGAAAATCTTAAAATTCTTGGAATCCGCGCTACGCTTACAAAAGTCGATGATATACAATACACAAACCGCTTAAGGGATTTTAAGTACGATATGGTTATTGAGCTTGTGGGGCAAAGTCTCAATCCGGGGAATGAACAACGTTTTTATTGGGGAAGTGAGGCGGCGCAAAAAAGTGGCGGGCGCAATTATGCGCGTATTGATGAAAAAAATGTCGATGCGCTTATACAAGGACTTATTAATGCGCGCAATGAGGAGGAAAAAGAAGCCTATGGGCGCGCGCTTGATAGAATCTTGCTTTGGGGGTTTTATGTTATTCCGCATTTTCACGCGCAAGGCTATCGCGTGGCGTTTTGGAATGATAGAATCGCTATGCCACAAAATACGCCAATGTATGGCTTTAGCCCATATTTGTGGTGGGCGAAATAAGGGTGAGTTTTAGAAAAATTTTGACTAATAAGCTTTTTAGTTTATTCAAGCTACAATGCGCGCGCTTAATTTTTACAAAAACTTAGGGTGGTGTATGCGAGCGAGTTTTGGTAGTCAATTTACCTATATTCTTACCATTGCTGGGGCGACTATTGGTTTTGGTGCGATTTGGCGTTTTCCATATTTGGTGTGGGAAAATGGCGGTGGCGCGTATGTGTTGCTTTTTTGCATTGCGATGCTTTTAATTGGAATCCCTATGATTTTGGTAGAAAATGTCATCGGCAGACGCACACATTGTAATAGCATTGATTGCTTTAGCGGTAGTGTGAATGGCAAAAAAATCCCTAAATTTTGGAAAATTACGGGGATTTTGGGCGCGCTTGGCTCATTTGGGATTATGGCGTTTTATATGGTGCTAGCGGGCAGGGTTATGAGTTTTCTTGTGGGGATTTTGGGCGGTGGGCTTGATATGTCAAGTCCGCTAAACTTGGAACAAACACAAACTTTTTATATGCAAAATGTAGAAAACGCACCTTTGCGCGTGGCATTTTTTACCGCGCTTTTTGTTGGAGTGAATTGGTTTATTTTAGCGCGTGGTGTGATTGGTGGAATTGAGCGCGTGGCAAGCTTTTTGATGCCATTGCTTTTTTTGTTTTTTGCACTTATCATCGTGCGTAACCTCACGCTTGAAGGTGCGATGGAAGGTATAAGATTTTATCTTTATCCAGATTTTAGCAAGCTAAGTGCAAGGCTTTTTATCGAGGTGTTGGGGCAGGTGTTTTTTGCGCTTTCCCTTGGCTTTGGCGTAGTGATTACACTTTCGTCATTTTTGAATAAAAAAGAGCATTTGCTAAAAGTCGCAAGCCTTACAGGCGTGATAAATACGCTTATTGCGCTGTTGGCTGGATTTATGATTTTTCCAGCGATTTATAGTGTTGGTGGGACGCCAGATTTTGGCGCAGATTTGGTGTTTAAGTCATTGCCTATTGCTTTTTCACAAATGCACTTTGGCGTAATTGTGGCGGTTGGATTCTTTTTGTTATTGCTTATTGCTGCGCTTACGACGACATTGCCTATTTATGAAGTCATCATTACTATTTTGCAAGAAAAGTTTAACTTTTCGCGTCAAAAGAGCATTGCTATCACGCTTTTAGGAATCTTTGTGCTTGGAAATATCCCCTGTGTGCTAAAACAAGATGTTTTTGATAGTTTTAATTGGGTAAGTGGGAATATTCTTTTTGTGCTAACAGGGCTTTTGTGCGCGCTGTTTGTTGGGTGGATTCTCAAAGGTGAGGCAAAACGCGAGCTTAGCAATGATAAGGATATAAGAAGCGTATTTGTGGGAATCTGGTTTTATTATGTGAAATTTATCGTGCCACTAGTTATTGTAGCGATTTTTGTGAGCAACTTCATTTTTTGAAAACGTGCATAAATTTGTGAACTGTAAATTTAAGGAGGAATGAATGAACTTTGGCATTGTATTTGGTGGAGCGAGTTTTGAGCACGAGATAAGCATTGTAAGTGCGATTGCACTACAAAAGGTGCTAAAAAATGAGCTTGTTTTTATCTTTTTGGATTCTGAGCATAAATTTTATTTGATAGATTCTAACAATATGAAAGCCTCATTTTTTGCAAAAGGCTTGTATAAGCAATGCCCCGAGCTTTCTTTGGGGATTGGAGGATTTTATGAGATTAAGGGATTTTTTAAGCGCAAAAGTTTATTAAAAATCCATACATTTTATAGCCTTATACACGGTGCAGACGGGGAAGATGGCACACTTAGTGCGCTTTTTGATTTTTATAAAATCTTTTATATCGCCCCACGCGTCGAAGCGTGCGTGTTGAGTTTTGATAAGGCTTTGACAAAGCTTTATGCCACTTCGCGCGGTGTGAAGGTGCTAGAATATGAAGTGCTAAACCAAAGCACGAGAAAAAATCTCAAACAAAATTTCCCGCTTATTTTGAAGCCAGCACGACTTGGAAGTTCCATTGGTGTGAATATCGTAAGAGAATCTAAAGAGCTAAATTATGCACTAGATTCTGCATTTGAGTATGATGAAAATGTCGTGGTGGAGGCTTTTATAGAAAATGTGAAAGAATATAATTTGGCAGGCTGCAAGATTAAGGATGAATTTATTTTTTCACTTGTGGAGGAGCCAAAGAAAAATGAGATACTAGATTTTGAAAATAAATATTTAGATTTTTCACGTACGCAAAGTTTGCAAAGAGCTGAAATTTCGCAAAATTTGCAAAATGCGTTGCAAGAGAATTTTGTAAAAATTTATGAAAATATGTTTGAAGGTGCGATTGTGCGCTGTGATTTTTTTGTGATAAATGATGAGGTGTATTTGAATGAGATTAACCCGATTCCGGGCTCTGGGGCGAATTATTTGTTTGAAAATTTTGAAAAAGTGCTAGAAAATCTTGCGTGCAATCTCCCTAAGAAAAAACCAATCAAGGTGAATTATTCTTATATTGAGCAAATCACGCGCGCTAAGGGCAAATAAGTGGCGCTCAAAGAAATTATTTATCAAAATACGCGCTTTGGGTTAAGCTATAATTTTTTAAATCTCTCAATTCCTAACCCAAAAGGCGTGCTTGTGTTTTTGCACGGCTGGGGAAGCAATAAGGAATTGATGAAGCTTAGCTTTGAAAAAGCCTTTGCGGAGTTTATACATCTTTATGTTGATTTGCCCGGATTTGGCGCGAGTGCGTGCGAGGTGGTGTTATTTACAAAAGATTATGCACAGATTCTCAAACTTTTTTTTAACGAGCTAAAGGTGCAAAATGAGGCGCTAGATTCATTGGAATGGATTATGCTAGGACATAGTTTTGGTGGGAAAGTCGCTACGCTTTTGGCGGAGGAAAAGCTTATTTTGCTAAGTTCGGCGGGCATTGTGAGGAAAAAATCTTTACTCGTGCGCACAAAAATTTTGTTTGCAAAAATCGCAAAAAAACTTGGCATTAGTGCAAAAGCCTTGCGTGCAAAAGATAGCGTGGGACTAAATGAAGCAATGTATCAAACTTTTAAAAATGTAGTAGATGAGGACTTTAGCGCGGAATTTCGCGCGTGTAAGGCGAAGACATTTATTTTTTGGGGCAAAGAAGATAGCGCGACACCGCTAGATTCTGGAATGAAAATCGCGGAATTAATGCAAAATTGCTTTTTTTTGCCATTGCCCGGGGATCATTACTTTTTTATGAATCAAGCACAAAAGATAGAGGAGCAGTATATGCAAGAACAGACACAGAAAAACACACAAAATAAAGAGTTAATAAAGCATTTTCTTATCTTTGGAAAAGTGCAAGGAGTAGGCTATCGCAAGTATGCAAAGTATAAGGCAGACCAAATTGGAGTTTTTGGTAGCGCACAGAATCTAAATGATGGCAGTGTGGAAGTATGGGCGCAAGGGAGCGAAAAATTGCTAAAAAAATATCTTATTTTTCTAAAAAGAGGGTCAGAACGCGCCGTGGTTGAACGCGTGCAAGAAGTCAAAAGAATAGAGGTTAAAAAAATAGAGACGCAATCCCAACCACAAAAAAGATTTGAAAAATTTACTATCATAAAGTGAGGAATAATGAATATACAAGATTTTTTAAGCATTATCGCGCGGTTTTTGTTGGTTTTTGAATTTGCGTATTATCTCATCACATTGTTGCAGTGGTATAATTACAGCTTTTATAGAATCCTTTTTATGCACCATAAATTTATGTGGCATATTTGGTATTTTGTCTTGCCGCTTGTGGCGTTTATTACGTTGTATTTGCTGGAACTTAAGGAATACACACTGATTATAGCGGTGACGTTGTTAGTCGCGCTTATTTTTTGGCGGCTTAAGCAAGATAAGCCATTGAAATTCACAAAGCGCGTGTGGCGATTTTTTGCGCTTACGCTTACCTTTGTGCTTTTAGATGAGGTTTTTACACTTGTCTTTAATGTGGATAATGTTTTTATGCATATTTTATCGCTCGTTTTTGCCTTGGCAATTTCTTATGCGTATGAAGCGGTGCTTTTAAAGCAATACACGCAAATTGCAAAAGATAAGCTTGATTGTATGAGTAGGCTTACTATCATAAGTATTACCGCAAGCTTTGGTAAAACAAGCATCAAAAACTATCTTGCACAGATTCTAAATGCGCACTTTAGCGTTTATGCCACGCCTAGGAGTGTTAATACTTTGCGTGGGATTGTGGTTGATGTGAATGAAAATCTTGAGTATAGCACGGATATTTATATCACTGAAGCAGGCGCGCGACTAAAGGGCGATATTGATGAAATTGCGCAGTTTTTGAATCCGCAATATGCCCTCATCGGCGAAGTTGGCGCGCAACATTTGGAGTATTTTAAAACACTAGAAAATATCACAAATACAAAGTTTGAATTACTCAATTCTAATCGCTTGAAAAAAGCCTTTGTTTTCAAAGAAAATGCCCTGCCAAAAGGGCTAGATTCTGAAAAAAAAGCGCTTTTGTGTTTTTATCCAAATGAATGCAGAAACATCAATGCCACATTAGAAGGCACGAGTTTTGAGCTAAAAATCGCTGGTGAATGGCATGCGTTTCAAACGCAGATTTTGGGTGCATTTAATGTCTATAATATTGCAGCAGCAGTGAGTGTCGCGCTTGAGCTTGGGATAAAAATCCAAGATATTATTAACGCTGTGGCACGCTTTGAGCCTACTGCGCATAGATTACAAAAAATCATCACAAATCAAAAAGTCATTTTAGATGATAGCTTTAATGGGAATCTTAAAGGTATGCTTGAATCTGTGCGCCTTGCCTCACTCTATCCCGGGCGTAAGATTATCGTTACTCCGGGAATCGTAGAATCTACGCGCGAGGCAAATATCGAGTTAGCACGAAGCATTGACAAAGTCTTTGATATTGTCATTATCACAGGCGCGCTGAATGCAAGCATTTTCCGTGAAAATATCAAAAACGCGCAAAAGATTTTCTTGCAAACTAAAGATTTTTTAGAATCTATGCTTAAAGCTTGCACGAAACCAAATGATTTAATTCTCTTCAGCAATGATGCGCCAAGCTTTATTTAAAGCGTCAAAAAAGGAAGAATATGCAAAAAGCTGGAATCATCGGTGTGAGTGGCTACACGGGCGCGGAATTAGTGAGAATCTTGCATTCTCACCCAAAGTTTGAAATCACCTATCTTGCAAACACGCAAGGAGGTATGAAGCTTTGTGAAATCCACCCGCAGTTTTTTGGAATCTTAAATGATGAAGTGCGAAAGGCTGATGTGAGGCAAGCTTGTCAAAAATGCGATATTCTCTTTCTTGCACTTCCGCATAAAAGCGCAATGGAGTTTGTCAAAGAAATTTATGAGTGCATAGATTCTGATAAAATCCCAAAAATCATAGATTTATCCGCGGATTATCGCTTAAGCTTAACGCATTATGAGCGCGCTTATTGTGCGCATATGGATAAAGAGAATCTAAAAAGCGCGGTGTATGGGCTACCAGAATATGCGCGGGATTCTATCAAAAGTGCTAAGCTTGTCGCAAATCCGGGCTGTTATCCGACTGCAAGTCTTTTGGCGTTATTGCCATTTTTGCCCTATATCCAAAAAGAGGGTATTTTCATCGATGCAAAAAGTGGCGTAAGTGGCGCAGGTAAGAAGCTAACCGATGATACGCATTTCCCAAATATTAATGAAAATCTCTTCGCCTATTCGCCTCTAGCTCATCGTCATCAAATTGAGATTGAAGAGAAATGCGCGAAATTTGGGGGAATTGAAAATCTGCAAGTGCATTTTGTCCCGCATTTAAGCCCGCTTACGCGCGGAATGCTTGCAAGTGTGTTTGCAACGTTAAAAAGTGAAGTAGGGGAGGATTTTGAACCTTTAGAAATTTTACGTGCGCATTACAAAAATAGTCAATTTGTGAGAATCTGCACCACACCGCCACGCATTAGCAATGTGCGCGGAAGCAATATGTGCGATATTTTTGCGCTTAGACGCGGGCGTGGGCTTTTTATCAATAGCGCAATTGATAATCTTTTGCGTGGGGCAAGCTCACAAGCGGTGGTAAATGCGAACTTAATGTGTGGCTTTGATGAGGATTGTGGGATACCAAAAGTGGGAATCTAGCGTGCAAAAGATTATAAGGCGAATTTGAAAGCAGAGCGGGGATTGTAAGGCGTGGAAATGGAGCAAGTAATTATCGCAAATGATGCGCTTTTTGTGGCGGATTCTCACTGGGGAGGTAGCGACGCGCACGCAAAAAAATCTAGCAAAGCACTTTTAGCGCTCTTAGATTCTACAAATGCTTCGCAAGTGTTTTTGATGGGTGATATTGCGCAGGTTTTGGTGGGGAATCTCAAAAAAAGCAAGGATTCAAACTGCGCACTTTTAGAATCTGTGCGTGCTTTGAGCGAGCGAGCGGAGGTTTTTTGGTTTGAAGGAAACCACGATTTTGGCTTGCGCTATTTGGATTTACCAAATGTGCATATTATCTCGCGCTCACAACAGCCATTGCTTGCAGAGTTTAATGGAAAAAGTGTGAGTTTGGCACACGGAGATTTGTTTTTGAATTTCAAATATAAATTTTACATTGGCGTGCTAAATTCTAGTTTTGGGCTGTGGTGTGTCAAAATTGCTGATATTTTGACAAAAGGCAAGCTGTATGAGAATCTAGAGAGAAAAATCTTGCAAAAAAAAGTACGTGATTTTGAGGTGGATTCACAAAAATGCGAGGAATTTTGCAAAAAAAGATTGCTTGCGTATAAAAAATTTTTCTCTCGCAAATATTGTAAAATGCTAGAAATGACCCCAAAAATCATCATAGAAGGACATTTTCATTTAGATGCGAGATTTACAAAAGGGGAGATTTTGTATATTTGTTTGCCTTCCTTTTATATAAATGGAAGTATTTTTGCATTACAATAGGTATCTTTGAGTGAGTTAGATTTATTTTTTTTAGGAGTGAGAATGTCTCTAAATGAGAGAAAAGATCTTTCAAAAATCGCCACAAACGAAATGCAGCTCGTGGATTTCAGAATCTTTGAGATACGAGAGGAAATCTATGAGGGCATTTATGGAATCAATGTCGCTAAGGTGGAGGGGATTGTCGAGTTTCCAAACCATATTTTCGATTTGCCCGCTGCGCCGGATTATGTGCTTGGGACTTTTGATTTGCGCGGTGAGATTGTGCCTTTGGTGGATTTAGCTACTTGGATGCGCGTGCAGACTGATCCTAGCAAAAACAAAAGTCGCAAAGTCATCGTAACCGTGTTTAATAATATTAAGGTTGGCTTTATAATCCACGAGGCGCGTCGCATTCGGCGTATTAGCTGG
This sequence comes from Helicobacter himalayensis, assembly GCF_001602095.1. Lineage (NCBI taxonomy): Bacteria > Pseudomonadati > Campylobacterota > Epsilonproteobacteria > Campylobacterales > Helicobacteraceae > Helicobacter > Helicobacter himalayensis. Next base: position 1,439,473 of record NZ_CP014991.1, on the reverse strand, counting down.
AAGGATATTGAGGGCGCGGTTTTTGGCGGAGATGATAACCAAAGGGGCAAAATCACAGGCACTACAAGGATTGAAGACAATAAAACATTGCTTATTTTGGATTTAGAGAGCATTATTAATGATTTAAATTTCTACGACCCGATGAAGACACTGCTAAATGATGATGGAAGTAAAAAAGAGATTCCAAAATTTGAAGGTAAAGTGCTAATTTTAGACGATAGTCTTATCGCACGCAAGCTTTTGCGCACTTCGTTACGCAATGTGGGCTTTGAGATTGTGGAAGCAATCGATGGTGAAGATGGGATTGAAAAGCTAGAAAAGCTTTATGGCGAGTATGGAGACAAGTTGCGAGATCATCTTAAATTGGTTGTTTCAGATGTGGAAATGCCTAGGATGGATGGATTCCATTTTGCGGCGCAAATAAAGCAAGATGAGCGATTTTCTGGGATTCCAATTATTTTTAACTCCTCAATTTGTGATAAGTTGAGTGAAGAGAAAGGTAAAGAGTTGGGAGCAGATGCGTATTTGGTAAAATTTGACGCAGGATTATTTTATGATGAAATTTCTAGAATTTTATTGAAATAATTTGCTAAAATAACCAAATTATTTAATTTTAAACTCTGTAAAAGTGAGGTTTAGCAATGGACGATATGCAAGAGATAATGGAAGATTTCCTCATAGAGGCATTTGAGATGGTCGAACAGCTCGATCAAGACTTAGTCGAGCTTGAAAATAACCCAGAGGATTTGGAGCTTTTGAATAGAATCTTCCGCGTGGCACACACAATTAAAGGATCTAGTTCATTTTTAAATTTTGATATTCTTACAAGTTTGACGCATAACATGGAAGATGTTCTTAATAAAGCGCGTCGTGCAGAGCTAAAAATCACGCCAGATATTATGGATGTGGTGTTGCAGTCTGTGGATTTGATGAAAGCCTTGCTAAATGCGATTAGAGACAATGGCACAGACGCAAAGAGTGGCATTGACATTGCTGATACGGTAAAAAGATTGCAGGCTATTTCTTCGGGTGGTGCTGCACCAAGCCCAGAAAACGCACAAGAAACACAATCAGCGCAATCTACACCAGCAGCCTCAACAACAGAATCTTCAGCACCTGCGACAGATGCTACGAATCCGCTTGCTGATGAGCCGGATTTAGATTATTCTTCAATGAGCGGGGAGCAAGTAGAGGCTGAAATCGAGCGTTTGCTAAAAAAACGTCAAGAAGCAGATAAAGTGCGTAGAGAAGAGCTTAAAAAGCAAGGTATCACGCAAGATATTCAAGCCCCACACGCGCCAAGCGAGGAACCCGTAAAAACAGAAGCACCAAAACCAGCCTCACCAAAAGCTCCTGCTGGTGCAAGTGCAAAACCAGCGGGTGCGAAAAAAGATGATGGCAACACACCGGCAACAAATGTGGAACAAACCGTGCGTGTAGATGTGCGCCGTCTAGATCACTTAATGAATCTTATCGGGGAGCTTGTGCTGGGTAAAAACCGACTTATTAAAATTTATGGCGATGTGGAAGAGCGCTATGATGGGGAAAAATTCTTAGAAGAGCTCAATCAAGTGGTTTCTAGCATTTCATCAATTACAACTGACTTGCAACTTGCGGTGATGAAAACGCGTATGCAACCTATCGGTAAGGTGTTTAATAAATTCCCGCGTATGGTGCGCGACCTTTCTCGCGAGCTTAATAAGAGCATTGACCTTATCATTACAGGAGAAGAAACAGAGCTTGATAAATCCATTGTAGAGGAAATCGGCGACCCGCTAATTCACATTATTAGAAACTCTTGCGATCATGGTATAGAATCTCCAGAGGATAGAAAGCTCGCAGGTAAGCCAGCTACGGGCACTGTCCAGCTCAAAGCCTATAACGAGGGCAATCATATCGTGGTAGAAATCACAGATGATGGCAAGGGCTTAGATGCGCAAATGCTAAGGCAAAAGGCTGTGGAGAAGGGGCTTATTAGCGAACGCGAAGCTGATGCTATGAGCGATAAAGAGGCGTTTAATATCATCTTTAAGCCCGGATTTTCAACCGCTAAGACAATTACCAATGTCTCTGGGCGTGGTGTGGGAATGGATGTTGTAAAATCAAACATTGAAAAACTCAATGGTATCATTGAAATAGAATCTGAAAAGGGCGTAGGCACAACACAAAAGCTCAAAATCCCGCTCACTCTTGCGATTATTCAAGCCTTGCTTGTCGCAGCACAAGAGGAATACTACGCTATTCCGCTTTCATCTGTTATTGAAACAGTGCGTATCAGCCAAGATGAGATTTATGCAGTCGATGGCAAGAGTGTGCTAAGATTGCGTGATGAGGTGCTTTCACTCGTGCGCTTAGCGGATATTTTCAAGGTAGATTCTGTGCTAGAAGCGATGAATGAAGTGTATGTCGTTATTATCGGCTTGGCGGATCAGAAAATCGGCGTAATTGTGGATTATCTCATCGGACAAGAAGAAGTGGTGATTAAATCGCTTGGCTATTATCTCAAAGGTACAGAGGGCATCGCTGGTGCGACCGTAAGGGGTGATGGTAGAATCACACTCATCGTTGATGTTGCGGGTATGATGGAAATGGCAAAATGTGTTAAAGTTAGCATTAATAAACTCATCGATGAAGCAGAAACACAAAAGATAAAAAGTTCACCAAGTGATTATGTTGTGCTTGCAATTGATGATAGCAACACTGATAGAGCGATTATGAAAAAATGCTTGAAAAGCCTCGGCGTCACCGTGCTAGAAGCTAGCAATGGATTAGAAGGTTTAGATATTGTAAAAAATGGTGACAAACAGGTTGATGCGGTGCTTGTGGATATTGAAATGCCAAAAATGGACGGCTATACTTTCGCCTCTGAAGTGCGCAAATATAATAAATTTAAGAATCTGCCACTTATCGCGGTCACAAGTCGTAACAGCAAAACTGATAGAATGCGCGGGGTAGAATCTGGTATGACAGAATATATCACAAAGCCTTACACACCTGAATATCTCGCCAATGTGGTGAGACGCAATATCAACCTAAAAGAAGGGGAGTAGGATAATGAATGAGCAACTAAAAGAAGTTTTTGATAAGCAACAAAACAAAAAGTCTGCAGGCGAGGGTGTGGGCTTTGATGAAGAGACTTTGCAGGTGATTAGTTTTGATGTGGGAAGCGAAGAGTTTGCTGTGCCAATTCTTAATGTAAAAGAGATTGTAAAGCCTATCGATTATACGCGTGTGCCGGGAACACCAGATTATGTGATGGGCGTGTTTAGCTTGCGTGGAAGCATATTTCCGCTTATTAATTTACGCTTGCGTTTTGGGCTTTCAGCCATTAAGCAGGACCAAGACACAAGATATTTGGTTGTGTATCATAAAGATGAAGTTGTGGGATTTGTGATTGACAAGCTCAATGAGGCTGTGCGTATCAATTACAGCGACATTGATCCAGTGCCAGATACGATAAGTGAGAGCGAAGAGCTTATGCAGGGCATTGGTAAGCGCGAGGATAGGCTTATTACAATCCTAAGGGTTGAAAATCTCCTTAAAAGGGTATTTTAAAGCTTATTGTTAGCTTGCACCCCTCGTTCCCGTTAGGGAAAATCTACTTTATCCCTATATCTTATAAAATTACAGAATCCTTGCAAATTTTTCAATTCAAATTTTGGCAATTCAAGCCTATTCTTTTTTTGTCCCCTTGCAAACAAGAAACTTTAAGAAATAGAATCTTTAAAATTAACAAACCTAATCAACCAAAAAAATGTCAAGTCCCGCGCGCGCAAGCGAAGTGTAGCAAGACTGGAGTGGAGACAAGCGGAATTTACTTCCGCGCGGGCGATACATCGGAAAGAATAGATTCTCTATTTTTCACACAAAAGAAAAAGGCTTAGCCCCTCTACTTTTTTACCACTTTTGATTTTTCAATACTTTATTTCCCGCTCATATCTGACACTCTTCCCCACATAAGGCGGTATTTGCGCTTCATAAATTCATTTTCTTCTCTGGCGCGCTCTAGCTCAGAACGTAAGGTCTCCATCGTCTTTTTATCATCATCATAGACTTCTTGCATCGACACAAGTGCCTCTTTAAGAAAGGAGTTTTCATTTTTATATGCGCTGATGGTTTCATCTTTCCCTGCGACTACCTTTTCATGCAGGCTCAAAATTGTCGAAATCGTCTTTTCCACAAAGAGCGGATCAAGCGCATTGCCACTTGTATCTGAATTAAACAAACTGTATTCTACACGTTTTACAAGCGCTGAAGTGCCGCTAGTGGCATCTATGAAAATCTTATCCCCCTCTTTTTTGCTAAGGATATTCCCAGATTCTATAAGCGCGAGAACTTTTTCTTGTGGCAAACCTGAGAGTTTTAAAAATTCTTCTAAGCTCATCCAAGTCGCATTGCTTTTTGTCTCAAGTGGCGCGGGAGCAGTGCTATTTTGTGCATTTTGTGTGCCTTGTGGATTTGTTGGCGTGCTATTTTGTGTTTGGGTTTCTTGCACGCTAGATTCTGTATTTTGCATAATCTTAAATCCTTACTTCCACTTCTGAAGAATCAAGCTCTACTTTTTTGGCTTTCATCACGCGATCTTGTATGAGTTTGCCCGCTAACTCGTTGTTTTTGAGACTTAGAATCTGCATTGCCAAATACGCTGCATTTATCGCACCTGCTTTGCCAAGTGCAAGGGTGGCTACAGGAATACTAGAAGGCATTTGCACCGTTGAAAGTAGAGAATCTAGCCCATCTAGCGCACCTCCAGCTAATGGCACACCAATCACAGGCTTGCAAGTGTGTGCAGCGATATTTCCTGCCAAGTGTGCTGCCATACCAGCTGCTGCGATAAATACCTGCGCGCCACGCTCTTGCGCGTCAATGACATATTCTTGCGTGCGTGTGGGCGAGCGGTGGGCAGATGAGATGATGAGCTCAAAAGGCACTTGAAACTTCCTTAGCACTTCCGCGCACTCATTCATCACATTAAAATCGCTCTTGCTTCCCATTATAATGCTGACAAAATCCATTTTCACGACTCCTATAAATCTGCTTGTTAATGCAAATTAAGCAAATTTGATTCCGAAAAATTAATCTTTAGGAAAATGTTACTTTTAGGTTTTAACCATTGCTTAAGTATTTGCGCGATACAATTGCGCGTTTTTTTCTGAAATTTTTAGGAGAAAGTTATAAACAGCTCACACATACCAATCCTTGTGCGGTTGCGGATTCTCTGCAAGATGGAGTTTGCGTTAATGGGTATGGAGGCAAAACCAAAATAAAGTAAAAGGAGACACAATGATCACGATGAAAGATTTGCTTGAGTGCGGTGTGCATTTCGGGCATCAGACAAGACGATGGAATCCAAAAATGGGACGCTTCATTTTTGGTGTGCGCAAAAATATTCACATTATTGACTTGCAGAAGACTTTACGCTATTTCAAATATACTTATAATATCGTGCGCGAAGCAGCGAGTGAGGGCAAAACGATTATGTTTGTTGGCACCAAAAAACAAGCAAGCGAGACAATTAAGCAGTATGCGGAAACTATCAATATTCCTTATGTGAATTATCGCTGGCTAGGTGGTATGCTGACAAATTTTAGCACGATTAAAAAATCTGTGCGCAAGCTTGAAATTATTGAGCAAATGGAAGAGAGTGGGCAAATTGACCTGCTCACAAAGAAAGAAAAACTTATGCTTATACGCAAGAAAGAAAAACTCACAAAATACCTCGGTGGTGTGCGCCATATGAAAAAAGTTCCTGATATGATTTTTGTCATTGATGTGGTGAAAGAAAGGATTGCAGTCGCAGAAGCTAGAAGGCTTGGAATCCCTGTTGTTGCGCCACTTGATACAAATTGCGATCCAGATAAAGTGGATTATCCAATTCCCGGAAATGATGATGCAATCCGCTCAATCCAACTTTTCTGCAAAGAAATGGTAGAGGCTATCCAAGAAGGGCGCGCGCAAAACAAAGATGGTGAGCTTGAAGAAGCTAAGCAAGAGCAAAAAGCAGCTACTGAAGAAGAAAAGCAAGAAGTACTAGCAGAACTACAAGAGGGAGAAAAATAATGGAGATTTCAGCACAGTTAGTAAAAAAACTCCGCGAACTCACTGACGCGGGAATGATGGACTGCAAAAAAGCGCTTGTGGAAACAAAAGGCGAGATTGAAAAGGCAGTGGAATATTTGCGTGAAAAGGGCTTAAGCAAAGCTGCTAAAAAAGCCGATAGAATCGCAAGTGAAGGTGTTGTGAGTGTTGAAGTGGCAAGTGATTTTAGTAAGGCAAGTTTGCTTGAAATCAACTCCGAAACGGATTTTGTGGCAAAAAATGATACTTTCAAAGAGCTCGTGCAAAAAAGTGCAAAAATCGTGTTTGAAAACGAGCTAAGCGAAGTTTCGAGCCTTAATACAAGTGTGGTTGATGGCACAAAATTTGAAGAATTTTTGCAACAAAATATCGCAAAAATTGGTGAAAATATCGTTATTCGCAGAATTGACACAATCAAGGTGCAAGGCAATGCTGTGGTAAATGGCTATGTGCATTCAAATGGGCGCGTTGGCGTGCTTATCGCAATCGCGTATAAGAAAGAAAGCTCAAAAGCAAAAGCTGCCGAGTTAGCGCGCAATTTCTGTATGCACGCGGCTGCGATGAAGCCTCAAGTGCTTAGCTACACGGAGCTAGATTCTGAATTTATCAAGCAAGAAAAAGTTGCGCTTATCGCAGAACTCACAAAAGAAAATGAGGAATTGCAAAGACTTGGCAAGCCATTACATAAAATCCCTACCTATATTAGTCGCAGTGAGCTCACACCTGCAGTGTTGGAGCAAGCTAAAAAGGACTTTGAAGCGGAATTGCAAAAACAAGGCAAGCCTGAAAAAATTTGGGAAAAAATTATCCCCGGGCAAATTGAGCGCTTTATCGCGGATAATACACTTATCGACCAGCGCCTAACATTGCTAGGGCAGTTTTTTGTGATGGACGATAAAAAGACAATTGCGCAAGTGCTAGAAAATGTCGGCAAAGAACTTAGCGATGAGCTTGAAATCACAAAATATGTGCGCTTTGAGCTGGGTGAAGGCATTGAGAAAAAAGTTGAGGATTTTGCTGCAGAAGTCGCAATGCAGATGAAATAATTTTACTCTTAAATTTAACTTCTTTAAATCTTTGTGATAGCGTTGTAAGCGTGCTGTTGCAAGGATTCTATACGCTTAATTAAAACAAAAAATATTTATTAATTGGCTATCATCTCATTGGTATCGAAGGCGGGGTGAATTTTAGAATCCTTTCCGTGTGTAAGGTCAATTTGATGAACTAAGCGCAGTGTTTTAGCTTGCAAATGTGTTTTAGCGCCTCCTATGCGCTTTCTTATTATGAGCTTAATCTCAAAAGTTGGCAAGCCCGCGCACTTGATTTATCGCATTTAGATTCCCCTTATATTCCCTTTTGCTTTGGCAGGGTATAATGGCGCGATTTATTATATTTTTTAAGGTTTGATATTTATGGAACTTCTTTTGCCATTTGCAATTGTTGCAATTCTCATCGTCCTTGCCACGCCTTTAAGCAATCTTACAAAGATTCCCATCGTTGTTGCAGAGATTTTGCTTGGTATTTTTGCGGGTTATTTTGATCTTGTGAATCCGCAAGATACTTACATAATGATTGTTGCAAATACGGGGCTTTTATTTTTGATGTTTTTGTGCGGTATGGAGGTAGATTTAAAAAACTTCCTTGCTATGGATAGGCAGTTTCTCTACCGCGCTGGGGCATATTTTGTAATGCTGTATGGGCTTTCTGCGCTTTGCGTGGTGGCTTTGGCATTGCCTATTATTTTCTTAGCACTTTTACCTGTGATGAGCTTAGGCATGATTATGGCGCTTATACGCGATTATGGCAAGGATAAGCCGTGGCTCAATCTCGCGCTAAAAATTGGAATCCTAGGTGAAGTAGTCAGTATTGCTGTGCTTATCACAATGGAAGGCGCGTATAAATACGGCTTTAATTGGCAGTTGGGTGAAAGTTTGCTAATGCTTTCTGTTTTTTTAATCTGTGTGGTTGGCGTCTTTAAGCTTGCAAATATTTTGTTTTGGTGGTTTCCGAATCTAAAACTCTTACTTCTCCCGCACGATGACACAAATTCTCAAGATATTCGTTTTGTGATTTTGCTTTTTGTGCTTTTTATTGTGCTAACCACCGCGCTTTCCCTAGAAAAAGTGTTGGGTGCATTTATTGCAGGCGTTATCCTTGCGACTTATTTTAAATACAAGCACACGCTACCTGAAAAACTCAATGATTTGGGCTTTGGGTTTTTTGTGCCATTTTTCTTTATTTATGTTGGCACGACTATTGATATTCCTATCGTGGTGGAAAATCCGCATATTTTACTGCACGCACTCTATCTTGTGTTAGGTATGCTAAGTATCAGAATCTGCGCGGCAAGTGTGGTGTTTTTGCGCTATTTTAAGAATTTCAAGCACACGCTACTTTTTGCACTTAGCGATTGTATGCCGCTGACTTTTTTAGTCATTGTCGCAAGTATGGGGCAAAAATTTGGTGTGCTTGGTGATGCGCTTTATATTTCATGTATTTTTGGCGCGCTTTTTGAAGGGATTTTCTTTAGTCTCATTATCAAGGGGCTTTTTAATCTTAAAAAAGAATTTTAAAGCAATATGCTATAATGCGCGCGCTTATTTCGTTTTTTTGAGAAGGAAATAACGCAATGCAGAGAAATACAACGCAGGGAGAGATTCAATGAATGTATTTGAAAAAATCATTGCAGGTGAGTTGCCGTGCAAAAAGGTGCTGGAAAATGAGCATTTTTTGGCATTTGAAGACATTAATCCAAAGGCGCGCGTGCATGTGCTTGCAATCCCAAAAAAAAGTGTGAAAGACTTTCAGAGTGCAGATTCTGAAACTTTGACTGGATTAAGCGAGTTTATTAAAGAAGTGGCAAAAAAGCTTGGGATTGAAAAAAGCGGGTATAGAGTGATTAGTAATATCGGCGCAGATGGCGGGCAGGAAGTACCACATTTGCATTTTCATATACTCGGTGGGGAAAAACTAGGGGGATTCTAAAACTAAGAAAACTTTTAAAAGCGGCAGATTCTCTTTTTGCTTTTTAAAGTTGCGCCTTTTGCTAGTATTGGATTTTGTCCGCTATTGCGTTAATGAGAATCTAAAAACTCCAAAGAGTGGCAAGAGAATCCAAGATTCTTATCAACCAAAAAGCGTTAAGTATGAACGCGAAGCGGAGATGAAGCGGAATTCACTTCCGCGAAGGTGATACACTCAAAGGAATAGAACCTAAATTTTAAGCCATACATCAAAACAAAGGAGACACAATGAACAAAATCGCGGGAATTGAAACAATGCAGGGCGTTAAAAGCGTGCGTGATATTGATGTGGCAAATAAGCGCGTGCTTGTGCGCGTGGATTTTAATGTACCATTAGATGAGGATTTTAATATTTCAGATGATACGAGAATCCGCGAGGCGCTGCCCACTATTAACTACTGCATTGATAATGGAGCAAAAAATATCACACTTGTAAGCCACCTAGGGCGTCCAAAGGGCAGAAGCTCGGAGTTTTCACTCAAGCATATTCTAAAGCGCGTGGAGCGCCTTTTGGGACGTGATGTTGCCTTTGCTGATAGCATAGAATCTGTCAAAACACTCCAAAGCACGCTCACTGGCTCAAATTCTGTAATTTTGCTAGAAAATATCCGCTACTATGATGGCGAGGAAAAAAATAGCGATGAGTTAAGTGCTAAACTTGGCGAGCTGTGCGATGTGTATGTAAATGACGCTTTTGGGACGAGCCACAGGGCGCACGCTAGCACTTATGGCGTGGCGAAATTTGTCAAAGAAAAAGTTGCAGGATTGCTGCTAAAAAAAGAGATAGATTCTTTTGCAAAAGCTTTGGCAAATCCGCTCAAGCCTGTGCTACTTATCGTTGGTGGAAGCAAGGTAAGCTCAAAGCTCACGCTCCTTTATAACATTTTAGATTCTATTGATAAGATTATTATCGGTGGGGCGATGAGCAATACTTTCCTAAAAGCGCGCGGTTTTGATATGCAAAAATCCCTTGTGGAAGATGACTTGGTAAGCGAGGCGCGTAAGATTTTGGATACCGCAAAGCAAAAGGGTGTCAAAATCTATCTACCCGTTGATGTCGTAAGCACTGATGACATTAAAAAGCACGAGCATATCAAAATCACGCCCGCACAAGATATTCCAGATGGTTATATGGCTGTGGATATGGGACCTGCGACAAGCAAGCTTTTTAGCGAGGTAGTGCGGGATTCTCAAACCATCATTTGGAATGGTCCGCTTGGAATCTATGAAATTGGTGCATTTTCACGTGGGACATTTAGCCTTGCGCACGCAGTGAGTGATACTTATGCCTTTAGTCTCATTGGTGGGGGTGATACAGCAGATGCGATTGATAAAGCAGGGGAGAGGGATAATATGAGCTTTATTTCAACCGGTGGTGGTGCGAGCTTGGAGCTTTTGGAAGGTGAAGTGTTGCCGGCGTTTGAAGTGTTGGATAAAAAGTAAGTTTTGCATTGATAAGGATTTGCAATGGAAGAAAAAATCATCATAGCAAGCATTTTGGTGTTGTATCTTGTTTTTCTCATTTACAGAAACCGCCATTTTTTCAAAAAAGATTGACACTTGCATTGGTGTTTTTGGATACAATGCGCGGAGTTTGCTGATTTTCAATTTATTAAATAAATGGCGTTAGAGAATCTTAACGCAGTGAAGTGGAGCCAAAACAGGATTTCGCTCCCTTGAGATAATACTAATATTAAGGAAGAGTTATGCAAAATTTTCCTTTCAGCGATGAAGAGTTGCAAACCCCTGTGGAGTTGGTGATACAAAAAGTGCGCCCGACTTTGCATTTAGATGGTGGGGACATTAGCATTTTGGGCATTAAAAATGCGCGGGTGTATGTGCGTTTGGAGGGTGCGTGCCACGGTTGCCCGAGTAGCTCAAGGACACTAAAATACGCCATTGAAAATCGCTTGAAAGAAGAGATTCACCCAGATATTGTGCTTGTTAATATTCCCCACAACGAGCCAAATCCTTTTGAAAAGCTCTAAAACAAGGACTTTTATGCAAAAACTTAGCGCTATAAACTCACGATATGCAATCAACAAAGCCATAAAAAATGCTTTTTTACTTTTCGCACAAAAGGACTACCAGCGCGCATTTAGTGAGTTTGAAAAAATCCTAGCGCTTAATCCTCAAAACAAAGAAGCAAAAATTGGCTTGTTGCTAAGCGATAGCGCGCTTGAGTTGCCAGAGCACGCGACACATATTTTTGACTATTATCAAATCTTGCTTGCAAAAACCACCAAGCAAAAGGCAATCGCGCAGGTTTTAGAAATTTTAGAATCTTTAGACAAAGCAACTTTTTTTCTCTCTTCGATGTTTAAAGACGCCGAGCAAAACAAGGCTGAAGAGATGGAAGGTATTTTGTATGAGGATTTTTTGCGTGCCTTGCAAAAGCGCGAGAGCTTTAAAGAAGCCTTTGAAGATTTGATGTTTAGCACGCGCATTATTTTTACCAACAAGCGGGAGTTTTACAGCTTTTTGCGCCAGCTTTTGGAAAATGATTTCATCGATATCGGGCTTGAATATATCGAGAATCTGCACGATGTGTATTATGACGCGGAGCTTGATAAACTTCTAAAAAAAGTGTTTAAAAAATGCTAGTAAAAAAGAAACTTTGCTACAAAGGCAGAGAATTTGACGCGATTAGCGATGATACAAAGGTGCTAGATTCCCGCACACTTTTTGTCAAAAGCGTGCTAAATGCTAAATACACGCAGGATTTGACGCTAGAATTTTTAGATGAAGTGCCTTGTGGTAGTTCTAGCGATACAAAAAGCACTTGTAGCGCGGATTCTATCAATTTAAAGCATATGATACCTTGTATTCACGCGCGCACTTTGAGTGAGATTTTCACCCTGCCGCCTTTCATTATTGGTATTAGCGGGACAAATGGCAAGACAAGCAGCGCGGCGTGTATGTATTCGATTTTGCTTGATTGTGGTTTTAGTGTGGCGTTGCTTGGCACACGCGGATTTTTTATTAATCAAAAACAGCTCAAGCCCAAAGGACTTACTACGCCCAGCGTGCTAGAGTTATATGAAAATTTCGAGCTTGCAGGGGAATGCGATTTTTTCATTATGGAGGTAAGCTCGCACGCCATAGCGCAAAATCGCATCGCGGGTGTGCCTTTCGCGTTAAAAGCGCTTACAAATATCACAAGTGATCATTTGGATTTTCATAAGAGTTTAGAAGAATATATCCGTGTGAAAAATAGCTTTTTTAGCGATGAGGGGTTAAAAGTCATCAATGCCGATGAGCCAAATGCGCACGCAAATTCTATGAATTGCTTTAATTATGGCGTGGAGTCTCCAAGCAATTTAAGCGTAAATGCTTACAGCTTAAAAAACGGAATTTCCGCACATTTGTGTTTGCAAATACAGAATCCACAAGCACAGAGTGTGTATGAAGAGGCGTTTTTGCAAAGTCCGCTTTTTGGCAAGCACAATCTTTATAATCTCCTTTGTGCGCTTTTATCGGTTCGCCTTCTTGCATTTCAATTTGTCAATACGCAATCCACGCAAGATTCTGCACTAAAAAAAGTGCTTAAAAAAAAGCTGTTTAAAGACTTTAGTATGCTTAGTTTGCAGGATTTATGTATAAAGGCGCAGAATTTTGGCGGAGTGAGTGGGCGTATGGAGATTGTGAGTGAGAATCCGCTTGTGATTGTGGATTTTGCCCATACACACGATGGAATGGAGAATATTTTTGAAAGTTTTAAGGGGCGCAAAATCGTTGTGCTTTTTGGTGCAGGGGGCGATAGGGATTCTACGAAGCGTCCTAAAATGGGCGCAGTAGCCCAAACCTACGCACAGAGAATCTACCTCACAAGCGATAATCCGCGCACCGAAAATCCATTTGAAATTATCAATCAAATTGCGCAGGGCTTAGATTCTAAACGTTTGCAAGAGCAGGGAAAACTCATTATTGAATCTGATAGGTTGCGTGCAATTACGCGCGCTGTGAATGAGCTTGAAAAAGATGAAGTTTTACTTGTGCTTGGCAAGGGTGATGAAAACTACCAAATCATTGGGGAGCAAAAAATCCCTTTTGATGACAGAGAGATTTTAAAAAAAATACTAAAAACAGATTGCTAAAATCGCGAGTGTCTGTGCTTTTGGCAGTAAGAATCCACTTAGATAAAAAGTGCGGAATCTACCTTGCACTCGCTAATGTGCGAAACCTTTCCTTTCAAATATCCACACAGCTCAAAATCCACCCGCACTTCCAAACTCTCCTTGCTTGGCGGGATAAGCAAGGCGGAATTGTCACTCAAACCAAGCTTGTGGGATTGTGCTAAAATCGCTACTGCGCCACTCCCGCAAGCTAGCGTTACATCTTCCACACCGCGTTCAAAAGTCGCATACGCGATTTTCCCCTTCTCTTGCACACAGGCGACATTGATATTTGCATCATATTTCTCGCGCAGTTGTTTTAGGCGCGTAAGATTTTCTCCCGCAGGCAAAGGCAAGAGCGCTGGATTCTCACAAAAGCACACCAAATGCGGCACACCGCTATCAAGCAAAAACCATCGCTCCCCCCAAATGCTCTCTTCTTGCACTTCGCGTAAAAACTTGCATTTCCCAAGAGCAGATTCCACAAGGAGCGGATTTGCGGAATCTATGCTAACGCCAATAATCCCAGCTTGCGATAAAAAGTTATGTGTAAGCTCGGCAATGCCTTGTGCGTAGGCAAAATTTCCCACACATCTGCTTGCGTTTCCACACATAGCAGCCTTTGAACCATCAGCATTGTAAAAATCCCATTTATATGCGGGCTTTTTGGAATCTAAAAGCGCTTCAGAGGCAAAATCTTTCAAATCACCAGAATTTATAGGCAATACTGCCACAAATCCATCTGCGCCAAGTCCGCTATGGCGCGCGCAAAGTATTTTTGCAATTTGTGAGAAGTTTAACTCCCCACTTTTTGTGTTAAAATTTTTGCTTGTAATGCTTACAAAATCCCTAGTGTGCGTGAAAGCATTGTAGAGTAAAAAGTCATTTCCGTTTGCGCAGTATTTTGTTACTTCCATATTCATTAGTACTCCCTTAAGATTTTTATTCCTCTTGCGCGCGGACAATAAGGCTTTTTGGCAAATCAAATTCTTTGATGAGCTCCTCTTCTTGTGCGCGCTGCTCGCCATTATCCACCTCGTGGTCAAAGCCAAAAATATGCAACAAACCATGTATAAAAAGTAGTTTGACTTCAGATTCTGTGCTATGCCCGAGTTTGCGTGCCACTTCTTTTGCAAGATCCATATTAATCACCACACTACCCAAAGTCTGCGGGGCTTGCGAGTGTAGATTTATTTCAAGTGGGAAACTTAGCACATCTGTGGGCGTATCTTTACCTCTGTGTGTGCGGTTTAGCTCTTTGCTCGCTTTAGAATCCACAAGCAAAAGCTCCAAGCGCAACTCCCCGCTTGCCTGCGCACAAAACTGCGCTAGTATTGTTTTAAAGATTTGTTCCAAACTTTTAGAATCTATCTTTTCTCGGCTTAGATTTTCAATCTCTAGCATCACGCCTCCTAGCCTGCAAACATAAAAAGCGTAGATTATAGCTTTTTAATGGTAAAAATACCCTGCAAGCCTTGTCAAATAAAAATGCTAAAATTGCGCGCGAATAGAGGATTTTACAAAAAGGAATGAGTGTGTTTTGTGTAGTAAAAAATATAGCGTATCTTTTAAGCGTGTGCGTGATAGTCTGCCTCGCGCTTGTTTTAGCAAAGCTACTTTATCTATGAGCGCGCACAATATCGCTATTTTTGGTGGCAGTTTTGACCCTTTTCACAATGGACATTTTGCGCTATTGCAAAAGGTGCTTGCGCAATTTTGCTTTTCACAGCTTTTTTTGACCCCCACTTTTTGCTCGCCTTTTAAAGAGGGGAATTTTTTTAGCCCAGATGAACGATTGCAAATGTGCGCGCTGGTGGCAAAAGAGCTAGATGGCAAAAATTGTGAGATTGTAGCTTGTGATTTTGAAGTGGTGCAAAAAAGGGTGGTGTATAGTATCGAGCTTGTGGAATATGTGAAAAATCTTAAAATCTTATCAACAAATGTGTCAAAAATCTTTTTTATCCTAGGGCTTGATAGTTTTGCTACACTTCATCGGTGGTATCAGTTTGAAAGGCTTTGTGAAGAGGTGGAGTTTATCGTGTGTGATAGGGCAGATTCTCAAAGTTTCCAAATGACGTTGGAGAATCTACAAAATTTTAGTAGCCAAAAAAATGCCCAAGTGCGCGCGCATTTTTTGGAATTCGCTTCTCATCTAAGCTCTACGCAATTGCGCGCAGAGTTGCAAAAAAATTCAGAATCTAAGCAGCTAGATTCTCTGTTTCAGCAGATTCCGAGTTGTTTGCATAGCTTTATGAAAGAGATTTTGCTAAGGAAAGAATTTGCAAAATAGGCTATAATGCGCTTAAAAAACAATAAGGAGCATTTTTGGCAGATACACAGCAAATTTTAGATGACATAAAGCGACTTTTGGAGGATAAAAAAGGCGAAGATATTCAAGTTATTGATGTGAGGGAAAAGGAATATTTAGTGGATTTTGTGGTGATTGCCACAGCAATGGCAGGCAAGCATTCTTTTGCGTTGCTTGATTTTTTGAAAACCGAGTTAAAGCCAAAAGGTGTGGAATTTTACGCCACTGATGAAGAAAGTGAAGATTGGCTTATCGCAGATTTGGGCTTTGTGATGGTGCATATTTTTACGCAAAACCACCGCAATAAATTTAATTTAGAGGAATTTTTACAAGGTTTGCCAAAAAAGGCATAAACGCGTTTTGCGCTAAAAAATTCAAGGTTAAAGAATCTTAAATCCAAACTTAGCTAGAATCTAGCTCTTAGAAATTACTCGAAACTTTATATACAAAGGCGTTTCTTGGCAAATCAGGCACAAAAGATTTTCTCACAAAAACTTATGCCATTTTTGCGTGTGTTGCTTGGCTCAAAAGATTTGACGGTAGTTGTTTTTATCGGGCTTATCTTAGCTATCATCATCGTACCACTGCCTAGTAGCGTGCTTGATATTTTGCTAAGTATTTCAATCGCTCTCTCCGTCCTTATTATTTTGATGGCACTCTATATTGACAAGCCCACCGAGTTTTCGTCATTTCCTACGATTTTGCTTATTGTTACGCTCTACCGCCTAGCGCTTAATGTCGCCACGACAAGAATGATTCTCTCTGAAGGGTATAATGGTCCTGATGCGGTGAGTAGCATTATTAATGCATTTGGGAATTTCGTTGTTGGGGGAAATTATGTCATAGGTGTCATTGTTTTTACAATTTTGGTGCTTGTGAATCTTATCGTTATTACAAATGGTTCTACGCGTGTAACTGAAGTGCGGGCGAGATTTACGCTTGATGCGATGCCGGGTAAGCAAATGGCTATTGATGCGGATTTAAATGCTGGGCTTATCAAACAAGAAGAGGCAAAGGCGCGCAGGGAGGCATTGCAGCAAGAAGCAGATTTTTACGGCACGATGGATGGAGCAAGTAAGTTTGTCAAAGGCGATGCTATTGCTTCTATTGTTATTACGCTTGTAAATATTATTGGTGGGTTTTTGATTGGTTTTTTTCAATACAAACTTGGTGCGCAGCAAAGTGCGGAGACTTTCACAATTTTAACTATTGGTGATGGCTTGGTGGGGCAAATCCCAGCGCTTATCATTGCTACTGCTACGGGTATTATGACGACACGCGCGGCAAAAAGTAGCGGGAGCAACTTCGCAACAGATATTGTAAGTCAGATTACAAGTAATGGCAAGATTTTGCTTATTGTTGGTTTTATTTTGTGTTTATTTGCGCTTGTGCCGGGCTTGCCAGCTTCGCTTGGGGTTGTTGGGGTATTCTTTTTTATCATCGCGTGGCTTAGCAGCAGGGAAGATTCTAAAAGTTTGATTACACTTTTTGAATCTTGGCTTAGCAAGCGTTTTAATATCGCACCACAAACTCCAAAATCTGGCGCGCAACCACAAGCTGATGATATAGAGAGACATAAAGCTGTGCGCGAGAAAAAAAGCGAGGAGCAACTCAAAGAGGAGGAGGAAGCCATGCTCAATGAGGCGCTTAAAATCGAGACGCTAGAAATCCAAGTCGGCTATGAGCTAATCCGCCTTGCTGATGCTGCACAGCACGGAAATTTGATTGAGAGAATCCGCGGTGTGCGTAAGCAAATCGCGAGCGATTATGGATTTCTCGTCCCGAAGGTGCGTATAAAAGATAATCTTAATCTACAATCTGATGATTATAATATTTTGCTTAAAGGTGTGGTGATTGGCGAGGGAAAAATCTATCCAAATAAGATTCTAGCGATGAATACGGGTATGGCTTATACAGATTCTGAAACTGATAAGATTCCCGGTGAAGAGACAAAAGAACCTGTGTTTGGGTTGTCTGCACTGTGGATTGAGCCACGATATAAAGACATTGCCACCGCAAGAGGTTATGTGATTGTCGAGCCAAGTGCTATTATCACCACGCATTTATCTGAGTGTATCAAAGAATATGCCGAAGAATTTATCACAATCGATGAGGTAAAAACGCTCATAGGCAAAATCGCTAATATGTATCCCGCTATTGTCACAGAGGCTGAAAAAATCCCGCTTAGTGTCACAAAAAAAGTATTGCAAAATCTCTTGCATGAAAAAATCCCGATTAAAGATATGCTTAGCATTTTAGAAACGCTCATTGATGTGTATCCAATTTTACAAAATGATATAAATTCTCTTGTCGAGCAGGTGCGTGCTAGCCTTGCTCGCACGATTACAGATATTTATATTGATCCAAATGATAAAACACTTAAAACTATGGTGCTTTCCCCTGCGAGCGAGAGTTTCTTGCTTAGCAAGTTTAAGGAACAAGATAAAAAATTTTTGCTTAATATCCAAGAAACCCAAGCGCTTTTTGATGCCATAAGCGCTCATGCAAAGCAGCTCACAGAAAGAGGCATCGTGCCACCGATTTTATTAGTAGATTATAGAATCCGCAATGCTATGGCAAAATTTGTGGAGATTCATAATCTTAAGGTTGTTGTTTTAGGCAATGCTGAAATTGATCCTCGTGCAAAATACGAGATTCTCGCAAATATAGAAATTCAAATATAAGAAATTTTAAGGATATGCAATGCAAAAAAACTTAAGGGTTTTTCATCTTTCTCATACTGACTTAGATGGCTATGTGTGCCAGTATTTAGCGCGGGAATTTTTCCATTCCATTACATTTTTTAATGCTAATTATGGGCGCGAAGTTGGCGTGCGCTTAGAATCTATTTTAGAAAAAATCACGCAAGATCCCGCCCAAAAGCTAAATGCGAAATTTAGCACAAAGTTAAACACGCAAAATCACTATCTTATCCTTATCACAGATTTAAATCTCACACTTCAAGAAGCTCAAATGCTTTCCCAAAGGGTTGAAAACTTAAAAAATGAAGGCTTTGATATTGAGATTTGTCTGCTTGATCATCATATTAGCGGGCAGGAATGTGCGAATAAATTTGAGTGGTATTTTTTGGATTCCACGCGTTGTGCTAGTCGTATCACTTGGCAGACTTTACACCAACGCTATATACTTAAAGATACTTCTAAAGAATCTTGGCTTGAGAATCTTAGCAATATGACAAATTCAGTAGATATTTGGCTAGAAGATGGCTATAAGTTTGAATTTGGCAAAGTCGCGCTTAATGCCATCGCGCTAAGCAACGAGCTAAATCGCTTTATGTTTGATAACGAACATAGGGAATATAAATTTGGCATTATAGAATCTATGGAGCAGTTTTTGGGCAAGGAAAATGACGCGGTGGAGTTTGACAACGCGCTGTATGTGATAAAAAAGCATATCCTTGGTGGCAAGCCCTATGAACAGACGATGGATTATATCACCTCACACGCGCAAAGCAAGCTTCTAAGCACTAAAAAGGCACAATGTAGCCTTGAGCTTAGCGATAAACTAGGTTTTTTAAGCTATGGCTTAGGTGGTATTAGTGTGCTGGCGAATTTATTTTTAACGCAAAATCCAGAATATGACTTTTATATGGATATTAATAATAAAGGCAATGTTAGCCTGCGTGCAAATGGGAAATGTGATGTGAGCGCGCTAAGCAAAGAGTTTTTCAATGGCGGCGGGCATAAAAATGCCGCTGGCGGAAAGCTAGATGGCTTTAGGGAAAATTTTAATTATGATGAGATTAAAAGGCAGGTTTTAGAGCGCTTTGAGAGATAAGGCAAAAAAGTCAAATCACTTTAAGCTTTTTTTTGTTAGTATCTAGCCCTTATTGGGATTAAGGATTAGGCTTAAGGTTTAAGCGCACACAGCACTTCCAAAAAGTATTTCTTTGCAACTTTTAAGAATCTAAGAGATTCTAAAAATCTACAAACAAAGAAAATGTAAGCTGTCGTATTTTTAACAATGAGGAATATTTGTGAGAGTAGCTATTTTGCCTATAATGGCGGGTGTCGTATTGGGTGTGCTTGCGCCTGTGTTGGTAAGTATGGGGAATCCGGGGAATATGGGAATGTGTGCGGCGTGTTTCACGCGCGATATTGCAGGGAGCATTGGCTTGCATCATATTGCTACATTGCAATATATTCGCCCAGAAATCATTGGAATCGTGTTGGGTGCGCTTGTAGCAAGTCTAATTTTTGGCGAATTTAAGGCACGCGGTGGTTCTGCGCCGATTTTGCGCTTTGGCTTTGGTGTGTTTGGAATGATTGGTGCGCTTGTGTTTTTGGGCTGTCCTTGGAGAATGATTCTGCGCCTTAGCGGTGGAGATTTAAGCGCACTAGCAGGTTTAGGTGGGCTTGTTATTGGGATTTTATGTGGGTTATTTTTCATTAAACGCGGCTTTAGCCTTTCGGCTGGCACACCCAAATCGCATTTTGTGGGGCTGATATTCCCGTTGTTTATGGTGTTACTTTTTGTGCTATTGCTTTTGGGTGTCTTTGGAGAATCTAGCATTGTCGCTTTCTCTCAAAAAGGTCCGGGCTCTCTCCACGCGCCGTTATTTTACTCGCTTGTGGCTGGGCTTGTGTTAGGGGCTGTTTTGCAAAAAAGTCGCTTTTGCACCGTGGCTGCTGTGCGCAATGTCGTTTTTACGCGCGATTATGGAATCTTGCAAGGCGTTTTGGCGTTTTTCATCACCGCACTTGTGCTAAATGTGGCGCTAGGCTTTTTTCATCTCGGCTTTGAAAATCAGCCAATCGCACATAATGACACACTTTGGAACTTTCTTTCTATGGCACTTTGCGGACTTTGCTTTAGTATCGGTGGAGGCTGCCCGGGAAGGCAACTTGTGCTAGCGGGTGAGGGCAATAGTGATAGTGCGATTTTTATTTTTGGATTGCTTTTTGGTGCGGCATTAGCGCATAATTTTGCCTTAGCTAGCTCACCTAATGGAATCACAGAAAACGCGCCTATCGCGGTAATTTTGGGCTTAGTTTTTTGTGTGCTTGTGGCATTGTTTGCGAAGAAAAATTAATGGGGTAAAAATTGCAAAATATCGTGCTTATAGGCTTTATGGGAAGTGGCAAAAGTAGCCTTGGGCGCGAGATTGCAAAGCAAAGTGAGCGCTATTTTTTAGATACAGATTCTTTAATTGAATCTAATTTTGATAAAAGCGTGAGCAAGATTTTCACACATTTTGGCGAGAAGGAGTTCCGCAGGCAAGAAGGCGTGCTGTTGCGATGGCTTAGCGTTAATGTAAAGAGTGCGGTGATTTCCACAGGTGGGGGTATGCCGATATTTCATAATGTGAGAGATTTAGGCGTGGTGTTTTATTTAGAAATTGCTTTTGAGCAGATTTTAGCGCGTTTGGGCGCGGATACTCAATTTACTCGTCCGCTTTTTAGCGATGAAAATAAGGCGCGAGAACTCTACGCCTCGCGTCTTGCGCGCTACAAAGAGCAAGCACATTTCACGCTTAATGCAGCAAAACCACTTGAGGTTCTGGCAAAAGAGATTTTGGATTTAAGCTTTAATCAAGCTTAAGTTTTTGTGATAAAACTACCGAGATTGGCATCAAGTAAAAAATGTTAGAATGTCACCCCTAAATTTTTTTATAAGGAGTTTTTATGTTTAAGCAAAAATACAGGAAAATCCACCGCTTGTTAGGCGTGAAACGTATTGGTGAGAAAATAGACTTAACAAATAAAAGTCTGCAAGCAATCCAAACACTTCAGATTTTGAATTCTCTTGATTTACCCGAAGAGCTCAAGCAAGAATTTGCATTGCAGTTTTATCCAAATGTGAGTGGCGAAGGCATTGCAACACTTAACGATGCGCAGTCTTGCCAAAATGTGAAACATTATCTTTCGCTTGTGCGCCCTGTGGTGTCGCCATCTTTGAAACTTGAGCGCGTGGGTGATAATAACGATGGCGGGTATGTTATGTTTGCCCCCCCCCCCCCTATTGAAGCAAATACAATAAAGCCTCAAGCACTTTCTCTTGGTGTCTCACCTTACTCTCCTTGGGATTTAGCGATGGCAAATCGCGGATACAAAGTTATGCAATATGATGCGAGTATAGAGAAAGCATCGCATAATCACCCAAATATCACCTTTATCAAAAAATTCGTAGGTGCGCAAGAAAGCCACGATACGATAAGCTTTGATTTTGTGGTTAAAAGCAATAATCTAAACAAAGACGCTCATAATATCGCACAAATTGATATAGAGGACGCAGAATGGGATATTTTAGAAAACATTGATTTAGGCGCGATTAGCCCGTATTTTGCGCAAGTGCTTTTTGAATTTCACTACTGCGACCCAAGGAATGAGGCGCTAACTTCTAGGCGATTAAAGGCGCTAGAAAAGATTTTGGAATTTTACACACCTATACATACACATTTTAATCATTGTGGGCAGGCATTTTGCGTGCCAAAAGCCCTTAGCGCAGAATCTAAATTGTATTTTTGGTGCAGTGTGGTGGAGGTTTCTTATCTGCGAAATGATTTGATTCCAAAAGATGCTGTGCCAAAGTCAGGCTCTGGGCTTATTGCTGGGTTAGATTATCCAAATTTGCCAAACTTCCCAGATTTGCCTATTATTTTTTAAATAAATAGTTATCCCCAAATGGGGATATTGAAGCTTCATTTGTCTTAGCTTTTGCCTTGCTAAAGCTAAGACAAATTTATTTTTAAGCGGGGGGGGGTATAACTTCATTTCTTTTTTGTTAAATATGAACAAAGGAATGCAAGTGATTCAAGAATCCCAAGTCAAAGGTTTTGTAATTTCGTATCTTTCTAGTTCTACACACCACACTTTCGAAGCAAACGACACAGAATTGAAGCATTTTTATGCATTTGATTGTGAGAGTTGTCTGAGAATATCGAACATAGACTTGTTATAAAGGCAACACTTCGATAAGAGAAGGTGAAGTTTTGTCAAAAAGAGACTATAACGATATGGTGTCAAAAACCATAGAAGTTGAACTTCAAAACCCACGACTCAAAGCCTTGCTTTATAATCGTGTGCAAAATGCGAAATATGATGAAGCAGAAGCATTGCTCTGTAAGTTGCCACAGCGATTTTCATATCAATCCATTTATAGTAGTTGTAAGGGGCAAGGGAATTAAAAGTGTCAAAAATGCGTTAATGGCTTTGTTAAATGTCGAAGTTGCAGGGATGGACGAGTTGAGAAAACATACTATGTTTTCGAGCATTGCGAAAGATGTTGTGGGAGAGGGAGAGTGCAGTGTAGTGAGTGTAATGGTTGTGGCATTGTTGATTGTCGCTCTTGCGGTGTTTCAGGTATCATTGCCATAACTACCACTTTTGAATGTCAAGTTGAAACTCATCGTGAAGAAATTAAGATAGTAGAGGGGGAGCATCCATTTAACCCTGAATATATCATTAAGCTTCTGCCACAGGAAAAACTGAGTGATTACGGAGAGACATCTCGCATTGATATTCAGTATAGTGAAGATGGCGAATATTATCGTATCAAGCTTCCTCTTGCGAGTTTTCAAGTGCTTTTCCATTCTAAGAATTTTGATTGGAAGCTGTATGAATCAGATATGCGCGTGGCAAGATGTGGGGAAATATTCGCCTATATTCTCAATGAAGATTTAGAATCTTTAAAGTGTATAGCGGAACACCTTTATAAGCCATTTTTGCTCATAAGGGCAAGCAAGACTATTAAAACCTTTATAGAATCTCAAGTAAATAGAGCAATTTTTGAAAAATTTCGTGAGTTAGGCATCTCAACATCACAAGTGGGTATCTAACACAAAAGGAGTAAAATATGGAGAAAGTCTCACGCTTGGGGATATAATCCGCGAAAAGGGTATATATAGCATTCCTAGTTATCAATAGAGCAGAAACTATCTTTTTGCGTGAAAGCCTCGATTCGCACATTCCATATAAGACTAAACATATATTTCTTGTTATGCAAACCACGGCTCGCTCATCTACCAGATGGGCACTTGATAAATAAGCACATCAGGTGTCCAAAGGGAAAAATACGGATTATCAAGGAAAATTAATGGAATCTAGGAGGTAAATCAATCAAAAAGTAACAAATTGTAACTACTTTTATAAAGTTAGATAAAAATATTTAATTAATAAAAATTATTGATTATTAATTATTGATTAGAATCTCCTTGTGCTTAAATGTAAAAGACGCTCTTAAGAAATTTGAAACAAAGAGTGTCAAAAATCACAAAAGGAGTAAAAATGGAAAAGAAGCTTACAACAGCCACAGGCACGCCACTAGGTGATAATCAAAATTCTATGACAGCAGGGAGTAGGGGACCTACACTTTTACAAGATACTTGGCTTTTAGAAAAGCTCGCACATTTTGACAGAGAGAGGATTCCAGAACGTGTAGTGCATGCTAAAGGAAGCGCGGCGTATGGAGAGCTTACAATCACAAATGACATTAGCGCGTATTCAAAGGCGGATATTTTTAGCAAAGTTGGCAAGAAGACAAAAGCATTTTTGAGATTTTCCACTGTGGCAGGAGAGAGAGGCGCGGCAGATGCAGAGAGAGATGTGCGCGGCTTTGCGCTTAAATTCTACACAAATGAGGGTAATTGGGATATTGTAGGGAACAACACACCGGTATTTTTCATAAAAGATGCCATTAAGTTTCCAGACTTTATCCATACGCAAAAGCGAGACCCTAAGACAAATATGCGTTCTGCTACTGCCGCTTGGGATTTTTGGAGTTTGCACCCTGAATCTTTACATCAAGTAACGATTTTAATGAGTGATAGAGGGATACCGCGCAGTTATCGTGAAATGCACGGCTTTGGTAGTCATACATATAGTTTTATCAATGCCAAAAATGAGAGATTTTGGGTGAAATTTCACTTCAAATCTATGCAGGGTATCCACAATCTCACCAACAAAGAGGCAGAGGCAATCATCGCAAAAGAGAGAGAATCTCATCAAAAAGATTTGTTTGAGAATATAGAAAAAGGTAATTTCCCTAAATGGAGATTCTGTATTCAGGTGATGCCAGAAAAGGACGCGCTTAGCTACAAGTTCAATCCTTTTGATTTGACTAAAGTATGGAGTCATAAGGATTATCCGCTTATTGAAGTAGGAATTTTAGAGCTTAATAAGAATCCGCAAAATTATTTCGCGGAAGTAGAACAAGCAGCCTTTAATCCCGCAAACATTGTGCCCGGCGTTGGTTATAGCCCAGATAAAATGCTTCAAGGGCGGTTGTTTAGCTATGGAGATACACAGCGCTATCGCTTAGGGATTAACCACGTACAATTGCCCGTAAATGCGCCCATAGCACCTGTGGCAAATACACACAGAGATGGCTTTATGCAGAGGGGTGATTTTGGCGGGGAGAGAAACTATAATCCAAGTATGTTTAATGACTATGCCCAAGATTCAAATGTCCTTGAGCCGACGTTGCGCATTCAAGGAGGTGAGAGTATGGAGAGATTTAATCACCGCGATGATGACAGCGACTATTATAGCCAAGCGGGAGATTTGTATCGTTTGATGAGCGCAGAGCAAAAGGAAGCACTCTGTCAAAATATTAAAGAAGCTATGGAGGGTGTGCCGGTAGAAATCAAAAAGCGTCAGCTTGAGCATTTCAAAAAGGCAGACCCAGCATATGGCAAACGTGTAGAAGAGCTTGTATTGTAGCAAACAAAATAAATGTGGTGTATGGCACGCGCCCTTAAAAAGCGTTGTCAAGCGTTGTTGGGGATTTGGGGGATTATAAAAAAGAGAGCCAAAGGCACAATTTTTAAGCGAGAGTGTGTAATTTAAGCTCTCCTTACATTTTTTCCTTTTTTGCAAAAAGAAACTCTAGAATTTATCAAGAGAATCTAAACTTAGATTCTCTTAAACAAAATCTGCAATAAACTTACTTTGGGATTATGCGGTGGCGGGATATTTTGTTGAAAAAAGTTCATATTCCACTCCTCCCCGCCACTGCATAGCCCCAAAGCTCACTTTTTGTTTTTAATAAACTTTTTTTCAATTTTTTTCTATAATCACGCTTGTAATTTTTGAATCTTAAAGGAAGCGTATGAGGCAGATTAAGCTTAGAGTCGTTGATTGGTGGTTACCAGATATGGAGGAAAATTTTGAGAAAAATTTATTTGTTAAATTTTTGCGCAAGATAGGCTATGAGGTGGTGTATAGCGATGAGCCAGAATATATTTTGTATTCGGTTTATGGAGATGAACATGTGAAATACGATTGCGTGCGGATTTTTTATAGTGGGGAAAATACAAGACCAAATTTTGCAGATGCGGATTATGTAATCGATATGACTTTTATAAAATATTTAGATAGACATTTGCGCTTGCCATTGCCATTTTGGGAATTCACAAAAGATGTAGAATCTGCAGAAAAAAAGCATATTTGGGTTAGCAAAGAATCTACAAAAAGGGAGAAGTTTTGCGCCTTTATAGCGAGCAATCCCGCGACTGAGACTTCACCAAGAGGTGTTTTTTTTGAAAAATTAAGTGCGTATAAGAAGGTGGATTCCGGTGGGAATTGGCGCAATAACATCGGTGGTCCTATTGGTAATCGTTATGGTGAAGATTTTGCAACAAGCAAAAGAGAGTGGCTAAAAGGCTATAAATTTAATCTCTGCTTTGAAAACTCAAGCTACCCCGGATATTTAACAGAAAAGCTCATTCAAGCCTTTGGTTCTGGGTGCATTCCGATTTATTGGGGTGATACGAGTTTGAGATGCGGATTAGATTCTGCTTCGCAAACTAGATTATTGCCCCCCCCCTAAATGCAAATTTAATAGATTCTCACCTCTCAAGTCACCCAAAGCAAAGCATTCAGAATCCTAATGTTATCAATCAAGTTTTGCCGCAAATCCCACCAAATTTGCTTGAGTATAAAATCAATCCAAAAGCCTACATTAACGCGCATAATTTTCCCACTTGGGAGGCGTTGATTGATGAGATTAAACGCATTGATAATGATGAAAAGGCGTATTTGGCGATGCTAAAAGAGCCGATGTTTTTAGATGATTTTAATGCGATAGAGTTTTACCAAAAACATTTAGAGAAATTTTTTCATCACATTTTTTCGCAACCTTATGAGCAGACGTTTCGTAGAGGCGTGGGTGTGTGTGGTGCAAGAAAACCAATTGACGCGTTTAAAACACAAATAGGCAATGCCTTTTTCTATGCAAACAAAAAGCCTTTTTTGCGTTGGATTCGCTTTTATCTCAAGGCAAAAAAGGTGCTGAAAAGTTTTTCTATGTGCTAAAGTTTGAGGTTTTTGTAAAAAGGGGCTTATTCATTCGCCCCTTTGTCTCCTTAAAACTTCTTCTTATTCGCATCGCTCAATATTTCATTAGCGATTTTGGCGACTTCTTGCGTGATAGTGTTTGTGTCGTTAGCGACATTGACATTTTCTTGTGTGAGGGATTCTAGCTGGGTGATAGCTTCGCTGATTTGAGTTATCCCACTAGTTTGCTCGCGGATAGATTCACTCATTTCGTTAATCCCTTGCACGAGAACATTTACATTTGCTTCGATTTCACTTAGGCTTTTCCCTGTGCGTTCGGCAAGCTTTCTCACTTCATCAGCTACCACCGCAAAGCCCCTGCCATGCTCGCCTGCACGTGCTGCTTCGATAGCGGCATTAAGCGCTAGCAAGTTTGTTTGGTCTGCAATATCTTTTATCACACCCACGATATTTTTTATATCTTCAGCTTGGTGGGTTACTCCATCTGTGTGGTTGCTGACATTTTGCATAGAGCTTGAGATTTGCTCTATCGCACTTGCACTCTCTTCAAGCGAGCTAGCTTGTGATGAACTCCCGTCAAAAAGCTTGCTCATGGAATCTTTAAGATTTTGCGTCTGCGTTGTGAGTGCTTTAGCATAAGATTCTGACGCACTTAGAATCTGGCAAATTTCCTTGCCTAGTGTATTTGTCATGCTTTCCACATTTCCTTTTGCATCTGGCACTTGCTTGGTAAAATCTAGCGTTTTGTAGGATTCAAACACATTAAGTATCGCATTCATATCCGCGCCTATGCGTTGTTGCAGGACATCTAGCATATTGTTAAGCACATCTTTAAGTGCCCTTAGTTGTGGGTTGCTTGGATTTTGCGTAATGCGCGCGGTGAAATTGCCACTCTCAACCTCTTTTGCAGTTTGTGTGCTTTGCTCGATTGCAACCTTATCTTGTTCAAGGCTTTGTTGCACGATTTGGATATTGTGATTTATCTCTAAAATCGCGCGTCCTAGCTCATCTTCTGCCTTTGGAGTTACAAGGTGCGGTGGCGTGTCGCGCTTATGATTGAGATAGTCAAAAAAGCCAAAAAGCAAATGGCTCATATTGTTTATGCGCGCTACGATTTGTGATTTGATAAAGAAAAACATTGCTAAGCACACGACTGCTACCATTATCATATTTGAGATTATCATTAGTGTGCGCAAGCTCATAACAGGTGCCAACACAGAATCTAGAGGTGCTGAGACAATAAGCGTCCATGTCGCCAAACCATTGCCAATATCGACATTTGCCACGCTTGCGCGACTAACTTCATTAAGCGAGTTGGTGTAATCAAAAATTCCTTCAATTTGATTTTCAATAGCATGTTTGAGTTCATTCATTGTAGGGTTTTGATTGACTTCGCGTAAATATTTGCCTAAAAATTCCTTGCGTCCATGTACTGCAATTGTAGAATCTGTGGAATACATAGCCTTAAAGTCGCCCTTAAAAATCGATTTGCTAGGATCTTGCAATAGTGTTGTGATGCTTGATAAATCAATAAAGATTCCCACCACACCCGCTACTTTGCCGTCCTTGTCAAGAAGTGGCTGATTTATCCCCACGCCAAAATATTCTTTTCCTCCTATTTTTTGGTGTGTTGGGCGTCCTATGGTTGGCTTTCCTGAAGCTAGCGTCTCTTTGGTGCTACCAAAATTTGTTACTACATCATCTGCTTGTAAAATTTCTACCCCACCTTTTGTTTGTATGTCATTATCAACAGCTAGTATCATAAATTCACCATTTTTCAAGCGGTGCTTTGGATTTAGGATATTCGCATTGCTAAAGGCAGGATCTTTTATATATACATAGCCGATTTGCCCCCATTTGTTGCTATCGAGCATATTTACAATATTAGATTCCATTGATTCTTGGTCTTCACTGCGGGCGCGCAAAAGGAAATCGTTTAGGTAAATATGTGAAATATCCACAACCACATAGATTTCATTTAAAATATTTTCAACAAGGTTTGCCTCGCGTGCTGCACCATTGATAAGAAGTTTGTTTGCCTCTTGTGTTTGAATAGAGCGTGTATTTTGCATAACAATAAGAGTCAACGCGCCCATACAAATGATTAATACAAGCGAAAGTGTCGCCATAATCTTTGAGCCAATACCCATTTTGCTAAAAAAATTCATTTCCCACCTCTCCCTTTAATTGTTTAATTGTGAAATTTTTGCTTGTATTTTGAGTGTTTTGACCCATAGCACTAAGCGCATAGTCTTTAGACTACCACAACTACGATTTTAAAGCGTAAAGATTTAGAAGTTTTCGCTTAAGATTTCGCTTTTTTGTTACAAGTTAGTAATTTTTGGAGTAGAGTAGGAAGAGTGCGGGAATACCCCGCGTGATTAATGAACCAAATTATTGCTTCAAGTTTAGCAAAGTGTTAAGAATCTGGTCTGAGGTTGTTACCGCCTTTGAATTAGCTTGGAATCCTCTCTGCACGACAATGAGCTGCGTCAAACTGCGACTTAAATCCACATTGCTCATCTCTAGCTTACTACCGCTTACACCACCACGTCTACCGGTATTTGCAGCACCTACCATTGGCTCGCCGGAGTTTCCTGTGCGTGAGAATACATTTCCGCCTTCTGCTTGCAAACCACTATTGTTAGCGAAGTTTGCAAGTGCGACTTGTGCGAGTGCGATTGACTTACCATTGCTAAATGCGCCCAAAAGTGAGCCATTAGAATCAAAGCGTATATCCATTAAATCACCCGCTTGGTAGCCATTTTGGTTGATTGCGTAGGTTTCTGAAATTTTATCTACGCTAGTAAGTCCGCCAAAACTTTGATTTGTCCCAAATTTTAGCTCGATTCTCTGCGGATTTGAGCCATTTTTTGGATCAATTTGGACAATTGGCGGATTCATACCTGCCAAACTTCCGTCGCTATTAAATGTTGCCCTTCCGCCTTCAAAAACATTGGGTCTTGTTGCCGAGCCACCTACAAACTGCGCCGGCTCCGGGACTATGGCTCTAAAGCTCCATTCCGCATCGCCTGTTTTCCAAAATTCAAAGCGCAAGTTATGCTTACTTCCCAAACTATCAACAACATCAACGCTCGTGCTATGCGTTGTTTTGTTAATTTTGCCTGAAGCGATTGCCGCACCACCTTCGATAAATGATGAGGTATTAAGCGCTTTCATCGTGTCTTTAAACAACACATTACTTGTGATAAGTCCTGAAGCGTGCGCGCTTACATAAATATTAAGGTTACGCACTTCATCATCTTCATCATCTTTGTTTTGCATTTCAAGCATACCATACTTATTGACTACTACTGACACGCTGGCAGTGCTTTCGTGGTATTGCTTTTCTGGATTTTTAATCATATTTGCATCATATTGCATAAGCGCGCGTAAATCCTCAGTCGTCCTAAATTGCCCTGTGGTAGAATCTGCGTCACTTGATTTTGTGTAGCGGTATCTAAAGGCTGTAATATCCTCTTCGCCCTCTACAAAGTTTGCAAATACGCCTGTGCCACCGGCGGTGATTCTGACATTTTTGAGTTTTTCGCCCCCATCAAGCTGGTTTTTATTCTCTAAGCGCAACATTCCTGCATCGACATAGGCTTCAACACCTGTTTTATCGCGGTAAGAGTTGATAGCGTTTTGCGCTGCGACAAGTGAGCTAATGCCTGTCATCGTAGAGTTATTGCTAAAGCTGATATTTTCGCCATTTACGCCGATAGTGCTAACTTCTTGCGTGTTTTCGACTTGATTTCTAATCACTGAAGTTTTGTAGCTCACCCAAATACCTTGATTCTCGTTTAGATTAAACGCATCGCCATCACCATTAAATAGCACGCCAAAATCCTCCGCCACCTGTGCCAAACGCCCTCTAGAATCATACACAGGCGCTGTGCCATCAGATGCTGTAATCGTCGTAGAATCAAGCGTAGCAATATCCGCCACACTTTCAGTATGCCTGCCGGCATTGAGATTTGCACGCAGGGTTACACTTGTCGTTGAGCGCGCTGGCATTACCATTCCGGGGTCGATTTGGATATTGCGCACTGGACCCGTATTATCCACTCTAAAAAAGTCAAATTCAGTCATTTGTGCGGTATTGGCGCTATCTAGTGTATCGCGCACCCACCCTTGCACGACATAGCCACCTGTGGTGACAAGATTCCCATTTGCGTCAAAGAGAAACTCGCCATTCCTCGTGTAATTATGCGTGGTGCCACGATCTGGACTGATGATAAAAAACCCATCACCCTCAATTGCAATATCTGTTTTTACATCTGTATTTTGCGTGTTACCTTGCGAAAATACCTTTGTCGTAGCATCTACGCCCACACCAAGCCCAATGGAGAAGTCATTTTGCCCACCCAAGCCGTTTTTGTATGGTGAAGTCGCGATAAGCTTCACTTGGGAGAGCATATCCACAAATGACGCGCGTGAATATTTAAAGCCCACGGTATTGACATTGGCAATGTTGTTGCTCTCAACATCTAGGGCGATTTGGTGAGCTTGCATACCGCTCACACCAGACCACAACGACTTTAGCATAGTTATCCTTTCGAAGCGAATTTGATATCTAGCTAAAAAGCAAGTTTTATTCCAAAAAGTTTGTGAGGAATTAAAAGAAATGAAAAATCCATTGATGACAAAATTTATACTGCGTGAAAAGTCACCACAAACTCGCTTCCCTTGCCAAACGTGCTAGAAAGCCTAATTGTTGCATTATGGAATTTTGCGATAGATTTCACAATGGAAAGCCCAAGCCCACTGCCACCAAGCTGTTTGCTCCGACTTTTATCTACGCAGTAAAAGCGCTCAAAAACGCGCTCTAAAGATTCCTTTGGAATCCCACTGCCATTATCCTTGACACTCACATACACAAAAGAATCTTTTTGCTCGATACGCAGTTGCACGAAGCCTTTTTTATGGTTGTATTTAATGGCATTTTCGCAGAGATTATAAATCATATCTTCTAAAAGCACGTTATTTCCCATTACAAAGCATTCCTTGAGTTTTGCGCGCAAGTTTATGTGTTGCTTTTGCGCTGGAAGCTCAAGGCGCTTGAGGACATTTTCGGCAAGTATCTTAAGATTAATGCGCGTTTTTTGCACTTCTGCTTGCCCTTCATCAAGAAAAGAAAGTTTGAGAATCTCATTTATCATTGCCAAAAGTTTTGTGGCTTCTTTTTGGATTTTTTCCACAAATTGCGGGAAATCAGCCTGCGCGATGAGGTTATTTTGCATCATTTCACTGCTTGCTAAAATCACGCTTAAAGGTGTTTTGAGCTCGTGCGTAACATTTGCGCTAAATTCCCTGCGTAAGGCTTGTGCTTGAGCTTGCAAACCCATATCACGCACAAAAGCAATAAGTCCTTTAAATTTATTTTTTGCATAAATTGGCACGATGAGAATCTCACATTCTTTATTTTGTAGTGTGAGCGTATGTGTGCGCTGGGTGGGTTTTTTAATTTTTTTAAACTCCGCCATATCGTGCAAAATTTGCTGCATTGCTGGGCTTTCTTGCATTTTGTCAATATCACTAGTAATCTCGCCCAAATACCCTTGCAGCGCACTATTTGTAAGCAAAACTTTGCCATTTTTGTTTAATAGCATAAGCCCTTCGTTCATATTTTGCGTGAGAGTGAGCATTTGTATTTGTTTTTGTTTTAAGCCTTTGAGTTGGTTTTTTAAAAGCTTGTGTTGGGATTTAATCATCTCGACAAATGGGTTTAATTCCCTGTATGGCGCTTTTTGCTTAGTGTTTGTTGCATTGAAATTTTTTAAGGGCTTAATAATTGCACGCGTAAGAATCCTTGCGATAAAAAAGCACAACACAAGCGCGCTTAGAATCTCAATTCCAAAATAAGGCGCAAACTCCGCAATCAGCGCATAAATATTACTTTTTGCCAAAGCTAGACGCAAAATATAATTCGTATCTTTTAAACTCACGCGCTTTGCAAAATAGAGCATATCACTCTTATTGCTATGAGAGTAGCGCATACTGCGCCCTTCTTTGGATTCTAAGGCTTGTGCTACTTCCTCCCTAGATTTGTGATTTTCAAGTTTTGAAGGAAATAGCGCAAACTCCGTGTCATAAATAACCGCGCCATCTTGACTAATCACGCTTAGTCGGTAAGGCGGGATTGTGAGTTTCTTTTCAAGCACAGATTCTAAAAATGGCTCGATATTGCGCGCTTGATTTTCAAGCTCTTGAAAAGTTTGTTTTTTAAGAGAGGATTCTAAAATAAAAAGCATAAAGGCATTTGCAAGCCCTAAAAACAGCGCACTTGTAAGAAAAATCGCTAAAAAAATCTTTGTATTCATTGTGCGCTTGTTTTGGATTCTAGTTTGTAGCCAACGTCGTGGATTGTTTTGATTTTTTGCCCCCAGATTCCTAGCTTTTGACGCAGGGTCTTTATATGTATGTCAAGTGTGCGTGATTGCGCGCTGCAACCCCAGACATTTAGAATCACAATTTGAGGCAGGCTTTGTTTGAGGGTGTCTTTAAAATCTTTAACTTTTGAACATCCTTTTGCTTTCAAACCTTGAGAGTTAAGCGCATACAACACAAGCTCTAAAATCGAAGTGTCGTATTCTAACATATAAATCATAGAAACTCCCCGATAGTCTTACTTTTTGCGTGCGTATTTTAGCATTTTTACGAGCAAATACCTGCTTCTTTGAGGCGCGCTTTTAAATCGCGATAACCCAAAAGCTCAATGTAATTCTCCAAATAGCTTTTCACCCAGTAGGGAAACTCCTTGCTGCACCCCCAATTATTCACGCTCTGTGGGTTTATTCCAACCATTTGTGCGAAATCTTTTTGGGATAATTTAGCACGCGCAAGCAAAACTTTAAATTCTCTTTTTTCCATACGCAACTTTTTAGCAAAAAGCATTCCATTGTTAAACTTAAAATATACTCTTAAGAGTATATTAATATTATAAAAAATACTCATAAGAATATAAATTAAGTTTAAATTTATAAAAATGCAATTATAATCGCAGGCTTTGAATCACACTGATTGGGAGAATACATGAGCGATGACGAACTTCAGAATCTAAACAATTTCACAAACCTTAAAATAAACACACAAGCATTATTGCAGTTAGAGATGCAGGATTTTGCAAAGATCAAAGAGATTGTTTTAAGCCTCAAAGAGAGACATTTGCACATTTTAACCCAGACGCAATCCGCATTGAAAGAAAATAAATTGCAAAGCAATGAGTTTTTGCATAGTTAAAAGGTAAAATACCGTGCAAAAATTTTGCAAGAATATTTAAGGATTGCTGTGGAATCGAAATTTCTTTACAATCTCAAGGGCATTGGCAGAATGCTAACGCCAAGTTTTTTGCTCAATTTAGAGCGCGAAATTGCGAGTATTTGGGAGTTTGATTCTGCGACTTTAGAATCTATGCAAGCGCGCGTGCGCTATTATTGCAAATTAAGCGCGCCTTTTAGCTTGCAAAATGCTAACTGCCCCACCCCATCACTAGCAAACTCGCCTTTTAGGATAGAATCTCCCAAAATCTCTTTGCTCAAAGACGCGTATAGGGGGCATTACTTCAGCGCGTATTATTATGATGGCTATGAGTTTAGCCGCTATTTTACGCGTGGGCTTTTGATAGGTTGCGCGTTTGGTGATGTGAATTATTATTTGCAAAAGCCAGCCATTACAAAATCGCGTCCCATAGCGGACTTTGGCGATATTTCCAAAAACTCGGTGCTTTTGAAGCTTGATAAAGACAGGCATTTTGCGTTTGTAAAAGATTCCATTCCTTTTGAATCTAAGCGTGATATTCTCTTTTTCCGCGGGGCAGCCTATCAGCAACATAGAATCAAATTTTTAGAAAAATTTTTTCACGCACCATTTTGTGATGTCGCCCACACGGGCAAAAAAGAGGCTTTGCCACAATTTTATAAGTCCAAAGTAAGCAAAGAAGCGCATTTGCCTTATAAATTTTTGTTAAGTTTAGAGGGCAATGATGTTGCGAGCAATTTAAAATGGATTTTAAGCTCAAACTCGCTGTGTTTAAGCCCAAAAATGAAGTTTGAAACTTGGTTTATGGAGGGCAAGCTTGAATCAGGAGTGCATTATGTGCGCATTAGTGATGAGTATGAAGATGTGGAAGAGATTGTAGAATATTACAAAGCTAACCCTGCACGTGCAAAAGAGATTATCCAAAACGCCAATGAGTTTTGCGCGCAGTTTTTCAACCCCAAAATCGAACACGCGCTAGCGCTTTTGGTGCTAAGAAAATATTTTTACCTAAGCGGACAGATTGAAATTAGTGCGCAAGAGAAGGCATTTTTTGGCTGCTAGAGAGTTTTGCGCGTTTCAGATTCTATTCCATTAAATTGTATCGCTTACGCGGGAGTGAATCCCGCTTCAGCTCCGCTTCGCGCACACACTCAACGCGTTTTGGTTGATGAGATTCTAAGATTCTGCAACGCTGTTTGGAGAATCTTAGAATCTTCGCCTAAAGGCTCAGAATGACAAAGAGAGAGGTTAATATAACAAGCCTTATTTTTTGTCATTCTGAGCACAAGCGAAGAATCTTAATATCTTAGCTTTAGAATTAGAATCTATTCCTTTAGATTGTATCACTTACAAGAGCCCCTTGTAAGCTCCGCTACGCGTGCATACTCGGCGCGTTTTAGAGGCTTAGATTCTAAGATTCTGTAACGCTGTTTGGTGGTTTTAGATTCTTAATTTAAGAAATGCTACAATGCGGAAAATTTAGCAAATTTAGTAACCCCAAAAAAGTGGGAGAGGGAGGAAATATGCCACTTACGCACATTAATGAGCGCAATAATCCAAATATGGTAGATGTCAGCCAAAAGTCCATAACCACACGTGAGGCGCTTGCAAGCGGGAAAATCACCCTAAGCAAAGAAGCTTATGAAGCCGTGATGCAAAACACTGCCAAAAAAGGTCCTGTGATACAAACCGCTATAATCGCGGCAATTATGGCGGCTAAAAATACCGCTCAAGCAATCCCTATGTGCCACCCGCTATTTTTAAGCAAAATCGAAGTGACCATTCACCCGCTTGAATCTGAATGCGCGCTTAGAGTAGAAGCATTGGTAAAATGCGAGGGCAAAACCGGCGTTGAAATGGAAGCGCTTCATAGCGTGAGCATAGGACTTTTAACCATTTATGATATGCTAAAAGCAATTGATAAAAAAATGCTTATTAGCGATATTCATTTAGAACAAAAACGCGGTGGCAAAAGCGGAGATTTTAGTTTTGAGTGTTAAGTGCGCTTTTAGCACATCTCAAGGCGCATAAGATAGAGCTCTTCACCGGCGGTTGTATGGAGATTTTGCGAGTGGCATTGCGGACAGAGAAAATGATTTTGCAAAAGCACACCTTCAAAACCGCATTGATTGCATTGTATTTGCACATCTTCGATTTCAATAATAAGTTCAGCTTGACTAAAAAGTGCTTCACTCTTAAAACCTTCAAACGCCCTCTGTAAATAATGTGCTTCAACGCCACTGAGACGTCCCACTTTTAGCTCGATTTTGAGAATCTTTGTTGCGTTATTTTCCTGCGCATTTTTTTCACATACTAAAAGCAAATCTTGAATTATGGCGAGTTCGTGCATTGTAAAGTCCTTTAGCAAGGTTATTTCAGAAATTTTTATATTTGCAGATTCTAGCGAGTTTTTGGCGTATTGTGTAAAAACTGCCAAACTTAGCTTTTAAGACAAATAAACCTAATTAGCGTTAATTTAGCTAGCTTAGTATGTAGAAAGGTTTTGATTAAGGAGGGAAAAATGGAGATTTTAGAAGCATTCAAGGCACGAGCTAAGGGGGCGAAAAAAACAATCGTTTTGCCTGAAAGTAGCGATGAGCGTACGCTTAAAGCCGCGCATTTAGTCCTGCAAGAAGATTTTGCAAAGATTATTCTTATCGGGAAAAAAGAGACGTTGTTAAAGCGTGCGGAGAGTTTGGGGCTGGATTTATCGCGGGCGGAGTTTGTGGATAGCGAAGATTCTAACTTGTTGGAGGAGTTTATCGCGCTTTTTGTGGAATTGCGCAAGTATAAGGGGATGGATTCTCAAAAAGCTGCGGAATTACTCAAGAATCCGCTGTATTTTGGCGTGGCGCTTGTGAAAAGTAAAAGGGCTGATGGTATGGTAGCAGGCGCTATCAACGCGACTTCTGATGTGCTGCGCGCGAGTTTGCAGATTATTGGCAAGGCGCAGGATTCTAAGATTGTTTCAAGTTTTTTTATTATGATTGTGCCTGATTGTGAATATGGCTATAACGGGGGCTTTGTTTTTGCAGATTGCGGACTTTGTCAGAATCCTAGCAGTGAGGAGCTTGCCTATATCGCGCTAGATTCTGCAAAAAGCTTTCAAACACTTTTAGGACAAACGCCTTATGTGGGAATGTTAAGCCACTCAACTTATGGCAGTGCCTCGCATACAGATGTTGATAAGGTGGTGCAAGCCACGCAACTTGCAAAAAAACTAAGCCCCGAGCTTGCGCTTGATGGGGAATTGCAACTTGATGCGGCTATCGTGCCAAGCGTGGGAGAATCTAAGGCAAAAGGTTCAAGTGTTGCTGGGAGGGCAAATGTGCTTGTGTTTCCGGATTTAGATTCTGGAAATATCGGTTACAAGCTTGTGCAACGTTTAGCAAAGGCGCAGGCATATGGTCCTATCACGCAGGGCTTGAGCGCGCCGGTGAATGATTTATCGCGAGGTTGCAGTGCAGAGGATATTGTCGGCGTGGTGGCAATCACAGCATTGCAAGCGGTGCGGTAAAATCATCAGTTTTGCAAGCAGTAGGCATTTTGTAAGTATCAAAAAAGGTTTTTAAGTATGTGCGCGAAAGCGAAGCCTTAGCGAGGGCGAAAGGCGATTTGCTCGCACAAAGAGGATATATTAAAGGAGTAAAGATGAATATTCTAGTTATAAATTGTGGCAGTTCGTCATTAAAATTTCAGCTCATTGATGCAAATACCGAGAAACTCCTTGCATCTGGGATTTGTGATAGGATAGGGATTGAAGGAAGTGTGTTGCAGTATAAGGGCAAAGATGGAGTGAAAAAGACGCAAGAAACGCGCATTCTTAATCATTCAGAAGCGATTTCTCTTGTGCTAAAAACTCTCACGGATTCTGGCACGATTAGCACGCTTGATGAGATTGCAGCGGTGGGGCATAGGATTGTGCATGGGGGTGAATACTTTAAAGAATCTGTGCTTATTGATGATGAGGTGATAAAAAATATTAATGATTGCTCTGCGCTCGCACCTTTGCATAATCCTGCGCATTTAATGGGGATTAGAGCTTGTCACGAAATTATGCCAAAAACACCTATGGTGGCGGTTTTTGACACGGCATTTCATCAGAGTATCCCGCCAAAAGCCTTTATGTATGGCGTGCCTTATGAATGGTATGAAAAGCACAAGGTGCGCAAATATGGCTTCCACGGGACAAGTCATAAATATGTCTCACAGCGCACAGCGGAATTTTTGGGGCTTGATTTGCAAAATTCTAAGATTATTGTTTGTCATCTTGGAAATGGTTCATCGATTTCTGCGATTAAAAATGGCAAGTGTATTGATACGAGTATGGGACTTACACCGCTTGAGGGGCTTATTATGGGGACGAGGAGCGGGGATTTGGACCCGGCGATTTTGGATTACATTGCTGATAGGGAAGGGCTTAATACTAAGGCGATTGTGAATATTTTGAATAAAAAATCTGGAGTTTTGGGGATTTCTGGGATTTCGAGTGATTTTAGGGATTTGCTTGATGCGGATTTGAAGGGAAATGAGCGCGCGAAGCTTGCGCGTGCGGCTTTTGCGTATCGTGTGGTGAAATATATTGGTTCATTTTGCGCGGTGCTTATTGGCGTTGATGCGATTAGCTTTTGCGCTGGTGTGGGTGAAAACGCGCAGTTTATACGCGGTATGATTGTGGAGCATTTGGACTTTTTGGGTGTGAAGCTTGATAATGAGGCAAATAAAGTGTGTGGCAAGGAGGCTATCATCTCTACATCAGATTCTAAGGTGAAAGTGTGCGTTGTGCCTACAAATGAGGAGCTTGTCATTGCGCGTGATACTAAGGCGATTGTGGAGAGGCTTTAGCATTTAAATGCCTTTGGAAACGCTAAATACCACGTCTGTCAATACCATTTTGCAAGGCGACTGCATTGAGATTCTAAAAAGCTTAGAGAGTGAAAGTGTAGATTTGATCTTTGCAGACCCGCCATACTTTATGCAAACAAATGGCGCACTTTTGCGCGTGGAGGGGAATGCGTTTAGTGGTTGTGATGATGCTTGGGATAAATTTGAAGACTTGAAAGATTATGATAGATTTAGTGAAGCTTGGCTTAAAGAATGTCGCCGTGTGCTTAAGAAAAGTGGCTCAATATGGGTGATTGGGAGTTTTCATAATATTTATCGTTTGGGCTACATTATGCAAAATTTGGGATTTTGGGTACTCAATGATATTGTATGGGCAAAAAGCAATCCTGTGCCAAATTTTCGTGGGAATCGCTTCTGCAACGCTCACGAGAGCCTGCTTTGGTGCGCTAAAGACAAAAATGCAAAATATACTTTTAATTATAAAAGTATGAAAGCTTACAATAATAACAAACAAATGCGTTCGATTTGGGAAATAGGAATCTGCACCGGTAGTGAGCGACTAAAGAATGAGGATGGGAAAAAGGCGCATTCCACGCAAAAGCCTGAAGGTTTATTGGAGCGCGTTATACTTTCTAGCTCAAAAGAGGGCGATTTGGTGCTTGACCCATTTTTTGGGAGTGGGACAACAGGCGCTGTGGCTAAAAGATTTGGACGCAATTTTTTAGGAATCGAGCGTGAAAAAAGCTATATAGAGTTAGCAAAAAAGCGCATAGGTTCTGTAACCTTTCTGCCAAATGCTATAAGCAGTGGCAAGCTAGAATCTAAGCCCCCCCCCCAAAGTCAGTCTGCAAGAGCTCATTCATGCTAAATTTTTAGAGCTAGGCGAGGTATTTTATGATAGAAAAGGACAGCCTATTTGCAGACTTTTAGAATCTAACAAAGTGCAGGATATTAGGGATAATGAGATTCTAAGTATCCATAAAATGGCAGCAAAAGTATTGAGTAAGAGCAACTATAATGGCTGGGGGTATTTTTATGTTATGCGTGGTGGGGGATTGAAAGTGCTTGATAGCTTAAGAGAGCAAAAATGCACGAATTTTTATTAATTTAAGCGTAATTTTAAGCATTAGATTCTATAATCGCGCTTCTTTTTGGCTTGATAGCTCAGTCGGTAGAGCAGAAGACTGAAAATCTTCGTGTCGGTGGTTCGATTCCGCCTCAAGCCACCATTTGCAATTTTCTACAAACTACAAGTCGTAAAAATTACCAATTACTATATTTTATTGTTTTTTCTAAAGTTAGCGCGCGTTGTTGTATTTGTAAAAACATTTAAGGAGTGGATTATGGAGATTGTGCGATGGAGTGAAGGTGCGTTTGAAAAAGATGGCGTGAAAGTGCAGGTGCTAGTGCAGAATTCTAACGCAAAAGAGATACAGATTTTGCTTGCGAAAAATGGTGTGATGAAAGAGCATAAAGCACCTTTTGATATTAGCGTGCAGGTGCTTTGCGGGAATATTTGGTTTGAAGTGGGCGGGGAGCGTGTGGAGATGGGTGCGCTTGATATGGTGTGCCTTAAGGCGAGTGTGCCACATTCTTTGGGTGGGATAGAAGATTCCATAGTGCGCTTATCGTTGGCACAAAGGGATTCTTTAGCGCGTGTAAGCGCAGTGCTGAAAAATTAAGGGATTTTATAGGGTGGTTTTTAGCATATTTAATAAATGCGTGATAATTTTTTGCTTGTTTGGCGCAGTGGCTAATTCCGCGAGTTCGCCTAACTCTCCTCTTTAATTTTTAAGTAAAGTATGAGAACAAGACAAAGACTTTGTGTTTTTAAGATTTGCAAAAAATCTTTGTGCTTTTGTGTAATCTTGTGGCACTCCAATATCAATAAATTCTGAATCTTTGATAAACCCCAAAGGCTTAATGTCTGGGCAATGCTCTTGGATAAATTTCTCAAAGCTAAAGCACTCATTTAAGTCAAAATTTTTGAAAATATGTGAATCTATGCAGTAGATTCCAGCATTTATGAGGTTTGAATCACAGGGAGAAAAATGTGTAATAATACCTTTAGAATCTAGCTTGACTCCTCCATAACGCGTATTTTCTAGGGCTTTAAGTGCCATAGAAAGCAGGCTTTTATCTTTCTGCATTTGTGCGCTAGTATGAATAAAAAATTCACCTAAGTTAATATCTAAAAAACTATCGCCATTAAGCACAAGGACATATTTGCTAGCGCAAGATAAAAGGGCATTTTTGATTGCCCCACCTGTGCCAAGTGGGCTAGATTCTCTACAATAGCTAAGAGTAAGACCTAAAAAATTTGCTCCAAAATATTCCTTGATACGCTCAGCCTTGTATCCTGTGCTTAATATGATATGTTTCAACCCACTCTGTGCGCACTGATGTAATAAAATCTCTAAAAATGGCAAGCCATTAATCTTAGCCATAGGTTTTGGAATCTCGTCCCCTATCATACTTCGTAATCGTGTGCCAAGCCCACCAGCTAGGATTATACACTCTATTTGTTTGGAGTTTTTATTCATAGATTCTCCACCCAAGCATACCTGCTTTAACAAAGCTAAATGGCACTACCTTACCATCTAGCATATCAAGCGCATCTATAAGATTCTTTTTGTTTTGTGGTTGGGTGAAGAAAAACATAAAGCCACCACCACCAGCCCCACTAATTTTACCGCTATATGCTCCATTTTGCATAGCAGTATCATAGATTAGCTCAATATGGCTATTGCTAATATTTTTAGTTACTTGCTTTTTGTGCTCCCACGACTTTCCAAGGATATATCCAAGCCTTTTGATTTCGCCTTTAAGCAATGCCTCTTTCATTTCTAGGCAATCTTGCTTAAGAGAATGCATAGCAAGCATGGATTGTTCTTTTTGGAGACAGGATTTTTTCTCTTCTTCTATAAGAGAGGCTTTGCGTGTGATATTGGTGAAATACAGCACCATAGATTCTTCAAGTTCGTTTATGATATAGTTTTTCACGCGTAAGGGATTGACTATTACGCGTTTTTGTTCGTAGAATTCCATAAAGTTAAAGCCACCAAAAGTAGCCGCATATTGATCTTGCGCCCCACCTACTATACCTATATCCTCGCGTTCTATTTCATAGGCAAGTTTGGCTATATCATACTCGCCAAGTGGGAGGTTGAGCCATTCACTAAATGCCTTGATAATAGCCACAACAAGTGTAGAGCTACCACCAAGCCCGCTACCACTAGGCACATCAGAGTATGTATAAAGCGAGAAACCTCTAGTGGGGGGGGGGCAATATTCATAAGCCTATTATAAATGCCCTTATATAGTAACATATCACCCTCTAAAGGGAGTGTGTTTGAGAGTGGGAGGAGGGTGGATTGTTTAGAATCTGTGCTTTCAAAATATATCTTTTTGTCATCACGCTCTATGATAGTGCAATGCACAAAAAGTGAAATCGTGGCATTAAGCACCAACCCACCAAAGCGATTACTATTTGCAAGATTACATCTGCAAACTCTTGTGGCGTATTTGCCAGCAATAAATGTTCCTTGTCTTTAGCTTGGTAGATTGGATTTGCTCCAAGATTATTAGTAACTACGATTTGCCCAAGAGCTAAGGATTCTAAGATTTTGTTTTGGATTCCTCCACCACTTTGCATAGGTGCTACAATACAAAGTGCATTGCTTAGAATCTCATAAGGATCTTGCACAAATCCAAGTATTTGGGTTTGTGTGCTTTGTAAAGAGAGAATCTTTTCACTAGGATTTGCTCCTATAATGAGAAAGCGGAATTTGTGCTTGCTTTGTGCTAAGAGCGGCATTACTTTATGCGCGAAATAAAGACACGCATCGATATTTGGTTGATAATCCATCTTGCCAAAAAAGCAAATTGCATTTTTATATTGCGCTTGCTTTTTTGTATTTGGTGTGTAGTTGAGAAGTGCTTCATTGCTCCCGTGAGGTATAAGGATAGCATTGCCTTTATCTTTATAGGCTAGAGCTTCAAATTTATTTACAAATAAGCTTGCATCAAAGCTTTCTACGCATTTGGTTTCAAAGTGCGCCAGACGTCTAGATTCTATAAAATAGATGGATTTCCAAAATAGTGATTGTGTGTTTTTCATAGATCGCTTATAGTTAATGGCAATAGAATCTGTAATATCAACAATATTAACTGCTAGGTTTTTATCAAGCATATATTTGGCAGTGCGGATAAGCACACTTATAGCAATATTAATTTGTTCTTTTTGCAAAAGTGTATTTATAAAATGTGCCACATCACTAAAGTAATAATACCCCACCTGCAGGCTTTCCCCACTAAAAATCGCACGAAACGCCTTGAGGTAAGAAGAGAATTTGGATTTGTAAAAAATCTTTAATTCCTTGCATAATGGCTCAATACGCGCTATGTCCTCTTTGCTTAAGGCGGTGTGAGAGATAAGCACAAAATACACTTCATATTTACAAGAGAGAATCTCTAATGTAGCAAAGAGCTTTATCCTGTCTCCACCAATAAGTGGATAAGGAAACCTTGAGGCGAGCAGTAACAATTTGGGTTTCATTAGCTAGCCAAAGGTGTAGGATTATTGCAAGGAGTGAGAGTAGATAAAAGAGGGTAGTGGTATGTGAGGAAAAGGGGTTTTACTTCATATCCCCCCCCCCTTATTGCATTTTCCAACGTATTTGTATAATGCGCGATAATTTTTTGCTTGTTATAGCGCGCAGTGGCTAATTTGCGAGAGTTCGCCCCTAAAATTGTTCTTTGTTCGTTGCTTAAGGCAAGCATAAGGCGCATAGCAAGATATAGGCTTTGCGCACTTTTTGTATCGCACAAAAAGCCGTTGTGTCCTTGTATTACTACCTCTTTGCAACCCGGCGCGTTGCTTGCGATGATGGGCTTACCCATACTCATTGCCTCTAGCAGGCTCATTGGCACGCCCTCACGATAGCTAGGCAATACGACACACGAGCTTTGCGCGATTATTTCTCGCACATCAGAGCTAAAGCCTAGATATTTTACAATGCCCTCACGCTCCCACTGCGCGATTTGCTCTTCCTTTATCGCGCTTGGATTCTGTGCGCTTTGTGCGCCCAGAAGATAAAATCTTATTGTATATCCCCCCCCCCTTATTGCATTTTCTAGCTCATTTTTTAGCATACGCGCGGCTTCTACAAATTCACCCACGCCCTTATCCCAAAGCATTCTTGCAGCAAGCAAAAAGATAAAAGGCTCTTTAGGGTCTTTGGATTCTTCGCTTCGCTCAGAATGACAAAGTGGCTCAGAATGACAAGGGGGCTCAATATGACAAGCCTTAGTTTTGTCATATTGAGCGTTAGCGAAATATCTTTTAGAATCTTTAGAATTTGCGCTAGATTCTGTTTTAAACCCTTTGGATTCTGTCTTAAAATTCGGATGGAAAAATTCTGTATCCACACCCTCGCTATCAAGCAAAAATGCGCGATTTGGTGCAATTATTTTGCGCGCTAAAAATTCTGCCTTGTCATCGAGATTGAGAAACCATACTTGAGTCGTTTTTCTGAGCGCTATTTTATACATTTTGCACACAAGCGCGCGCAACAGACGCTTTTTGAGCCCATCACCTATAAACACATACCCAAGCCCTGTGATTACCGCGATATTTGGGGTTTTTAGTATATTACTCGCAAGAGAGCCATAAATCACAGGCTTAATTGTGTAGTTAAAAATCATTTGTGGGCGCAAACTCTTAAGCAAGCGATAAATTTCAATCATCGACTTAGTGTCGCGCAAGGGATTGAGCCCTTTAGAATCTATGGTGATATTGTGCAAGTTAAAGTCATATTTCAAAAGATGCTTGCTTGCGTTATTGAACTGCGATGAGGTTGTGTTTCTTGTATCTTGCGTGCTTTCTGTGTTTTTAGAGTTTTCAAATAATGGTGCGAGAATGTGGATTTCATAGCCTATATTTTGCAATGTTACAAGCACTTCAAGGCGAAAATTTAGCATACCTTGCGTAGTGTTTGAGATAAAGGCGAGTTT
This sequence comes from Helicobacter himalayensis, assembly GCF_001602095.1. NCBI lineage: Bacteria > Pseudomonadati > Campylobacterota > Epsilonproteobacteria > Campylobacterales > Helicobacteraceae > Helicobacter > Helicobacter himalayensis. Next base: position 1,394,574 of record NZ_CP014991.1, on the reverse strand, counting down.
TGGCTTTGTAGATTCTATTTCTTTAAGCGCACAATCAACGCTTTTTGATTGATGGGAATCTAGGATTCTATGGCGAGATTCTGCAAATTCTTGCGTGTTTTGTGCCATCAGCGATAATAGGGCGTTTTTGTAGTGCTTAATGATATGTGAGATTTCAAAACGAGCGATGACATACTCACGCGCATTTTGCCCTAAATGCAAGGCTTTGAGTGGGTTTTGTGCGAGATAGGCGCAGGCTTGATAGAGCGCGTGAGAGTCTTTTGTTGGGATAAGGATTGCGTTTGCGCTAAGGGTGAAATTTTTTAGATTTTCAAAGGGCGGCTTGGCACATTCCTTGCAACCACTCACATTTGTTGTGATGATGGGTTTTCCCATGCTCATAGCTTCTAGCAAAATGCGCGGGACACCTTCTTTATAAAAGCTAGGCAATACGACACACGAGCTTTGCGCGATTATTTCTCGCACATCAGAGCTAAAGCCTAGATATTTTACAATGCCCTCACGCTCCCACTGCGCGATTTGCTCTTCCTTTATCGCGCTTGGATTCTCACAATCACATTCTCCGAGTAGCCAAAAATACACCTTACGCACAGCGCACCTCTTGCATCTGTGATGTGGAGTGTAAAAAATTTATTTTGTGATTGATTGAAAAAGGCAGTGTTTGGGAAAGCCAAAGGATTACTTCATATTGCCCCCCCCCCTTGTTGGAATCTATCAGATTCTTAAACACATCAAAGCATTTATGCAATGGTTTCAAAACCACAAACAATGGAAATTTGCTTAAAGCATTTTCTTGCCAACTTTTAAAGCATTCCATATTCGCGCGCAAGATATTAGCCACGCTTGCATTTGATGCGCCACCTAAGCGCATTTTGACAAAGCATTCATCGATATAGAGACTTTTTGCGCGATATTTTTGCAAAAATCGCAGCATTAGTTCATAGTCACTTGCGATTTTATACTGAAGCTTAAATCCCCCATAGCGCACAAACAATTCTTTTTTAGCATAAAAGCTAGGGTGTGGTGGGTGGAATCCTAGCTTGAAAGAAAGCGGGCTAAAAGGTTTTCCGCGCAAGATTCTCTGTGTTTGCAAGGAATTATTTACATAATTTATGTTGGCGTAAATTATTTCTATATCATTTGTTGGCTTTGCAAAACCCCACGCAATGAGGCTTGCAATATATTTACTTGCGAAAAAATCATCAGAATTTAAAAATCCTATTATCTCACCGGTGGCGCGGGCTAAGCCCTTATTCATCGCATCATAAATGCCATTATCGCGCTCACTAAAAATCTTAAACTCAAAACCCTTGTTTGCATAAAGCTTTTTATAACTTTGTGCGATAGCAAGCGTATTATCGCTACTTTTGCCATCAATGATAATATGCTCTATATTTGTATAATCCTGCTTCAACACAGAATCTAACGTTGCGCATAGAGTTTTTGCAGAGTTAAAAGTCGCTGTGATAATAGAGATTTTACGCACAGCGCACCTCTGGTATCGAGGTGCAAAATCGAGATTTTAGAATTTCACCTTGCCAAATGTGAGGATAAATCCAAGCAAGCGCATATAGGTTAAAGCGCGATTCCAATACATAAGCGAAAGTATGCACGATGCGACATAAGGCGATTTGCCAAAGAAGCGCGCGAGCTTGAGAAAGATTTTTGCGCGCGGATTGTAGGCGTTGGTAAGCCCAGCGTGCGCAGTGTGAGAATGTGCGCGTGAGGCGTGGGTGCGCGGATTGCGATAAAGGAGTGCGTGCGCATTGAGACGCAATAGCGCAATATGTTTGGCGTATTGCTTCTCTAAACATTGCATTGCCCCCCCCCCTTATTGGCATTTCACTGCCTTGTGGGGACGCAAGAGTTTGAGTGGAGGTTTGAAACGCGTTAAAATCTAGCGCGTCTAAAACATTTGCGATTTCATCTTTTTGGCAGATTCTAAGCTCTAGCACGATAAGCGCGCAAAGATTGTAACTCATACGCGTTGCGATAGGTTCTAAAAAATTTGATGTTGTGCTAAGTGTAATTGCTAGCCTACCTTTGCTTAAATCCCGCAAATATTGCGCTATGAAACACATATCATCGATTTTTTTGTGCGTATTACGCGTATTTTGCGTAGCAGAAGTGGAATTTAGTGCGTAGAAATAAAGTCGCTTATTAACGCTCACATAGCTTTTTGCAAGGTTTGCGATGACAAAAAACTTCAGCATATCTTCTGCCATCGTCAGCGGATTTGTGATATGCTCAATATACATCGCACTTTGCCTAAGCAAGCTTGTCTTGTAGCATTTATCCCAAAGGGTGAATTTGGGAAACTGCTTGCTTTTAAGGAAAAAATTATACGCGATTTGTTCATTTTGAAGTGGAGCGCGCGAAAAGCATGTGGGCAAAAGATAGCGAAGCTTATGTTTGCAGTTTTCCACAAAACCCGCGTTTTTGTCTCCTAAATAATGCGCCTTAAAATGGATAATATCAGCCATCATACTTTGGCTAGATTCTGTATTTTGCCTCAATTCCTTTTTCGCAAGACCAGCCACTTTCCCCCACGCCATCTCGCACGCGTTTAACTCTAAATAATCATCAGCATCTAAAAATAGTAGATATTCCCCTAAAGCGTGCTTTATGCCCTCCAATCTAGCGTTGAATGTTCCTAGATTTTGCGCGTTGTGGATTATGCGGATTCTGGAATCTTTGTCTGCAAAACTCTGCGCGATTTTTATAGAATCATCACTCCCGCAGTCATCAACAATGAGAATCTCAATATCACTAAAGGTTTGATTTATGCAAGATTCTAAACACCTTGCAATGTAGTGCTCGACATTGTAAGTGGGGATAACAATAGAGATTTTACTCATATTGCCCCCCCCCCCAATTACATTTTCAAGGTTAGGATTAGGGATAAAATTTACATTATTGAGTGCTTTTTTGGTGTGTGTAATCGCGCGGTAGAGGACTTTGCAGGTACATAGCTCGATATAATCATCAGAATCTAGCGGAAGGATATATTCCCCCCTTGCTTCTTTCTCTCCGCTTAGTCGTGCGCCAAAGAGTCCGAGATTGCGAGGATTATGGATTATGCGGATTCTGGAATCTTTGTCTGCAAAACTCTGCGCGATTTTTATAGAATCATCACTCCCGCAATCATCAACAACGAGAATCTCAATATCACTAAAGGTTTGATTTATGCAAGATTCTAAACATCTTGCAATGTAGCACTCGACATTGTAAGTGGGGATAATGATAGAGAAAAATGGGCTATGCTGCATATGCAAGCCCTTGCGTGGTGGTTAGGGTAGTGTGTGTGGAGAAATGCTTGATTACTTCATACTGCCCCCCCCCCTCTTTGGCTATTTTAGCTTTTACAAGCTCATAGTAAAGCCCTTGTAGAGAATCTAGCATTTTGTCTTTTGTGAAATGCTTCACAAAACGCGCGCGGGCGTTTGTCGCATAAAAATCGTAGTTTTGCGAGATTGTAAGCACGGCTTGGGCTATGGCTTGCGGATTTTTTGGCGGGACTACAAATCCGCTCACTCCATTTTCATTCACAAAAGACACGCCAGAGCCTTTAATCTCACAAGAGACGACAGGCACGCTATGCGCCATTGCTTCGATTTGGACGAGACCAAAAGCCTCGTTTTTTGTAATTGAAGATAATACAAAAACTCCTACTTTTTCATAGAATCTAGGCAATTCCTCATCAGCAATGAAGCCCAAAAATTCCACCCGTTTTTCAAGCTCTAATTCTTTCACAAGTTTCTTTAATTCATTTTCCATAGGACCACTTCCGCCCAAAAGCAAGCAGTATTCTTTGGGCAAAAACTTTAATGCCCCAATGGCGTATTCAAAGCCCTTGTATTCTACAAATCGCCCGAGTGCAAAGAGCAGTTTTGTATCTTTTTGCGTTGGCGTTTTTAGCGCGCTATGTGGGCTAATACCAGATGGGATAATGGCGCATTTATTTGGGTAGAGTTTGAGAAATTCAGATTCTCTAACGTAGTTTGGACTTGTCGCAATGATAGAATCTGCGCGCTCCAAAAGCCAAGATAGCAGGGGTTTGTAGAGTTTTAAAAGATGTTTTTGCTTGATAATGTCAGAATGCCAATGCAAAATGATGATTTTATCTTTCAAATTGCTTAGGCGCAGGGCGAGATTTGCCATAGGGTCTGGCAAATGCACATGGATAATGTCATAGCCGCTCAAAAACGCGCGCAAAAAGTAAATCATCTGCGGCGTTATGGAAGTGCGCGCAAGCAAGCCGTAGCTTTTTGTGCGGTAGATTCTAGAATGCGAGGGTGTTATATCAAGGGAGAATTTAGCCTTAGAGTTTGAGCAAAGCACATCACAAATCTCCCCGCGCTCATTCATACCCTCGACTATATCGCTCATCGTGCGTTCAATCCCGCCCATATCAGGTGGATAGAATTTGCCAAGCTGGAGGATTTTGAGCGGTTTGTTAGGTTTCACAAATATCCTTTAGTCATTTTGTAGAATCTAAAATGTGCGCGATTGTAGCACAAAACCATTTAAGGCACAAATAATTGTCGCTAGCTAAATTTTTATGAGATTATTTTGTGGCGCGTGCAATGACAAATAAAGCTACGCGTCATTGCAAGGCTTTTTTCATGGAATCTAAGGTTTTTTGATGACAAATCGCAGTGTTGGACCATCTTGCTCGATTAGAAGCACTTCAAATCCACGCGCTTTGGCATCGTGTGGGATAGAATTTATGCTCTGCGGGCAGTCGCATAGCACTTCTAGCACCTCGCCACTTTTTAGCTCCGGCAACACATCAAGTGTTGCGATGGCAGGATATGGGCAAGCCTCACCTTGTAGATTGATAGAATAAGTGATTTGCGTCTCCATTTTAAGCACCCCTTTTAAAGAAAAAGTAACGATAAATTAGCACCAAGCATAGCGTGCCAATGAGCAAAGAGAGATTTACACCAAGTCCGCCTAGCTTGCCAAACACTTCTAGGAGGTTGATTTTCACACCTGAAACAAATGCGCTAGGTAGATAATCATAACCTAGTGCCAGTGCCATAGTGCCGACTATGTTTGCAATCCCAGCGATGACAAAGTGCATCTGCCCTTCGCACGCGCGATACATCCACCCGCACTCGCAACCTCCGGCAAACACAATCCCAAAGCCAAATAAGAAACCACCAGCTGCAATCGCAAGGCTTATCTCAATAACCTTTGCCCCACCACCTTGAAGCACAAAGCCAAAAGCGATGATACTCGCGGCAATCATCCCAATAATCGCACCTTTTGTCGCAATATCTCTACCAAATAAAAACAAATCTCTAAAGCACGAAGTGAAGCATACCTGCCCTTTTGCGATGACAAAGCCAAAGGTAAAGCCAAAGATAAGTGCGAGAGCAAGCAGACTTTGCTTGTCTTTTGGGTTAATAGCGGGATTTGTAATGATGAGATACGCCACCCACGCGATAAAAAGCGCAAACACAACAATGCCATAGCTAAAATGTCGCTTCGCACGCGTTTTATCTACCGGGATAGCGCAACCACTGCCATTTGTCCTAACAAGCTTTGCGCGAGGCTTGAAAAAAGGCATATTACACACTTTTACACCAAGATAAATCCCAATAACCATAAAGAGCGTGAAAACCCAAGTATGTAAGGAAAAATAAGGAAGTCCTGTAAAGAAGTTTGCCAAGTTGCAACCAAACGCAAGACGCGCGCCAAAACCTGCTAAAAAGCCTCCAACAATGGCTTGAAAAACGCGGATTCTGCTAGCTGGCAGGCGGAACTTTACTTTATTTGCCCACAAAGACGCCACAAGACAGCCTACAAACATACCAATAAGCATAATGCCATCAGTGCGCGTAAGTGGTGTGCCATTAAGATTTTGCTTTTGGTAATAAGAAAATCCGCTTAAATCCGCCCCAAAAAGCTCCAAAAACTCGCCACCCCAACGCGTCATTTCGCCTGTTACAGCCCACACGCCACCGAAGATTCCGAAATATACGGCTGAAAGCACACCTAGTATAATCATCGCCACGCCGATATTCCAAAAATTCACAAGATATTTACGAAGAGAAAAAATATGAGAGAAAGAATCCATAGAGAACTCCTAATTTAAACTTGTATTTAGCCAAACCTTGGCTCTTTTAGGCTCTTATTTGTAGAAAAAAATGCGGGCGGATTATAATAATCTTTGACTTAAACTTATCTTTATACGCGCTATAATTTTTTGTTGTAAAGTTGATTTTTAAGGATTCTTGGTAATTAAATCTTTTTAAGAAATAAAATCCCCTTTAATAAAATCCTCTGGCAAACTTTTTGGATAAATCGCATCGCTAAGTGGTGAAAAGCCTGCTGTGCGCTCTGCTGGGCTTTTTGGTGCATTTTTGAGTGCGTGCTTATAGGCTTCTATCCCAAGGCGTCCCATCATCGCGGCATTATCCGAGCAAAACTCTAGCGGGGCGTAAAGGGGTGTTTTGCCAAATTCTTTGCAAAGAGATTCTATATGTGCGCGTAAAGTGAGATTTGCGCTCGCTCCGCCAACTACGCCAAAATATTCAAATTTTTCACCAAAGCGCGCAAAAAATTTCCTTGTTTTATCAAGCAAATGCGCGCAAGCAGCGCTTTGAAAGCTTGCACAAATTTGAGCGATAAAGCTTTCATTCCATTTTAATGTATCGCCTTCACGGAAGTGAATTCCGCTCGTCTCCGCTTCGCATTCATACTCGATATTTTTTTGATTGCTAAGATTTTGCGGATTCTGCAATGCCGTTTGGGGGTTTTGAGATTCTATCCCATTTAATGTATCGCCTTGCGGGAGTGAATCCCGCTTCGTCTCGCTTACGCTCGCGCACATACTCGGCGCTTTTTGGTTGATTGGATTATAAGATTCTGTAATGTTGTTTGGTTGGTAAGATTCTATTCCATTAGTTGGTATCGTCTGCGCGCAGTCAAATCCCGCTTTACACACATACTTAGCATTTTGCGCATTTTTGGATTTTGTAGAATCTGCGCTTTTTGCGTATTTTTGGATTTCTAAGCGCACGGCATTTTTTAATCCTGAAAAGCTAAAATTTAGTCCCTTATCGTGTTTGAGTGGAAGTGGCAAAGGGAGAAGTGCGCCATCATATTTGCGCGCAAAAGATTCTACAATTCCCCCGCCCGGATAGCCAAGTGAAAGCATTTTTGCCACTTTGTCAAAACTCTCGCCAAAGCTATCATCAAGGCTTTGAGAAATAAGCGCAATATGTGAAAAATCGCGCATTAAAAGTAGCTGCGTATGCCCGCCACTCACAAGTAAGATTCCAAGTCCTTTGCCGATTTTTGCCTGCATTTGCCCGATGAAAAGCGAGTAAATATGTCCCTTGAGATGATTGAGATACAAAAGCGGAATATTGAGACTTAGCGCCAATGCGTTTGCCATACATACGCCCTCACTTAGTGTTACACTAAGACCGGGGCGGTTGGTAACTGCGATGGCTTTAATGGGCGCGAATGGATTTTCCTTATTATTTGATGTCCTTTGCGCGCTAAAATCTATAAGAAAATTTTTGAGCTGTTCTAATAAAAGCGGGAGATTCTGTGCGTGAAGACGTGAGGCAATCTCTGGCACGACACCGCCAAAGCGCGTGTGGGCTAAGTCCTGTGAGATTTTGCGCGCAAAAAGAAGCTCACAAGTCTCTAAAGAAGTAAGTGCAAGCGAGCTGTCATCGCAGCTAGATTCTATGCTAAGTATCATTGCGGGATTTCCTAAGTTGTGGATTTTCTTAAGCGACGCCATTATAACACAGGACTTTATTTTGTTGTGAAACTTAGAGAGAAAAACGTTAAACTTGATTAACCTAAGCTAAAGTTTTATGATATAATGCCACTTAATTTCCATATATTTTTTTAATTCTGCATATTTTCCAAAGGAGTTATTATGGCAAAAAGTTTGTATCAAACGCTCGAAATTTCAGAATCTGCAAGTAGCGATGAGATTAAAAAAGCTTATCGCAAACTTGCGCGCAAATACCACCCTGATGTGAATAAGGACCCGGGCGCGGAGGAGAAGTTTAAGGAGATTAACGCTGCGTATGAGGTGCTAAGCGATCCACAGAAAAAGGCGCAGTATGACCAGTTTGGGGATTCTATGTTTGGTGGGCAGAATTTCCACGATTTCACCCGCGCGCAGGGGAATATGAATATCGATGATATTTTAGCCTCGATTTTTGGGCAAGGGGGCTTTGGTGCGGGCAGAAATCAGAACTTTAACTTTACCTCGCGCGGGGGTTTTGGCGGATTTGGTGGCTTTGGTGAAGAGATGGTGGATAATGACTTGCACGATAGCATTACCATTCCTTTTGAAAGTACCTTGATTGAGGGTAGTAGCTATCATTACAGGGGTAAAGGTGGGGATTTTAATATCAAAATCCCGCAGGGCACGCGCGATAATGACACTATCCGCCTAAAAGGCAAGGGCAAAAGCTCGCAATTTGGCGTGGGTGATTTGCTGCTTAAAGTGCGTGTCGCGCCAAATGATTCGTATGAAATAGATGGCGATGATTTGACAAAAACGCTTGATATTCCGCTAAAAATTGCGCTTTTTGGTGGGAAAATCAAAGTCCAAACATTGCAAAAGGAATTCACCCTCACTATTCCGCAAAATACCAAAAATGGGCAAAAGCTCCGTATAAAAGAGCTTGGGCTCAAAAATCGCAAGAGCAAGAAAATTGGTGATTTGTATCTGCGCGTGAATGTGATTTTACCAAAATTAGAGGAGTTAAGTGAAAGTCTCAAAACGGCGTTGCAGGAGGGGCTTAAGGAGTAGGATAGTATCTTGCAACCTTATCAACTTAAGAAAAGTAGCATATATGCGCGCAGTGCGATTTGACTGCGCGAGGTGATACAATTTTAAGGAATAGATTCTAAAACCACCAAACAGCGTTGCAGAATCTTAGAATCTAAGCCCTCAAAACACGTTGAGTATGCACGCGAAGCGGAGCCGAAGCGGGATTTACTCCCGTGCAGGCGATACAATTAAAGGAATAGAGGCGGGATTTACTCCCGCGAGGTGATGTGTTAAAAAGAAATAACTTAGGAGGCGAAAATGAATAGCTACGATGAGCCGGTTTATCTCATTAGCGTAGTAGCGAGAATCTTAGAAATCCATCCCCAAACCCTGCGTCAATACGAAAAAGAGGGGCTTATCGCGCCCGGGCGCACTGATGGGAAAATGCGTCTGTATTCTCAACGCGATATTGATAAGATTAAAACGATTTTGCGCCTCACAAGGGATTTGGGCGTCAATCTCGCAGGCGTGGATATTATTTTGCGTCTTAAAGAGCGTTTAGATGAGCTAGATTCTATGCTTGATGAGTTTAAGGGCAAGGCGGAAAATTCCGTCAAAGTCAAGCAAAGCTCGTATGAGATTATTTTGTTTAAGAAATAGCTATGCGCAATCTCGCTAAGCTCTTGCGCCCAAAAAATCTTGATGAATTTATCGGGCAGGAGCATATTATCGGGGAGAATGCCCCCTTGCGTAAAAATCTCGCTTCTCCGCCACATTGCATTTTTTATGGACCGCCCGGCTGTGGAAAAACGACTTTAGCTCAAATCATTTGCAAGCAGTTGGGGCGCGAGATTGGCTATTTTAACGCTACGGCGTTTAAGCTTGAGGAGTTGAAAACTTTTCTTGCGCGCTTTAGTGGGAGCTTGCTAAAAAGTGCGGTGTTTATTGATGAAATCCACCGCCTTTCAAAGCCACAGCAGGAGTTTTTACTTCCTATTATGGAGGAGGGCGAGACTCTTGTTTTTGGCGCAAGCACAAATAATCCTTTCTATACGCTCACAAATGCCATCCGCTCGCGGTGCTTTTTGTTTGAGTTTAAGCCTCTTGGTCGCGCACACTTAGAGCGTTTATTGCAAAAAGCACTCGCGATGTATCCAAAAGCCATAGATTCTCACGCGAAGGCATATTTGATAGAATCTAGCGGGGGCGATGCAAGGGCTATGTTAAATTTGCTTGATTGCGCGCTAGATTTAGAATCTGTCAATGTTGAAAGCCTCAAAGCCCTGCGCCCTTTTAGCCTGCACGATGGCGCGAGTGAAGATGACACGCATTATAATCTCGCAAGCGCGCTTATTAAATCTATCCGCGGAAGCGATGTAAATGCCGCGATTTATTATCTTGCGCGCTTGATTGAAGGTGGAGAGAATCCAGAATTTATCGCGCGCCGTCTGGTAATTTTAGCAAGCGAAGATATTGGCAATGCCAACCCAAATGCGCTCAATCTCGCCACTTCCACGCTTTTAAGTGTGGAAAAAATCGGCTATCCTGAAGCGCGCATTATTCTTTCACAATGTGTGATTTACCTTGCTTCCTCGCCAAAAAGCAACACTGCCTATAAAGCCATAAATAAGGCGATTTCCTGCGTGAAAGAAGGCAAGGTTCTCCCCGTTATGCCAAATATTTTGACACACTCAAAGGAATATCTCTATCCACACGATTTTGGGGGGTTTGTAGAGCAGCGCTATTTGCAAGAGGATTTGGAATTTGTAGAATCCACTACAAAAGGCTTTGAAAAAACACTCAATGAATGGCTGGCAAAAATTAAGAGCAAAAAAGGGCAGGAATGAGCGCGCGCGGCGGATTCTTAGTAAAATATTTTCACACTCTTTTTGTGCTTATTTTTTTACTCCCAAAAACTTGCGCGTTAGCAGATGATGACGCGATTTTCAAAGAGCAAAAAATTGGCTGGCAGATTGATTTAAAGCGCATTTCAATTAACTTTTCCTCCACCACTTTGCGTAATCAAGATATTTATAGTGTCGCGGCGGATACGCGCTTGCAGGGGGATTCTCAAATTGTTGCGCAAGGATATTTGAATCTTAATATGGATTATTACACGCCAAACTTTGTGATTTTTAACTCGCTTCTTGCAGAGTATGGACGCACAATCATTCTCCCCAAAAACGCGCCTAGCGTGGATAACAAGACGCTTGATAGAATCTTGATAAGCTCGGATTATACGCAACGTCTTTGGGAGTTTGACTCGTTTTTGGGAATTTCAAACTGGTATTTTGAGCTAGGACCTTATAGTAAGCTTGCGTATCAGACGGAGTTTGTGGCTTCAAGCACACTTGGGCGTAGGCAGATTGTGCGTGCAAATGTCGGCGTGAAGCTTTTTAGCGGATTTGTGCTAAAGGACTTCGCGCTCACGCTTTTTGGTGAAAAGGATTTTAACCCCAACATACAAGCCCAAAGCTTAGGAATGGAGCTTGGAATGAAGTATGAAAAGAAGTTTAAAAATAGCGGAAAGCTGTATTATATGCTTAATGCGCGCGATTATATTTTGAATGCCACTTCAAGCGCGTATGACCCTAAATACTCGCTAGAATTTGAGTTGCGTTATGATTTGAGCTTGTATAAGAATCTCAATATCGCGCCTTTTGTGAAGGTCTATGCCTTGCGGGGAAAATATTTTGATAGAAGCGGGAGCAATGTAATGCTTGGAATGGTGTTCTCCTTTGGTAAAATCCTGCGCGAAGCACCATTTGAGATTGTGGAAAAATAAGGTTTTAAGATTTTTTATACAAGCCATTTTTACAGAATCTGCGAGCTTTTGTAATAGTATCAAGATAAATGTTATGGTTGGTTTCTAGCATTTCTCGCGCGTTTTCCTTATGGTAGAGATGATAGGCAATCGCGTTAAATTTTAATGGGCGCAATTCTCCGCCATTAAACAAAAATCTCGCCACAAATTCAGAATCTTCACGTCCCCAGCCCACAAAATCTTCATTAAAGCCATTTATCGCCACGCAATCACTTTTGAAAAATCCCATATTGCAACCGCGAATCCCCTTGATAAAATCCTTGCGCTTAAAATAACGGGCATTTTTGCTTGAAAATGTAAAAAGAAATCTTGCTAAAAAGGCGATTCTACGGCTTTTAAAAGAGCGCGCGCCAAAGGCTTTTTTATAAGAATCTACACCAAGCCCAGCAAAATTTTTAGAATCTTGTTTGCTTGTTTGCATAATCTCTTGCGTGATTGCAGAATCTAAAATCACCCTTGAGCCTTGCACAAACACGCCCTTGCGCGCGAAATGCAAATGATCATCAATAAAATGAGATTCTAGCACCATATCACCATCAATGATAATGATGTATTCCCCCCGCGCCTCGCACAAGGCGTGATTGCGGATTTTACTAAGGCGAAAGCCCTTATCCTCCTGCCAAATATGACGCAACTCGCAAGGAAAAATGCGCTTATAAGATTCTATTAATTCCTTTGTATCCTCCTTGCTACCATCATCAGCGATGAGAACTTCATTTGGCAAGGTTTGTAGTGCTAGGACAGAATCTAGCACGAGCGAAAGGCGCTCTTTTTGGTTATAAGTTGTGATGATGAGCGAACAGCTTTGCGCGCGCGCGTTGTGAGATTCATAAAGTTTCATATATTTGAAAAATGCGCCTAATGCGTTGCAAGTGCTAATCACAAATCCTTTGTATCCAAACAAAAAGCCTTTTTTGAAAAAATAATTTTTTACAAAGCTCCATATGCTATGCGTCAATGCTTTGAAAATCGAGCTTTTTTTGTGCGGATTTTGTTTGACATAAAGGCTTGTATAGTGCTGCATTTTGTCAAGTAAATGCGCAATATCCTTATAAGCATAATGTTTTAAACTCGCCTGCGGTGGGAGCTTGATTTTGTGTGCGTCTTTTGGGATTATAAGGCTTTCATGCACGAGATTTTCATTAAAATGTGTGTAGGTTTTGTTATACACGCGCCACACGAAGTCCGGATACCACCCGCATGCCTTTATCCACTCGCCATTGTAGAGATTTTTGCGACTAAAGGCTAAAATTGTTTCTTTTGGTGTATTTTGCACTCCAAAAATACGCTCCAACTCCGCCAATGCGCCAGATTCCATCACTTCATCAGAATCTATAATGCAAATCCACTCATTGCGCGCAAAACTCGCACAGAGATTTTTAAGCCCTCCAAAGCCGATAAACTCACTCTCAAACACGCGCAGATTCCCATAGCTTTCATCAAATGCGCGCGCAATCTCAAGTGTGCTATCCGTACTTTTATTATCAAGCAAAATAATTTCATCAAACGCGCGCAGAGACTCTAAACATTCCCTTAACGTCTCTTGGGCATTTTTGACTAAAATACAAGCGCTTATTTGTAGCATAGCTAATACCTTTTGGTTTAAATTTTGAGGGTGAAAATGCAGTGATTTATGTGCAGATTATAGCAGATTTTGCGCGCGATTAGCTACAATGCTAGCTTTAAGAAATTTCAGAGAAAGTAAGGAAAATGTGTAGATTCTGTAAATTTTTTCACGCAATGAAAGAGGGTGTAAAAAGTGCATTTTGGGGCGTTACAATGACACTTATTTTAAGCTTAGCGAGCCTCTATATTGCTACAATCCCGCAAGTGGCGCAATATCATATTTCAACGCTCATTATTGGTATTTTGCTTGGCATTGTCTTTTCGCCATTGTATGCAAGAGCGCGTGCGCAGTGTGAGTTTGGGATAAATTTTAGCGCGAAGAGATTGTTGCGTCTTGGCATTGTGCTTTATGGGTTGCGTGTGAGCGTTGAAGGGCTTATGAGTGTGGGGCTAAATGGCGTGCTAATAAGCGTGCTTGTCGTTGTTGGAATCTTGGCTCTTGGCGTGTTTGTGGGCGTTAAGATTCTGAAAATGGATAAGGAATTGGCGCTTTTGATAAGTTCAGGAAGTGCGATTTGTGGTGCTGCGGCAATTTTGGCTGTGGAATCTGCTATCAAATCCGCCCCACACAAAAGCATTATCGCGCTTGCGTGCGTGGTGCTTTTTGGACTTGTGGGAATGTTTGCCTATCCGCTGGTGCATTCTTTGAATGATTTGGGTTTGAGTGAAAATCAGTGGGGCGTATATATCGGTGCGAGTTTGCACGAAGTAGCAAATGTTGTGGGTGCTGGGAGTGTGCTAAGTGATGAGGGAAGTGCTATTGCGGTGATTATCAAAATGATACGCGTGCTACTGCTTATCCCTGTGTTGTTGCTTATCCCGCTGTTTTTTTCAAGCACAGATGCGGGTAAATCGCGCAAATTGCATATCCCATATTTTGCCTTTGGATTTTTAGCAATGGTGGTGCTAAACTCCGCTATTTCTTTGCCCGCGCAGGTTGTAGAGTTTTTTAACACGTTTTGTGTGCTCTGCTTGAGTATGGCGATGAGTGCGTTAGGCTTGCAAATTGATTTTAAAAAATTCGCAAATTTTGGCGTGCAAGCCTTTGGATTGTCGTTGATACTTTTTATCGCGCTTATTATTGGTGGCTATGTCCTTGTGCGCGTGATTGCGTAGTGTGGATTCTCAAATTTAAAGAGAATCTACTTTCAAAAAAAAGCAATTAAAATTTCACTGCTTTTTGAGATACATTGTAAAAGAATAATGTGAGTAATTATTTCAGCCTATTTTATAGCTTTGAAGAATGTGTTTATGCTAGTATTCACGCTTATAGAATACATATTTTGGAGATTATTATGCTAAATATAATTTTTGATATGGACGGGACGCTAATTGATAGCGAAAATGCCATTTGTGTAGCAATTAATGCAATACGTAAAGATAGAAATATCCCAAGATTAGAGAATGATTATATTAAACAAGTTTTGCACACACCTACACTTAATTGTCCTAAGATTTTTTATGGACTAGACAACTTTGCTTACCCTAGCTATAAGGTTGGGTTTGAAAAATATTTCCATAAAGCCTATGAGCAAGATGTCAAGGTTTTTGATGGTGTGCTATGGCTTTTAGATGAATGCAAAAAAAGAAATTATTTCTTAGCCATTGCCTCTAATGCTCCGCACGATGAGTTATTGCCTATTTTACGTCGCCATAAAATCGCCCACTTTTTTGACACAATCATAGGTTCAGCCCCAAATAGAGAATCTAAACCAAGCTCTATGATGATAGATATGATTTTGCAATCCGCCCCCTTTGTAAAAAGTATCTTTGTAGGCAATGGTGCAAAAGATGAAGGAGCTGCGAAAAATGCTAATATCCCTTATTTGCACGCTAAATGGGGAGAAAATCCTGCTTCTCTTAAACCTAATGAATTTTGCGATGCAAAGGGATTACTTAGGCTTATTGAAAAAATAGATGATAAATAGTCTATTTATGAATCTCGTTATTTTAAGATTCTGCACCCTTGTGCATTGTAGAAAAAGGGGTGCATTACTAAAAGGCGCGAATCGCAGTAAAGACAGATTAGCGAGGGGCGTATTTTCTCCGCTTTGCACTAGCAAAGAATCTTTAAGAGATTTTTCAGTCATTTCACTCCCTCAAAATGACAAAAAAGAAGCCTCGTCATTCTGACTCCTCTTGTCATTCTGAGCATAAGCGAAGAATCTAACACAAGCAAAGAATCCTTAAGAGATTTTTCAAGAGTCCAAGAGTAGTAAAAATAAGTTTGGAGTTTTACTCAAACACTAAATGTTTTTGGGTAATGTTTGAGATTCTATACTTTTATACATTATAAAGGTGCTGCTCTCTACTACTTTTTATTATTCTCTTTCAAATACAACTCTTTTATCTTGCCAGATTCTATAAATATGACTCTAGGCTTTTGGTCTTGATATTTGTGGATATGCAAGGCTTTGGTTAGGGCATTTGCCTTTGCTTTATGCGATAAAAGGGTGCTTTTGGTATCATAGCCACCTATGAGTATATGCACATAATCCCCTCGTGTGAATAGTTTGTAATCCTCGTCTTTGAGTTTCTCTAATGTGTCTAGCGGTATGGTTTTAGCATAAGTGGCAAGTATGTAGTAATACCCATTTGGAATCGACATTTCTCCCTCTCCCTCTTGCTCTTCATCTAGCCCTAGTGCGTCTGTTTCAAACTTAAAGAGTGCCTTAAGCGTAGAATCTTGTGATGCTAAGCTCTGCGTATCTTGGGACTCTGTTATAGAATATTCCTCTTTTTCTTGCTCTTGGGATTGTGCCTTTGCTTCATCTAGGGAATCTTGCGAAACTTCTAGGTCTTCTTTAGTTGTGTTGGTTTCACTCTCTTTGGATTCTGGGTTTTGCGTCTCGTGTGTATCGTCTGCTTTGTTTTTTGTAGTTAGGTTGTTTTCTGCTCTATATAATTGTGGGGTTTGCAAGGACACTCCTAGAGAATCTTTAAGCTCGTAGTCTTTTTCAAGGGAAAATATTTCATTATCGCTACTCATATAGCGCACAAGTGGTTTCATCTTTTTTTGCACATGGGTGTGTTCTGTGAGTTCTGCTATATATTCTTTGTCTGCTTGCATACTTTGGGTATCCACATAAGGACCTATGAGATATCGTTTGAGTTCTTTTCCATTGTATTCTGTGGTATGCACTACATAATCACGTTCTGCAATGCGCGCTAAAATCTCTTCTGGAACTTCATTATGATAAGCTGCTACTTGATAGTAATAGCCTTGAAGCACGGGGGGAGTTGGGTTTAGACTTGCCACATAGTAGGCTATGTTTTCTATATCTGTATCGCTAAATTTATAACGCATAAGATTTGCACTCATAGTTCCTTTTGCGCCACCTGTATCTACTGCTCCTGTGCGGTAGGAATTAAGTAGAGAAACTAGTTCTCCTTGACTTCGCTCTATTATTGGTATGCTAAAGTGCGCACCCGGAGGCAAGGTCCTCCCTTTCCTACCGTGACAAGAAGCACAAGCCTTTTGATAGAGCTTACCTCCGCTTTTGAGGGATTGGGCGATTGCGCGGTCATAGTCGTTTGTATAGCTTGTGGTGAAAAGCAAGGCAAAGAGCATAATGTTTGAGAATAAAGCAATATGCAAGATGGATTTTGCATAAATCATTGTGTTTTTTAGGCTTTTTTTTGCGGATTGTATGGTTTGTTGCGTGTGAGTGCGTTTAGATTCTAATGCTTGCATAAATCTTGTTTTCAAACCTTTCATAAACCTTACCACCATACGCTATAACGTACAGAGAGAGAACCACTTAACTGCCAAACAGAGAAAGCACCATCAAGCTGGGCAGCGATTTCAGAACGTTTGCCGAGTGAATATGAGAAACTCGCCCCTGCTAGCCCTACGAGTGCTGGGACATTAAATGATGAACTCGCCTTAAAATCTCCTATCTGCACGCTAGCACTATGCACAGAATCGATGTTATATCTCCCACCTAGGAGAATGCTATATCGTTTGTTGTTAGCAAATGCTTTAATGTAGCGCACTTTAGCATGCACATATGGGATATGAAAGCTATGGGCTGGGAAAGTTTCATTTTGCAAGACTGTGCTTTCATAGGTAAGGCTAAAGGGAGCAATATGAAGTAGTCCATAGCCAAGACCTACTTCAGGACTAAGCGCGCTATTTTTGAATACATTATAGAGGGTGGCTCCTAAGCGCATTTCTGCATCTATCCCAAAGGCAGAGATTTTATCAACAGCACTATCACCAGCTATGCTGCGATACACTTCAAAGTCTGGACGTTGGTTTTGAGCGTGAAAGATTGCTTTGAAGTAGTATTCTCGCATATCTTTTGTATAAAAGGTTTTGTAGTAGTGCAGTCCTGCTAGGACATTGCTATGCTTGATTTTTGCATTACCATCACTTCGTCCTATTGTGCCATGCCCACTCTCATACCCTGCGTAAAATCCCAAGCTTCCGTGAGATTTAAGGTTTAAAAAGCCTCCCATTAAAGCTCCAGCGATGAATTCATTACCGCTAAAGCCTCCCTCTAGCTTAGAAGTAGTGTAGCGACTAAGGGGTAGAAAGAAAGCTTGATAAGAAGAGTTTGCAGCGTGAGGGGAATAAATCATATCTGCTTCTTGGAGCATATCGATGTTATTGTATGCCAAGGGGACGAGTATATCGTTTTTGTCTTTCACTCTTTTGCCTTGTTCATCTACGCTTTTTGACATTACACTATATGTTTGACCTTTTCTGTGTTCTAGGCTTTTATGAAACATTCTCCTACTCATAGAATCTATGAGGTTGCTTATAAGCAAGTTGTTAGCGATAGCACCATTAAGCAAAATAGTAGAGAGTGTTTCTGATGGAGAACCCTTAGGCTCTAAGCCCACAGCAAAGCCATCTTGCAAATCTATGATTTTCACAGTGCTTTGTGGGGTGTAGAGATTGCGGAGGGCTTGGATACTCAAAGTCGCTTCTCCTCCTAAATTTTCAGCCTTAGTTTGTGTCTCTTTGCCATATTGGTCTGTTTTATTCACAATTTCGCCATCAAGGTTTCTAATTTCTTTTAAAGCTGTGGTGAGCGCGCCATTGTCGTTTTTCAAAAAGAGGGCTTCATAGTTGTATTTTTCTTCCCATTTGTCTGTGTCTGCGATGATTAAGATACCTGCCTCTCTATCTAATACACTGCTTCCATCAGCACCAAACCTTGTGCCTGTTTTTAGATTACCTATGGTTACATTCTTATCCATAATAATATGTCCCTTGGTGTCTGCGTCTTTGGCTTTGGTTTTGTCATTATAGTCGGAGGCAACTTGTGTGAGTTCTAGCACCCAATTTTGAAGTGTGATATTTGAGCCGTTGTTATTGCTATTGTTGATAGTGCCATTGATATGACTGCCACTATATTGGGCAAGAAGCGCTTGTGGGTTAGATATGCCTCGCGTTAAGATAAGCTCGCCTACTTGTATCGTGCCTTGATTATTGAGAGTTCCATACACGCTTATTGTTTTATCTTGTGCGTTGATAGTGGAGTTTGTGGCTATGGTGAGTGCGCCTTCTTTTACTTGGTTGCTTCCTTGTCTGCCTAGTGCGTTGATAATACTTGCACCTGTGGCAAGTGTGCCTTGTTTATGTCTATTTCTACCTATGTAGAGCTCATCATTTATGGTTATGCTTCCGCTTTGTAAATCAAGAGTATGGACATAGCCATCTTGGTTTGTTGAGTAGGTGAGTGCATTGGCTGTATTCTGTGTTAGGTTAGAGATAAATGCACCATTGCTAAGTGTGGTGAGTGTGCCTGTGTTGGTGAGAGTTGTAATGTTAGCGTTGTTGTTAAGTGTGGTGAGTGTGCCAGCATTGTTTAGGGTAGAGATAGTCCCTGTGTTGTTATTTAGTGTGGTGAGTGTGCTTCCGGCTTGATTTTCAAGAGTGGTGATATTGTTTGTGTTCTCAAGTGTCTCTAGTGTGGCGGCTGTTTGATTGTGAAGGGTATTTAGTGTGCCAGAGTTTGAGAGTGTAGTAATTTGTGCATTTGTTTTATTAGTAAGCGTGGTAAGAATGCCAGAGTTATTAAGCCTTTGAATCTGCGCGTTTGCTTCATTATCTAGTGTGATAACTCTAGCGGCATTGTTTAGGTTTGTGATTTCGCTATTGTTTGTAAGGGTTGTGAGTGTAGCGTTGTTTGTATTATTTAGATTATCAATAGTTCCAGCATTTGTAAGTGCATTTAGAAGCCCAGCATTGTTATTAAGCTCTTGAATCTGCGCGTTTGTTTGGTTGTTTAATGTGGTAAGTGTGGCATTTGCTATGTTGTTGAGTTGATTTATATTCCCAGAGTTTGTAAGGGTTGTGAGTGTAGCGTTGTTTGTATTATTAAGTGTAGCTATATTGCCCGCGTTTGTCAGAGTTGTAAGTGTGTCAAAGTTGCTAAGTGTATCTATCGTGGCATTTGCTTGGTTATTGAGTGTGGTTAATATAGCGGAGTTATTTAGGTTAGTAATTTGTGCATTTGCATTGTTTGTAAGTGTGGTAAGCGTAGAGCCTGTAGTGTTATTTAGTGTAGTAATTAAGGCGTTTGCTTGGTTATTAAGTGCGGTTAGTATGGAGTTGTCCGCATTTGAAAGTGTAGTGATAGTGCCTGTATTATTAAGTGTGGTAAGTGTGGAGTTAGAGTTATTTAGGTTAGTAATTTGTGTATTTGCTTGGTTTGTAAGAGTGGTGATTTGGGCATTTTGGTTGTTTAGGTTATTAATGCTTCCGTGAGTGGTTGTGCCTGTTTGGTTTGTGATAGCTGTGATTTGGGCATTTTGGTTATTAATAGTATCCATAGAGCCAATGTTTGTGAGAGAATCTAAAACTGTGGTAGATGCATGTGTGAAAGTGCCGATACTCCCGCCCTCTTGGTTTGTGAGTCCTCCTGTGAGCGTGCCATTATTGAGTATCGTGGCGATATTTCCACCATTGGCATTGGTGAGTTGGTAGATTGTCCCAGTGTTTTCTAATTGTGTAATGCTGCCTTGATTGGTAGTGGTAGCCCCAGCTGTGCCTATTGTGCCAGCATTTATCAACGTGGCGATATTTCCATTTGCTTGGTTATTTAAGCTAGTTATAGAGCCTTGAGCCTCATTATCTAGTGTGGTGATAGTGCCTGTGTTATTAAGTGTGGTAAGTGTTGCGTCGGTAAGGTTAGTTAGTGTGTCTATCGTGCTTTGGTTATTAAGAGTGGTGAATGTGCCAGAGTTATTTAAGGTTGTGATGCGTCCATTTGTTTGGTTGGTGAGTGTTGTTATGGTTATGTTGCTAGCGTTGTTTAACTCATTGATACTCCCAGTATTTGTAATAGAGCTTAAGTCAAAATTATTGTGTAGGTTTTGCATTTCTCCTTGGTTAGTTATGCCATTTGTGATTGTGCCATTATTTGTTAAAGTGGCTATGCGTCCATTTGTTTGGTTGGTTAAGCTTTGAATCTGTGCGTTAGCTTCATTGATTAAAGTGGTGATTGTGCCAGCGTTATTAAGAGATTGTGTTATGTTGCCGTGATTGTTAAGGGTGGTTAGTGTGGCGTTGTTTTGATTGGTTAAGGTTGTGATGTTACCTCCAGCCTTATTTTCTAGTGTGGTGATAGTGCCTCCAGTGTTGTTGAAATTGGTGATAGTGCCTTGAGAATTGTTGATTAAGCTTTGAATCTGTGCGTTGGCTTCATTGGTTAAGGTGGTGATAGTAGAGTTTGCTTGTGTGGTTAAAGTAGTGATAGTGCCACCTTGTTGGTTGGTTAAGCTTTGAATCTGTGCGTTAGCTTCATTGATTAAAGTGGTGATTGTGCCAGCGTTATTAAGAGATTGTGTTATGTTGCCGTGATTGTTAAGGGTGGTTAGTGTGCCGTTGTTTTGATTGGTTAAGGTTGTGATGTTACCTCCAGCCTTATTTTCTAGTGTGGTGATAGTGCCTCCAGCTTGATTTTCAAGAGTGGTGATATCGCCCACATTATCTAGCAAGGCTAATGTTCCTGTGTTGTTGAAATTAGCAATACTCCCAGCTCTGTCGTTAAAAAGTTCAGGGAGATTCCCAAAGTTATTAAGAGTGTTTATTTGTGCGTTGGTGTTATTGGCGATTCTAGTGATAGTAGAGCCTGCGGTGTTGTTTAGTGTAGTAATTAAGGCGTTGGCATTGTTTGTAAGGGTGGTTAGTGTGCCGTTGTTTTGATTGGTTAAGGTTGTGATAGTGCCAGAGTTGGTTACAGAACTTAGGTTTGCGTTGTTGTTTAAGGTGGTAATGGTGGCGGTGGCATTGTTGGTTATACCATTTGTGATTGTGCCATTATTTGTTAAAGTGGCTATTTGTCCATTTGTTTGGTTGGTAAGGGTTGTTATAGTGCCTTCATTAGTTAAGGTTTGAATCTCACCACCTTGTTGGTTGGTAAGGGTTGTTATTCTCCCACCTTGTTGGTTTGTGAAGCTAGTTACTACGGCGTTTATGCCTCGATTTTGATTGTCTGCTACAGTAAAAGTCCCTATGTTTCCAGAGTTTGTGCCTTGTCTAAGATTACCACCAGAGATGCTGAAAGTATTTATAGTGCCTTGATTGTTTAATGTTGCGAGTGTAGCGCTATTGTTGTTATTTAGGGTGGTTATAGTGCCTTGATTGTTTAATGTTGTTATCTCAGCACCTTGTTGGTTTGTAAGGGTGGTGATAGTGGCATTTTGTTGGTTGGTGAGAGTGGTGAATGTGCCAGCTCGGTGAGTTAAGGTAGTGATTCTACCTCCAGCTTGGTTTGTGAAGTCTCCTATCGAAGGGTTATATCTTTGTCCTTGTCTGCTTTGGGAATTAGTCCAAAATCCTTGTATAGTGCCAGCATTTGTGCCTTGAACAAAATTACCACCATTAATATCAAGGGCATCTATGGTGCCAACTTGTTGATTTGTGAGATTAGCAAAGTTTTGACCCCAAAAATCGTTATTGATTCTACGTATAGTGCCAGAGTTTGTGATACTTTGGGTGTTTTGTCCACCTGATACTCCTATTTCCTTGATAACGCCAGCATTGTTTATATCTAGCAACCCGCCGGCTCCTATCCTACCGATAACACCGGTAGTTTGGTTTCTTACTTCGAGCCTACCACTACCTGTTATATCTCGGTCTC
Source organism: Helicobacter himalayensis (assembly GCF_001602095.1). NCBI lineage: Bacteria > Pseudomonadati > Campylobacterota > Epsilonproteobacteria > Campylobacterales > Helicobacteraceae > Helicobacter > Helicobacter himalayensis. The sequence continues at coordinate 1,372,271 of NZ_CP014991.1, read as the reverse complement.
GCCCTGCATTGTAGTTTCCGTTTGCATCAGGTGTGCCTATTCTTCCTGCGTTATCTATGATAGTGTGTGCTCCACTTGATGTGTTTAGCGTAGAGGTACCTTTTAGGGGGTTAGTGTTGATCGTAGAAGCTCCTGCTTCTAAGGTTAGATAGAATTTGCTTTGCGTGTCGGAGTTTATGATGATTGGCGCACCATTTCCGCCTCTATTGAAGAGGTTGAAAGTGACACTAGCAACTATGGTAAGGTAAGTGTCTTGGTTACCTGTGGTGTTGTTGAATACTGTCGTAGCATTATTCACATTGTTTATTACCCTGCAATTAAAAGGACCTATGGGTATAGCGCAGTAATTGTTCAAATTATGTTGTGCTAGTGCTAGGTTAGGAGTGAAAAGAAAGATAGGGATAAAAGGGAAAAAGAATGCAAGTTTCTTTTTGTCATTTTGAGGGAGTGAAATAACTGAAAAATCTCTTAGAGATTCTTTGCTTGTGTTGGATTCTTTGTTGGATTCTTCGCTTTGCTCAGAATGACAAGAGGAGTCAGTTTGACAAGAGGGGTCGGTATGACAAATTAGGCAAAGGCAAGGTTTGGCTATCGTGTGCGGGGGGGGGGTAAGACCCTTTATTTGTTGTGCTTGTGTTTTTTGTTGCGCTACCCATCGCATTCCCCTCTCCTTTCATACATTTATCTTAAAATAAGATATCAAAAAACCAAATCGTAAAACTTTAGTAAAATTTTAGCAAAAAAAATCATTTTTTTATTTTAACCCAACAAGAAAATTTGATATGAAAGCTACATTTACGCCACTAGCGTGAATTTTTAAGTGAAATTATACATTCTAGTAAATCGTTTTAAGATAATATCCATATTTCAAGCTTTGATAGGAAGTTATATAAATGGGGGCAATGGAAATGCAAATAGACACGCACGAGGACAAAAAGCTACAAATAGAGACACAAAAGAAATTACAAAAGAATCTAGAGAGCAAGGAGATAAAGCGCACAAAGCAACTATTACCCCCCCCCCCCCCGAGACCTAGCCAAGCCTTATCTTTTCATTACATTTCTATAAAATCTAATGATAAAGCAACGACAACTTCGCGATTAAACAATCTCAAACACTACAAACAAAATAAAAAATCACAAAACACAAAGCCTCACCACGCAAAGCACCTAAGCTCTAAACCTTATCTCTTTTTCCCTATATTCCTATTCTCTTCCTATACCCCAGCCTTAAGCCAAAGTAACGACCTCTCAATGTATTGCGATACAGCAACACGCACTCAAAATAGATGCGATATAAACCGAGCTTTCAATGTTAGGCAAACTTTCACCAATCAAATAGGAACAGCAGATACTTACCTCACCATAAATGCCAATATCAATGCCAGTGGCTGGAGCAGGGGTTCTTTTATCACAAACAATGACACTACCTCTGCATTCTATTTAACAGTGCAACAAGGAGCATCTTTAAATAACACAAATGTGAGAGGCACCACAGTGTTTGGTTCAGCGAGAAACACTACCTCAATCATAGAAAACCACGGCAAAATTGGCATGGGCAATTCAACTTCTACTACTTGGGATAGAGATGCTCAGCGCAGTATGGGGGCTAGTGGTAATCTTACTATGACAAATAGTGTTACAGGACAAGTCGCTCGTATAACTGTTTCTTATGGCAGTCACACTATTAGCAACCAAGGAATTTTCAACGAAATAGCTATACAAGCTGGTAGCACAGCAAATATAACTAACGCTGGCACTATCACTGCTCTCATCAGCTCTAGCACTATCGCTAACCTCACAAACCAAAACAATGGGCGCATAGCCACTTTAACAAACACTGGTGCTATCACTACCTTAAATAACCAAAACAACGCCACTATCACAACCCTTACAAACCAACAAGGTGCTGAGATAACAACATTAAACAATCAAGGCACTATAACCACCCTAAATAACAACAATAGCGCTACACTCGCAACATTAAACAATCAAGGCACTATAAATACTTTCAGCATCTCTGGTGGTAATCTTAGACAAGGCACAAACTCTGGAAACATAGGGACTTTTACTGTAGCAGACAATCAAAATCAAGGCATAAACGCCGTAGTAACTAGCTTCACAAACCAACAAGGTGGGAGAATAACAACCCTTACCAACCAACAAGGTGGTGAGATTCAAACCTTAACTAATGGAAGGCACTATAACAACCCTTACCAACCAAACAAATGGACAAATAGCCACTTTAACAAATAATGGCACAATCACAAATGGTCATAACCAACCAATGCCACCGCCACCATTACCACCTTAAACAACAACGCAAACCTAAGTTCTGTAACCAACTCTGGCACTATCACAACCTTAACCAATCAAAACAACGGCACACTAACCACCCTTACAAACAATGCCAACGCCTTAATTACTACACTAAACAACACCGCAGGCTCTACTATCACTAGAATCGCCAATAACACCAACGCACAAATAAACACTCTTAATAACTTTGGGAATCTCCCTGAACTTTTTAACGACAGAGCTGGGAGTATTGCTAATTTCAACAACACAGGAACATTAGCCTTGCTAGATAATGTGGGCGATATCACCACTCTTGAAAATCAAGCTGGAGGCACTATCACCACACTAGAAAATAAGGCTGGAGGTAACATCACAACCTTAACCAATCAAAACAACGGCACACTAACCACCCTTAACAATCACGGCAACATAACACAATCTCTTAATAACGCTGGCACAATCACCACTTTAATCAATGAAGCTAACGCACAGATTCAAAGCTTAACCAACCAACAAGGTGGCACTATCACTACTTTAACCACACAAGCAAACTCTACTATCACCACCTTAACCAATGAAGCCAACGCACAGATTCAAAGCTTAATCAACAATTCTCAAGGCACTATCACCAATTTCAACAACACTGGAGGCACTATCACCACACTAGAAAATAAGGCTGGAGGTAACATCACAACCTTAACCAATCAAAACAACGCCACACTAACCACCCTTAACAATCACGGCAACATAACACAATCTCTTAATAACGCTGGCACAATCACCACTTTAATCAATGAAGCTAACGCACAGATTCAAAGCTTAACCAACCAAACAAATGGACGCATAGCCACTTTAACAAATAATGGCACAATCACAAATGGCATAACTAACCAAGGAGAAATGCAAAACCTACACAATAATTTTGACTTAAGCTCTATTACAAATACTGGGAGTATCAATGAGTTAAACAACGCTAGCAACATAACCATAACAACACTCACCAACCAAACAAATGGACGCATCACAACCTTAAATAACTCTGGCACATTCACCACTCTTAATAACCAAAGCACGATAGACACACTAACTAACCTTACCGACGCAACACTTACCACACTTAATAACACAGGCACTATCACCACACTAGATAATGAGGCTCAAGGCTCTATAACTAGCTTAAATAACCAAGCAAATGGAAATATCGCCACGTTGATAAATGCTGGCACAATAGGCACAGCTGGGGCTACCACTACCAATCAAGGCAGCATTACACAATTAGAAAACACTGGGACAATCTACCAACTCACCAATGCCAATGGGTGGAAATATCGCCACGATACTCAATAATGGCACGCTCACAGGAGGACTCACAAACCAAGAGGGCGGGAGTATCGGCACTTTCACACATGCATCTACCACAGTTTTAGATTCTCTCACAAACATTGGCTCTATGGATACTATTAATAACCAAAATGCCCAAATCACAGCTATCACAAACCAAACAGGCACAACCACTCACGGAAGCATTAATAACCTAAACAACCAAAATGCCCAAATCACCACTCTTACAAACCAAGCAAATACACAAATTACTAACCTAAATAACTCTAACTCCACACTTACCACACTTAATAATACAGGCACTATCACTACACTTTCAAATGCGGACAACTCCATACTAACCGCACTTAATAACCAAGCAAACGCCTTAATTACTACACTAAATAACACTACAGGCTCTACGCTTACCACACTTACAAACAATGCAAATGCACAAATTACTAACCTAAATAACTCCGCTATATTAACCACACTCAATAACCAAGCAAATGCCACGATAGATACACTTAGCAACTTTGACACACTTACAACTCTGACAAACGCGGGCAATATAGCTACACTTAATAATACAAACAACGCTACACTCACAACCCTTACAAACTCTGGGAATATAAATCAACTCAACAACATAGCAAATGCCACACTTACCACATTAAACAACCAAACAAACGCGCAGATTCAAGAGCTTAATAACAATGCTGGGCTTCTAAATGCACTTACAAATGCTGGAACTATTGATAATCTAAATAATACAAACAACGCTACACTCACAACCCTTACAAACAATAGCGAAATCACAAACCTAAACAATGCCGCTAGAGTTATCACACTAGATAATGAAGCAAACGCGCAGATTCAAAGGCTTAATAACTCTGGCATTCTTACCACGCTTACTAATAAAACAAATGCACAAATTACTACACTCTCAAACTCTGGCACACTAAATACCCTTCACAATCAAACAGCCGCCACACTAGAGACACTTGAGAACACAAACAATATCACCACTCTTGAAAATCAAGCCGGAAGCACACTCACCACACTAAATAACAACACAGGGACTATCTCTACCCTAAACAATGCTGGCACACTCACCACACTTAACAACAACGCTAACATTACAACTCTCACCAACACAGGCACACTCACCACACTTAGCAATGGTGCATTTATCTCTAACCTAACACAGAATACAGCCAATGCACTCACCTACTCAACAAACCAAGATGGCTATGTCCATACTCTTGATTTACAAAGCGGAAGCATAACCATAAATGATGAGCTCTACATAGGTAGAAATAGACATAAACAAGGCACACTTGCCACAGGTGCAAGTATTATCAACGCACTAGGCAGACAAGGAAGCAACCAAGTAAAAGAAGGCGCACTCACCATAGCCACAAACTCCACTATCAACGCACAAGATAAAACAATAAGCGTGTATGGAACTCTCAATAATCAAGGCACGATACAAGTAGGCGAGCTTATCTTAACGCGAGGCATATCTAACCCACAAGCGCTTCTTGCCCAATATAGTGGCAGTCATATCAATGGCACTATCAACAATAGCAATAACAACGGCTCAAATATCACACTTCAAAATTGGGTGCTAGAACTCACACAAGTTGCCTCCGACTATAATGACAAAACCAAAGCCAAAGACGCAGACACCAAGGGACATATTATTATGGATAAGAATGTAACCATAGGTAATCTAAAAACAGGCACAAGGTTTGGTGCTGATGGAAGCAGTGTATTAGATAGAGAGGCAGGTATCTTAATCATCGCAGACACAGACAAATGGGAAGAAAAATACAACTATGAAGCCCTCTTTTTGAAAAACGACAATGGCGCGCTCACCACAGCTTTAAAAGAAATTAGAAACCTTGATGGCGAAATTGTGAATAAAACAGACCAATATGGCAAAGAGACACAAACTAAGGCTGAAAATTTAGGAGGAGAAGCGACTTTGAGTATCCAAGCCCTCCGCAATCTCTACACCCCACAAAGCACTGTGAAAATCATAGATTTGCAAGATGGCTTTGCTGTGGGCTTAGAGCCTAAGGGTTCTCCATCAGAAACACTCTCTACTATTTTGCTTAATGGTGCTATCGCTAACAACTTGCTTATAAGCAACCTCATAGATTCTATGAGTAGGAGAATGTTTCATAAAAGCCTAGAACACAGAAAAGGTCAAACATATAGTGTAATGTCAAAAAGCGTAGATGAACAAGGCAAAAGAGTGAAAGACAAAAACGATATACTCGTCCCCTTGGCATACAATAACATCGATATGCTCCAAGAAGCAGATATGATTTATTCCCCTCACGCTGCAAACTCTTCTTATCAAGCTTTCTTTCTACCCCTTAGTCGCTACACTACTTCTAAGCTAGAGGGAGGCTTTAGCGGTAATGAATTCATCGCTGGAGCTTTAATGGGAGGCTTTTTAAACCTTAAATCTCACGGAAGCTTGGGATTTTACGCAGGGTATGAGAGTGGGCATGGCACAATAGGACGAAGTGATGGTAATGCAAAAATCAAGCATAGCAATGTCCTAGCAGGACTGCACTACTACAAAACCTTTTATACAAAAGATATGCGAGAATACTACTTCAAAGCAATCTTTCACGCTCAAAACCAACGTCCAGACTTTGAAGTGTATCGCAGCATAGCTGGTGATAGTGCTGTTGATAAAATCTCTGCCTTTGGGATAGATGCAGAAATGCGCTTAGGAGCCACCCTCTATAATGTATTCAAAAATAGCGCGCTTAGTCCTGAAGTAGGTCTTGGCTATGGACTACTTCATATTGCTCCCTTTAGCCTTACCTATGAAAGCACAGTCTTGCAAAATGAAACTTTCCCAGCCCATAGCTTTCATATCCCATATGTGCATGCTAAAGTGCGCTACATTAAAGCATTTGCTAACAACAAACGATATAGCATTCTCCTAGGTGGGAGATATAACATCGATTCTGTGCATAGTGCTAGCGTGCAGATAGGAGATTTTAAGGCGAGTTCATCATTTAATGTCCCAGCACTCGTAGGGCTAGCAGGGGCGAGTTTCTCATATTCACTCGGCAAACGTTCTGAAATCGCTGCCCAGCTTGATGGTGCTTTCTCTGTTTGGCAGTTAAGTGGTTCTCTCTCTGTACGTTATAGCGTATGGTGGTAAGGTTTATGAAAGGTTTGAAAACAAGATTTATGCAAGCATTAGAATCTAAACGCACTCACACGCAACAAACCATACAATCCGCAAAAAAAAGCCTAAAAAACACAATGATTTATGCAAAATCCATCTTGCATATTGCTTTATTCTCAAACATTATGCTCTTTGCCTTGCTTTTCACCACAAGCTATACAAACGACTATGACCGCGCAATCGCCCAATCCCTCAAAAGCGGAGGTAAGCTCTATCAAAAGGCTTGTGCTTCTTGTCACGGTAGGAAAGGGAGGACCTTGCCTCCGGGTGCGCACTTTAGCATACCAATAATAGAGCGAAGTCAAGGAGAACTAGTTTCTCTACTTAATTCCTACCGCACAGGAGCAGTAGATACAGGTGGCGCAAAAGGAACTATGAGTGCAAATCTTATGCGTTATAAATTTAGCGATACAGATATAGAAAACATAGCCTACTATGTGGCAAGTCTAAACCCAACTCCCCCCGTGCTTCAAGGCTATTACTATCAAGTAGCAGCTTATCATAATGAAGTTCCAGAAGAGATTTTAGCGCGCATTGCAGAACGTGATTATGTAGTGCATACCACAGAATACAATGGAAAAGAACTCAAACGATATCTCATAGGTCCTTATGTGGATACCCAAAGTATGCAAGCAGACAAAGAATATATAGCAGAACTCACAGAACACACCCATGTGCAAAAAAAGATGAAACCACTTGTGCGCTATATGAGTAGCGATAATGAAATATTTTCCCTTGAAAAAGACTACGAGCTTAAAGATTCTCTAGGAGTGTCCTTGCAAACCCCACAATTATATAGAGCAGAAAACAACCTAACTACAAAAAACAAAGCAGACGATACACACGAGACGCAAAACCCAGAATCCAAAGAGAGTGAAACCAACACAACTAAAGAAGACCTAGAAGTTTCGCAAGATTCCCTAGATGAAGCAAAGGCACAATCCCAAGAGCAAGAAAAAGAGGAATATTCTATAACAGAGTCCCAAGATACGCAGAGCTTAGCATCACAAGATTCTACGCTTAAGGCACTCTTTAAGTTTGAAACAGACGCACTAGGGCTAGATGAAGAGCAAGAGGGAGAGGGAGAAATGTCGATTCCAAATGGGTATTACTACATACTTGCCACTTATGCTAAAACCATACCGCTAGACACATTAGAGAAACTCAAAGACGAGGATTACAAACTATTCACACGAGGGGATTATGTGCATATACTCATAGGTGGCTATGATACCAAAAGCACCCTTTTATCGCATAAAGCAAAGGCAAATGCCCTAACCAAAGCCTTGCATATCCACAAATATCAAGACCAAAAGCCTAGAGTCATATTTATAGAATCTGGCAAGATAAAAGAGTTGTATTTGAAAGAGAATAATAAAAAGTAGTAGAGAGCAGCACCTTTATAATGTATAAAAGTATAGAATCTCAAACATTACCCAAAAACATTTAGTGTTTGAGTAAAACTCCAAACTTATTTTTACTACTCTTGGACTCTTGAAAAATCTCTTAAGGATTCTTTGCTTGTGTTAGATTCTTCGCTTATGCTCAGAATGACAAGAGGAGTCAGAATGACGAGGCTTCTTTTTTGTCATTTTGAGGGAGTGAAATGACTGAAAAATCTCTTAAAGATTCTTTGCTAGATTCTTCGCTTATGCTCAGAATGACAAAAAAAAGGGGAGTATGATAAAAAAGGGGAGTATGATTAAAGGGAGTCAGAATCTTAAAGTGAGTCAATATGACAAAGGACTCGATACGACAAACCCTTACCTTGTCATTCTGAGCCTTCCCTTTTGTCATTACCCCCCTTGTCATTCTGAGCGGTAGCGAAGAATCTATGTTTTTTTCTTAGAAACTAAATACCCCAAACCGCGTTGCAGAATCCACAGAATCTTAACAATCAAAACACGCCGAGTATGCACGCGAAGCGGAGCTTGTCAGGGGGCTTTGTTCTTGTAAGTGATACATTTTAAGGAATAGATGCGGAGCTGAAGCGGGATTCATTTCCGCGAGGCGATACAATTATATGGACAGGCGATACAATCTAAAGGAATAGAATCTAAATTCTAAAAACTAAGATATTAAGATATTTCGCTTGCGCTCAATATGACAAAATATATTTCATTCTGAGCCTTTAGGCGAAGAATCTAAGGATTCTAAAACAACATTACAGAATCTTGGAATCCAATCAGCCAAAACGCGTTGAGTATGCGCGAATACAATCTAAAGGAATAGAATCTAAAAAGTCGCATTTAGTAGAGATTAAAAAACTAAAATAGTTTAGTTTTATAACTTTTTCTTATATTTTCTTAGATATGTGGTGGTGTGGCATTTTAGCAAAATTCGTGTGCTTTAGCCTGCGGCTAAGGCTTTAAGCTCGTAGCTAAAAACTTGCGGGCTTGGCGCATGAAAGCTAGAGTTTGTGATTTTATTCCAAAATTTCATGCGCAAAGCATATATTTTAAGAAATATTTTGCGTATAAAGCGTTTATACCCCTTGCTTCCAGCAAGCGCGTCTTTATCTATAATCTCTACATTCTTAAACCCTGCCATTTTTAGCACATATATTAAGCTTCCAGAAGTAAAAAGCGTGTTGTGAGTCCAGTCCTCATACGCCCAATAGCAACCTGTATGCGACTGCGCGTTTGGCACTGCAACAAAAAGTTTGCCGTCTTTGGTGAGGAGATTCTCTCTAAAATGCTTTAGAGTAGGGATTACAAGCTCTTTTGGCAAATGCTCTAAAACATGTGTGGTGATGATAAGGTCAAATTTTTCTTGCGGTTTAAAATCAAAAATATCATCAACAAGCGCGCATTCTATCCCAAGTGAGCGCACATAATCAATCGCCCTTTTGTTGATATCAATCCCAAAAAGAGAGTAGTTTTCTTTAGGATTTAAAGTATCCCCCCCCCCCAATTGCTATTTTCTGTAAGGCTTTTATTTTTTATTGCTTGGAGTGTTTGCCCAAACCCACAGCCAAAATCTAAGATTCTAGCTTGTGGTTTCAAAGACTTTAGAATCTCCTCAAAATATGGTGCGAGGACTGCATTTTCATAGGTTTCTTCACTTATGCCTCTTGCTTCAAAATATTCACTCATTTTTGCTCCTTTTTTTGTTTATTTACAGAATCTAAGTGCATTGTAGCAAAAATCAGCTTAGCAAAATCTCTGCCACACAGCTTGAACTACCGCATTTTAGGTATTCTCTAAGTTTTGTGCAATGTGTGGCGAAGTCTTTGAAATCAAAATTTTTGTAAGTTTCTAAGAGACTTTTTACATTCAAATCTTTTTGAATAAGCTCTTTGTGCAGACGCGTATTTCCATTGCCAGCGCGCTCACCTTGCAATGCTTGAAAAAGGATATTTGCTAACCCTATCACTTTTAAGCGCACAAAAAAGCGCAAGAGGTGAAATTCTAGCGCGCGCATACGATAGGCTAGCACAAAAGGCGCACCAAGAATGCTTGCCTGCAAAGTCGCTGTGCCTGAGCAAATAAAGGCAAACTCGCAAATCCTAAGCTCATTTATAGAATCAAAACTCAAAGCAAAATCCCAAATACCCTCTCCATAGATATTTTGCAACTCTTCTTGTGTGAGATTCTCAAAATGTTTTGGTAATGCGAGAATCTTTTGCTTCCCATTCAAGTGTTTCCCAAGCTCCACAAATAGCGGAAAAACGCGCTTTATCTCGCCCTTGCGACTGCCGGGCATAAAAAGCACACGTCCATTTTCGCGCGCAATTTGTTCCAAAGGCAATTCATCTAAAAGCGGATTCCCCACATAGTGCGCCCTGCCTTCTTTAAACGCATTTGGGTAAAATGCAATTTCAAAAGGCAAAATCGCGCAAAGCCTATCAAAGATTTTTTCAAGCTCTCTTGCACGCCAGCTTTTCCACGCCCACACCTGCGGAAGAATGTAATAAATAATTTGCGGAATAGCCTGCCCGTGCACTCTAAGCTTTTTTAAGCCCTTTGCTAGCGGGATATGAAAACTTGAGCTATCAAGCAAAAGCACCTTATCACAAGTGCTAGCAAGCTCTATCATTTCCTTATTGACGCGCTTATAAAAAAATATCTTTTTTAGCACATCTACAAAGCCCATCGCGGCAAAATCGCTCATTTCATAGCAAGAATTTGCGCTTAGATTCTCACAAGCGACAAAAGCTCTTTTTTCAAAAATCCCAACAATCTCAATGCGCGTCATTCTAGCTCCTGCAAGCTTGTCTAGCTCTAATGCAAGCGGGCGTAAATGGATATTTGCACTCGGCTCTAGCGCGCTTATGAAAAGTCGCATTTAAAGCACCTTTTTAGATTTTTTGGCTTTTTGTGCGAGATTGGCGGTGGTGTTTGGAGAATCTAGGTGCGCGCTAGAAAGCTCACTTTCACGCTTTTCTAGTTGTATTTCTTGCTTCAAATCGCGTAGCTCGATACTTAGGCGCTTGTTTTCTAACTCTAACTCAAGGATTTTTTGTTGCATTGCATTTGGCGAAAGTGGATTCTCTGCGGAGGCTGGATTCTCTACAGGAGATTGCAAGATGTTATTTTCTAAAGCTTCATTTTTAAGAATCTGGCTTTTTGTTTCATTAGTTGAACTCTGCGTGTTGGAGAGCTTTTGAGATAGCTCCTTTTGACTTTGTGAAATCTGCTCTCTTAGGCTTTTAAGCTCTTCTTTTGCCTTTGAAATATCCTCTTCATACTGCGCGACTTGCTCTCTAAAATTTGCTCTATGACGTTCAAAAATCTCCACAATCTCCCACAAACTCCCGCTTGCTAAATCATATTGTAAAAATTCTTTAAAAATATGAGAGTCAAGTTCTTGTTTGCTTTGCATTGCGCTTCCTTTAAGCTTACTTTGGGTGATTGTAGCAAAAACAATTCCGCTATTTCATCATTCTTTTTATGTTACAATGCGCGCGATTTTTCGGATTCTTCAAGCACACCTAAGGACTTTGTTATGCAACGTTATAAAACCAAACAAATTTTTGTTGGAAATGTCGCCGTTGGTGGCGATGCGCCTATTTCAATCCAAAGTATGACTTTTAGCAAAACCTGTGATATTCCCGACACAAAAGCCCAAATCGATAGATTAGCACTTGCGGGTGCGGATATTGTGCGTGTGGCAGTGAGTGATGAAAATGACGCAAACGCGCTCAAAGAGTTAAAAAAAGTTTCTCCTCTTCCCTTGGTGGCGGATATCCACTTTCGCTACCGCTTCGCGCTCATCGCTGCGGAATCTGTGGATTGTATCCGCATAAATCCCGGAAATATTGGTAGCAAGGATAAAATCAAGGCTGTGGCTGATGCGTGCAATGCGCGCGGGATTCCTATTCGCATTGGCGTAAATGGTGGGAGTTTGGAAAAGCGCTTTGAGCGCAAATACGGCGCGACACCGCAAGGTATGATAGAATCCGCGATGTATAACATCAAGCTTTTAGAGGATTTTGGTTTTGATAACATCAAGGTTTCACTCAAGGCAAGTGATGTTATCCGCACAATGCAGGCATATCGTGGGCTTAGAGAAAAGGTAGAATATCCCTTTCATCTAGGCGTAACGGAGGCGGGGCTATTTGTGCATTCTGCGGTGAAGTCTGCTATGGCACTTGGGGGCTTATTGATGGAGGGTATTGGCGATACGATGCGCTGCTCAATAACCGGCGAGCTGGAGGAAGAAGTCAATCTTGCAAGAATGATTCTAAAATATAGCGGAAGGCAAAAGCAGGGTATTACGCTTATTTCCTGCCCTACTTGTGGGCGCATTGAAGCGGATTTGGTAAAAGCGGTGCGCGAAGTGGAGCAAAAAATCTCGCATATCAAAACGCCTCTGCAAGTAAGCGTGATGGGCTGTGTGGTAAATGCGCTAGGAGAGGCAAAGCACGCAGATATTGCCATTGCTTTTGGGAACAAAGAAGGAATGATTATTAAAGCTGGCGAAGTCATAGGGAAATATAAAGAATCTGAGATTTTAGATATTTTTATCAAAGAGGTGCAGGAGCTCGCTAAAGAGCGCGAAAAAATGGCATAAATATTCTTAGGGGAGAAATGATGGAGCAGATTTTGCGTAAGGCACAAAAAGCAAAAGATATTTTAAACACGCTTAGCATCGCACAAAGAAACGCATTTTTACAACTTTGCGCACAGAATCTCTTGCGTGATAGCGCAAAAATCTTGCAAGCAAACAAGAGGGATTTGCAATCCCCTCACGCACAAAAATTAAGCGAATCTGCACGCAATCGCCTAAAACTTAGCGAATCTAAACTGCGCGCGATGGCAGATTCTTTATTGCAAATTGCAAGTCTTAAAGATCCGTTGCATAGAATCTTGGAAGGCTGGGAAATGCCTAGTGGCATACGCATACAAAAGGTGAGCGTGCCTATTGGCGTGATTGGCGTGATTTATGAATCGCGCCCAAATGTTACAAGCGATGTAAGCGCGCTGTGCTTTAAAAGTGGGAATGTTTGCGTGCTAAAAGGTGGCAAAGAGGCGTTAGAATCAAATAAGGCGATTTTAGATTCCCTTCATAACGCCCTGCGCGCGCATAATCTGCCCTTAGAGTGCATTAATATGCTTGCAACCCACGATGAAGTCAAGGAGTTTTTAGCCCAAGATTGTTATATCGATTTGCTTATCCCGCGTGGAGGTGAGGGGCTGATACGTTTTGTGAGTGAGCATTCGCGTATTCCTATTATCAAGCACGATAAAGGCGTGTGTCATTTGTATATCAATAAAAATTACTCGCTTGATTTTGCGCTTTCTATTGCCCTTGATTCTAAAACAAGCTATCCTTCCGCGTGCAACGCTATTGAGACGCTTTTATGCGATAGAGAGATAAAAAAAGAGTTTTTGCCAAAATTAGCCCACACTTTGCGAGAATCTGGCACAAAGCTTTTGGCTGAAGATGAAGTGGCTGAAATTATTCCCATTGATGGCGCGCCTAGTTTTGAGACAGAGTGGGGCGCGAATGTGCTCAATATCAAAATCGTAGAAAACATAGACGAGGCGATTACGCATATCAATACTTTTGGCTCGGGGCATAGCGATAGTATCATCACAAATGATGTGCGCGCGCAAGAGCAGTTTTTAGAAAGTGTGCAAAGTGCGTGTGTGTATGCAAATGCTTCAACGCGCTTTAGCGATGGTGGGGAGTTTGGCTTTGGCGCGGAAGTGGGAATCTCTACGAGCAAACTGCACGCGCGCGGACCTATGGGGCTAGATTCTCTCACAAGCTACAAGTATAAAATAACCGCGCTTGGCGCAGTGCGAGGTTAAAAGCTTTATGTGAATTTTAGCTTAAAGTGCTTATAATTCCCCCGCCTAGATAGCGCGCTTTTCTCACATAAAATAACGCGAGTCTGTTACTAAAAAAGTTTTTTGGGACAGCGTAGAGTTTCTGTGTGTTCGGTATTTTCGTCTGAGCTTGATAAAAGTGAGAATCTGCCGCCTAAGTGAAACCTCCTCTCCTTAGTTTGTTTTCTTTTTTAGGCTTTGCTAACTTTTAGAGTAACGCCTATCTGGGTGCTTTCAATGATATTTTTATAACTTTAAAGAATCTAAAAATCCGATGATATAAATGAAATCTAGCTTTTAAGGACATTTACATGCAAAAAATCCTCATTATCGGTAGTGGTGGGCGTGAATACGCGCTTGGTTTGGCTTTGAGTAAAGATTCTCGCGTGAGCGCGCTGTATTTTGCGCCCGGAAATGGTGCAAGTAGCTTGCTTGGCACAAATATCACTTATAGCGACAATAACGAGCTTTTAGCTCATTGCAAGAATCTAGGAATCACGCTTGTTGTGATTGGTCCTGAAGAGCCATTGACAAAAGGCGTAAGCGACTTTTTGCGCGAAAATGGTATTGCGTGTTTTGGTCCAAGCAAAAGTGCGGCACGTCTGGAGGGTAGCAAGGCATTTATGAAGGAATTTGCCTCACGGCATAAAATCCCAACCGCGCGCTATTTGCAAAGCAGTGATATACAAGAAATTGAATTTTTTATTGCTTCTCTCACCCCGCCAATTGTAGTGAAGGCTGATGGGTTGTGCGCAGGCAAAGGCGTCATCATCGCACAAAGCGCACAAGAAGCAATCAAAGAAGCGCAAAATATGCTAAGTGGAGAATCTTTTGGCGCAGCTGGTGCGCGTGTGGTGGTGGAGGAATATTTAGACGGATTTGAGCTCTCTGTCTTTGCGCTAAGCAATGGCAAGGATTGCGTTATTTTAAATCCTGCGCAAGACCACAAGCGATTAAAAGATAATGATAAAGGTCCAAATACCGGTGGAATGGGCGCTTACACGCCAACTCCGATGTGTGATAGCGCGCTTTTTGAGTGTATTAAAACAGAGATTATAAATCCCGCAATCTCTGGTATGGCACAAGATGGGAATCCTTTTGTGGGCGTGCTTTTTGGTGGCATTATGGTGGTGGAGGAAAATGGTGCGTTAAAGCCATATCTGCTTGAATTTAATGTGCGCTTTGGCGACCCTGAATGTGAGGTGCTTTTGCCTTGTTTGAAAACGCCTTTGCTTGATATTTTGCTAGCGGAGAATTTGCAAAAAGTGGAGTTTGAGAATCTTCATAGCGTCGGCGTTGTGGTGGCTTCAAAAGATTATCCTTATAAAAATAGCGCACCGCAGGCAATCACAATAAAAGATTTTGATAAAAACCTTGGGCATATTGTCTATGCGGGTGTGAAAAAAGAAGGCGAGCGACTTTTTGCAAGTGGTGGGCGTGTGCTTGTGAGCGTTGGCATTGGGGAGAGTTTAAAACAAGCGCAAAAAAATGCCTATGAGATTCTAAAAAGTGTGCATTTTGAAGGAATGCAATTTCGCAAAGATATTGCAGCGCGCGGATTGGCGTATTTAGATTCTAAACAAAAAGCGCATTAAAGCTTTAAGACAAATTTTATGGATAGCTAAAAAATGGAGAACAAAATACAAAGCCTATTAGAGCGCGAGGGCTTGGAGTTGGCAAGTCTAAAGGCGCGTTTTTTGGCGTATGTGCTGGATTATTTTTTAGTGAGTTTTTTATTTTTATTTTTGGTTTGGGATTTTGTTGCAAGTGTGCAGGGGGATATTGCAAAATCTACGCAATTTTTTTTGCAATTTAGCCCACTTTATATTCTCTGTAATCTTTCCTATGAGGTGATTTTCATACATTTTTATGGTGCGACTTTGGGAAAAATCCTTTTTAAGGTGCGCGTTGTGAGTGTTGATTATGTGGATAATCCAAGTTTTCTTATCTCCTTTGTGCGCGCGATTTTAAAGCTTATTGGAAGTAAATTGTTTTATATCACCTATATTTTTGCCTTTGATGATACTTTCAAGCGCACTTTGCACGATAGGCTTGCAAAAACCATTGTTATAAGCATCGCACATGCTTAGGGTTCTCTGCTTTTTTTTGCTCTTCTTGCAATGTGCGCAGATTCTCGCTGAAGACGCGCAAGAGGATAAAAACAAGGTTTTTGAACTCTCTGCAAACAATGTTACGAGTGAAGGCTCTCTAGCAATCGCGCAAGGCAATGCCTTTATCTTAAGCGAAGATTTGTATATGTATGCGGATAAAATCACCTATGATAGGGAAACAAAATTTGCCACTTTAGAAGGGAATGTCAGAATCTATCGTGGCAAAAGCCTCTTTGTCGATGCCTCGCGTGTGGAAATGGATATGCAAACAAAGCTTACGATTTTACGCCCTGCGTATTTGCAAAGTGAAAATGGAATTTGGGTTTCAGCTGATGAACTCAAAAGTGAAGATAAAATGTATAGATTCAAAAAAGCTATGATTTCAGGCTGTGATATACAATTTCCCATTTGGCATTTAAATGCCACTTCTGGCATTTACAATTCTCAAAAAGAGTTTGCAAGCGCTTGGAATTCTAGGCTTTATATTGGCTCGCTACCGATTTTTTATCTCCCTTATTTTACCTTTCCTACTTCTACAAAGCGTCGTAGTGGGCTTTTAATCCCAGAGCTTGGTAGCACAAGTCGCGATGGCTTTATTTATATGCAGCCACTTTATATCGCGCCTTACGCGCAATGGGATTTGACACTCACGCCGCAGTATCGCAGTGAGCGCGGGAATGGCGGGAATTATGAGTTTAGAATCGCAGATGAAAAAAATAGTATCGCGCGCTTGCAAATTGGGTATTTTGAGCAACACAAAGAATATGTGAAAGATTATAAGCTATACAATCGCTATATTTCAGGCTTTGAGTTTGATTACTCGCGCAGTGGAGTTTTAGAGCCTCTTTTTACAAATTATAAAGACAATTTTTATGCTTCAGTGATATATATGAATGACTTAGAATATATGCGCTTAAAAAAGCTTAATGGCGTTTATAACACGCGCCTTAACACTTCGCGCATAAATTACTTTGGGCAAAATGGAAATAATTATGTGGGAGTGTATTTTAAATATTTTTTAGATTTATCACAAGCGGATAATTTTAGCACGCTTCAAACCCTGCCAAATGCGCAATATCACCATTATATCGATACGTTTTTTTTGCGCAATCTCTATTATAGCCTTGATGTGCAGAGTAAAAATATTACAAGACAAGAAGGCTATACTTATCTACAAAACTCTATTTCCTTGCCTGTTGGGGTTACGACAACTTTATTGAAAGATTATGCAAGTGTAAATGGCAAGCTTGATTTATTTGCAAGTCAAATCGGGCTTAATAATATACAAGGAATCTTAGAGCCAACTTCAAGGGCGCAGATTGAAAACAAAATGGATTATGCCTATGCAAACTATGAAATCGCGCTAAATTCTGATGTCGCAAAAGCGTATAAAAACTTTTTTCATTCAATCCATTTTGAGGGGATTTATAACGCGCCAATGTATCGCTATGCTTCTAAGGCACTAGATTCTAACGCGTATGAAGCGTATAGCGCATTAGCTAAAAGTATGAGTTCTAGCGCTTTAGCAATGTATTGGAATCCAAATGATATTACAGATTTAAGCGCGACACAATCAAAAATGGATTTGAAATTTTCGACTTATTTTTATAATAACTCTGGCAAGGAATTATTATTCTATCGCGCGTATCAAAGGATTTTCACGCAAGATCACGCCCTAACGCTCAATCAATCCTTGCGTCAGGAAATCGGCGCAAACCTCTTTAATGGATTAACGCTTACAACAAATCTTTTTTATTCCCATTATGTTAAGGCTTTTGAGGAAGCCTCTGTAACGCTTAATTTTAATAAATTTGGAATCTCGGGTAATTTGAATTACTTTTTCAAGCTAGATTCTAATGTTTTGCGTAGTGGTGTGTATAATGCAAACGCGAATAACTCATCATTTTTGCGCGCGAGTTTGCGTTATAATTTTGGGTATTTTCAATTTAGCGGGAATATGGGCTATGATGTGCAAAATGAATATTTGCGCGATTGGTATGTGATTCTCTCGCGTGATATTCGCTGTTTTGGTATCGCGCTAAAAATCGCAGCTGATGTGCGCCCTATCCTTACGACAAATGTGGATAATCCCATTAACACAATCTCAAATCAGTATATAAAAATCGAATTTCGCTTTGTCCCGCTTGCGGGGATTGGATTTACCCAGCGCTTGCAAAGCCAGTAAGTGCGTGTGTCGTAATTTATACAATTTTGGTAGGAGGAATTTTTGGAGGTTTCACATCTTTTATTTGAAAACAGACAAGAAGCGTTAGATAAGCTCTTAGATGTGATAGCTTTGCAGAATCTTTGGCTAGATTCTAGCGTGATTGTAGCGACTAGTTTTGATGGATTGTATTTTGCTGATAGTTTGGCTAAAAAGTTAAAATTGCGCCTTGATTATCTTTTCACCCAAACTATTTGCGCCCCGCTTAATAATGAATGTCAAATCGCTATTGTCAGCGAGGAGCTAGATATTGTGATGAATGAAAATCTCATCAATAGCTTTGAAATTAGCCTTGATTATGTCTATGGTGAGGCGAAGCGTCAGTATGAGGAGAACATTTTGCAAGCGCGCTACAAATACCGCAAGGGTGAGCCACTCACAACGCTAAAAGATAAAGATGTTTTATTGATTGATCAAGGAATCCACACAGGGCTTACCGCGCTTTGTGCGATTAAAACCTGCATTAATCTAGGTGCGCGCAGTGTGCGCGTGGCGACTCCGATTTTGCCTACAAGCGTTTGCGAGGAGCTAAAGCAGGTGTGTGATGATGTGCTGTATGTAGAAAGCATCGAGCATTTCGTGCAGGTAGGGCATTATTACAGGGAGTTGCCACCCATTGACGCCAAGCTTATTGAAGAGATTTTGCAATCAAGTCTCCAAACTCAACACAAAGGATTCTTAGAGCAATGAAAATTCTGCAAATACAAACAACAAACCTAAATGAAGGCTATAACTTTGAAAGTCTCGCACACGCAAGCAATGGCGCAGTATTTTACACCTGCGGGAAAAGCGCATTTTTGGCTACGATATGTGTGGATTCTAAGCAAATGGATGGTGATTTCGTGCCACTAAGCGTGCAATATATCCAAAAAGCCTATGCGGCAGGAAAATTCCCAGCAGGATTTATCAAGCGCGAGGGCAAGCCTAGTGAGTTTGAGATTCTCACTTCAAGGCTTATTGATAGGACTTTGCGCCCATTATTTCCAAAGGGCTATGGTTATAATACGCATATTGTGGTGCAAACACTTAGTTATGATGGGGAATGTGATTTAGCACTTTGCGCGCTTAGGGCAGCATCTAGCGCGCTTTTTGTTTCAAACATTGGCATTAAAGGCGTGCAAAAAGAATTGGTGAGTGCTGTAAGGATTGGGCGCGTTGATGGGGAATTTATCATAAATCCAAACAGAATCCAGCGCGAAAAAAGCACATTAGATTTGTTTGTAAGTGGCAAGGGCGATGAGCTTTTGATGATAGAGATGAACTCTATCGCGCAAAATGAAAGCGCAAATCTTTTGAGCGAAGAGCTTACCTTGCAAGCGCTAGAGTTGGCAAAGCAAAGCATTAAAGAGACTTGCGCGCGTTTAGAATCTGCTTTTATGCCTTTTCAAAAACCTTCAATGCAATTAGAGCTTAAGCAAGAAATTTGCACCGCGCTAGAGTTTTTGCGCGCACATTGTGAGGAGAGCGTCAAAGAGGCGATTAAAAATGCTTCAAAAAGTGAGCGCGCTGATGCGTTTGATGAGATTATCGCGTTTTTGGTGGCGCATGGCTTTGAACTAGAAGATTCTAAGCGCAGTCTTGGCGTGTATAAGCGCGCGCTTGTGCGTGAGATGATTTTGCAAGAAAAAAGACGCGCTGATGGTAGAGGGCTTGAAAATGTGCGTGAGATTAGTATTGAGACAAATCTCTTGCCTTGCGCGCACGGAAGCGCACTTTTTACGCGCGGACAGACGCAAGCGCTTGTAGTTTGCACGTTAGGGGGCGAAAATGACGCGCAGATTAAAGAATCTCTTTCCCAAAATATTTTAAAAGAAAAGTTTTTATTCCATTACAATTTTCCGCCTTTTAGCGTTGGCGAAACTGATATGATAGGCTCACCCGGTAGGCGCGAGCTAGGACACGGAAATCTTGCCAGAAAAGCTTTGGGTGCAAGTATCGCGCCAACAAACAACACCATTAGGCTTGTGTCTGAAATCTTAGAATCTAATGGCTCAAGCTCAATGGCAAGCGTGTGCGGCGGTTCTTTGGCACTTTATGCAAGCGGAGTGGAGATGTATAATCTCATCGCGGGCGTAGCAATGGGGCTAGTAAGCGAAGGCGAAAAATACGCGATTTTAAGCGATATTACGGGATTAGAAGACCACGATGGCGATATGGATTTTAAAGTCGCGGGCGATGAATGGGGCATTAGTGCATTGCAAATGGATATTAAACTCGGTGGCATACAAAGTGAGATTCTCTACCAAGCACTTTTGCAAGCAAAGCGCGCAAGGGCGCATATTTTAGGCATTATGAAAGAGGCGTTAAAAGAGATAAAGCCAAATTACGACATTTTGCCAAAATCAGAATCTTTTGCCATCGCGCCACAAAAAATCGTGCTAGTCATTGGCTCTGGGGGCAAGATGATAAAAAGCATTATCGAACGTTTTGGGGTGAGCATTGATTTGGAGCGCGAAAGTGGCATAGTTAGGATAAATGGCGCGAATACTCAAAATATAGCGCAGGCAAAAGAGTTTATTTTGAATCTCATCAAAGAAGTGGATTTTAGCGCGTATAAAATAGGCACGGAATTTGTGGGGAAAATTAAACGCGTGCTTGATTTTGGCGCGTTTGTGGAGCTGCCAAATGGGGGCGATGGCTTGGTGCATATTAGCAAAATAAGCGATGATAAGACAAAAAGGGCGCAGGATTTTTTCACGCAAGGGCAGGAGCTTAAATGCGTGATTGTGGGGATTAATAAAGATAAAGTCGAGCTTGATATAAGATAAAAGCCTTGTTACTTCTCAAGCTTGTCAAGCGCTATGCTAAAAGGCGCTTTATCAAACACCGCGATATGAAAGATAGAATCAAAAATTTTAATATCTAGCAAAAAGCCCTCAACTTTTACCTCGCATTTTTTTGTGTCATTTTGCAAGGCGGTAGCTTTGAAAAATACCTCGTGTCCTAGCTCAATGGGGGAGAGAAACTTCACATCTGCGGCA
Organism: Helicobacter himalayensis; assembly: GCF_001602095.1. Taxonomy (NCBI): domain Bacteria; kingdom Pseudomonadati; phylum Campylobacterota; class Epsilonproteobacteria; order Campylobacterales; family Helicobacteraceae; genus Helicobacter; species Helicobacter himalayensis. The sequence continues at coordinate 1,350,841 of NZ_CP014991.1, read as the reverse complement.
ATCATAATGCTATGCTTTTTATTTATCGCCACCATTGCCGCATAGCTTGCTGCGCTAAAAAGATAGCCTGAATGTATGAGCCTATTATTCCCATCAATATCTGCAATCATCTTTTCATCTGGCACGAAACGCACATACGCCCTTCCCTTTGTGTTCTCTATCACATCGCCACAAGAATGCAGCCTCGTGCAAATGAGTAATTCATCACTATCAATTTGTTCTTGTTGTGAATCCATAGTTTTTCCTTATTTTTTCTTAACTCTAAAATACCCGCGAATAGGTGGTGCGTAGCCCTCTATTGTAGCATTTTCATCAGCTCGCAAGAATGAATCTAAACTCATTCCATCAATCCACTCACTTTTGCGCTGTTCTTGTGTGGTGGTTTGCTTAATACTTAGAATCTCAAAATCTCTAAATCCCGCACGCTCGCACCAGCCTTGCAATGCAGGAATACTTGGGATAAAATACACATTACTCATTTTAGCATAAGAGTGTTTAGGGCATAAACAAATTTCCTCATTGCTTTCTATAATCAGGCTATCAATATATGCTTCCCCACCACTTTTTAAACAAAAGCTAAGATTTTTTAAACTCGCAATAGGGTCGCTTCGATGATACAGCACGCCGAGCAAAAACGCACAATCAAATTTTTTCCCAAATGCAGTGCAGAAATCCCGCACATACTCAATCCCTAGTGGATAGTAAGAAATAGCACTTTTTACAAAAAAGTTAATAAACTCAAACTGCATCAAAAATAGCGCGCTTGGGTCAAAGCCACACAAATTTTTTGGCTTAAATTTCAGCATTTCAAAAAGATAGTAGCCATTATTGCAACCTATATCAAGCACTTCTTTGTCTTGCAAATCCAAAAAGGGTGCGAGGAGATTAAACTTGATAAAACTCTGCCATTCAGAATCTATTTTCAAATCCTCGATAAAAAATGGTCCTTTGCGCCAAGGTTTTAACATTTTTGCAGATTCTAAAATGAGAGCCTTTTCTTGCGCGCTTAGTGGGCTTTGCGCTTTTAAAATCACGCCTTGTATGTTTGTGGATTCTTGCAAAACAAAGTGTGTTTGCAGAGATTTAAGAGAATCTAGCGCGCGGGAGAATTGCTCTATTTGCTTTTTATGCGACTTTTTAAACGCACTTAGTGCGCGCTCAATATTTTTCCTAGCAAGATTTGTAGATTCCATTTTTTCTAAAACTCCACTATTAAAACTCATCAAAAAGACTACGTTCTAAACGCGGTTTGTGTTTTTCTAAAAGCGAAAAAAGCTCGCCATCATCAATGCCAAAAATAAGCATAAAGTTAAACTCTTTATTTTTAATCAGTGAAATAATCTCGCTTTTTTTGTTGTAGCAAGTAATGCTTTGTGATGGGTTTTCGGCCTTATATGACTTTGGCACAAGGCAGGCAAGCTTCCCCCACCGCGCGTATTCTAAAAAATAATCAATATATTTTGTAAAAAGTATAGAATCTTTGCAAGTAATAAGCACCTGTTGGCTTTGTCCGTAGTCGCAAAGATTTAAGAATCTATCCACAAAATTTGGCTTTAAAAACGCGATTTCCTTAAAATATGAAAGCTCAAAACTCACTCTCTCTTGCTCGCACACTGCCACAAGAGCGCTCAAATCATCAACAAACAAATAAGGCAAATGCAATAAATACTCGCGCACAGCATAAAAAAATCTCACATCAAAAAGCGTATAAGAGATGAGGTTAAAAGGCGTGCTTAGGGGCTTTATGGGCGTGAGATTTTCAAAGCTTAGCTCTAGGATTTTTTGAGAATCTGTAAAAATAGTGGTGATTTCATTGTTAAAAGATTCCAAAAGTGCGTCTTTATCATTTCCCACAAAGGCTTTTTTATCTGTGATGATTTCTTTTGCAATTGCGAACTGCACGCTATTTAACGCAATGACATTGGTGCTAAAGAAAAGTATTTTATAGCGGATTAAGCGCGCTATGCAAGAGGGTAAATCCTGCACTTCAATCCACGCAATTTCATTTTGCGCGTTTATAAGTCCTTTGAAATTTTGCGCCATTTGCTTGGTGAGTGCGATTCCATATGCGCCATTTTTGATTGCTTGGGTGATTTGTGCAGAATCTAGCGTTTGTGGCGCGATAAAAAGCCAGCCATTTCGTATTTTTTCTAATCTTAGGCTAAATCCATTAAATGCGCTAATGCTAGGCGTATTTAAAAGCACGCCATTAAGAGCACTTACAGCTTCTGCTACCCGCATACAATCCCTTAATTTTTTATAAGATTTATGCGCAGATTCTATACTAATTTCACTTTGTGAATTTTTAAGTCAAATCTGCTACAATACCCGCTTCCTGTTCCTCGTAAAAACCCTAAATGTTGGAGTTATTTTGAAAAATCATTTAGATATGCTTGAAAAAAAATTACAATATCAGTTTAAAGACCCAAACTTACTCATACAAGCCCTCACGCATAGGAGTTGCAAAAGTCGGCTTAATAATGAGCGTTTGGAGTTTTTGGGCGATGCAGTGCTTGATTTGCTCGTGGGGGAATATTTGTTTAAAAAGTTTGAAAATGCCACGGAGGGCGACCTTTCAAAACTTAGAGCAAGCATTGTTAATGAGCAGGGATTTATGAAGTTAGCCCTAGAGCTTGATTTAGGAAAATATCTTTTTATCTCGCAAAGCGAGGAGTACAACGCAGGGCGCAAAAAGCCTTCAATTCTTTCAAATGCGTTTGAGGCAATCATCGGCGCGATTTATTTAGAATCTGGAATCCAAAGTGCCGCAAAAATCACATACAGGCTTTTGGAATCTTGCTATGAAAGAATTGATTTAAGCTTGACAAGCGATTATAAAACATTGTTGCAGGAGGTTACGCAATCGCGCTTTGGGGAGATTCCAAGATATGAGCTTATTTCACAAAGCGGACCTGATCACCAAAAGATTTTTGAAGTGGCAGTGATTATTGGAGAAATGGAATATGCGCGTTGCATTGGGAACTCTAAAAAAGTCGCGCAGCAAAAATGCGCGCATATCGCTTATAATGCGTTACAAAAAAATGAGCAAGATTTTTCTCGCGCGCGCGTGCGAGATTGCGTAAAAGAAAATTTTGCACAGGAAGGTTTTATAGAAAATTGTCAAAATATTTGGGGAGAGTCAAATAAATTTAGCAAGAAAAAGCAGGGTAAAAAGAAATGAATAGTTTTGGTATGCGTCTAAAATTAAGCACTTTTGGGGAATCTCACGGCGCTGGTGTGGGGTGTGTGATAGATGGACTACCGGCAGGACTTAGTATTGATATGGATTTTATCAGTGAGGAAATGCGCCTAAGACAGGGCGGTTCAGTCTTTGCCACGTCAAGAAAAGAACCAGATATTGTGGAAATTCTAAGTGGTGTGTTTGAGGGGAAAAGCACCGGTGCGCCCCTTGCGCTTTTTATCAAAAATACCGCGCAAAAAAGCGGGGATTATGAGAATCTTAAAAGTGTTTTTCGCCCCGGACACGCAGATTTTACTTATTTTAAAAAATATGGTGTGCGTGATTATCGCGGTGGTGGAAGAAGCTCGGCTAGGGAAAGCGCGGCAAGAGTGGCAGCAGGTGCAATCGCAAAACTTTTACTAAAAGAATTTAATATCCGCATTGGCGGGGGTGTTTTGGGCGTTGGCGGGATAGAATCCGCGCACTTTGATTTTAGTGAATCTGAATGCCAAAAAGCGCGAGATTCTCAAATTTTTGCGCTTGATTGCACACAGGAGTCAGCGCAAAAAGAGGCGATAAAAAATGCGCGCGCAAATAATGATAGTATCGGTGGCGTGGCACTTATAAAGGCTTTTGGCGTGCCTGTTGGACTAGGAGAGCCACTTTTTGGGAAGTTAGATTCTCAAATCGGCGCGCTTATGCTTGGGCTTAATGGTGTGAAAGCGGTGGAAATTGGCGAAGGCGCGAATGCAAGCAGATTGAAGGGAAGTCAAAATAATGATTGTATGAACGCGCAGGGCTTTTGTTCTAATCATAGCGGAGGTATGCTTGGTGGCATTAGCAATGGAGAGGAAATCATCGTACGCGTGTATTTCAAGCCCACACCTAGTATTTTTCTTACCCAAAGCACACAAACCACAAGCACAGAAGTTGTGCAAATGCAGCTCAAAGGGCGACACGATCCTTGCATTGCGGTGCGCGGGAGCATTGTCGCGCAGGCGCAATTAGCACTTATCCTCGCGGATTTATTGCTTTGCAATGCCACGGCAAATATGCGAAATCTCCATTTGGTATATTCTCGCAACTAAACCCCCTGTAAGCAATCTGCCCCTTGCTTTTTAGAGCGTATCGCTTTGCTAAAATCTTGCAATCAGTAATAACCGCGCCCGAGTGCGAACGTAAGCGATATAACTTAAAGGAATGGATTCTAAAGCCACCGACAGCATTACAGAAATCTTAGATTCTATTCCTTTAGATTGTATTCGCGCATACTCAACGCGTTTTGGCTGATTGGATTCCAAGATTCTGTAATGTTGTTTTAGAATCCTTAGATTCTTCGCCTAAAGGCTCAGAATGAAATATATTTTGTCATATTGAGCGCAAGCGAAATATCTTAATATCTTAGTTTTTAGAATTTAGATTCTATTCCTTTAGATTGTATCGCCTGTCCATATAATTGTATCGCCTCGCGGAAATGAATCCCGCTTCAGCTCCGCATCTATTCCTTAAAATGTATCACTTACAAGAACAAAGCCCCCTGACAAGCTCCGCTTCGCGTGCATACTCGGCGTGTTTTGATTGTTAAGATTCTGTGGATTCTGCAACGCGGTTTGGGGTATTTAGTTTCTAAGAAAAAAACATAGATTCTTCGCTACCGCTCAGAATGACAAGGGGGGTAATGACAAAAGGGAAGGCTCAGAATGACAAGGTAAGGGTTTGTCGTATCGAGTCCTTTGTCATATTGACTCACTTTAAGATTCTGACTCCCTTTAATCATACTCCCCTTTTTTATCATACTCCCCTTTTTTTTGTCATTCTGAGCATAAGCGAAGAATCTAGCAAAGAATCTTTAAGAGATTTTTCAGTCATTTCACTCCCTCAAAATGACAAAAAAGAAGCCTCGTCATTCTGACTCCTCTTGTCATTCTGAGCATAAGCGAAGAATCTAACACAAGCAAAGAATCCTTAAGAGATTTTTCAAGAGTCCAAGAGTAGTAAAAATAAGTTTGGAGTTTTACTCAAACACTAAATGTTTTTGGGTAATGTTTGAGATTCTATACTTTTATACATTATAAAGGTGCTGCTCTCTACTACTTTTTATTATTCTCTTTCAAATACAACTCTTTTATCTTGCCAGATTCTATAAATATGACTCTAGGCTTTTGGTCTTGATATTTGTGGATATGCAAGGCTTTGGTTAGGGCATTTGCCTTTGCTTTATGCGATAAAAGGGTGCTTTTGGTATCATAGCCACCTATGAGTATATGCACATAATCCCCTCGTGTGAATAGTTTGTAATCCTCGTCTTTGAGTTTCTCTAATGTGTCTAGCGGTATGGTTTTAGCATAAGTGGCAAGTATGTAGTAATACCCATTTGGAATCGACATTTCTCCCTCTCCCTCTTGCTCTTCATCTAGCCCTAGTGCGTCTGTTTCAAACTTAAAGAGTGCCTTAAGCGTAGAATCTTGTGATGCTAAGCTCTGCGTATCTTGGGACTCTGTTATAGAATATTCCTCTTTTTCTTGCTCTTGGGATTGTGCCTTTGCTTCATCTAGGGAATCTTGCGAAACTTCTAGGTCTTCTTTAGTTGTGTTGGTTTCACTCTCTTTGGATTCTGGGTTTTGCGTCTCGTGTGTATCGTCTGCTTTGTTTTTTGTAGTTAGGTTGTTTTCTGCTCTATATAATTGTGGGGTTTGCAAGGACACTCCTAGAGAATCTTTAAGCTCGTAGTCTTTTTCAAGGGAAAATATTTCATTATCGCTACTCATATAGCGCACAAGTGGTTTCATCTTTTTTTGCACATGGGTGTGTTCTGTGAGTTCTGCTATATATTCTTTGTCTGCTTGCATACTTTGGGTATCCACATAAGGACCTATGAGATATCGTTTGAGTTCTTTTCCATTGTATTCTGTGGTATGCACTACATAATCACGTTCTGCAATGCGCGCTAAAATCTCTTCTGGAACTTCATTATGATAAGCTGCTACTTGATAGTAATAGCCTTGAAGCACGGGGGGAGTTGGGTTTAGACTTGCCACATAGTAGGCTATGTTTTCTATATCTGTATCGCTAAATTTATAACGCATAAGATTTGCACTCATAGTTCCTTTTGCGCCACCTGTATCTACTGCTCCTGTGCGGTAGGAATTAAGTAGAGAAACTAGTTCTCCTTGACTTCGCTCTATTATTGGTATGCTAAAGTGCGCACCCGGAGGCAAGGTCCTCCCTTTCCTACCGTGACAAGAAGCACAAGCCTTTTGATAGAGCTTACCTCCGCTTTTGAGGGATTGGGCGATTGCGCGGTCATAGTCGTTTGTATAGCTTGTGGTGAAAAGCAAGGCAAAGAGCATAATGTTTGAGAATAAAGCAATATGCAAGATGGATTTTGCATAAATCATTGTGTTTTTTAGGCTTTTTTTTGCGGATTGTATGGTTTGTTGCGTGTGAGTGCGTTTAGATTCTAATGCTTGCATAAATCTTGTTTTCAAACCTTTCATAAACCTTACCACCATACGCTATAACGTACAGAGAGAGAACCACTTAACTGCCAAACAGAGAAAGCACCATCAAGCTGGGCAGCGATTTCAGAACGTTTGCCGAGTGAATATGAGAAACTCGCCCCTGCTAGCCCTACGAGTGCTGGGACATTAAATGATGAACTCGCCTTAAAATCTCCTATCTGCACGCTAGCACTATGCACAGAATCGATGTTATATCTCCCACCTAGGAGAATGCTATATCGTTTGTTGTTAGCAAATGCTTTAATGTAGCGCACTTTAGCATGCACATATGGGATATGAAAGCTATGGGCTGGGAAAGTTTCATTTTGCAAGACTGTGCTTTCATAGGTAAGGCTAAAGGGAGCAATATGAAGTAGTCCATAGCCAAGACCTACTTCAGGACTAAGCGCGCTATTTTTGAATACATTATAGAGGGTGGCTCCTAAGCGCATTTCTGCATCTATCCCAAAGGCAGAGATTTTATCAACAGCACTATCACCAGCTATGCTGCGATACACTTCAAAGTCTGGACGTTGGTTTTGAGCGTGAAAGATTGCTTTGAAGTAGTATTCTCGCATATCTTTTGTATAAAAGGTTTTGTAGTAGTGCAGTCCTGCTAGGACATTGCTATGCTTGATTTTTGCATTACCATCACTTCGTCCTATTGTGCCATGCCCACTCTCATACCCTGCGTAAAATCCCAAGCTTCCGTGAGATTTAAGGTTTAAAAAGCCTCCCATTAAAGCTCCAGCGATGAATTCATTACCGCTAAAGCCTCCCTCTAGCTTAGAAGTAGTGTAGCGACTAAGGGGTAGAAAGAAAGCTTGATAAGAAGAGTTTGCAGCGTGAGGGGAATAAATCATATCTGCTTCTTGGAGCATATCGATGTTATTGTATGCCAAGGGGACGAGTATATCGTTTTTGTCTTTCACTCTTTTGCCTTGTTCATCTACGCTTTTTGACATTACACTATATGTTTGACCTTTTCTGTGTTCTAGGCTTTTATGAAACATTCTCCTACTCATAGAATCTATGAGGTTGCTTATAAGCAAGTTGTTAGCGATAGCACCATTAAGCAAAATAGTAGAGAGTGTTTCTGATGGAGAACCCTTAGGCTCTAAGCCCACAGCAAAGCCATCTTGCAAATCTATGATTTTCACAGTGCTTTGTGGGGTGTAGAGATTGCGGAGGGCTTGGATACTCAAAGTCGCTTCTCCTCCTAAATTTTCAGCCTTAGTTTGTGTCTCTTTGCCATATTGGTCTGTTTTATTCACAATTTCGCCATCAAGGTTTCTAATTTCTTTTAAAGCTGTGGTGAGCGCGCCATTGTCGTTTTTCAAAAAGAGGGCTTCATAGTTGTATTTTTCTTCCCATTTGTCTGTGTCTGCGATGATTAAGATACCTGCCTCTCTATCTAATACACTGCTTCCATCAGCACCAAACCTTGTGCCTGTTTTTAGATTACCTATGGTTACATTCTTATCCATAATAATATGTCCCTTGGTGTCTGCGTCTTTGGCTTTGGTTTTGTCATTATAGTCGGAGGCAACTTGTGTGAGTTCTAGCACCCAATTTTGAAGTGTGATATTTGAGCCGTTGTTATTGCTATTGTTGATAGTGCCATTGATATGACTGCCACTATATTGGGCAAGAAGCGCTTGTGGGTTAGATATGCCTCGCGTTAAGATAAGCTCGCCTACTTGTATCGTGCCTTGATTATTGAGAGTTCCATACACGCTTATTGTTTTATCTTGTGCGTTGATAGTGGAGTTTGTGGCTATGGTGAGTGCGCCTTCTTTTACTTGGTTGCTTCCTTGTCTGCCTAGTGCGTTGATAATACTTGCACCTGTGGCAAGTGTGCCTTGTTTATGTCTATTTCTACCTATGTAGAGCTCATCATTTATGGTTATGCTTCCGCTTTGTAAATCAAGAGTATGGACATAGCCATCTTGGTTTGTTGAGTAGGTGAGTGCATTGGCTGTATTCTGTGTTAGGTTAGAGATAAATGCACCATTGCTAAGTGTGGTGAGTGTGCCTGTGTTGGTGAGAGTTGTAATGTTAGCGTTGTTGTTAAGTGTGGTGAGTGTGCCAGCATTGTTTAGGGTAGAGATAGTCCCTGTGTTGTTATTTAGTGTGGTGAGTGTGCTTCCGGCTTGATTTTCAAGAGTGGTGATATTGTTTGTGTTCTCAAGTGTCTCTAGTGTGGCGGCTGTTTGATTGTGAAGGGTATTTAGTGTGCCAGAGTTTGAGAGTGTAGTAATTTGTGCATTTGTTTTATTAGTAAGCGTGGTAAGAATGCCAGAGTTATTAAGCCTTTGAATCTGCGCGTTTGCTTCATTATCTAGTGTGATAACTCTAGCGGCATTGTTTAGGTTTGTGATTTCGCTATTGTTTGTAAGGGTTGTGAGTGTAGCGTTGTTTGTATTATTTAGATTATCAATAGTTCCAGCATTTGTAAGTGCATTTAGAAGCCCAGCATTGTTATTAAGCTCTTGAATCTGCGCGTTTGTTTGGTTGTTTAATGTGGTAAGTGTGGCATTTGCTATGTTGTTGAGTTGATTTATATTCCCAGAGTTTGTAAGGGTTGTGAGTGTAGCGTTGTTTGTATTATTAAGTGTAGCTATATTGCCCGCGTTTGTCAGAGTTGTAAGTGTGTCAAAGTTGCTAAGTGTATCTATCGTGGCATTTGCTTGGTTATTGAGTGTGGTTAATATAGCGGAGTTATTTAGGTTAGTAATTTGTGCATTTGCATTGTTTGTAAGTGTGGTAAGCGTAGAGCCTGTAGTGTTATTTAGTGTAGTAATTAAGGCGTTTGCTTGGTTATTAAGTGCGGTTAGTATGGAGTTGTCCGCATTTGAAAGTGTAGTGATAGTGCCTGTATTATTAAGTGTGGTAAGTGTGGAGTTAGAGTTATTTAGGTTAGTAATTTGTGTATTTGCTTGGTTTGTAAGAGTGGTGATTTGGGCATTTTGGTTGTTTAGGTTATTAATGCTTCCGTGAGTGGTTGTGCCTGTTTGGTTTGTGATAGCTGTGATTTGGGCATTTTGGTTATTAATAGTATCCATAGAGCCAATGTTTGTGAGAGAATCTAAAACTGTGGTAGATGCATGTGTGAAAGTGCCGATACTCCCGCCCTCTTGGTTTGTGAGTCCTCCTGTGAGCGTGCCATTATTGAGTATCGTGGCGATATTTCCACCATTGGCATTGGTGAGTTGGTAGATTGTCCCAGTGTTTTCTAATTGTGTAATGCTGCCTTGATTGGTAGTGGTAGCCCCAGCTGTGCCTATTGTGCCAGCATTTATCAACGTGGCGATATTTCCATTTGCTTGGTTATTTAAGCTAGTTATAGAGCCTTGAGCCTCATTATCTAGTGTGGTGATAGTGCCTGTGTTATTAAGTGTGGTAAGTGTTGCGTCGGTAAGGTTAGTTAGTGTGTCTATCGTGCTTTGGTTATTAAGAGTGGTGAATGTGCCAGAGTTATTTAAGGTTGTGATGCGTCCATTTGTTTGGTTGGTGAGTGTTGTTATGGTTATGTTGCTAGCGTTGTTTAACTCATTGATACTCCCAGTATTTGTAATAGAGCTTAAGTCAAAATTATTGTGTAGGTTTTGCATTTCTCCTTGGTTAGTTATGCCATTTGTGATTGTGCCATTATTTGTTAAAGTGGCTATGCGTCCATTTGTTTGGTAAGGGTTGTGATAGTGCCTTCATTAGTTAAGGTTTGAATCTCACCACCTTGTTGGTTGGTAAGGGTTGTTATTCTCCCACCTTGTTGGTTTGTGAAGCTAGTTACTACGGCGTTTATGCCTTGATTTTGATTGTCTGCTACAGTAAAAGTCCCTATGTTTCCAGAGTTTGTGCCTTGTCTAAGATTACCACCAGAGATGCTGAAAGTATTTATAGTGCCTTGATTGTTTAATGTTGCGAGTGTAGCGCTATTGTTGTTATTTAGGGTGGTTATAGTGCCTTGATTGTTTAATGTTGTTATCTCAGCACCTTGTTGGTTTGTAAGGGTTGTGATAGTGGCGTTGTTTTGGTTATTTAAGGTAGTGATAGCACCAGTGTTTGTTAAAGTGGCTATGCGCCCATTGTTTTGGTTTGTGAGGTTAGCGATAGTGCTAGAGCTGATGAGAGCAGTGATAGTGCCAGCGTTAGTTATATTTGCTGTGCTACCAGCTTGTATAGCTATTTCGTTGAAAATTCCTTGGTTGCTAATAGTGTGACTGCCATAAGAAACAGTTATACGAGCGACTTGTCCTGTAACACTATTTGTCATAGTAAGATTACCACTAGCCCCCATACTGCGCTGAGCATCTCTATCCCAAGTAGTAGAAGTTGAATTGCCCATGCCAATTTTGCCGTGGTTTTCTATGATTGAGGTAGTGTTTCTCACTGAACCAAACACTGTGGTGCCTCTCACATTTGTGTTATTTAAAGATGCTCCTTGTTGCACTGTTAAATAGAATGCAGAGGTAGTGTCATTGTTTGTGATAAAAGAAACCCTGCTCCAGCCACTGGCATTGATATTGGCATTTATGGTGAGGTAAGTATCTGCTGTTCCTATTTGATTGGTGAAAGTTTGCCTAACATTGAAAGCTCGGTTTATATCGCATCTATTTTGAGTGCGTGTTGCTGTATCGCAATACATTGAGAGGTCGTTACTTTGGCTTAAGGCTGGGGTATAGGAAGAGAATAGGAATATAGGGAAAAAGAGATAAGGTTTAGAGCTTAGGTGCTTTGCGTGGTGAGGCTTTGTGTTTTGTGATTTTTTATTTTGTTTGTAGTGTTTGAGATTGTTTAATCGCGAAGTTGTCGTTGCTTTATCATTAGATTTTATAGAAATGTAATGAAAAGATAAGGCTTGGCTAGGTCTCGGGGGGGGGGGGGTAATAGTTGCTTTGTGCGCTTTATCTCCTTGCTCTCTAGATTCTTTTGTAATTTCTTTTGTGTCTCTATTTGTAGCTTGGTTTGTAGCTTTTTGTCCTCGTGCGTGCCTCTTCGCATTTTCTTGTAATCCTCTCATACAACTTCCTATCAACTTTCTATGACAAAGTCTGAAACTTATCTTAAAATGATAATCGACAAAACAAGCTTGATGTGTAATTTTACTTAAAGATTTAAGCTAGTGTTGTAAATATGTAACTTTTGAATCCCAAAAAAATATTTTTTAAAGTTTCATTTTGGTTTTGATGGGCGCAGATTCGCACAAAATTTCTTTAAGTAAAAATTTCCTGAAGTAGATTCTTGTAAAGTGAGGCATTTTGGCGCAAACTCGCGCGCAGAAGTTTATAATCTGCGCAAAATGTGCCAACAAGATTCCAAAAAGCTTTTGAGTGGTTTTTATGCGTGATATGCGCAAGCTCATGCACTACCACATAGCGCACGCACTCTTTTGGCGCGAAGCAAAGCATAAGCGAAAAGGACAAATCATTCTTATGTGTGCAAAGCCCAAAATAACTTTTTGCTTTTTTTGTTTTTAGTTTCCCAAACTCCACACCCATAAGCTTTGCAAGATTCTCACATTCATTATGTAAGAAATTTTCAAGTGCGCTTTTTAGCTCTTTAGCAGGATTTGCAAACTCCTCTTTTTTGCGCCATTGCCCAAAATAGAGAATCTGAGCATTTTGACGCAAGGAATGAAAATGCGCTTCTTGTTGTTGGAATTTTTCAATTTGGGATTCTATCCATACGCGGTTTTGCTCGATTATTTGCTTGCAATGGGCTTTTGTGTAGTTTTTTGGCACGCTTAAAATGACATTTTGAGAATCCTTCACACTTAAGCGCGCACTGCGTTTTATACGTTTTATGATGGTTACCTTAAACATCGCTAGACTTTGTAATAAATTTTTGGCATTATACAGGCTTTTATAAAAAGGAGCGTGCGAATGAAAGTGTTATTGATACAAAATGTGCAAGGGCTTGGCAAAGCTGGCGAGATATGTGAGGTTAAAGATGGCTATGGACAGAATTTTCTTATCGCAAAGGGTAAGGCAAAGCTGGCGACAAATGAGGTTATAAACCGCTATAAACACGAGCAAAAACAGCTTGAACAGAAAAAAGCACTCGAGCTAGCTGAGCAAAAACAGCTCGCAAGCACACTAGATTCTCTCACGCTTAGTTTGAGTAAAAAGGTTGGCGCAAACAATGCGCTTTTTGGCTCGATTACAAAAGATGAGATTGCGCACGCGTTAGAGGCGCATTCAAAAGTGAGTATTGATAAAAAATGGATTGTGCTTAATGAGCCCATTAAGCACCTAGGGACTTTTAAGGTTGGTGTAAAAATTGGCAATGGCATAAGCGCGCAACTCACGCTTAATGTCGTAGCAGAATCTTAAAAAGCACAAAAGCCAGCAAAAAGGAAAAATGTGCAAAAAGATTCTAAAAAAGCGCAAGGTACTCAAGGTGTGCAGGATTCTGCTTTAAGCAAAGAAGAGCGTGAGAAGCTTGAAAGGCTATGCGCGCAGAGTTTTGACTTTGCCCGTGCTGATGATGAAAAGTCGCTAAAAATACTGCTAGATTCTGGATTGAATGTCAATCTCGCCAATGAGCAGGGAAATACGCTCCTTATGCTTGCGGCGTATAATAATAGCTTGACGTGCGCGCGCACACTCCTTGAACGCGGGGCAGATGTGGATAGGCGCAATGATAGAGGGCAAACTCCGCTTGCTGGCGTGTGTTTTAAGGGCTATTATGAAATGGCGAAGTTGCTTATTGAGTATGGTGCAGATGTGGATAGCGATGGCGCGCTAAGTCCGATGAATTGCGCGATTATCTTTCAACGCAATGAGATACTTAAACTTTTGCGCCAACATTCACGCAAAAAGCCCTCGCTCTTGCAAAAAATTAGCTTTTATTTTTTGACAAAATTTAGAAAAAAGTAAGGCTAGATTCTAATTCTAAAAGCTAAGATATTAAGATTCTTCGCTTGCGCTCAATATGACAAAATATATTTCATTCTGAGCCTTTAGGCGAAGAATCTAAGGATTCTAAAACAACATTACAGAATCTTAGAATCCCATCAGCCAAAACGCGCCGAGTATGCGCGCAGGCGATACAATCTAAAGAAATAGAATCTTAAATTCTAAAAGCTAAGATCTTAAGATATTTCACTTACGCTCAGAATGACAAAGTGAGGTTTTATGAGATTCTTTGTTAGATTCTTCGCTGCGTTTAGTTTGACAAGAGGAAAGTTCAGAATGACAAGAGGGGCGTTCAGTTTGACAAAGTAGGCTTTTGTTGGATTCTTTGTTGCGCTAGATTCTTCGCTTCGCTCAATATGACAAAAACAAGGCTTGTCATATGACCTCTCTCTTTGTCATTCTGAGCCTTTAGGCGAAGAATCTAGGATTCTCAAAACCGCGTTGCAGAATCTTAGAATCTCATCAGCCATAACGCGCCGAGTATGCACGCGTAGCGAAGCTTGTCAGGGGCTTTGCTCTTGTAAGTGATACAATCTAAAGGAATAGAGGCGATACAATTGATGGAATAAAAATTCAAAACACAATACATATTTGCCATTTTTTGTGCTACTATTACACCGTAAAAAATCCAAAACACAAGGTGAGTTTATGAAAAAATCATTTCTTTTCACTTCAGAATCTGTAACCGAAGGGCATCCCGACAAAATGGCTGACCAAATCAGCGACGCAGTGCTTGACTATATCATCTCGCGTGATAAAAATGCGCGTGTGGCGTGCGAAACACTTGTAAGTAATGGCTTTTGCGTGATTGCTGGCGAGCTAAAAACAAGCGTATATGCACCAATGCAAGAAATCGCGCGCAAAGTCGTGCAAGAAATCGGCTACACAGACGCGCTCTATGGCTTTGATTACCGCTCTGCAGCCGTGCTAAATGGTATCGGTGAGCAAAGCCCGGATATCAATCAAGGCGTGGATAGAGAAGATGGCGAAATCGGCGCTGGCGACCAAGGGCTTATGTTTGGCTTTGCGTGTCGCGAGACGCCCTCACTTATGCCATTGCCTATTTGGCTCTCTCACCGCTTGACTGAAGGGCTAGCACAAGCGCGCAAAAGCGGGAAACTGCCATTTTTGCGCCCTGATGGCAAAAGTCAAGTAACCGTGCGCTATGAAGATGGCGTGCCAGTGGCGATTGATACAATCGTTATCTCCACACAGCACAGCCCAGAAACGCAACAAAGCCACCTGCGCGATGCGGTGATTGAGGAAGTCGTGCAAAAAGTGCTACCTAAAGAATTTCTAAACGATAATATCCGCTATTTTGTCAATCCCACAGGGAAATTTGTCATCGGCGGACCACAGGGCGATGCGGGCTTAACAGGGCGCAAAATTATCGTTGATACTTATGGCGGAAGTTGTCCGCACGGCGGGGGCGCATTTAGCGGGAAAGACCCTAGCAAAGTGGATAGAAGCGCAGCTTATGCAGCCAGATATGTGGCGAAAAACCTTGTGGCAAGCGGCGTGTGCGACAAAGCAACCGTGCAACTCGCCTATGCTATCGGCGTGGTAGAGCCTGTGTCGATTTTGGTGGATTCTCACGGAACGGGTAAGGTGGAAGATTCTAAACTCACTGATTGTGTGCAAAGCATTTTCCGCCTTACGCCAAAAGGCATTATAGAATCGCTTGATTTACTCCGCCCAATTTATCAAAAAACTGCGGCTTATGGGCATTTTGGACGCGAGCTACCAGAATTTAGCTGGGAGAGAACCGACAAAATCGAGGCAATCAAAGATTTCTGCGGGGTGAAATAAACCCCGCTTTGAATCACACATCAGTACAAAAAATATGTAGGGAAAAAATATGGGGCTAAAACAAAAACTTGTAAATTTTAGAAATCGTCTATTAGGGGGGGGGATTATCCCACATTTCAAGCGAAATCCACTTCATTAAAACTCTCCTACTAAAACAAAACGAAAAAAATCTAGGCGCACTTTTTGATATTGTTTATGAAACAAATATGTGGGGCAATGGCTCTGGCAGCGGGTCAAATGAGATTTTATGCAAAGATTATGTTGTATTTTTGCAGGATTTTTTTAAAAAACATAATATAAAAAGCGTTGTTGATGTGGGTTGTGGCGATTGGCAGTTTTCAAAAAATATTGATTTTAGCGGGATAGAGTATCAAGGCTTTGATGTCGCGTCATTTGTCATCAAAGCAAATAACGCAAAATACCAAAAGCCAAATGTGATTTTCACACAATATAATGGCGATTTTACAACGCTCCCAAGTGCGGATTTGCTCCTTTGTAAAGATGTTTTACAACATTTACCAAATGCAAAGATACAAGAATTTATAAGTATTCTGCCAAGATTCAAATACGCGCTTATCACAAATGATATGAGCGACAAAAATAATGATGACATACTTCCGACAATGGCGCGCACACTTGACTTGCGCGCAGAGCCTTTTAATGTGCTGCTTGAAATTGTGTTTCAAATCCAAGAAGAATGGGGCAAGGCAAATAATGTTACAAAAATCACTATGCTTTGGGTAAATCCAAACATAAAGCCTTAAAAAGTTTTATGTTTGAGAATCTCTATTCCTTTAGATTGTATCGCCTCGCGGAAATAAATTCCGCTTCAGCTCCGCTTCGCGCGCATACTCAACGCGTTTTGGCTGATTGGGTTTATGGATTCTGCAATGTTGTTTGGGTATTTAGATTCTTAAGAAAAAAACATAGATTCTTCGCCTAAAGGCTCAGAATGAAATATCTTAATATCTTAGTTTTTAGAATTTAGATTCCATTCCTTTAGATTGTATCGCCTCGCGGAAATAAATCCCGCTTCAGCTCCGCTTCGCGCGCATACTCGGCGCGTTTTGGGGCTTTTGGTTTGTAGATTCTGTAACGCTTTGTGGATTCTCTATTCTCTATCTTTTAGCAATTCCTGTGAAATCTTATAACTGCAAAATTTTGGTCCGCACATTGAGCAAAATTCCGCATCTTTGAAAACCTCTTGAGGCAGGGATTCATCGTGGTATTCTCGCGCGCGTTCAGAATCTAGTGCTAGCTCAAACTGCCTATTCCAATCAAAGCCATAGCGCGCATCACTCATTGCATCATCTCTTAATCTCGCATTCACGCGCCCACGCGCGATGTCCGCAGAGTGTGCGGCGATTTTATACGCGATAATGCCCTCCCTCACATCATTTGCATTTGGCAAACCCAAATGCTCCTTTGGCGTTACATAGCAGAGCATACTCGCACCATGCCACGCTGCCATACTCGCGCCAATAGCACTTGCGATATGGTCATATCCCGCTGCAATATCTGTAACAAGCGGACCTAGCACATAAAAAGGCGCTTCATCACAATAGCGTTTTTGCAACTCCATATTGCGCTCAATCTGATTGAGCGGGATATGCCCGGGACCTTCCACCATCACCTGCACACAAGCCTCTCGCGCGCGCCTTGTGAGTTTGCCTAAAATCTCTAGCTCACCAAACTGCGCCTTATCACTCGCATCAGCCAAGCACCCCGGACGCAGAGAATCTCCAAGCGACAAACTCACATCATAGCGCTGGCAGATTTTGAGAATCTCATCAAAATATTCATAAAAAGGATTTTGCTTGTGATAATGCAACATCCACGCCGCCATAAGACTGCCTCCACGCGAGACAATCCCCATTTTGCGCTTGCTTAATAAAGGTAAGTGTTCTAGCAAAAAGCCACAATGGATTGTAAAGTAGCTCACGCCTTGCTTTGCTTGCTTTTCAATGACTTTTAGCATCGTGTCAATATCAAGCTTTAAAATATCATTTTTTACATCATAGAGAATCTGATACATCGGCACGGTGCCAATGGGTGCGCTAGAGTTTGCAATCACAGCTTGCCTAATAGAATCCAAATCCCCACCTGTGCTTAAATCCATAATTGTATCCGCGCCGTATTTTATGGAGATTTTTGTTTTTTCAATCTCTTCGTTAATGTCGCTTGCAAGCGAGGAGCTTCCGATATTTGCGTTAATCTTAGTGCGCGCAACCAAGCCAATTCCTATGGGTTTTAAGTTTGTGTGGTTTATATTTGCTGGGATTATAAGCCTTCCGCGCGCAACTTCTTGGCGCACAAGCTCTGGGGAAAGATTCTCATCTTGTGCCACTTTTTGCATTTGCTCTGTAATCACACCTTGCTTTGCGTGAAAAAGCTGCGTATTTGCCTGCAATGTGCCTTTATCTTGAATATTTTTTGCTCTTGCTGTCATTTAAGAATCCTTAATTTTTCTTGTATTTTAGGGCTTTCAAGCATAGCAGACAAATCATAATTAGCGGTGCTTTTGTAAAAAGGGTGCGCAAATAAACTCAAAGTGTGTAAAATTTAAGCATTTTGTGATTTAAACTAAGCTAAAATTAATTTTTTAATTTAACAAAATAGTTAGGGAATTAGGAAATTTTTATATGTCTTTATTGAACGCGCCTCGACCTTTGCCTTGCACAATCGCTTTAGTCTTAATGGCGGCTGGAAATAGCGAGCGTTTTGCAAACTCTAATCAAGAATCTAACCTTTCAAATTTTGTCAATCCCAAAGCGCGCTTTATCAAAAAGCAGTGGCTTCGTATCGGTGAAAGGGCGTTGTGGCAGGAAGTAGCGCGGAATTTTTGCGCGCATTATGCCTTTAGCGAGGTTGTCATCACGGCTTCAAAGCAAGATTTGTTTTATATGCGAAATATAAGTGAGCATACTATTGTGTTGGGCGGAGATTCTCGCGCACAAAGTCTAAAAAACGCGCTTGAAGTGGTGAAAAGCGATTTTGTGCTAGTGAGTGATGTGGCGCGATGTAATGTTGATTTTAGTGTGGTTGAGCGACTTTTGGCGTGTATTGATTCTGTGGAATCTAAAATATGCGCTGTGCCTTATCTAAACGTGGCAGACACGGCATTTTATAAAGAATCTTATTTGCAAAGAGAATCTTTAAAACTTATCCAAACACCCCAACTTAGCCACACGCAAACTCTTAAAAAACTTTTAGATTCTGAATATTATGCAAAGTTTAGCGATGAAAGCTCCGCATTTTTTGAATCTGGTTTAGAAGTGAAGTTTGTCGCGGGTAGCAGGCAATTACACAAGCTTACTTTTGGTGAGGATTTGGAAATATTGCAATCTCTTGGCGTGGCAAGTGCTGAAAATATCATTGGTAGTGGCTTTGATGTGCATGGCTTTGAAGAGGGCAAAGAAATGGTGCTAGGAGGCGTGAATATAGAATCTCCTATTGGCTTCAAAGCCCATAGCGATGGCGATGTCGCGCTTCACGCGCTAAGTGATGCGATTTTAGGCGCGATGAATGCCGGTGATATTGGGCAGTGGTTTCCAGATACGAGCGAAGAATTTAGGGGCGCAGATTCTAAAAAACTTTTGCAGGAGCTGTATTATTATGCGCGTAGCGTGGGCTTTGAAGTCGTGCGCTGTGATTTGACAATCTTAGCCCAAGCTCCGAAAATCGCGCCTTTCAAGCAAGCAATGAAAGAATGTATCGCAAAGCTTTTGGAAATCGAGGTTGCAAATGTCAGCATTAAGGCAAGCACGACAGAAGGGCTGGGCTTTATCGGGCGGAAAGAGGGCGTAGCAGTGAGTGCATTAGTGACTTTACGCGCAATTGATTGGCGTAGAATCTAGCAGATTTTTTTTAAAATTATCTTAAAAGGGGTTGTGTGAAATGAAAATTTTGATTATTGAGAGCGAAACCTATTTAGCGCAGGGAATTGTGAATAGGCTGAATGATTTTCAATTTGAATGCGTAAGTATCGGGTCGCTTAGCGATGTGGATAAAAAAGAGCATTTTGATGTCGTGCTTGCCTCGCTTGAGAGCATTGACAATAATTACCTCGAGCTTTTGAAGCGTTTTAGTAAGGCGATTATTATTTTAATGATAAATTATATCAATGATGATACGGTTACAAAGCCCCTGCAGAACGGCATTGCAGATTATATTGTGAAGCCTTTTATGATTGATGAGCTTGTGCGTAAAATCCAACATTACAAGTCCTATCAAGATTTAACACACGAAGTAAGCTTTTATCGTGATTATTTTAAATTTATCCAAAAAGAACTCGCCACGCCCGACCCAATCGCCTATAACCCACCCTTTGTGATTAAGACAAATTCCCAACGCAGTGCAGATATTTACGCTATGCGTTATGCACGTGAAAAAAATGTTACTTTTTCATTTTTGACGCTTAAAGAAGACCGCTGGAAACAGGTTTTTAGAAATCAGCCTAGCAAAAATGAGATTTTTTATATCACAAATTTAGAAGAGCTTAAAAAGTCCGAAGTGAAGGACTTTTTAGATATGGCATTAAAATTTAGCTGCATTATTTCAATCATTTCAAATGAAAAGGTGGCATTTCCACAGGTTGTGGATATTTCTGGTTATTCAAATAGCCTTGAGCTTGGAGGGAAGATTCTTTCCGTGAAAGAATATGAGCGCATTATCATCGCAAAATTTGAAAGTCGATATCCAGATATTGAGCTCGCAAAAAGGCTTGGAATGAGCCGCAAAAGCCTATGGGAAAAGCGCAAAAAATATGGACTTACGCGCAAAAAAGACGGAAAGCAGGAATAAAAGGCAATTATTCCTTGTGATTTAAGGTTTTTCAGGGAGAGTAAATCTCGCTTTATGTTAGCACTGCTTTCATATTTTATGTTTTCTAACCCAAACGAATCCTAATCTTTTTTAATCGCCAAATGCCAAAATTGCAAGATTCTATCTGCTCTATAACTTTAATAAATAAAACTTTGTTGATTTTTTGCCACAAAATTTGAAATTTTGCAAAAATTGCTATGTACAAAGGGATTTTAAGGTAGTATAAACGCTACTTTCATTTTTAAGGCTTAGGATCTTCTTATGGATATTAAGGTTGTTAAACAGATTGAAAAGGCAAACCAAAACAACTTGAGTGATAGCATTAAAATTAGCATTGTGTTGGTGTTTTTTATTGTTGTTTCGCTCATAGCTATTGTGTTTGGAGCGAGTGCAAATGTGTTAGTGCTGGTGTTTTCGGCGGTTATTGGCGCGTATATGGCGATGAATATCGGCGCAAATGATGTGGCAAACAATGTCGGTCCGGCTGTGGGTTCAAAAGCTATTACACTACTTGGCGCGATTGCCATAGCAGCAATTTTTGAAGCACTTGGTGCGATTGTGGCGGGTGCTGATGTGGTCGATACGATAAAATCTGGAAT
Organism: Helicobacter himalayensis; assembly: GCF_001602095.1. Lineage (NCBI taxonomy): Bacteria > Pseudomonadati > Campylobacterota > Epsilonproteobacteria > Campylobacterales > Helicobacteraceae > Helicobacter > Helicobacter himalayensis. Next base: position 1,330,008 of record NZ_CP014991.1, on the reverse strand, counting down.
TATTGCCCCCGAATCTGTGAAAGATTCTAGGATTTTTATTTGCGTGATGCTTGGTGCACTACTTTCTTCTGCGCTGTGGTTACATTTGGCAACTTTTATTGGCGCGCCTGTTTCTACGACGCATTCCCTTGTGGGTGGGATTTTGGGCGCTGGCATTATGGCTGGTGGCTTTAGTGTGGTGAATTGGACGGCGCTTGGACGCATCGCTTCTAGTTGGATTATTTCGCCTGTTATGGGGGGTGTGATTGCAGTGCTGTTTTTGGTGTTGATTAAAAATACTATTACTTACAAAGAAAACAAGCAAGCCGCTGCAGAGCTTGTCGTGCCACTACTGATTTTTCTTATGTCATTTGCTTTTGTGCTTTATATGTTGATGAAGGGCTTAAAGCAGATTCTACCTATTAGCTTTAGTTTAGCACTTGTTGTGTCGTTTGTAATTGCACTTGTTGTGTATTTTATCGCGCGTCCTTTGGTGTCAAAAAAGGTGCAAACTTTGACAAATACAAAAGAGGATATTGGCACGCTTTTTACTATTCCGCTTATCTTTGCTGCGGCGATGTTAAGCTTCGCACACGGCGCAAATGATGTTTCAAATGCCATTGGACCGCTTGCCGCGATTAATCAAGCGCTAGATTCTCTAGGTGGTGAGCTTTCAGGAAGTAAGGCTGGCGTGCCACTCTGGGTGCTTTTTATCGGTGGGCTTGGGATTTCAATCGGGCTTGCGCTTTATGGTCCGCGTCTTATCCGCACGGTGGGAAATGAGATTACCGAGCTTGATAAAATTCGCGCGTTTTGTGTGGCGATGAGTGCGGCGATAACCGTCCTAGTTGCTTCGCAGTTAGGCTTGCCGGTGAGTTCTACGCATGTAACTATTGGCGCGATTTTTGGCGTTGGATTTTTGAGAGAATATCTTAAAAAGCGCTATTATGAAATGCAGCAAACCATTATAGACGCACACAGAGGGAAAGATTCTGCAGAAGTGGAGCGCTTTTTGACAAACTTTAATAAAGCAAGCGTGAAACAAAAAGGTGAGATTCTCAAATCCTTGAAAACTAATAAGAGCAAATACGCGCTTAGCTTCAGCAAAAAGGAAAAAAAGAATCTCAAAAAGGCTTACAAACATGAGCTTGTCAAACGTAGCGCGATAAATAAAATTGTCGCTTCGTGGCTTATAACCGTGCCTGTTTCAGCGGTGCTTGGCGGGGTTGCGTGCTATATTGCTATGAGTATTGATTTTGTAATTTAGCATTTTTTAAAACAGCTTTGTTACAATTAGCCTTTTATTAAAATTGTGAGGAGTATTTTTGGATCCATATCACTCGGGTTTTTTAGTCCTTTTGGCATTTATCTTAGTTTTTGTGAATGCTTTTTTTGTTGTCAGCGAGTTTGCTATTGTCAAAGTAAGAAGGTCAAAGCTTGAAGAGCTTGCAAAGAATGGCGTGAAAAATGTCTCTTTGGCACTTAAAATCACTTCAAGCCTTGATACTTATTTAAGTGCCACACAGCTTGGTATTACACTTGCTTCCTTAGCGCTTGGCTGGGTTAGTCAAGATGGTATTGGAAAGCTTATTACTTACTTTTTTGCTTTTGCTTTTGATGGTGAAAATGCCATTATTCATATTATCTCAATTACCATTTCTTTTGTGTTTATCACATTGCTTCATGTCGTGTTAGGCGAGCTTGTGCCAAAGTCTATCGCCATTGCAAAGACGGAATCTATGGTGCTTTTTATCGCAAAACCTTTGCATTATTTTTGGATTGCGTTTTATCCTTTTATTCATCTTTTTGATTTGCTTGCGCTTTTTTTCTTAAAAAGGCTTGGTATCACGCAGGCAAAAGAAGGCGAGCTCGCGCATTCTGAAGAAGAGCTTAAAATCATCGTTGGGGAGAGTCTAAAAGGTGGATACATAGATTCTATTGAAGGTGAGATTATCAAAAATGCGGTAGATTTTTCAGATATTTTGGCAAAAGAGATTATGACACCGCGCAAAGATATGGTGTGTCTCAACGCAAAAGATAGCTATGAGGAGAATCTAAAAATCGTGCTAGAGACCAACCACACACGCTATCCTTACTATACAGATTCTAAAGATAATATTTTAGGAATGATTCATATTCGTGACTTGCTTGAAAGTCTTGTGGAGAAAAAAGAGCGCGATATGCTTTCTCTTGTGCGTAAAATGATTATTGTCCCAGAATCTGCACATATCTCTGAAATCCTCACCACAATGAAACGTCAGCAAATTCACACTGCGCTTGTGGTTGATGAATTTGGCGGGACTTCGGGGCTTTTGACGATGGAGGATATTATCGAGGAAGTGATGGGTGATATTTCTGATGAGCACGATTTAAAAGTAAGCGAGTATAAGCAGCTAAGCGAAAACACCTATGAAGTAAGCGGAAAACTTGATATTGAAAGCTTTGAAGAAATGCTAGGTGTGCAAATTGATGAGACAAATGATCATCTCACAATTGGCGGATATATTTTTGGACTTTTGGGGCGTTTGCCAGAAGTTGGTGATACTTGCAGTGCGCATTCTTGCGAGTTTGAAGTAATTGAAATGGATAACACGCGCATTCAAAAGCTCAAAGTTACAAAAAATCCTTTGCCACAAAGCGAGTAACCACAAATGCGAGATTCACAACCTTGCGCGTTTTTTGATAGAGATGGCGTGATAAACATCGATAGTGGTTATGTGTATAAAAAAGAGGATTTTGTCTTTAATGAGGGTATTTTCGAGCTGTTGGAATTCTTGAAAAATAAGGGTTTTTTGCTGATTGTGGTGACAAATCAATCCGGTATCGCACGCGGATTCTACACGCGTGCGCAAATGGAGAAGTTGCATAACTTTATGCAAGAAACATTGCGCAAAAAGCTTGGTTTTTGCTTTGATAGAATCTATTTTTGTGAGCATACGCCAGCGCAAAATTGTGCGTGTAGGAAGCCAAAAATCGGTATGATAGAATCCGCACTCAAAGATTTTGATATTAATCTTTCCGCCTCACTTTTAATTGGTGATAAAATCACAGATGTGCAGTGTGCGCAGGATTCTCACATTGCGCAGAAATTTTTTATCACACAAGAGGATTGTGGAGATTCTAAGCTACAAGCTATAAACAATCTCCACATAATTCACGCGCTTAAAGAAATCCCACCTTTGCTCACGCAAGGCAATCTCAATAAAAGGAGCGAGCGATGAAATATATTTATGATGACTTAGTGCAAAAAAATATTCTTATCACAGGCGGTGCGGGCTTTATAGGAAGTAATCTCGCGCTTTATTTTCAAAAGCATCACCCGCAGGCAAATGTTTGCGTGTTTGATAAATTCCGCGATGGTAGCACCTTCCCTAGTGGGAATCCTACGAGCTTGGGGCATTTTAAGAATCTGCTTGATTTTAAGGGTGAAATTATTGTGGGCGACATTACGAAGGATTTGTATAAAATTAAAGGGCGTGATTTTGATTATATTTTCCATCAGGCGGCTATTTCTGACACCACCGCAATGGATCAAAACTTAATGATTCGCACAAATTTCGAAGCCTTTGTGGAATTGTATGAGATTGCAAAAGAGCAAAATGCAATGCTCATCTATGCCTCATCTGCGGGCACTTATGGCAACACGCCCGCGCCAAATATCGTGGGGGTAAATGAGATTCCAGAAAATGTGTATGGATATTCAAAGCTCAATATGGATATTTTCACACTCAAAGAGTTGGCAAAAGATTCTCAAATACCGCTTATTGGACTAAGGTATTTTAATGTTTTTGGTGAACGTGAGACCTTTAAAGGCAAAACGGCATCGATGGTTTTGCAGCTTGGCTTGCAAGCACTCGAGCATAAAAAGGTGAGGTTGTTTGAGTTTGGTGAGCAACAAAGGGATTTCGTATATATCAAAGATGTCGTGCAGGCAAATGTCAAGGCAATGGAGGCACAAAAAAGTGGTGTGTATAATGTGGGTTCGGGCGTGGCGCGAAGCTATAATGACATTATAAATGCGCTGAAAGCTGAGCTTGGGGATTTTGAAGTGGAATATATTAAAAATCCGTATAGCTTTTTCCAAACGCACACGCAGGCAGACATCAGTCTTACAAGCGAGTTTCTCTCCTACACACCGCGTTTTAGCTTAGAATCTGGTATCAAAACCTATATCCCAGAAATCCGCAGGGTGTATGAAAAGAGGCTTTTTGGGTAATAAGTACTAAGAAGTTATGTTAGTAAAGAGCGGGATTTTTGCAAGTTTGGTATTTTGGTTGGATTTTAAGGCGTAGATTCCAAGATGTTTTGCTTATCCTCAAAGCTTGTCATTCTGAGTCTTTAGGCGAAGAATCTAAGATTCTCCAAAAAATCCACAAACCCAATCAGCCAAAACGCGTCAAGTATGCGCGCGAAGCGGAGCTTGTCAGGGGCTTTGCTCTTGTAAGTGATACGATTAATGGAATAGTTTCTGACTTTCTATCATTTTTATTTATTTTTCAGAATCCACCAAACTGCGATTTATTGCGCTGACAAGCCCTTGCACACTTGCGATGATAATATCTGTGTCAATCCCCGCGCCAAAGTATCTCACACCGCCACTTTTTATCTGCACATAAGAGATGGCTTGCGAGCTTGAGCCCTCTTTCAAAGAATGCTCGCTGTAATCGATGATTTCAAATTCTAAGCCTAGATTCTCCCGCAAAGCATTTGCTATGCTATCAAGTCGCCCATTTCCGCGCGCGTGGTATTTATGTCTTTTGCCTTTAAAATGCAATTCCAACTCCACGCTAAAGCCGTTTTCCTGCTTTTCAAAGCGATATTCACAAAGCTCTAGCGGTGTTTTTAGATTCACAAAATCATTTTGAAAAATCTCGCAAATCTCCCCAACACTTAGTTCCTTATGCGCCTTGTCCGAAATATCCTTAACATAGTAGGAAAACGCCTCTTTAAACTGCGCGGGCAAATCGATGCCTAACTGCGTGTGCAACACATAAGCAATCCCGCCTTTGCCGCTTTGGGAATTTATGCGTATCACATCGCTTTCATACTCGCGCCCCACATCTTTTGGGTCGATTGGCAAATATGGCACATTCCAAGTGTTAAGCTTGTGCTCTGCGTGATATGCCATACCTTTTGCGATTGCATCTTGATGCGAGCCAGAAAACGCCGCAAACACAAGCTTGCCAGAATAAGGCTGACGTTCATACACGCGCATTTTTGTCACGCGTTCATACACCTCGCAAATTGGCGGAATATTGCTAAAATCAAGCTTAGAATCAACACCGTGCGTATGCAGATTCATCGCAAGGGTGATAATATCGACATTCCCTGTGCGCTCACCATTGCCAAATAGCGTGCCCTCAATCCTATCTGCTCCAGCTAAAAGCCCTAGTTCTGCATCTGCTATCGCACAACCTCTATCATTATGCGGATGCAATGAGATAAGCACATTTTCACGCTTATCTACATTTTGTGAGATATATGCTATTTGTGTGGCATAAATATGTGGTAGGCTCATTTCAACGGTGACAGGGAGATTTAAAATAAGTTTTTTTTCTTTTGTGGGTTGAAAAACTTCAATCACGCTATTGCACACTTCAAGTGCGTATTCCATCTCTGTCCCGCTAAAGCTTTCAGGTGAGTATTCAAACCTAAAGCCTCCTTCTGTTTTGCTTGCATATTCCATCAAATGCTTTGCACCTTCAATGGCGATTTTTTTCACCTCTTCGCGCGATTTTCTAAATACCTGCTCGCGTTGGGCGTAAGAAGTGGAGTTATACACATGCACGATGGCATTTTTGCATCCTTGCAGGCTTTCAAAAGTTTTTTTGATAATGTGTTCGCGCGCTTGGGTAAGCACCTGCACACAGACATCTTGGGGGATTAAATCTTGCTCAATTAGCGTGCGTAAAAAGGCGTATTCTGTTTGGCTTGCTGCTGGGAATCCGACTTCTATTTCCTTAAAGCCGATTTTTACAAGAAGCTTGAAAAACTCGATTTTTTCTTCCAAACTCATAGGTGTGATGAGTGCTTGATTCCCATCGCGCAAATCCACACTGCACCAAATTGGCGCTTTTGTGACATATTCTTTCTGCGCCCATTCTAAATATTTATGAGAATCTGGAGGCATAAAATAACCCCTCTCATATCTTTTGTAGCTCATAACAAACTCCTTAAATTGACTAAAAAACATAAGCTCTTAAAATCTGCGAAACCTTAGCAACGCGTAATTATAATACCAAAACATAACAAAATCCTATGGATTCCTGAAGTATGCGCGATTTTGAGTAAAAATTGTGTTAGAATACTGCGTTTCTCAATTGCGGGAAACAAATAAGGGTGCTGTTTAAGACAGCTTATAAGGAGTATAGTATGAAAAAGTTGTTACTTTTAGCGTTTGTTGGGTTTGCAAGTTTTGCGCTAGCTGATGCGCCTGCTACTTTCAAAAAATGCGTTAGTTGCCATGGAGCTGATGGAAAGAAAACAAGTTTTGGTAATGCTGAAATTGCTGGACTTGGTAAAGCAGAAATTGTAGAAGACTTGAAAGCTTATCGTGCTGGAACGCTTAATCGCCATGGTAAAGCAAACCTTATGAAACCAAATGCCGCAAAGCTTACAGATGAGGAAATCGATGAGCTTGCAACTTACATTTCAGGGTTACCAAAATAACTTTTGAAATACCACAGCTTGTGCGTTTTAGCGCAAGCTAAATCTTAGAATCAAGGCTTAGCTTTTATGGCAGAAATTCTCTTAGATTCTCGTGCTTTTAGACATAATCTTTCTATTATTACTCAAGTTTTGGGTGCGCAAGAAAAAATAGCCCTTGTGCTAAAAGATAATGCTTATGGGCATGGCTTGATTGAAATGGCACATTTAGCCAAGCAAAATGGCATTAAAAATGTGTTTGTGAAAAATTACAACGAAGCCTTACAGGTAGCGCATTTATTTGAATCTATAAGTATTTTTTATGGTGGTGTGACACCTAAGCAAACTCTTCAACCAAATATGGCGGTCGTGGTGAGTGATACGCATATGCTAGAAAGGCTCAAAAGTGGCGATAAAATCGAGCTAAAGCTGAATGTTGGAATGAATCGCAACGGCATACAGCCTAGTGAATTAGAAAATTTTTTTACTCTTATTGCAGGAAAAAACCTCACGCTTTTTGGTGTGTTAGCACATATTGCCTATGGCGATGAGGGTGGAGCAGAGTTTGAAAAACAAAGATGGAAATTTAGCGAGCTAAAAGCGCACGTAAGTAGCCTTTGTGTGCGTTTTGGGATTCCAACCCCACGTTTTCACTCCTTAAGCTCATCTGGTGCGTTGCGCGTAAAAAGTCAATCCCACGCCTTACAAGATGATTTGGTTCGCATAGGAATTGCCGCTTATGGCTATTTGGAAGCCCCCTTGTCGATTGCTTCGGACTTGCGCCCTGTTGCGAGCCTTTGGGCGCAGAGAATCTGTTCTAAAACCTTAGAGCAAGATTCACAAATTGGCTACGGCGGGAAAGGTAGAGTAGAAACAAAAAGCATTGTTAGCACCTATGATGTCGGCTATGGCGATGGATTTTTTCGCTTTAATGAAATCCACGCACAGAATCTAAAGAAAAATGGCGAGAAATTCCACACCGCTGAAGGATATGAGATTTTTCCGCGTATGTCAATGGACTGCTTTTCTTGCGCGAGTGATGCGCCAAAAGTGTGCTTGATGAATGACGCAAGCTATGTGGCGAGGGTATTTGGCACGATTAGCTATGAGATTTTAGCGCACCTTTCGCCAAATATCGCGCGCGTGGTTGTGTGAAATGTTTTTTACAAATGGCTTAAAAGGGAGAAAAAATGAAATTAGCAGTATTTGATTTTGATTCTACACTGATGAATGGCGAGACGATTGATTTTTTAGCTAAAGAATGTAACGTGGAAGCACAGGTAGCGCATATTACAGCGCAGGCGATGGAGGGGAGGCTTGATTATTATGAAAGCCTAAAATCGCGTGTGGCATTGCTTAAGGGGCTAAGTTTGGCTCGCGCAAAAGAGATTTGTGAGAATCTTCCGCTTAATCTTGGTGCGCATGAAATCGTGCAGATTCTTAAAAGCAAAGGTTATAAAGTTGTGTGTTTTAGCGGTGGTTTTAGTCTTGCTACAAGGCATTTTGCAAAGGTTTTGGGGCTAGATTCTGATTTTAGCAATATTTTGCATTTCAAAGATGATGTGTTAAGTGGCGAGATAGGTGGTGAGATGATGTTTAGCACTTCAAAGGGTGAAATGCTTGTGCGCTTGCAGAATCTGCTTGGTATAGAAAGGCAAAATACGCTATGTGTGGGAGATGGCGCAAATGATTTGAGTATGTTTGCCTCTGCTGACACGCGTATAGCCTTTTGTGCGAAAAATGTCTTAAAAGAAGCGGCAAATATTATTATCGATAAGCAGGATTTAAGAGAGATTGAAAAGTATGTGTAAAACATCTGGCTAAAAAATAGTGAAGCAAATAAGCTTTTTACAGAAAACAAATATCTTTTATTTCAAGGAATATCCTTTGCTTTATCTTGTATAAAATCTCTGCAAGGAAAGCTAAAAGTGAAAAAAAAATTCTCCATTTTTGCGATATTTTTTGCGTTACATTTCCAGTTGCTAGGCTTTGAAGCGGATATCGATTTTAGTCAAATCCCTGAATATGTTGAGGAATCTCCAGCACAAGAATTTATCCCAGACATTCCGCGCGCGGGCTCACTTTTTGGTACGGGTGATCGTCCGCTTTTTGCCGATAGACGCGCGATGAAGCCAGATGATTTAATCACAATTATCATCAGTGAAAGTGCTAGCGCGAATTTTGCCACCACCAAAGCCTACAACGGCACAAGTGGCGGGGCTAGCACGCCCCCGAGCTTGCAGTATGGCGGGAGCGATGAAGAGCAAAAAAAGATTGCCCAAGAGCTTAATGATATGAGTGCTTACACGCTCACAAAGGCGAATAATACGACAAACTTTACCGGTGGAGGCAATCAAAATCACACAGATTCTATTAACGCCACCATCACCGCGCGCATTATCAAGGTGTTAGAAAATGGAAATTATTTTATCGCGGGACAAAAGGAAATTCTAGTTGATGGTGAAAAGCAGATTTTACAAGTGAGTGGCGTGGTGCGTCCCTATGATGTGGAGAAAAATAATTCCGTGCAGTCGCGCTATTTAGCTGATGCAAAAATCGCTTATCGCTCGCTTGGTCCTATCTCGCAAACACGCAGTAAAAACCCTGTGAGTGATGGGATTGAAAGTTTGTGGCCATTTTAAGCTTTGCGTGCATTGTAAGATTCTATGAAAATCGTCGCCATAATCCCCGCTCGCGCAGGCTCAAAGAGAATTCCACACAAAAACATCAAGCCTTTTTTAGGTAAGTCCATTATTTCCTACCCAATTGTTTGTGCGCGAGAATCTAAGCTTTTTGATGAAATTATAGTAAGCACAGATTCTAAAGAAATTGCAGAAGTTGCAAATACCTTTGGCGCGCAAACACCCTTTTTGCGTCCAGCGTATTTGAGCGATGATTTTACGCCTACTTTGAGCGTTATCGCGCATGCTGCAAGGGAATTGGAGTTAAAACCGCAAGATATTATTTGTTGTATTTACCCAGCAACGCCACTTTTGCAAGCGCATATTTTGCAAAACGCCTTTGCCTTGCTAGAATCACAAAAAAGCGCGCAGTATGTCTTTAGCGCTTTGCGATTTAGTCATAATCCCTTGCGAGGCTTTAGATTGCAATCTTCACAAACCTCGCTACAAGAAAACCACGCAACCACACTGCAAAAAGAGGAGATTCTGCTACCACAAAAAGCACAAGGCTTTGTCAAGCCTTTGGAGGCAAAGTTTCAAAACACGCGCACGCAGGATTTGGAGGCACTTTTTTATGATGCGGGGCAGTTTTATTTTGGACGTGCGGGCGCATTTTTGGAGGAATTGCCTATTTTTGCCCCGCATTCTCTTGGCATGGAGCTAGATTTTTTTGACGCGCAGGATATTGACACGCCGCAAGATTGGGAATTAGCGGAGTTTAAATACCGCTATAAATTTGATCTTTTTTAAAGTTAGTTTTATGAGTGAGGCGATACAGAGTTTTTATTTTCTCTATGATAGCGGAGAAAATGCGGGTTTAGGACATAAAATGCGATGTAAAAAAATCGCAAGATTGCTAGATTCTCTTACAAAACCCCTTGCAAATTCCCTTGCCCCTTGCGCGTCAGCACAAATTTATTTTTTGCCAAATACACATAAAAATTTGCAGAATCTCCCCTCACACGTGGATTTTAAGGGTGCAAATCTTATTGTTGATAGCTATTTCTTCACGCGTGCGCATTTTAGTGCTTTGCTCTCTTTTGCGCCAAAAGCGTTGCTCTGTCTTGATGATACCAATCGCAGTGTGTATCCAAAATGTGCGTTTGTGCTAAATGGCGCGCTAAACGCACATAAACTTTATAAAAACTTAAGCAAGGAGCAAAAAGTGCGCTATTTTTGCGGTATTGAATATGCGCCAACGTTTGAATTTTTCACGTCAAATTTTGAATGCAAAAAAGAGATTAAAAATATCTTGCTTTGCTTTGGTGGCGCGGATTTGCAAAACTTTAGCGCGCAAAGTGTGGAACTTTTAAATGCTCATTTTACTTCGCTTGCGCCAACCACAGAAAATCTTGCGCACACGCCCACGCTTCATTTGGTATTGGGGAATTTTTATCCGCACACAATTCCGCAAGCGCACAATCTTAAGGTTTATCGCAATCTAACCCCGAGCGATTTTAGTGCGCTTATGCAAACTTGCGATATTGCCATAAGTGCCGGTGGTGGAACGCTTATCGAGCTAGCGCAGTGTGCGCTTCCTTGCATTATGATAGAATCTGCGCCTAATCAGTATTTTCAAATAGAGCAGTTTGAAGCACTTGGTGCATTTTTACGCGCAAAGAGTTTGGGAGAAATCCCAATATTGCTAGATTTTGCAAGCTATCAATGGCGCAAGGAATCTCAGGCGATTTTAAGCGCGCTAAAAATTGGCGATAAGCTTCCATGGTTATTGCAACAAATTTTTGCGCTGTAAGTGTGCGAGCAAGGGGAAAAGGTGAATTATCAATGTACGCATTTTTTTGCGATTGATTTTTGTGCGTTAAATAAAGAGTGGCTTTTAAAGATTTTAGCCCTACGTAATGCGCCAGAAATCGCGCAATTTATGTATTCTAGTCATATTTCAGAGCAGGGGCATTTTGATTTTGTGCAAGGTTTGCATAACAATGCAAGCGCGAAATATTGGGCGTTTTTTGAGCTTGTGGATTCTGCAGAATCCTTAGCCACATTAGAAAATCTTGCGCGCGTTTTTTCTCAATCTCCTTTGCTTTTAAAAGATGAAAATACCCAAAGCGTCCCGCCATTAGATTCTCTAAAATTTTTAGGTGTGGGTTCGCTTAGTCGGCTTAATCTCACGCACAAGCACGCGTATGTGGGAATCTATGCAAATATTTTTGAATCCACACTTGCTAAAAAAGGTGCAAAGATTCTCAAAATGCTAGAAAAAATCGCGCTAAGTGGTTTCAACTTGCACGCGCTTTTTTTAGAAGTAATGAGCAAAAACTCTAAAGCAAGGGTATTTTATTTGCGCAATGGCTATGAGTTAAGCGGTGTTTTGAAGGATTTTTTATGTAGAGATTCTCAAAGCTTTGATGTGGATATTATGCGAAAATCCCTTATACTGCGGGAATCTATGGCGAGCGTTTGTATGCTACAAGCAAATATCCCAAAAATCTCTTTATGTGAATCTAAAATCCCTCAAAAGCCCTTACTTGTAGCAGAACTAAGTGCAAATCATAGTGGAAGTTTGGAAGTGGCAAAAGATTCTTTTCAAGCCATTGCCAAAAGTGGCGCAAAGGCGGTGAAATTGCAAACTTACACGCCTGATTGCCTTACTTTGAATGCAAAAAATAAATATTTTCAAATCAAAGGCTCGCCGTGGGAAGGGCGATATTTGTATGATTTATACAAAGAGGCGCAAACACCTTGGGAGTGGCATAAGGAGCTTTTTAAGCTAGGAAAAGAGCTAGGATTGCTTGTTTTTAGCTCGCCATTTTCACCAAAAGGTGTGGAGTTTTTAGAATCCCTTGATTGCCCAATGTATAAAATTGCGAGTTTTGAGGTGCTAGATTTGGAGCTTATCGCTGAGGTGGCGCGGTGTAAGAAACCTGTGATTTTATCAAGTGGCATTGCAAATGATGAAGAAATCGCACTCGCATTAGAAGTGTGCTACAAGTATGGCGCGTATGATATTACGCTTTTGCATTGTGTGAGTAGTTATCCTGCCCCGCTAGATTCTATGAATCTAGCGCAAATGCCAAGGATTAAAGAAAAATTTGGCGTGAAGTTTGGTTTATCTGACCACACGCTAGATACACTTTGTGCGTGCATTGCGACGAGTTTGGGCGCGAGTGTGATTGAAAAGCATTTTATTTTGGATAAAAGCTTGCAGAGTGCGGATAGTAGCTTTAGTCTTGATGCACGCGGATTTACAGAGCTAAGCAAGGTTATTGATGAGACATTTTGTGCGTTAGGAAATGGGGTGGATTCTAATGCGCCAAAAAAAGGCAGGGAGTTTGCACGTGGAATTTGGGTGAGTGAAGAGATTAAAAAAGGCGCGATTTTAACGCATCAAAATATTAAAATCTTGCGCCCAAACATAGAGGGTGGCTTGCACCCAAAAAGTTATAGCGAGATTTTAGGGTGCAAGGCGACACGCGATTTGCACTTTGGTGAGCCATTAAGAGGAGGCGATTTCACGCATTAAGCAAATATTTTTAAATCAATTATTATTTTTTGTGCTTGTCTTATTGCTATTTTGGAAAGTATGGCACTTGTTTAAGGAGCTAGACCATACTTTTAAAGCCAAAGGTTTGCTCGATTTTCTTACCAAAATTACTCATCAATCCCTCGCATACGCGCATTCCGCATAATATAATCACCCAAGAGACATAAATCCAAGTCATCAAAAAAAGCAAAATCGAAATTTGCCCATAAATGCTTTTGTAAGTTTCATTGTAAAAAATATAATACACAAAGCCCCATTTTGTGATAAGCCACACAATCGTCGTCCCAAGGCTAGAACAAACAAGCGCTAAAAGATTTAAGGGCTTGTTTGCCGAGATTTTAAAAAGGAGCAAAAACATCGACCAAGTGATAACATAAGGCAGCCAATCAAAAAGCAGGCTCAAATCTGCCACGCCTTTAAGCGTCTTTTGCACCTCTGAACTAAAATACACAGAAAGGGCTAGTGAGATGGGGAAAAGCGTTATCATCGTCCAATACACCACGAGGGAATCTAGGAAATTTTTTGGCTTAGAGTTAAACATTTTTGCCGCGACGTATTCAAAGTTACGAAAGAATAAAATTGAAGTGATAAGCACAGAGACAATCCCCATCACGCCGAGTTTTGTGGAGTTTTCTAAAAAGGTGTCAAGGTATTGAGAAAGCATATCAGTATGCGTAGGAAGCATATTTGAAAGAATTGTTTCTTTGAGGTCTTGGACTTGGGCGTGAAACTGCGGGATATTAAGCAGGATTGAGAAAAAAATAAGCAACAGCGGGATAAGCGCAAAAATGCTATAAAAGCTTAGCGAAGCGGCGTAGATAAGTTGCTGGTCAAAAAAATTGTAGATTGTGTGAAATTCAATTCTTATTTTGCGATAGAGTGTGCCAATTTTTTTAAAATGTGTTGCAAGCATTGCTTCTCCTAAATTTTTTTGAGGGCTAATTGTAGCAGGTTTGGGTTGGATTCTTTGTTGTGTGTTTGGTGGGGGATTTGGAAACAGCATTACAGAATCTGCAAATTTTATTAAGCAAAAAGATACATTCCTTAACCCCCAAATGTGCGAAAAAGAAATACCTTTACTTCATCAGATTGGCAATCTTTGCTTGAGATTTTAAAAAGTGTAATTTCCATATCCGGCGCGCCAAACTCATAACGTGAAAAGAAGTTTTGGGCTTTTGCTTGCACGCGTCTTGTGAGTTTTTTATTTTCTATAAGAGGTTTAGAATTTAGTAAAAAGCAGCCAAAAAATTGCGCTGAACTTGTTGTGATATGTTTGCTTATTTGCACCTCTCCTGTGTCTTTGTCGTGTATTTGCGCGCGCTTTGTGGTGATGGTATCTAGCGCTACTAAAGAGATTTTTGGCAATTGCAAAAAATCCCTGCGCTCCTTATCAGTTAGAAAAGATTCTAAAAGCACGCGCTGTGTGCGTATCCTAAGCGCGGAGTGCGTTTTGTCAAATGTGCGTAGGCTAAAGCTTTGCAAGTCTGTGTATTGTTCATTGTCTTTGAGTGTGATTTTAAATTCCTCTGGAATGCCCCGCGATAGGGATTGCAAAGGCTTGCTAGGCGTGCGCTTTAAGAATGCGTCATAAATTTTTGCTTGCGCGATGTTATCGGTATAAATGCTTACAAATGGCGTGCTTTGAATCTCGTGCATTTGCGCTTTTTTGGCGTATTTGTCTTCAAACTCACAGCCCAAAAACACGCACATAAGCGCAAAAATGAGAATCTTACGCAAATTTGAGCCTTAAACCTGTTTGAATCTTTTCACAAACGCCACCGCTAGCACAATGCTTAAAAGCCCTAAAAACATCATATACAAGCCTAAGCAGAAAGGATATTCATCTTTGACAAAGGCGAAAAAAATCGGCGTCAAACCACCAAAAATAGCATAAGAAATATTGTATGCAAATGAAATCCCGCTGTATCGAATGGGCGCAGGGAAGCTATCTACAAGGATTAAGGGCGTGAAAACCATAACTCCAGCGCTTAGTGCCATCAAATAATAAAAGAGCAAAACTAGGTCAAAATGCACGCCTTGCACGATTGAGCCATAAAAGAGGCAGGCAAAAAGCATGAGCGAGCCACCAAAAAGCAGGCTTGCATTTTTTAAGCCGATTCTATCGCTTAAAATCCCACCTAGCGCGTTTCCAGAGGCTAAGAAAAAGATTGCGATGATTTGATAGACGATTTTTGAAATCGCATCAATTTCAAATTTTTGTGCTAAAAGATTAGGCGTCAAAAGCACGCTAATAACGACACAACCAGTCAAAATCCAAGTGCTTAAGAATGAGAATCCAACACCTACTTTATGTGATTTCACCACCTCTTTAATGGGCATTTTTTGCGTTTGTTGCAACGCTTGCATTTCCTTAAACACCGGTGTTTCACTCAAATATCTACGCAAGAAAATTGAAATAATTCCAAAAACCCCGCCCAAAATAAATGGAATGCGCCACGCGTATTCTTTGATTTCCGCCGGGCTAAAATTCATATGCACAAAGAGTGTTACAATGCTTCCTAGCAAAATCCCTGAAACCACTGCACTTGTGAAAATACCCATCGTTGAACCAAGCACTCTGCGTTCGCTGTGCTCGCATACAAACACCCACGCTCCGGGCAATTCCCCGCCAATGGCAATGCCTTGCAAGATTCTAATCACAATCAAAGCTATGGGCGCAAGCACGCCAATTTCTTCAAAAGTGGGCATAAAACCTAGCGCAAAAGTTGGGATAACCATAAGCAAAATGGAAAGCATAAACATATTTTTACGCCCATTTCTATCGCCAAAATGCGCCATAATAATCCCACCAAGTGGTCTTGCAAAATACCCCGCCGCAAAGGTGCTATAAGCGCTAATATCTTGCCAGAAAGTGCTATCTGAAGGGAAAAAAAGCACCCCAATAACGCCGGTAAAAAACACAAAAATAATAAAATCGTAAAATTCAAGCATTCCCCCAAGTGAGCTAAGGGAAAGCACTTTCACTTCTTCATTTTTTAAGCGTGCCATAATGAAAAATCTCCTTAAATAATTTGTGATTTTGTGAGTGAAAAGGTTTGGATTATACAATAATTAGGGCGTTTTGTGATGGGCTAAATTCAAAAATCTGTAAAACAAGTCCTTGTCGTTCTGAGCATAGCGAAGAATCTTAGTTTCTCATCAACCAAAAAAGCGCCGAGTGTCCCAGCGGAAAACATAAAGAGAATGGCATTTTGAAAAGGGGATTAAAAAAGCGCGTTATCCATTTCTTGTGGCTTTGGTAAGCCCAGTAATTTTAAAATCGTAGGGGCGATATTATTCAAGCCGCCTTCTTTTTGCACTTCTTTAACATCTTTATCAAGCACGAAGCACCACACATCGCCCACGGTGTGATTTGTGAGCGTATTGCCCTGTGCGTCTTTCATCTCTTCACAATTCCCGTGATCGCTTGTAATCACCACGCTATAATCATTTTTGCGCGCAGATTCTAAAATCCTGCCTAGCTCCTTATCCACAGCCTCCACGGCTCTTATCCCAGCATCAAAATTCCCCGTGTGCCCTATCATATCGCCATTTGCGAAATTTACCACAATAAATTCATAACCCTCATTCATCGCTCCTAGCACCACATCGCACACTTCCGGCGCGCTCATTTGAGGCGATTCATCATAAGTTTTCACCTTTGGTGAGGGGATAAGCACGCGCTTTTCACCCTCAAATTCCTCTTCCTTTCCACCATTTAAGAAAAAAGTTACATGCGCATATTTCTCTGTCTCTGCGGTGTGAAGCTGGCGCATATTTGCCTTTGAGACAACTTCTGCAAGTGTATTTTTAATTTTTTCTTTTGGAAACATAATTGGAAAGGTGAAAGTGGCGTCATACTCGCACATTGTGGCAATGTGAAGCTTTACATATTTTTTGCGCGCAAAGCCCTCAAAGCTTTCATTCCCCAAAGATTCTACAATTTCTCTTGCCCTATCAGACCTAAAATTTACAAAAATAAATCCATCATTTTCTTGCATTCCCTCATACTTATTAAAGCTTGCAGGCTCAATAAACTCATCAAAAATGCCTTTTTCATACTGCGCGTTTATATACTCTTTTGGGGTGCAAGTTTGGAGATTTTGCGCACTCATTATCACGTCATAAGCCCTCTCCACGCGCTCCCAGCGCTTATCTCTATCCATTGCGTAGAATCTCCCATTAATCGTAGCGATTTTCACACTGCCATTAGGCGTATTTTTGCAAAGATTCTCTACTTCTTCTAAGTATTTTAACGCACTTTGGGGTAGCACATCGCGCCCATCAGTGATTAAATGCAGCCACACTTTTTTGCCTTTTTTCACGCATAATTGCGCCAAACCTAGTAAGTGTGAAAGGTGCGAATGCACGCCCCCATCGCTACAAAGCCCACAAAGATGAATAGTTTGACTTTTATCAAATACGCTTTGAAGTGCTGGATTAGAATCGAGCTCATTATTTTGCAATGCAAGCGAGATTTTTACCAAATCCTGATACAGCACGCGTCCGCTTCCGATACACATATGCCCTACTTCTGAATTTCCCATTTGCTCTTCTGGCAAGCCAACACTCAAGCCATAGGTATGTATCATCGCATAAGGCACATTTTTTAGCAAATAATCATAAGTTGGCTTTTTTGCGTGAAAAAATGCGTTATAAGTAGTTTTTTCACTAAAGCCGATTCCATCAGTTATCACAAGTAGCGCTTTTTTACCCATTTCTATCCTCCGCAAATTTTGCTAAATAATTTTATGCAGATAAAAGCAAGCACTGAAATTTAGCAAAGTTTTACAAATTTAGCGATACAATCCCGCTTCTTTTGCTCGTAAAATTTTGTGCTTGTAAATCTTTGGAGGTGGCTATGCTATATTGGTTTCACGCGCTGCTACACATTAATTTATTTCAATATATCACTTTCCGAGCGGGCGTTGCGTTTTTTCTTTCTTTTGTTTTATGTCTAGTATTGATGCCTTATTTTATCAAGTGGGCGCGCGCAAAGAAGGCAAATCAGCCTATTTCTGCCTTTATCCCGCACGAGGGCAAGAAAAACACGCCAACAATGGGCGGTATGGTGTTTGTGTTTTGCACGATTGTAGCGAGCCTTTTTTGTATGGATATAAGTAATGCTTTTGCGTTGCTAGGGCTTGCGGTGTTGCTTGGATTTAGCTTTATTGGCGGAAGAGATGATTATATGAAAATCTCTTTGCATTCAAATGCTGGAATGAGTGCTAAAGTCAAAATGACGTTGCTTTTAGCTTTTAGCTTTGTTTTTGCGTTTGTCCTCGTGCAGATTGGCAAGGGAAGTGAATTGTATGTGCCATTTATGAAAGAGCCACTTTTTGATATGGATTCTCTAGCGTGCTTTGATATTTTTGGGCTGAAGATTCCAATTCTCGCGCTTTTGTTTTGGGTGCTTGTGTTTGTCGCCACTGCAAATGCTGTGAATCTTACCGATGGGCTTGATGGGCTTGTGAGCGCGCCGAGTATTTTTGCGCTTATTTCTCTAAGTGTGTTTGTGTATATTGGCGGGCATATCGGACTTTCCTCGTATTTGTATTATCCGCGTTTAGCAAATAGTGGGGAACTTGTGGTGGTGAGTTGTGCGCTTATGGGCGCACTTTTTGGCTTTTTGTGGTATAACTGCCACCCGGCGGAAGTTTTTATGGGTGATAGTGGGAGTCTTGCGATTGGTGGATTTATCGCATATATGGCGATTGTCTCAAGCAATGAGGTGCTACTTATTTTGATAGGCATTGTTTTTGTGTTTGAAACGCTTTCTGTGATGCTTCAAGTTGGTAGCTACAAATACCGCAACAAGCGCATTTTCCTTATGGCGCCAATCCACCATCATTTTGAAAAAAAAGGTTGGGCGGAGAATAAAATCATCGTGCGCTTTTGGATTATCTCGCTATTAGCAAATATTATCGCGCTTTTGACGCTCAAAGTCCGCTAGATTCTCAAACACAATGCAAAAAAACACAAAAAAGGTGCGCAAAATGATTACAATACTTGGGCTAGGCGTTACCACAAAGCCGATTGTGGCGTTTTTGAACGCGCTTGGCAAAAAGCTACGAATCTATGATCTAAAATTTACGCATGCACAAAACGATATATTTGGTAATGAGCTGCTTCCTATGCCACAAGATTCTCATTTGCAAGATTGCACGTCACAAAGCACGCGGGAATCTATTGCAGATGAAATTTTTCATAAGATTCTCACCCTCCCAAACTTACAGGAGCTAGATTCTTTTTTTCTTACTTCACCGGGCATTGCGCCACTTAATCCCCTTATTTTGCACGCAAAAAAGGAGCGCGCGCTTTTAAGTGAGTATGATTTTTTCTACGCGCTTTTAATGCGAGAGCATAAACTTTCACAAGCGCAAATACCCGCAAATGCGTGGATTAGCGGAACGAATGGTAAAACCACGACTACGCAAATGACAACCGCGCTTTTATCACATTTGGGTGCGCAAAGCGGGGGAAATATTGGAACGCCACTTTGCGCGCTGTATGAAAATAAAGCGCCTATTTGGATTTTAGAAACCAGCTCTTTTGCCTTGCATTACACGCATATCGCCGTGCCAAAGGTGTATGCACTTTTGCCCTTAAGTGAGGATCATATCACATGGCATGGGAGTTTTGAAAATTACATTAGCGATAAATTAAGCCCTTTAGCGCGTATGGATTCTCAAAGTTTTGCGATTTTGCCAAAGGAGTTGTGTGCGCATAAGCTATGCAAAAACTATCAAGGCAGGGCGTATTATTATAAAGATTCTAAAGATTTGGCGCGCGCGTTTGGTGTGAAGATAGAATCTTTACGCTTTAGCGAGCCATTTTTGCTAGATTCTCTCATTGCTTTTGGTGTGGCGCGTTTGCTTTGTGATAGTGGGGAAATCGAAGTGTTAAATCGCTTTAAAATCGGTGCACATAGGATTGAGGAATTTAGAGATACTCAAAATCGCTTGTGGGTAGATGATAGCAAGGGCACAAATGTCGATGCGACCATCCAAGCACTTTTGCGCTATCAAGATTCTCAAATCTTGCTTATTTTAGGCGGTGATGATAAAGGCGCGGATTTAACCCCGCTTTTTACCACTATGCAAAAAATAGAATCCAAGCACAAAATAAAGAAAAGCGAACTTCACTCCCGCAAAAGTGATACATCTCAGTGCGCTATAAAAATCTTTGCTATCGGAAGTAATGCACAAAAAATCTGCGAGCTTGCGCACGCATACAATTTAAGCGCGCAAAATTGTGAGAATCTAAAAACTGCTATTGATGCAATCAAGCTTTTGCATACAACGGATTATGTGGCACTTTTAAGCCCAGCTGCTGCAAGTTTAGACCAATTTAGCTCTTACAAAGAGCGCGGCGAGCTTTTCAAACGCTATGCGTTAGAAAATCAATCAAACCAAAACTCACCAAAGGACATATTATGAGCTTTTCAAAAAAACGCAAAAGGGTTTTAGAAAAGCGTAAGCAAACCACAAGCACGTTTGCTACCATAAACAAACTCCGCGCGCTCCTTACGCGCAGAGATAAGATTATTTTGTGCTTTTTGTTTGTTGGCATGATTGCATTTTCGGTGATTGAGACGGCGAGCATTAGCATTATTATGCCTTTTATCACCTTTGCTTCTAAGCCAGAACTTATCTTTGCAAATCCCTATTCAAAGGCGATTTATGAGTTTTTTGCTTTTGAAAACACCTTTAGTTTTATGCTCTTTTTTTGTGAGGCGCTTGTGGGATTTTATATTTTCCGCGCGCTGTATGGCATTTTTTACACTTATTGTTTGGCGCGGTTTTCTTTTCGCAAGTTTCACTATTTTGCGTATAGACTTTTTAATAAAGCAGTTGAGCTAAACTACACAGATTTTGTCAAACGTAAAACCGATAAGATTCGCTCTACAATCGCAAATGAGGCACTTAGCGCCTCTTCTTATATGCAATATTTTTTGCAAATTTTTGCTGAAATTTTTACCATTATCATTATGTATGTTTTACTGCTTTTTACAAGCTGGAAGATGACTCTTGTATTAAGCGTGGTGTTAAGCGTGCAGGTTTTTTTGATTATAACAATTTTAGGTGGGAAGCTAAAAAAGGTTGGCGCTACGAGGTTGCAGACGCAGGCAAAATTTAATGAAATCATCACAAAAACCTTTGGAAATTTTAAGATTATTAAGCTCAAAGGCAATCAAGAAGAAGTCTGCCAAGAATTTGATGATGTAAGTAGGAAACTAACAAATGCACAAATCTTTTTTAGCACTTCCCAGCCTGCACCGCGTTATTTATTAGAATCTTTAGGATTTGGAATTTTAGTTGGTTGTGTTGCGTATATTTTGCTTTATTACAAGGATTTTGACCGCGTGCTCCCAATTATCTCAATGTATGCGCTGGCGTTGTATAGAATCTTGCCCTCTGTGAATAGAATCTTGCAGTTTTATGGACAAATGGCGTTTAACTCAAAATCTGTCTCTGCGGTCTATGATGATTTGCTCTATCACACAGACCCAGAGGATTCCCGCCCGTGTGATTTTAAAGAAAAAATCGAGCTAAAAAATATTAGCTTTTATTATGATGCCAATAAGCCAATTATTGAAAATTTCAATCTTACGATTTTCAAGGGCGATAAAATCGCATTTTGCGGATCAAGTGGTGCGGGCAAAAGCACGCTTGTTGATTTAATCATCGGAATCTACAAGCCAAAAGAGGGCAAGATTCTCGTTGATAATGTCGAGATAAATAACCACAATCTGCGCTCGTGGCGCAAAAAAATCGGCTATATCCCTCAAACTATCTATCTTTTTGATGGGAGCGTGGCAGAGAATGTCGCTTTTGGTAGTATGATGGAAGAATCGCGCGTGATAGAGGCGTGTAGAAAGGCAAATATCCTTGATTTCCTCAACGAACATAATGGAATCTATACGCGCGTAGGCGAGGGCGGGATACTGCTAAGTGGTGGGCAAAAACAGCGCATAGGTATTGCGCGCGCAATCTATGATGACCCTGAAATTTTGGTGCTAGATGAAGCCACAAGCGCGCTGGATTCTCAAACTGAGGCAAAGATAATGGATCAAGTCTATGATGTTGCGCAGAATAAGACTTTGCTTGTTATCGCCCACAGGCTTAATACGATTGAGCGTTGCGAGCGTAAAATTGAGTTAAAAAGGGCGTGAAATTCTTTCTTATTCAATGGAAAAGTTTTGGTAGAATACGCCCTAAAAATTTAAAGGAGTTTAATGCCACGAAGCAATACAGAAAGCGCGACAGACTTGCTTTTAGAAGAGCCCAAATTACACGAAGTGATAATTTTAAATGATAATTGGACGACGATGGAGTTTGTCGTGGATATTTTGATAAAAATTTTTGACAAAAACTTTAATGACGCAAAGAACATTATGCTACGCATACACGAAGAGGGCTTGGGCGTGTGCGGAATCTACCCCTATGATATTGCTGAGCTCAAGGTCAAACTCACACTAGAGCGCGCCCGCAAAGAAGGACACCCGTTGCGTATGGAAACACGCGAGGTGTAGATTCCCAAAACTTTCAAATAGCGGGAGAGAATCTTGGATTCCAACAAGAAAAACGCGTTGAGTATTTGCACGCAAGCAAAGCAGAATTCACCCCCCCCAGCAAAGATACTATATTTTAAGGCAAAACGCTTCAAGGAATAAAACTAAAGCATAAATTTCAGCATTGCGCCCATTGCTACAATAGTGCGAATTTTTAGCCCATCAAGCCCGATTCTTTGTTGTAGTCCTATATTGACAACCTCGACAAAGGCTTTCTCCAACGCCTCAGCCTGCTCTTTGTTAGGTAAAATATCGCGCAAAAGAGTTTTGAAACTTTCATTTAGCACAACCATCATTTTTTTGCTTCCTTAAATTTTTTATCCTCTTAAATTTTCGCAAGCAAGACACATTTTAGCTCTTTAGATAAAATGCACTTTGCAAGAAAAATGCAATGTTTTATGGTAGTGATTAGCTAAAGTTTTTTACAATGATTTAAAAAATATTTTAAAAGGTTTGAAAATGGCAAGTAACAATTTTGCACAAGTGATCGCGGAGGCGATAAATATCGCTAGGGATATGCGACATAATATTCTTACAACTGAGCACGTATTTTTCGCGCTGTTGCGTAACAAAGAGGGTGAGGAATTGCTAGAGAAATGCGGTGGTAATGTCGCGCAAATGGGAGAATATATCTATCGCTATTTGACAAAATACCTCCCAAGTTTGCAGAATCTCAATTCTCGCCCAGAGCACACGCCAGCTTTAGAGCGCATTTTTACTTCTATGGTCGCGCATGTCGAGGCGCAGGGCAATAAACAAGCTGAAGTGGGCGACTTTCTAGCTGCGGTTTTGGAGGAGCGTGAGAGCTATGCGGCTAAAGTTTTAGAGTCTCAAGGCATTGACAGATTTATCCTCACTGCACAGCTTATCGAGGAGGAGCAACGCTCTAGAGGTGCGCACGATGGTGCAGAGGCTACAAGACAAGGCAATGAAAGTTACCTTGCGCAATTTGCAAAAAATCTCACAAAAGCCGCCAAAGAAGGCAAGATTGACCCAATCATCGGGCGCAGTGAGGAGATTTTGCGTCTAAGTGAGATTCTTTGTCGGCGCAAGAAAAATAATCCTGTGCTTATCGGAGAATCTGGCGTGGGGAAAACGGCCATTGCTGAAGGGCTCGCGCTTGAGATTGCAAATAAGCGCGTACCTATGGCTTTGCACGATGCACAGATTTTCGCGCTTGACTTGGCTGCGATGGTGTCAGGGAGTAAGTATCGAGGTGATTTTGAAAAGCGCTTAAAAGGCGCGCTTAGCGAGCTAGAATCTATCCCAAATAGCATTGTTTTTATCGATGAGATTCATACAATTGTAGGTGCGGGCGCTACGAGTAATAGCGGGCTTGACGCTTCAAATCTCTTGAAACCCGCGCTTGCAAGCGGTAGTCTGCGTTGTATTGGCGCGAGCACATTTAATGAGTTTAAGCAGACTTTTGACAAGGATAAAGCACTTTTGCGGAGATTTTCAAAGGTTGAGGTAAAAGAGCCCAGCGTGGAGGATTGCTACAAGATTCTAAAAGCACTTGCGCCAATTTATGAGAAATTCCACAATGTGCGCTATTTGGAATCTGCTATCAAAGCGTGCGTGGATCTTTCTCACCGCTATATAAGCGATAGATTTTTGCCAGATAAAGCGATTGATTTGCTTGATGAAAGTGGCGCATATCATAAAATAAAAATGCAAGATTCTCAAAAAAAAGATGCCGAACTTGGCGTAATCCCTACAATTGGACTCAAAGACATTGAATCTATCATTTCAAAAAGCGTGCATATCCCAAAATCTCAAATCAATCAAGATGAAAGCAAGGTGCTAAAAAACCTAGACAAAAAACTAAAAGAGCGCATTTTCTCGCAAGATAGGGCAATTGATGAGGTTGTGCGCGCGATTTTGAAAAACAAGGCAGGTTTAGGAGAGGTTAATAAACCCATTGGAAGCTTTGTTTTTGCTGGACCTAGTGGCGTTGGGAAAACCGAGCTAAGTCAAGAGCTAGCTAGAATCTTGGGCATTGCGTTTGTGAAGTTTGATATGAGTGAATATATGGAGGCGCATTCCATTTCAAGGCTTATTGGTGCACCGGCGGGATATGTGGGCTTTGAGCAGGGTGGGTTGCTTGTGGATAGTATCCGCAAGAATCCTTACTGCGTGCTTTTGCTCGATGAGATTGAAAAGGCGCATAGTGATATTTATAATGTCCTTTTGCAAGTGCTAGATTCTGCGAGTTTGACGGATAATGCGGGTAATCGTGCGGATTTTAAAAATGTCATTGTTATTATGACGAGTAATGCTGGAAGCAAGGAGGGCAACACGCTTGGCTTTAATATGGATAATAAGGGCAAGAGTGAGGGTGCGATAAAAAATCTTTTCTCGCCAGAGTTTCGCTCGCGCCTTGATGGCGTGGTGCATTTTAACGCGCTTGGCGTGAAGGAATACAAGCTTATTGCAAAAAAATTCCTAGATGATTTAAATGCTCAGCTAAGTGAGAAAAAAATCACACTTTTGCCACAAACTAGCGCGCTAGATTTCCTTGCTACAAGGAGTATGGATAATGATTTGGGTGCGCGCGAGATTAAGCGCCTTATTGATTCTCAAGTCAAACAACCTTTGAGTGAGGAGATTCTCTTTGGGAAGCTTAGACGCGGTGGGAAGGTAAAAATCAGCGTGAAAAAAGCTAGAAATGCGGATTCTAAGCAAGAGCTTTGTGTGGAGATTGTGTAAAGTTTGTTATAATTGCGCCCTTGGGTGTGGCAGGTGGTTGCTTGTGCCTTTTTGTTTGCAAAACAGCACAAGAGGAAAGTCCGAGCTACATTAAGACAAGGATTCCATTTAACAAATGGCTGGCGTAAGTCAAGGGAAAGTGCAACAGAAAAAAACCGCTTTTTTTAAGCAAGGGTGAAAAGGTGGGGTAAGAGCTCACCGACTTTTTAGCAATATTAAGTGCTATGCAAACCCAATCCGTAGCAAGAAGGGCAGGTTGGAAGTCTTAAAATTTAAAGTCCTTCGCACGAGAGGCAAAGTGATTTGTCCCCTAGATAAATAACCACCCACGACAGAACTCGGCTTATGCCACGCCCAAGATTCTATTAAAAGTTAAGTAAAATTTCTTTACAATTCCCACTTTAAATTTGAGCCATAGAATCTAAGGAGGACTTCAAAATGCATAACCATTCCCCCAAACTCAATCAAAAGCAAGAAAAGAAAGTGGGCGTAGTTATCCCAATCTACAATGTGGAGCAATATTTAAGAGAATGCTTAGATTCTGTAATCAATCAAACCTATAAGAATCTACATATAGTTTTAGTCAATGATGGAAGCACAAAAGCACAGAATCTAGAAATAGCAAAAGAATATGTTTTAAGAGATTCTCGCTTTGTCCTCCTTGATAAAGAAAATGGAGGACTAAGCAGTGCTAGAAATGTAGGGATTGAATATTTCAGTGGGAATATAACACTGCAAAAAAGCAATATTGAGGAATACAAAAGCCAAGACAAACAAAACATAAGCAAAAAAGAAACAGGATTTGCTAAGAGAATCCTAAATGAGCAAATAGGGGGGGGGGATAATACTAGTTTAAAAGCTACAAACCCAATCAACCAACAAAACGCAAAGTATGAACGCGAAGCGGAGCCAAGCGGGATTCACTCCCGCGCAGGCGATAGCATTGAAGGAATAGATTCCAAACAACCAAACATCGTTGCAGAATCTACAAACCCAATCAACCAACAAAATACAAAGTATGAACGCGAAGCGGAGCCAAGCGGGATTCACTCCCGCGCAGGCGATAGCATTGAAGGAATAGATTCCAAACAACCAAACATCGTTGCAGAATCTACAAACCCAATCAACCAACAAAATACAAAGTATGAACGCGAAGCGGAGCCAAGCGGGATTCACTCCCGCGCAGGCGATAGCATTGAAGGAATAAAAGCTCTACAAACCTATGAAGTTACAAACCCAAATCCCTACAACATCAAGAAAGTCTTTACACAAGCTAGCAAAGCACAAGAAAATACTTTGCAAAATGACACCAAAAACTCTCTAAACTCTCTAAACTCTTTAGAATCCACACATACCATTCATATTCCTCCACATATTGATTACATTATCTTTTTGGATTCTGATGATTATCTACATTTGACTTGCATTCAATCCTGTCTGGAGACGAATGCGGACAACAAGGCGCAGATAATTTATTATGATGACACCTTAGTCTTTGAAGACATAGAAAAGCCAACTCAGCCTGATTGCACATGGCAGGAAGCTTGGGGTATTACAAAAGCGACTTTTCTAACAACATCTGTTTGGTTGGAAAAAACCATACAGAGAAAAGCAAATTATTTTGGCGTTACACGTGGGGTTGTGATTGATTTTAATTTCCTGCAAAGCGTTAAACTTAGATTTTTAAATGGAATCTACCACGAGGATATACTTTTTGGCGTATTGCTTTTTATGCAGGCTAAAAATATTTTAATCTTGCCAGAGAAGTATTATTACTATCGCTTGCGCGCTGGCAGCACTTGCAATCACAACAATGCGGCGGTGAAAATCCCTCCCTATTTAGAGAAGTTTTTGCCTTATTTTAATGGCAACACAAAACTTGTAAGCAAATATAATTTTGCCAGTTCGTGGGCGCTCATTACCTTGCATACACTAGAATTTTTACAAAATTTTGAAAATAAAGAATTGGTGCAAAGTTTTGAACAAGCCTTTATGCCTTATTATGCAAAGCAGTTTTTATTGCTCTTTGATTGCAAGGCTGATCCGCTAAATTTGCGTCCAAAGCTTTCAATTTTGTTGCCTTATTTGAAAAATACGCGTTTAAGTTTTTATCAGAAAGTCTTAGTCTTTTGTCCGCTCTTGCGACCAATCACAAGCAGAATCCATCGTTTTTACCTATGGCAAAAGGACTTAGAGCGTGAGTTCAGGCGGTGGCGGAAAGGGAGAAGGGCTAGGCTAGGTGAAGTAGCTAGATAAGCTACTTCACGCATTCCATATAAAGGCTCGAAACTCCTTTATATGGGCTTTTGTCGGCATTCATATCAAGCAAATATGTTTCAAAATTTGGAATGTTGGAAGTTTTGAAGTCAAGCACCTTTATATCCCTAAAACCTTCAGAATCTAGCAGACGCGAAAGTGAAAAAGCATCATACATCCATTTATGCCTTTCGCCAATACTTGTGGTGATAAATACTTCATCGCGCAAGTTATTTGGCACAAGTGCGCGCAAGGCTTTAAGATAAAGAGAAAGAAATTTATTAAAGATTTTATCTTTTGTAATTTTTGCAAGTTTTGTGGTTTGTGGCTGTTTGGGTTGCGCTAGAATGTCATCGCCCACGCGCTTTTTGATAAATTTTGCGAGCTTAGTATTTTGTGTTTGTTTGACTTTGTTAAAACAGGCGAGCATTTCCCCACCGCTTTTTACTCTCACCATTTGATCAAAAAGCTCAATAAGCAACCAATCATAATATATTTCTTCATCTTGCTTAAGGCTACTTGCCCCCCCCCCCCATTAGAGGCTTAAGTTTATTGAGACTTTGCAGGTAATTAACGCAAAGATTTTCTAAATCTGGCACGACAATACGCAAAATCCCATTGGGCTTTAAAACGCGTTTGATTTCGGCAAGAATCTTGCGTGCATTTTCTGGTGTCAAATGCTCCAAAAAATGGCTGCTATAAGCTACATCAAAGTAATTTTCTTTATATGGCAATTGAGAAAGTAAATTAACTTTTTTTACATTTTTATCAATCGGGCTAAAGTCGATATTTTCCCAACCTTTAGCAATCCTCGCTCCGCAGGCAAAATTTAGCATTTTCATCATTGCTCCTTTGAGGTTTTTTGAAACGCGTGTAGCATTTTTTCAAGATTCTTATTTCACTAACTGCATAAACTCCGCGCGGGTGCGGGGGTCGCTTTTAAAAAGTCCGCGTAGCGCGGAAGTGATAATGATAGGATTTTTCTGCACGCCACGCATACTCATACAGAGATGACGCGCCTGCGAGGTGACGATGACACCTTTTGGCTTGAGTGTATCAAGGAGGCATTGGGCGATTTGCTCTGTTAGCGTTTCTTGAATCTGCAGTCTTCGCGCATACGCCTCCACCACCCTAGCCAGCGCGCTAAGCCCGGCGATGCGCCCATCGGGAATGTAGCCTATGCTAATGTGTCCAAAAAATGGCAACAAATGATGTTCGCACATAGAATAAAATTCAATATCTTTAGCAATCACCATTTCATCACACACACCCTCTTGAAAGGTCGCGCCTAGCAATTCCTTTGGGTCTTGCTTATAGCCACTCAATAAGTCGCTAAAAGACTGCACTGCGCGCTGTGGCGTTTGCTTTAAACCCTCGCGCTTGGGATTTTCACCAAGATTCTCACAAAGTGTGTGAAAAAATCCACTAAATTGCTCTAGCAAACGATTGTGTCCCATTGGCTAGCTACTTTTGTGTTTGTAAAATACCTAAAAACTATGCGCGATATAAAAGAATATATGGCTTCTGTCGTCTGTGCGCTTTTGTGCAATTCCGCCTGTGTTATCAATTCCGCCGCTGCCACCATTTACTCTATAATAGCCATAAATGGGATTGTAGCCGGCTTTTGTTGTGTCTATAAAGCCTTCAATTTTCCCACCCACGCTAATATCTTCTCGGAGCTTGTATTTGAGGATGAGTGCAAGGCTAGATTCTGCGCTTCTGGGTGAATTTGTCCCGCGCGCGAGAATCTGCCAATCAAGCGCGCCGTGTGTCGCGCCCACAAAGCCAAAACCTGTAAATGCATCTTTGCCTACAATATCATTGAGTGCTGCTCCTTGCTCGTATGCGCTTGCTGTCCAAATGTCAAGCAAAGCGTTGAGCGGATTTCCCCAAGTCCCAATGAGTGCGTTTGCATTGCCAAAGTTTTTATAAACCCCTGCGCCAAATGAGAAGTTATTGACTTGAGTTTTTAAATCTAATAAAAGCGAAGCAGTGCTTGATTCTATAACGCCCCAATTGCGACCTAAACTATTAAAGCCAGCGTTTTTTTGAGGGAAAATTGCATTGGCTTTGATAATGGTACGCACGCCACTACCATCAAATTGTGGGTTTGTATCATAGCTTAAACTAGCGCCGGGAGCTGTAAATTTCGTAGGCACAAAATAAGTGAAAAGTGATGCGCCAAATCCGCCAAATGTTGCATCGACACCAAATGCGTAGGTTTGGCGATTGTGCCCTTTGGAATCTTTCCCATGCACGCGGTAAAAGTCATTAAACCATTGATTGTAGGCAAATGCTCTGCGGTTAGACCAAAAACCCCAAACTTTAAATGCGCTAAAGGTTATGTAGCCCTCAGCACCTTGATTGTAGCCACTAAAATATTTACCTACTTTACCTGATTCATAGCGCCCAAGCTTGAGATAGACATTGTTAGAATTATACTGCGCGAAGGCATTTTGCACCATATAATTTTGCAAAGAAGCCTTATCCCAGCTCACGCCATAATATGAGTTTTGCACGGGAGTGCCTACGGCGCCATTTGTGGTTGCTGGAGCGTTGGTAGTAGAGTCAAAGGCAAGTCCGCCTATCGCACCGCCAAGCCCGACTTCAAACCCTGCGCCCAAATCCGCATTGATATTAAGCTGACTAAAAAGCGTTGTGAAGCTTTCAGTTGGCGCGATACCTCTTTGGATATTTAGCGCTTGATTATTAAAACCCCATTTTGTGAAAGTCTCTGCTGTGCCATTCACTTTGTAGTCAAATGCGTGCAGCGCGCCTGTCATCGCAAAAGGCACAAGAGAAAAGACAAATTTTTTCATATCCGTTCCTTTTAAATTTTAATCTGAAGTCGAAAAACTTGTAGTCCAAGTGTGGAAGTATAGCAGAAAGTTTAAAGAGTATTGTCTGCTTTGTAAAAATATGCTAGGGAAGGTTGGCGATTTGTAACTTTTTATTGTTTGTTATTACTTGTGTTGTTGATTTTGAAAAAAGAGTAAAAATGTTTTAAGGTGGCAAGATGGGCTCGATAAGATGGGTTTTGGGCTAAGTATTAAAAAAGTAGGCTAACCTTGTGCGTAAGGTGGGGTAAGTGCGTAAGGTGGGTAAATTATGAAAAAGTGGCGGAACGGACGGGGCTCGAACCCGCGACCCCCTGCGTGACAGGCAGGTATTCTAACCAACTGAACTACCGCTCCAAAAATATTCCACAAGATTCTTAAAAAAGTGGCAAAGTGGTGGTCGCTATAAGACTCGAACTTATGACATCCACCTTGTAAGGGTGGCGCTCTACCAACTGAGCTAAGCGACCAAATGGGAAATAAAAGTGGTGACCCCGAGGGGACTCGAACCCCTGTAGCCACCGTGAAAGGGTGGTATCCTAACCGCTAGATGACGGGGCCACTTTTATTTAAAAACACCAAAGCTAGAAAAACTTTAAGAGAATCCTAAAAACTTTGGAAAACTAGAAAATGGTGGTGACCCGTGTTGGATTCGAACCAACGGCCCATTCCTTAAAAGGGAATTGCTCTACCAGCTGAGCTAACGGGTCATTTAATTAAGCAAAAATAAAGTGCGGCTGTTTCAAAAGGCAAAATTATAGTGATTTTATGCGCCTTTGTCAAGAACTTTCGCTCTCTTTTTGTAAAAGATTTGCTTCATACAAAAAACGCGAGGGCACATAATCGATATTTTTTAACACATCTTTGAGCGCGTAAGACAAAATGAGATTCTCCTTTGCACGCGTGAGCGCGACATAAAAAAGTCGCCGTTCCTCTTCAATGCTTCCACCCTTATTTACAAGCTTAATGTTTGGGAATCTGCCCTCCATCAAATCCACCACATACACATCTCTAAACTCCAATCCCTTGCTCGCATGCACGCTTAGCAGATTCACGCCATTACCCTCACTTGCCTCCGTTGAGATGAGCACCATCGCATTTAAGAAGCTTGACATATCTTGATAGCTACGCGCTAAGTCGTGCAGGAGAGAGATTTTGCGCGCGATATTCTCCTTTGCTTTTTCCTCTTTTGGAGAATCTATACTGCCATCTTTGTTTTTTGCGCGCTCTTTTGCAAGTGTGTGTGTAATTTTTTGAAAAAATGTGCTTTGTGAAATTTGCAAAATAAGGTATTTTGGGGTTTTTAGCTCTTTTGTTTGAGAAAGCAAAAGGTAAAATTCATTGAGAAATTCCGCGCTTTGAGCATTCAGCTTTGGGTGTTCAAAAAGTGGGTGTGAGGCAAAATTTTTATCTAACAGCGCGTTAAAACGCTCTTTTGCTTGTAATGCAAAAAAATCATCAAAAAGTCCTAGTTGCGTGTTTTTTGCTTTTTGCTCGAAACTTCTCACGGAAAGATTTGGCTTAAAAAGCCCTTGCAACGCATTTCCATCGCCAAGTCGCAATAAAGATTCAAATAAATCTCTTGCCACCGCGCTTCCTATACCTTTACCATAACTTAGCGCGTTGATATACGCCATCATATCGCTTTTATGTGTGACAATCGCACATAAATCAAGCAAAAGCACAACCTCTTTACTTTCAAAAAAGCTCGAGCTTCCCTTGCGCTTGCACGGGATATTGAGTGTTCTTAGGCTGGCTTCTAGCCCATCAGCGCTTGAGTTATTGCGGAAAATGATTGCAATATCAGAATGTGTGTGTTTGCTTTGCGCGATTGCCTGCGCGATTCCTTGATACTGCAAAAACAGCTCATCAAAGCCCAAAAGTTTTGGTGCTTCAAAATTCCCGTTCTTAACGACTTCAAGCTTTTTGGGGTAGATTCTCTCATTGTGTTCGATGACCTTGTTTGCAAGAGCGAGAATTTGCGCGCTGGAGCGGTAATTTTTGCTTAAACTAAAGACTCTTGCATTTTCATAAGTGCTTGCAAAACTGCTAATAATGCTAATATCCGCACCATTAAAAGCATAAATGCTTTGGTCATAATCACCCACACAAAAAAGACTTTCTGGCTTGAGTGCTTTAAGGATAGAATCTTGCAGGGGATTAGTATCTTGATACTCATCGCAAAGCACCTCGGCGAAATCTGGTGTTTTTTGGCTAATCGCCTTTCGATAAAGGAGTAGCAAATCATTGTAATCCGCATAATGATGGGCTTTTTTAAGCTCAGTAAATTCTGCAAGCATATCCTCATAAATAGCGGTGTATTCCTCTTGTTGAGGTTGCCTTTTGGTAATCCACTCACCAAAGCTTCCGCTAAAACTACTATTAATAAAAAGTGAGTAAATATCATAGAGATATTGGCTTGAGTAGGGCGGTTGGCTTGAGCGATTGAGAAAAACACGCTTTTCGTAGAGGCTCTTAAAAAGCACTCTTAATTCTTTTGGTTGTTTTAAGCGGATTTGAGAATGTTGCTTTAAATAGCGATATGCCACAGCGTGGAAAGTACCAGATTCTATCTCTCCAGCGACTTTTGGGCTAAAAAATTTACCCACGCGCTCTATCATTTCTTGACTCGCTTTGTTTGTAAAAGTTAGCAACAGAATCTCCTTTGGCGCGACACCACTTTGCAAAAGATGCGCGATGCGCCCCACAATCGTGGAAGTTTTGCCTGTGCCAGCCGAAGCGATGATGAGATTATATCCGCGTGGCGCGCTTGCAGCAGCGCGCTGTTGTGCGTTTAGAAGTGAAATAGGCATTAGCTAGAGTGTAGATTCCTAAAGTATTGGGCTTTGTTGAAGCTTTTATGGACGCAGGGATTCTAGTAATTCTTTTGGTAAAAATTCTTTGATAGGCTTTGTAATGCCAAAACTCGGATAATCTTTGAGATTTAACACTACTTGTGCGATATATTTTTTACTCGGATTAAACACAATTGGTGAAAGGAAGCTCACTTGAGAATCTTCAATCGGGCTTTGCACCACAAGCACGCAATACACCTCGATTTTATCGCTTTGTTTCAAATCCAGCATAAGCTCTGTGGCGGTAGGAATGCTGAAATTATATTCCTTTAAAAGTGCGTAAGGATTAATCAAAATAAGTCCCATTGAGCCATCAAGCGCACTAATTCTGCAAAATACATCATCAATTTTTTCAAACTCCACTTGCACGACATTTTCAAAACCTAGAATCGGCGATTTGACTTCATATTGCATAAATTCTCCTTTATTTTTTGGCTATAATGGCGTGATTATAACACAAGATTAAGACTTTAAGGCACTTTTATGCAAGAGAATCTTCCAACACAGACTAAAAATACAAATCCCAATACTCAAAAGGGCTACAATCCAGCGAGCATAGAATCCCAGATTTATGAGATTTGGCAAGAGCGCGGGTATTTTGAAGTAGATAGAAGCAAGAAGAAAAATTTTTGCATTATGATGCCTCCACCAAATGTCACCGGCGTGCTACATATCGGGCACGCGCTAACCTTGAGCCTGCAAGATATTATCGTGCGCTATAAGCGTATGGACGGCTATGCTACGCTTTATCAGCCCGGAATGGACCACGCTGGGATTGCTACGCAAAACATTGTAGAAAAACAACTTCTTGCAAAGGGTGTGAATAAGCAGGATTTGGGCAGAGAGGCGTTTTTGCAAAAAGTGTGGGAGTGGAAAGAAGAATCTGGTGGGAAAATCTTAGAACAAATGCGTAAGCTTGGCATTTCACCTGCGTGGAGTAGATTGCGCTTTACAATGGATAAAGGCTTGCAAAATGCCGTGAAAAAAGCGTTTGTGCATTGGTACAATCAAGGGCTTATCGTGCAAGATTCTTATATGATAAATTGGTGCGTGCATGATGGTGCGTTGAGCGATATAGAAGTCGAGTATGAGGAGAATGAAAGCAGTTTGTATTACCTGCGCTATTTTTTGGTTGAGAATCCTAGCGAATATGTGGTTGTAGCCACCACGCGTCCGGAAACATTTTTTGGCGATAGTGCAGTGATGGTGAATCCGCAGGATTTGCGTTATAAGCATTTGGTAGGGAAGTCTGTGCGCCTGCCTTTGAGTGAAAAAGAAATCCCTATCATTGCAGATTCTTGTGTGGATATGACGTTTGGGACAGGTTGCGTGAAGGTAACGCCCGCGCACGATATGAACGACTATCAAGTGGGAAAAATGCATAATATTCCTTCATTTGTGGTGTTTGATGAAAAAGGGATTCTAAACGCGCTTGCAGGGGAGTTTGAAGGCTTGGAACGCTTGAGTGCGAGGGAAAAAATTATTGCAAAACTTCAGGCGCTTAACTTTGTAGAAAAAATAGAATCTTACACAAACAAAGTTGGTAAATGTTATCGTTGCGGGAGCGTGATTGAGCCTTATATTTCAAAGCAGTGGTTTGTCAAAAAGGAAGTTGCCGCAAATGCTATCAAGCGCGTGAATGCTAAGGAAGCGCAGTTTTTCCCACCTGCTTGGCTGAATAATTATAATGCGTGGATGAATGAATTGCGCGATTGGTGTATCTCGCGCCAACTTTGGTGGGGACATAGAATCCCGGTGTGGTATTGTGAGTGTGGGGAAAAAATCGCAAGCGAAGTTGATAATCCCACTTGTCCTAAATGTAGTGCCCGCGCTCAAACACAAGATTCTGATGTACTTGATACTTGGTTTAGTTCCGCGCTTTGGGCGTTTAGCACGCTTGGTTGGGGGAATGGAGAGTTTGCAGGTGATACGCAAGATTCTCTATATGAAAGTGATGATTTAGAACGCTTTTATCCAAATTCTTTGCTTATCACCGGCTTTGATATTCTCTTTTTTTGGGTGGCTAGAATGCTCCTTAGTGGGGAATCTTTGCTTGGCAAGCTGCCTTTTAAGGATATTTATTTGCACGCGCTTGTGCGCGATGAGTTTGGCAATAAAATGAGTAAGTCGCGTGGCAATATCATCGACCCGCTTGAAATCATCAAAAGTTATGGCGCGGATTGTTTGCGCTATTGTCTTGCAAGCCTTTGCGCGCAGGGACGCGATATTAAGCTTTCTTACACGCAACTTGATTTGTCAAAAAATTTCGCAAATAAAATCTATAACGCCGCGCAATTTTTGATGTTGTATGCAAAGCAGTTGCGCCCAGAAAATCCTACTTTTTCAGAGTTGCAAGATTTTAACACACCGCTTGGGTGCTATTTGCGCGCGCGCTTAAATACCACAATCACACAATTGCGCGCCTCTCTTGAAACCTATCGTTTTAATGAAGCCACAAGTATTATCGAGCACTTTTTGTGGAATGAATTTTGTGATTGGGGTATTGAGCTTGCAAAGGCGCAAAAAGAGGCGATTTTTGAGCTTGGCGCGATTTTTATGCAGGCTTTGAAACTCTTGCATCCATTTATGCCATTTTTGAGCGAGGATTTGTGGCAAATGCTAAGAGGCACGAAGCTTGCAGATTCTACCTCGATTATGATTGAGCCATTTCCGCAGGTAGGGCAGAGGAGCGAGGAGCAGGCGCGTGCAGATTCTCTTTTGGAGGCACATTTTGCGCGCATTAAAGATTGCATTGTGTCTTTGCGCCGTTTGAAAGCGACCTTAGAGCTTGGGAATGCCACAATCTCGCAGGTATTTTTCAAGCTTGATGTGGAGGTGGATTCTGCACTTTTGGAACGCTTTGTATGCAAGCTTGCAAAGGTTGAAAAAATTAGCCTTGTGGATTCTAAACCACAGGGTTGTATTGGCGATGTGAGCGAGTATGCACAAAGCTTTGTGAAGCTGGAGGGCATCGATTTGAGCGCGATTATTATGCGTCTGAACGCTCAAGATTCTAGATTGCAAAAGGAAATTACGAAGCTTGCAACCCAGCTAGAAAATCCAAACTTTGTAAAAAATGCTCCAATGCAGGTTTTAGAGCAGACAAAAGCTGGACTAAAAAACGCGCAGGAATTGCAACAAAAAGTGCAAAACGAGTTAAAGGCGTTGCAAGTTTAGGCTTGTGCTTAAGATTCTATTTTTAGTCACAATATGCAAGGCTGTATTTGCGCACAGCAGAATCTAGCTCTTTGATTTCGTCCAAACTTGCAAGCGTGCAGTTTTTGCTTGATTCAAACTTTTCAAGTGCGCGCAAAATAATCTTTTCAATCGCGCCAAATTTAATCCGCCCGCTTAAAAACGCGCCCACAGCGATTTCATTACTTGCGTTGAGTGCCACACCTAGTTTTGGCGCATTTAAGAGTGTGGATTTGAGATTCCATAATGGATAGCGCTTTGTGTCAATGGGCGCAAGGCAAAGGTTAGTAAGCGCACTCAAATCAAGAGGCGTGATGATATTTTGCGTGCATGCAAGGGTTGGATTTAGCGCATAGGCGATAGGTAAGCGCATATCGGACTGACAAATATGCGCGCACAGCGAGCCATCGACAAACTCTATGAGCGCGTGGATTAGCGAGTTTTTTTCAATTAACGCGTTAATGCACTCGATACCAAAGAGCCAACGCGCCTCTAGCACCTCAAAAAGTTTGTTTATCATTGTCGCACTATCGATGGTGATTTTCTGCCCCATTGACCAATTTGGGTGCTTGAGCGCTTCTTGTGGCGTGGCATTTGCAAGCTTTTCTAATGGCATATCGCGTAGTGCGCCCCCACTGGCAGTAAGCAAAAGCTGTTTTATGCTATTTTGCGCGTGGGAATCTTGTGAATTCTGATTTTTTTTAGAATCTTGCGTGTTTTGGGAATGTTTAGAATCTTGTAGATTCTGAAAATTTACAGAATCTTGTGCGTGTGAAAATTGCGTATTTTGCGCCAAATACCATAGCCCAAAATGCTCACTATCAATAGGCGTGATTTTGTGGTTTTTTAAAAGCCAGCCCGCCACAACCAAGCTTTCTTTATTTGCAAGTGCTAGTTTTTTGCCACATTGCTTTGCTTGCAGGCTCGGGGCAAGCCCAGCAAAGCCAACGAGCGCATTTACAACAAGCGCACTTTGTGAATCTGTAATCATTTCTAAAAGCCCAGATTCTCCGCAATACACGCTAATATTATGCTTTTTGATAAACGCGTTATCAAGTTTTGGAATATCTTTAGAATCTGCAATAGCAATTTTTTGCGGCAACACTTCGCGCATTTGGGTATTTAGCAAAGTGATATTGCGCCCAGCGCTTAAGGATTCTATGGGGATATTGAAAGCTTTTGTGACTTTTATGGTATTGACACCAATTGAGCCTGTGCTGCCTAGGAGAATCATAAAATTTTAAAATTATGTAAAAAATGAAAGCACAAATTGCATGCCAATGGCGCTAAATAAAATCGCGTCAACCCTGTCTAAAATGCCCCCGTGTCCGGGTAAAATTCCACCGCTATCTTTTATTTGAGCTGTGCGCTTTAAGTAGCTTTCAAACAAATCGCCAAATACAGCCAGCACAGAGACTACAAATGCGCCAACAAGTGCTAAGGCAAAATTAGGAAAGAATCCTACAAAAAACACACTTCCTGCAATCACGCCACAAAGCACGCCTACAATCACACCTTCAATGGTTTTCTTAGGCGAAGTGGGGCAAAATGGCGTCCTACCAAATGCTTTTCCGCCAAAATATGCGCCTGTATCTGTGAGCGCGACTATCATAATGAGACTTATAAGTCCCAATCTATCGAGGTTTATATACACTTCCCAAATACACAAAAACGGCAAAGTTGGATAGATAAAAGGTAAAAGCATTTTTGGGCTAATCTTTCTGGTATAAGCAAGATAGGAAGCATAGAGCAAGAGGACAAAAAATCCACAATAAAGGGGCTTAGCGCTAAAATATGCACCCACCCAAGCAAGCGCGCAAAAAGCATAACAATGCCATACGCCTTCAATCTTAAAAAGACCAAAAGATTCTTTCACTCCAAGTATAAAAAGTGCGCCCAAAATCGCCCAAGTTAGTGCTTTGTAATTCAAAAACAATACAAGCGCTAAAATTGCGATGAGTAAAAGCGCGGTGATGTAGCGCTGTTTGTTTGGGGAGCTAAAAAAAAGTGCTTTAAGTTTTTGTAAAAATATTTGCAAGAAAATCCTTTTGGTTTGGAGTTATTTTGATTAAAGTAAGCGCGTATTATAGCAAATTTCCCTTTGTGTTTTTGCTAAAAAGTAGCGTTTTTTTGGTAGAATCCCAACATTTAAGGCGAACATTGGTATCCATATGTATAAATTTTAACACCCAAAAGGGTTCTTAAAGAAAAAAGAAGGGGTTTAACAAAGATGTTTTGGCAAAAAAACATAAGGTATAGAGATGTAAAAAAATTAGCAGGAATTTTTCTTGTAATCGCGTGTCTTGGGCTAGTATTCAATGCAAATGCAGCAGATGATAAAGAGCAAAATAGGCTTGATGCGTATAAAAAACTACGCAAAGTCATTAGCGCGATAGAGGAAGGCTATGTCGATGAGCTTAAAATTGATGCGATTGTGGATAAAGCAATTGATGGGCTTTTGAGTAATCTTGACGCACATTCGGCGTATTTGGATAAAAAGAAATTTGATGATCTTAAAAGTCAGACAGAGGGTGAGTTTGGCGGCATTGGACTTTCGCTTGATATGAAAGATGGCGCGCTCACCGTTGTTGCGCCCATTGACAATACGCCGGCATACAAGGCGGGCATTAAAAGTGGCGATGTGATTTTAAAGATAAATGATGAAAGCACGCTAGGTATGCCAATAGATAGCGCGGTAAATCTTATGCGTGGCAAGCCTAAAACAAAGCTAGAGCTTACCATCGTGCGTTCAGGTGAAAATAAACCACTAATCTTTAATCTCGTGCGTGATATTATCCGCGTGGAATCTGTGAAGGTAAAAAAGATTGAGGGAAGCAATTATGCCTATGTGCGTGTGACTTCCTTTGATAAAAATGTAACGCTTGAAGTGAAGAATGGTCTTAGGGCATTAGGCAAGGTTGATGGCGTTGTGCTTGATTTGCGCTCAAATCCGGGCGGATTGCTTGATCAGGCGGTAGATCTTTCAAAACTTTTTATCAAAAGCGGTGTGATTGTTTCCCAAAAAGGACGCAATAAAAATGAAAATATCGAGTTTAAAGCAAGCGGAATCGCGCCGTATGCGGAATTACCACTTGTGGTGTTAGTCAATGGTGGAAGTGCGAGTGCGAGTGAGATTGTCGCGGGTGCTTTGCAGGATCACAAGCGCGCGATTTTGGTTGGTGAGCCTACATTTGGCAAAGGAAGCGTGC
The DNA here is from genome assembly GCF_001602095.1 of Helicobacter himalayensis. Lineage (NCBI taxonomy): Bacteria > Pseudomonadati > Campylobacterota > Epsilonproteobacteria > Campylobacterales > Helicobacteraceae > Helicobacter > Helicobacter himalayensis. The sequence continues at coordinate 1,290,563 of NZ_CP014991.1, read as the reverse complement.
AGGTGGTAATTCGCCTTGATAATGATGAAGCTATTAAGCTTACCATCGCAAAATATTATCTTCCAAGCGGGCGCACAATCCAAGCTGTGGGTGTGCAACCAGATGTGCTTGTATATCCCGGAGCTGTTCCAGAATCTAGCAATAGCTTTTCTATCAAGGAAGCGGATTTGAAGCGCCATTTGCAAGGTGAGCTTGAAAAAATCCAAGACACTAAAGAGGGCAAGGGTTCTTCTAAAGAAACGCAAAAAGATTCTAAAGCAAAAATCATAAATAGCGAAGATGTGTATAAGGATATCCAGCTTAAAAGCGCGATTGATATTCTTAAAGCGTGGAATATCTTTAAGCCGAGCAAATAAATTTTAAATCTTAAAGAGTTTTTACAAGGAGGGACGATGCAAAAGGGCGCGATTATTTATGAGGGCAAGGGCAAGAGGCTTTTCGCAAGTGAAAATACAAATGAAGTGATTGCTGAATTCAAAGATGATTTGACTGCGTTTAATGCCGAGAAAAAAGGCAGTGAGGAGGGCAAAGGCGCGCTAAATTGCCATATTAGCACTGCGCTTTTTGAGCTTTTGGAAAAAGAAGGTATTAAAACGCATTTTATAAAAAAAATCGATGAAACACATATGCTTTGCAAAAGGGTTTCAATAATTCCAATTGAAGTGGTTACGCGTAATGTCGCCACCGGCTCACTTACCAAGAGGCTAGGTATTGAAGAGGGCAGGGAGCTGCCTTTCGCACTGGTAGAGTTCTACTACAAAGATGACGCGCTAGGTGACCCAATTATTAACGATGAGCATTGCAAGATTTTAAATATTACCCAAGATTCTAAAGAATTGGAGTTTTTGAAATCCCAAGCGCGCAAGATTAATGAGATTTTGAAGCAATTCTTTTTAGAGCGCGATTTGAGGTTGATTGATTTTAAACTAGAATTTGGCAGAGACAAAGAGGGAAATATTATTTTGGCTGATGAGATAAGCCCTGATAGTTGTAGATTCTGGGATAAGCAGACAAATCAAAAGCTTGATAAAGATAGATTTAGACAGAATCTAGGAAGTGTGAAAGTTGCCTATGAGGAAGTGCTTAAGCGCATTTTGTCTAAATAATTAAACTTGCTATAAAGGAAAATAATGCAAATAAAAGCTGTTGTGAGTTTGAAAAATGGCGTGCTTGACCCGCAAGCAAAGGCAATCCACCACGCATTAAACACGCATGGTTTTGAATCTCTTAAAGGTGTGCGTTTAGCGCGTGAGATTCTCTTAGATTTAGATGTCGTTGATGAAGCACAGGCGCTAAAAATCGCCAAAGAGATGTGTGAAGAGTTGCTTGCAAATTTGGTGATTGAAGAGTATCAAATTGAGCGTGTGTAAGGAAAAAATGTGGTAGCGATTTTACAATTTCCGGGCACAAACTGCGAAAAGGATATGCAATATGCGTATGATACGCTAGGGATTGAAAGCAAGATTATTTGGCACAAAGAGGAGGCTCTGCCACCTTCTTGCGCGCTTGTGATTATACCGGGCGGTTTTAGCTATGGGGATTATTTGCGTAGCGGGGCGATTGCGCGCTTTTCGCCTATTATGCGCGCGGTGAGTGCATTTGCAAAAAATGGCGGTTTTGTGCTTGGTATTTGCAATGGCTTTCAGATTCTATGCGAATCTGGACTTTTGCCGGGTGCTTTAAAGCGCAATGATAATTTGCATTTCATTAGTCAAAATCAAGCTTTGCGTGTGGTGAATACCAATAACGCTTTTTTGCAAGATTACACGCAAGGCACGCTTATTAGCCTTCCTATCGCGCACGCTGACGGAAGCTATTTTGCTGATGAAACATTATTAAAAGAATTAGAGCAAAACGAGCAGATTCTCTTGCGTTATGTGGAAAATCCTAATGGCTCAATTAGCTATATAGCCGGCATTTGCAACAAAGAAAAGAATGTTTTTGGGCTTATGCCACACCCTGAACGCGCGATAGAATCTTTGCTTGGTGGGACTGATGGCGCGCAAATGCTCGCTTCAGTCTATGAAGTCGCGCAAAAAGCAGGGATAAAGGCATAATGAAAAATTTTATTTTACATTTTTTTACATTTTTTCTTTGTGCTCTTGTTTGTGGGAGTGTGCTAGGTACGCAAGCTTTAGCAGAGCAAGTTTCAACAGAAGGAGCGCAAGATTTAGCAAATTCTGAACAAGTGCGAGCAAAAATCGCTTATCTCAAAGTCTTGCAATTCCCGCAAGAAAGCCTCTATATCGGGCAGGAAGTAAGTGTGAGTTATGAGGCGACATTTTATGCAGGTGCGAGTTTTGTAGGGGCGAATTTTGATAAAGTAGCCCAAGATCGCATTGAGATTCTCAATAAAAACGCGCAGTGGCGCGCTATCGGGCAGGATCGCTATCAAGTAACTTATCATTTTAAGATTAAAAATGAATACTCTAGCATTCCACCTTTAAGTGTGCGTGCGCTAAGTGCAGATTCTAGCTATGAAGAGGTCGCAAGTGTCGGTGCTATCCCGCTAAAAGCGCTCAATCTCAAAACAAATCCACGTTATATAGGTATTTTTGGCGAGGATTTCAAGGTGTTGCGCCACAAAAGCAAGATTTATGACGATACGAACAATATTGTTATTTTTGAATTTCAAGTCAAAAGCCCAAATGTGCGCGATATGAGCTTCCCAAATGCACCAAATCAGGGCTTTGAGGAATTGCGTATGGGTGAGGAAAAAATGGGCGCGATTTATTATGTTGTCGTGCCAAAGTCCTTGCGTGAGCTGAATTTTGAATATTTCAACCTGCGGGCATCGCGCTTTGAAAGTGTGAGTATTCCGATTGTGGTGAGTGCGGATTCTGTTAGTACACAGAGCGACTTAAAGCCGAAGGTGAGCTATACGTTGTTTAAGTTTGTCTTTTTGGGTTTAGGTGTTGCGCTATTTTTTGGGCTTTTTCTTTGGAAGCGTAGCAAACTCGCGCTTTTTGCGATGGCAATTTTGATTGGTGTGAGCGTGTATAATCTCACACTTAGTAGCTTTCAAGGCGTGCTAAAAAAGGGTGCACAGGTAAGTATTTTACCGATGAATAAATCTACAATCGTACGCATCATAGAATCTGATATGCAAGTTGAGGTGCTGGATTCTCGCAAGGTAAATATCGATGGCGAAAATGTTGTGTTTTACAAGGTGCTTATTGGGGATTCTCAAATAGGCTGGGTAAGGAGCGTGTATGTTGTCAAAAATTAGAGGCTGGATTGCCACGCTTAGCATTGCGATTTATCTGCCTGTCATCATTTTGCAGATTTATTTTACAAGGACAAAGCAAAATGGGCGCAAAGCACGCTTGCAATGTCGTTATTTTTTTAAACTCAATGGCTTTCATGTCGAGCGTATAGGGGAGTTTGACGCAAGCGCACAACTGATTGTGCTAAATCATCAAAGCGTGAATGATATTATGTTTTTAGAAGGATTCCATCCGAGTAATATTTGTTGGGTGGCTAAAAAACAGCTAGGTGAAATCCCGTTCTATGGCTATGCACTGACTTTGCCTGAAATGATTTTAATCAATAGAGAGGATAAAAGTGGGATTGTGTTTTTACTCAAAATGGCTAAGGAAAAGCTTGCACAAGGGCGCCCAATTGTGATATTCCCTGAAGGCACGCGTGGGGAGGGCAAGGAAAAACTGCTTCCTTTTAAGCCCGGGGCAAAAGTGCTAGCAGAAAGGCTTAAACTAAAAATCCAACCAATTTTGCTCATCAACACACGCAAGATGTATGACACCTCGCCTATTTCTTCAAAGACCAACAAGGCAAGGCTTGTCGCGCTAGAATCTTTCACGCCAAATTTTGAGAATCCGCAATGGTATGAAGAGCTAGAAACATTAATGCAAGAAACCTATGCAAAACACTACGCAGAATGCAATAATATAAAGGCTGTTTGAAGTTAGATTTTTGGCACAATAGCTAGATTATGTTAGGTTTTTTTAGTTTGCTGTATTTGCACGAAAGCGCTCGTTATGTTTTCTAAATGAGCGAGGTTTTGTTGCTTTATAAAGCGTTTCATACTCTTTACTCGCAGTGAGTACGGGACCTTGTAACGTTTCGCTTTCCTCTTTTTCAAGCATTTGTATCGAGTGTATATCATCATAATACGCGACTTTCCTATCAATCACCTCAAGGATTGTACGTAGGCGCGAAATCTCCTCTAGCACATTTTGCTTTTGGCGCACAATCATATTGCGGCGCTCTATAATAGTCTCATCACCAAGCCCTGCTAGCTCGATATATCGGCGCACTTCACCTATACTCATACCCATTTCGCGGAAGCAGTTTATCCAGCACGCCCACTCGACATCTTTTTTACTAAAATAGCGGATATTATTAGAATCTTTTTGCAACGCCGGGAATAGCCCCTTGCTTGCCCAAAAGCGCAAAGTCCTTGATGCGATGCCTGTTTGCCTCTCTACTTCAATAATCGTGTATGCCATAATTTTGTCCTTTAATAAGGTTAGTTAAAAGCCTAGATTATAACAGATTTTAGTTTTTCTGCTTGATTTGTTCTCGGGATTCTATCGTGCAAGGTTTGTTATAATCGCCCCGAAATTCTAAGATTCTATAAAGGGTGATGATGGCGAAAAAAGCATTGGTGCTAGGCGGTGGAGGTTCTAAGGGGGCGTATCAAGTAGGTGCGTATAAGGCGCTTGTGGAATTGGAGCAGAGCTTTGATTTAGTTGTTGGCACGAGTATCGGTGCGCTTAATGGTGCGCTTATCGTGCAGAATGATTTTGCGCTTTTGTGCGAGCTATGGGAGAAAATCAGCGTTGAAAAAGTTATTTCGCACGGGCTTAATTTCACGCAAGATATGGATTATTATTTTGCGAACACGCAAAAGATTCTGCCATTTCTCAAATCCTACGCACAAAACAAAGGTATGGATACTTCTCCACTGCAAGGGATTTTGAATCATTATCTAAATTGGGAAAGAATAGAATCTTCAAAGCTAGATTTTGGGCTTGTGACGCTTGAAATCCCAAGTCTCACGCCCTATGAAGTGCGAAAAAATATGATGGATAAAGATACGCTCTCTTTATGGGTACTCGCCTCTGCATCGTGTTTTCCTGCGTTTCCGATTTTTGAGTTCGGGGGAAAAAGCTTCATTGATGGGGGTTATTATGATAATGTGCCTATTGGTTTGGCTTACAAAATGGGCGCTCAGGAGGTTGTGGCTGTTTCGCTTAATTGGGATTTTGAGAGCAAATATGATACAAATCCGCTGGTAACACACATTCGTCCTTCGATGTATCTAGGTAGTATGCTTGATTTTTCAAAAAACGCCATTGAGCAAAATATTACTTTGGGTTATTTGGAAACTATGCGCGCGTTTGGAAAGTTTGTGGGGCAGTGCTATTGCTTTGCGCCACAAAGTATTGATGAAAATTTAGAAGCAAAAATCCACACGCTTTTAAGGCAGATTCTTAGCCAAGAGCTTAATAAAAGCTATGAAGCCACGACATTTTCAGCAAAGTTTGGCGTACAAATGGCAAACACAGGGCTTTTTTCAAAAGTCGCCTCGCAAACGCCATTTTGTGATAAATTACTTCAACTTGCAAATTTTCATAAAGAGCCAAAAGTGCGCTGGCATGAGATTTTGTTCTTTCTTGTAGAATCTTATATGAGTTTATGTAATTTTGAGCGCACGAAGGTGTGGGATATGCGCGAGGTTTTAGCGATGGCAAGGAAGCACTTTGAGAGTGGCGCATTTAGCGAGATATTAGAATCTGCTAGAGATGCAGATTCTAGCGCAGAGACAAAGGAGACAAAATCCGCATTTGATACGATGCTGTATATAATGCGAGGAATGGCAAGTGGTGTGCGCTTTGAGCATTTCAAAAAACAGCTTTTGGAATACAAGCCAAATGCGGAATTACTCGAGCCAAAAAGCGTAAAAATAAGCGCTTGTGTGCTTTTAGAAATTGTTTTAAACCTCTAAAATATATGCAATTAATTTAGCGCGATGATAAGAAATCAAATAAGCGCGCAGTTGAGTCAAAGTTTTAATGCTAATTCGCCGAGGGCAAAGTCGATGAAATTAAGCGCGTGCCAAAAAATTTTTTGAGAGTCTTTATGTGCGGATTCTCCACGCTCTTTTTTTCCGCGTATGTTGCGTTGAAATTCCCCGCTATCTTCGAAACTAAGCGTGATAATATAAGCGGTATTTTGCGTGCATTTTTGCAAGCGCTTTTCACAAAGCTCGCGCGTAGCAAAGGGGATAGGCAAATATGCGCAGTCTTTATACACAAGCATACCTTCTTCATAGCTAATCGTGCCCCCGCCAAGTTCGTGTATTTTCACAAGCTCTAAAAACAGCATATTTTCAAACTGCGCTAGGATATTGTTTTCAAATTTCACAATCCAGCTTAAGCTAAAATCTGCAAAATAGAGCTTTTTAGCAAGTTTTTGCATAGGCTCATTTGCGCACTCAAGGCTATGCGGGACAAAAAACAGCACACCATTTTCCTCCCATTTTTTTAGCAAAGCATAGATTCTGTCTTTTGAAATTTTTGTCTGTTTTTTAAGCGCAGTGTAGATTCTATGAATACTCACAGCTTGGGCTTGAAAATGAAGTAAAAAAAGAAAAATTTCTAAATCCGCACCAAAATAAAGCTTGAGAACCTCCCTTCTACGTTGTTCTTTTTTATAATGTGGGGTTTCTAGCATTTCAGGCATATTGCCATCTTTAAGAAAAAAAGCAAAGAGATTTTTCAGCGAAAAATTCTTAGCACTAAAGCTCACAAACTCTTCAAAGCAAAGCGGCATAATACATTTTGGTGTAAAATCACTTGGCACAAGCTCGCGCGCACCTAGTAGGATAATATTTTGTAGGTTTGGTAAAGTGAGCGTGGGCTTAAAATTATCAAGCACAAGAATGTCGAGTTTTTTTTCCAAAAATATTTTCAGTAAGTAGGTTTGCAATTGCGCAGAATTTAGTCGCACATCATCCAAATCCAAATACATAGGCTTTTTATAAGAAAGTGCAAATTGCAGGGCAAGCGAGGTTTTACCTGATTTTGGTGCGCCAAAAAGAAAGGTGCGTCCGGGCAAGATTCCATAACGGCGAGGCAAAATCGTGCGTTCATTCAGATTTTCTTTCAATGCGTTAAAAATCATTGCAAACTCCGAGTTTTTGGGAAATTATAGCATTTAAAATTGGGGTGTAAAAAACAAAATAAGATTGAAATGGATTTAAAAATGAAGTAAATTTGGAAAGATAAAATCCTAGCCCTCGCATTTATAAAACGAGGGCTAGGATCGTGTAAAGGATTAATCCTTGTAGGTTGTAAGATGAGAAGTTACCTTATCTACTTTTTTGTAGTTATAAGGTTTTGTATCCGCATCTAGCTCAAGCAATTCTTTTGGTGCTGGACCATTAACATTGTGATGGTCATAGTAGCGATCGCCTGCTTTATGTCCGTTCATATCGACTTTGTAGGTGATTTCACCCGGATTGAGTTTTTGAATCTCTTCAAAACCAACATTTGAAGTTGTAAAGCCTTTGATGCCGTTTGCATTTGCAATTTCTACAAGCTTAGTTTGTCCCATTCTAGCCATTTCTACTGCTTGAAGAAGCATTCTGCTTGCTTCGCGTGGATTGTGGAATCCCGTAGAGTTTTCCGCTCCTACGAAGTCACCCCTCATTTGTCCTCTGCGGTGCAATTCCAATGGTTCTGCTAATGCTTTAGAGATTTTTGCATCATCTGGCTTGCCATCAGTTTGATATGCGCTTAGTTTTCCTAACTCACCTCTTAATCTGCCAATATCTTGGATAAGACTCACTGTCGCATATTCTGCGCTTCTTAGGTCATAAGCCACAGAGCGTTGAATATCAGCAATTTGCGCTTTAATATACTCTTCTGGTTGTGAGTGGCAAGTCTTGCACGCTGCGTTAATGTCTTGCAAAGGTGAAGTAATGTTATGCTGTGTAACTTTCTTGCCACCTGCTCCTTTTGTGTAAGGCATATGACAATCCGCACAACTTACACCATTTTGTGCATGCACACCACCGCTAAAGAGTTCAGTTTCTGGGTGTTGGATTTTAAGCATAGGTGCTTTTGTAACTTTATGTTGCCAATCTGATGCGAAAATGCCTTTCTCGCGTGCTGCATCATAGTGGTCATCAAACATTTCAATTCTAAAAGCTTCGCCTTTTTTCCACGCACTCCACGGGAATACTAGCTCGATACCATCAACTTCGATTTCTGTGGGCTCGTTGCCATCTCTCCATAAGTCAAATTCATCATAAGTTTTTTGTTCGCCATTCCACCATTTTTTAGTTGGATCTTTTGCGATGCTTTCGCCTGTAACCTTGACTTTAGAGCCTGTGGGGCGGAAATAGTATTCCACATGGCATTGCGCACATACAAGAGTTCTCATCTCTTTTCTGTCAGCCTTTACGCCCTGATACTCATCTTTTTCATAACCTCTAAAATCTACAAGTGCATTTATAAGCGCTGGGCGTGTGATTCTAAGTCCCATACCATCAGGATTGTGGCAGTCAGCGCAGGTTACACCCATTCTAGTTCCGCCATGTGGTCCTCTGTGTGCGTCAGAATTTGGTTCGATACCATCTACTGCTGGCACATTTTTAATCATAGTCCAGTATTTTGTAGAGTTAAAGCGCACCCAATCACCTTTAGCTGCATTTTTATAAAGCCATGGTGTCCAGCCACTGTGGCAGTTCATACAAGCCGCAGGTTGTCCGCCAAACTTCGCAAAACCATGTGCGTTTAGGAAGTCTTTGTTATTTCTTGCTGTATCCATTTGATCGACTTGAATCCAAAAGTGTCCTCTCTCCTCATTTGCATCTAAACTAAAAGGATAGCCCGCCCAAAGCACTGTAAGCTGTGGATAGCGGATAAGCTTAGAATAAGCGAGATTCCCACCATAATTTGTATATTTTGGTGCTTCTGTCTCCACTTTCAAATACATATCGCGGTATTCTGGGAAGTTTTTCCCCCAATAATCAAAAGTCGGATTGTCATCAGTGAGCTCGACTAGACCTTTACTTGTGGTAGTCGTGATTGATTTGTTGTCGCTGATGCTGTTGTTGAGCCAAAAAATACCAACTATTATAACAATAGCTAGCACGATAAGAACGGGCATTAAACTACTTTTCTTTTGCATTTTTTCTCCTTAAATTTGTGGTTTGTGTCATCTTAGAATCCACGCTTATGTCCTACGCCTGCGTGGCAAGATACACAGCTTAGACTTTGTGTTTTTCCATCTGCGTGTGTTGTGGGATTGACTGCATTCCCCGCATAGTCTATGTGGCAGTTTATACAATTATCTTGGACTATTCTCTTGCTTTTGTCATTTGCACTGAGATTTACAGGCAACGAATCGAGCTTGAAAGTAAAAGCATACGCGTGTCCTACACCACTTTCAGCTTTTGCAATCCACTTAGAAATGAAGCTATGTGGCAAATGGCAGTCGCCACAAGTCGCACGCTCTTTTCCCGCAATTTTTTGCGAGTGAGATCCAGCAAGATAGTCATCATACACATCATTCATAATGTGACAATTATTACACGCTGCTGGGTCATTGCTAAGATATGAAAAGCCTTTGGCATTGTAGAAGGTATATGCACCACTTACAAGTATGACAACAATCAAGAGAACAAAAATCTTTGATAACGCCGATGAACGCTGATTGTTGTATGAACTCAAAAAACCCTCCTTGCTTTGTATTGTTTTATTAGAGTTGGCTCTAATATGAAAGGAAATTGTAGTGTGGGTTTTCTTAAAGCAATATAATTTTGTTTAGAATACATTTACTTTTGGGGTATTTTTGGAATCTTTTTGACATTTTTACCCACTTTTTGAGATTCTAAAACCACCAAACAGCGTTGCAGAATCTTAGAATCTAAGCCCCCAAAACGCGCCAAGTATGCACGCGAAGTGGAGCCGAAGCGGGATTTACTCCCGCGCAGGCGATATAATTATATGGATATAGAAGCGAAGCTTATAAGGGCTTTTGCTCTTGTAAGTGATACAATTTAAAGGAATAGAATCCAAAGAGCGAGAATTCTTAGCACAAATAACTAATAAAGCAAAATTTTTCAGAGCTAGATTATAAAGTCGGTGGGGCTATGGAAATTGTAGGGCTTTGTGGCAGTTTTTGTAATTTAGGGCTGTATAATGCCTTTCAAAATTTTATTTTCTTAAGGGATAAATATGTTTGCTTTTGAAAAATCCATCAAAACTTTTGCGGGTGGCGTTTCATTTGCACTTAGCAATCGCTTTGGTGGTGTGAGTAAAAAGCCTTATGAGAGCCTAAATCTCGGCTTTAATGTGGGCGATGAAAAGCACCTTGTGGAGCAGAATCTGCAAATTGCATTTAGCGCCTTTTGTGCGTTACAGACAAAGAGCAAGCCTATAAAATCCCTTGCCTATCTTACGCAGATTCATAGCACGCAGGGTGTGAGCATCTCGCGCGCTATAAGTGGGATTGCAAATTTGGGTGAAGGCGATTTTTTGCTTACAAATAGAAAAGATTGCGCACTGCTCGTGCTTGTGGCGGACTGCAATCCTGTGCTTTTGTATGATAAATGCAATAATGCTCTTTCGCTCATTCACGCTGGACGCGCGGGAGTTTTTGGCAAGATTTGCGCGCGTGCGTTAGAATCTATGCGTGAGCACTTTGGCACGCACGCACGCGATGTGTATGCGTTTGTGGGTGTTGGCATTAGGGAGTGTTGCTATGAGGTGGGGAGCGAGGTCTCCTCATATGTAGCGCAAATAGCCACAGATTCTAAACACGTACAAAAGGCGGAGGCTTTTCTCACCACGCGCGAGGGTAGAACTTATCTCAAACTGCAAGCAATGTTAGAATCTGAATTTCACGAGTTAGGCATTGTGGAGAGTGAATTTATGCAAGGTTGTAGTTGCTGTGATAAATCTTTTTTCTCTTATCGGCGCGAAGGCACAACAGGTCGCTTTGGGCTTTTTGGAAGACTTCTTTGAGAGAAATAAATTTAGTATAGAAATTTTTCCTTAAAGAACGCGTAAAACTTCAATCTTAAACTTTCATAAAATTTGCTATAATGTCGCGCTTTTTTCAAATTTAAAATTTTTTAAGGAGTTGGTATGAGCTTTATAGATTCTATGATGGGGGGGGGGCAATAGTGTATTCCAAGCCCCTTGTTTAAGGGCTTGGAATGTTATTTTTTGGTGCTTTATTTTTCTTTATGCTTTTCTTGTTGCTATAAATGCAAATCTTAGTGTGATTGATGATCATACTTTTACAAAAACTTTATTTATCGGTGAACAAATCCCATTTTTTATCAATGCTGAAATTGGACGCTTTTACCCGCTAGATGGGCAGGAACTTAATATTTTAAGCGCATTGTTTGGTGTGAATGCAGGCGTGTTTTATGCTTTTAATGCTCTTTGTGTGATTTTGGTTGCGTTTTGTTTGGCATACGCATTGCCTGTGTTTTTTGCAATGATTGATGACAACCACGTTGCCTCACAAGCAAAACAAAATTTTGCGCGCTACCAAATAATTTCTTATGCGCTTATCGCGCTTGTGCTTTGTGCGCCAAGTTTTGTTACTTCATTTTTGCGACTTTTTGTGCCAGAGCGTATGGAATTTGTGTTTTTTAGTATTTTTCTAGCAAGCTATGCTTTTGTGCTAAAAAACCCTCACAAACAAAGCGCGTCTTTTGCTCTTGTGCTTGGAGTTTTGAGCGCAACTATCGCGCTTTATTATAAAGAAACGGGCTTTGCTATGCTCTTTGTTTTTGCATTTTTACATTTTGTATTGAGCTTCAAATATTCTCATTTTAGGGTAAAAATCCTTGATATTGCACTTCTACTTACAAGCATTATTTGGGTGCTTGTGTATGTGTTTGTTGTTGTGTTGCAAAAAGAAGGCAGTGGCGCGTATGGCGATACGCCTTACAACCAGCTTATTGTGTTGCTAAAGATTGCGTTTAGCTACTCGCTTAATGAACCTTTTTTGCTGCTTGTATTGCCCTGTTTTTTTGTGTATAGAATCTATGGTGTTTTTATCAAAAAACAGCCTTTTAGTGCTTTGCTTGATTCTAGCTTGTGCGCTGCTTTGGTGCTTGTGGCAGAATATTTAGTATTAAGGATTGGCGATGTGCATTATGTGTTGATTGCTTATATCTTTGGGCTTATTGCGCTTGGTGGATGGATTCTAAACTTTTTAAAATTAAAATTTTTTAAACTTCTTTTGATTGTTGCTTGTATTGTTTTTGTCTTTAATAGCCTGCCTTTTAGCCTTAGCCAATACGCACATTATAAAGTTGTGCCAAATGGATTCCAGCAGACGCTTGATTTTTTAAGTAAATACATAAGAGAGCATCCTCACACAAATATCTATCTTGAGGGTGTAAATCGTGCATCAGGCGTTGAGGTGTATGTAAGTCTTGCAGAATGGCTTAATCATTATGGGGCAAATACATTCGATTTGCAATCAGACTTGACAATTGATAATAGTATCTTAGGGAAACCAAAGCCAGAGAGCCCTTATAGCGTTTTTCGTAGTAATGATATTATGCCAAAACAAAGTGGAGATGTTGTAATACTAAGTCCTTATATGACATTTGAATTTAGCAATGCCTTCTTAGAAAAGCTAGATTCTAAGTATGAGCGCTTGTTTGAAAGCGATTTTGGCTACAACTTCCCGCGACTTGGCATAAAATCATTTATCAAATATTTTGGCAAACAATATGCAGGAGAAGGTGAAATTATGCTAAGTAAAAATTCCTTTGGCTTACCACTAAAATTTTATGTATATCGCGTGCGATAATGCGTGGAGATGAAAATAGAAGTCAAGCAATCAGAATCTTAAGAAGTTCAAAAGCAATTACAGAATCTGTAAACCAAAGCTTCCAAGATAATGCGGAGTATATGCGTGAGCCGAAGCGGGGGATTCACTCCCGCGCAGGTGATGCAATACAAGTGCGCATTTTTTGAATTTATGAGAGATTTTCTAAGATTTTTTCTACCACGTCTAAAGGCTCTTTTGCACGATAAATCGGGCGTCCAACGACAATAAAATCACTTCCCACGCGTTTTGCCATTGCTAAATCTGCCACGCGTTTTTGGTCGTTGCTAGATTCGTTAAAAGGGCGGATTCCGGGCGTGAGCGTGAGAAAATTCGGATTTGTGTAAGCCTTAATCTCGCTCACTTCAAAGCACGAGCACACCACACCATCAATCCCACTAGAATCTGCGAGCATTGCCATTTTGCGCGCGTGGTTTGCAAGCGGGGCATTATAAATAAGCTCAAAGCCCTGTGCATCAAAACTTGTAAGCGCGCTCACTGCTAAAATCAGCGGGAAATTGTCTTGCGCGCGTGATTGAGCGCCCAAAAGCTTCATCGCCTCGACACCACTGCTTGCGTGGATTGTCAGCATATTTACCCGCAGTTTTGCAATCTCACATACCGCATCAAGCATCGTATTTGGAATATCATAAAGCTTCAAATCCAAAAAAAGCTTAAAATCCCCTAAAGCGCGGATTTCTTCCAAAAGGCTCGCCCCATCGCGTAAATATGCTTTCAAGCCAATTTTTAACCAAAGCTCTTTGTCAAAGCGCCTCACATCGCGCACCAACGACAAAGTTTCATTTTTAGAATCTAAATCTAGTGCAACGCAAAGTTTTGGCATGAATTCTCCTTAAGTTTATGGATTTTTTGACTTTGTAGAATCTGCGCACTTAAAACTCTTGCGAGGTTTTGGGCTTTGTGTGTTAGAGTTTGTGTATTTGGTGCTTTTAGCATTTTTTGCGCGCGTGCTAGGAGATTTAGGATATTTAGAAAGCTTAGAATCTTGTTTTTGCGCGCGCTCTTTTGCTTGTGGCGCATTGAGAGCAACTTGCTTTAAAGCACTCTGCGTGGCTTTTATCTCGTTTAGATATTCTTGCAAATCTTTATCTTTGAGCGCTTTTTGCAAAGAATCTAGCACGCCATTAATGAGCCTTGGCGCGTTATCATCACCATATGCCTTACTAAGCTCGATTGCCTCATTTATCACAATTGGCACATCAGTCTTTTGGTAGCACATTTCATACGCGCCAAGTCGCAAAATCGCACGTTCAATGCTCCCAAGCCTTTCAATATCCCATTCCTTCAAATGCGCGCTTATAAGGCTATCAAGTGAATCTTTTTGCTCTACCACGCCTAAAGTTAGACATAGCGCAAATTCTTGCTGTTTGTGGCGGATTCTCTTTTCTTCTAAAATTTCTTTGGCATTTTTGAGCGCACATTCATTTCCTAAATCATACGCATACAAAATGCCTATAACCGCGTTGCGTGCTTGTGTGCGTGTCGCCAAATTACACCCCTAGATTCTGATACAAATTCACAAGCTCAATCAGCGAATTCATACTTTCAAAGCCCTTGTTGCCGGCTTTTGTGCCTGCGCGTTCAATGGCTTGCTCGATTGTATCAGTGGTGAGCACGCCAAAAGTTACCGCCGCGCCGTATTTTAATGTGGTGTTGGCAATGCCTTTTGTCGCCTCTGCTGCGACATAGTCAAAATGTGGTGTAGAGCCTCGTATAATTGCGCCAAGACAGCAGATTCCATCATAATCACCTTGTGAGAGCACTTTTTGCAATGCAAAAGGCACTTCATACGCGCCGGGCACAAGGATTAAATCTAGCAAGTCCTCATTCCCCCCGTGGCGCAAAAAGCAGTCTTTCGCGCCCTCAATGAGTTTATCTGTGATGAGGTGATTAAAACGAGAAGCGATGATTGCGATTTTTTCATCGCCTCGCAGTTGCAATTTCCCTTCAATGATATTCATTTTTTTACTCCTTCTTTGATGAGATTAGTTTTTACGCATTTTGTGTGGAATTGAATGTGGGTAAAAGTTCTTGCAAGTGCAATAAATCATCTACTAAGCCAAAAAGCTTAGCTGTTGGGACCATATTCGCCCCATCGCTTAGTGCTGATTTTGGATCTAAATGCGTTTCGGCAAAAAATCCATCTACGCCCACGCTCGCTGCTGCACGCGCAAGATATGGGACAAATGAGCTATCTCCACCACTTTTGCCACCAGCAATTCCGGGCATTTGCACGCTATGTGTCGCATCAAAAATCACGGGCGCAAATGCACGCATAATCACAAGTGAGCGCATATCAACGACAAGATTCCCATACCCAAAGCTATTGCCTCGCTCGGTAAGCCAGATTCCATATTTTTTGCTTTCTTCATAAGTGGCTTCATTTCCGCCACGCGTTTTTATTGCTTTCAGCACCACATAGCGCATATCAGCGGGATTCATAAATTGCCCCTTTTTGATATTGACAATTTTGTCAGTTTCAGCGACTTTGACGACTAAATCTGTCTGTCGACACAAAAATGCTGGTATTTGTATCACATCAGCCACCTTCGCAATCGCCTCTGCTTGGCAACTTTCGTGAATATCTGTAATGATTTTATATCCAAATTCTTTTTTAATCTGCGCCAAAAGCTCCAAACCTTTCTCCAAACCCGGTCCGCGGTAAGAATCCAAACTCGTGCGATTTGCTTTATCAAAGCTTGCTTTGAAGTAAAAATCGATTTTTTCATTTTGCGCGATTGGCTGCAATGCCTTTGCTGTGGCGCTTAGATTCTCATAGCTTTCAATAACGCAAGGTCCGCTCATTAGTATCATAGGTAATCTCCTCCTTAAGATTTATTTTTTTTCTGCTTTCTTTTGCACGATTGGCTTAAACTCGCGCTTAATCATATTATAGTTAAGAATCTCCCCTGTTTCGATAATATAATACCAACCATACACATTTAGCTCGCCTCTATCAAAGCGCTCTTCTACAAAAGGATAAGTAAGCAGATTTTCAAGTTGCTGCTCGACATTGATTTGCTCGGTTAGCCACACACGTTTTGACTTGCTGGAAGGCTTTAGTGCTAGTACCTTTTGCTTGACCGGCTCTAAAAGCTCAATCCACTTTTTGACATAAGGCGCGTTTTCAAGCTTTTGTGGAGGCTCATAAATCGCTGCACACGCGCCACAATTACTATGTCCGCAAATAATGACATTTTGCACTTCTAAAATCGTCAAAGCATATTCAATTGCTGAAGTGGTCGCAAGATAGCCTTTACGCATAAGATTAGATTCCGTGTAAGGTGGGATAATATTTCCCACATTGCGCACCACAAACAAATCGCCCGGGTCCGAACTTGTGATGAGATTTGGCACCACGCGAGAATCTGCACAACTAATAAAGAGCGTATGAGGATTTTGAGATTTTTTCAAACTTTCATAAAGCTTTTGGTGCGCGAGGAAATCCTCCTCTTGGAATCTAATCGCACCCTCAAATAATTCTTTCATAAAAATTTACCCTTAATGTAGTTGCAAATTTAAAGCCAAATTATAACAAAAGCATTTATAATGGCGACTTTATTTTCTAAACAAACCACAAAAAGGATTGCAATGTTTGGGCAAATTGTTGATTTTATTGTGAATTTTGTCAGCGCGGCGGGGTATCTTGGGGTATTTGCGATGATGTTTTTGGAATCTAGCTTCGTGCCTTTCCCTTCAGAAGTGGTGATGATACCTGCGGGCTATTTGGCGTATAAGGGCGAGATGAGCGCGGTGATTGCGGTGATTGCAGGCATTGCAGGCTCACTTGCAGGCGCGCTGTTTAACTACTACTTAGCGATAAAATTTGGCAGGGATTTTCTCATTCGCTTTGGCAAATATTTTTTCTTTACAGAATCCACAATGCAAAAAATGGAAAATTATTTCAAAAAACACGGCGAGGTAAGCACCTTTATTGGGCGGCTTATTATGGGCATTAGGCAGTATATCTCACTTCCTGCGGGCTTGGCAAGAATGAATCTTGCGAAATTTAGCTTTTACACAAGCCTTGGTGCTGGTATTTGGGTGGTGATTTTGACAATACTTGGTTGGTATATTGGCAAGCTTTTTGGCTCGGGCTTTGAGGTGGAAAACATTATCCACGCTTTCACTTCAAAAGAGCTTGATGGTGCGCAAAGCACGATTAAATCCTACGCGAAATTTGCCGGCTATGCCACATTGATTTTTGTGTGTGCGGTGGGTGTGGCGTATGTGTTGTGGCAGAAATTTAAAGAAAGCAAGCTAAAAAGAACTTTAAGCGTGGTGCTTGTGATGGTCGTATTTATCGGCGGGACAGCGTTTTTTACACTTCCTAATAAAGCACAAAAAATGGATTCTGGAAATAAATTTGTCGCTTTGCATTTGGCGTATTTGCAAATGCTAGATTCTCAACAAAATACAGAATCTAGCACACAAAACAAATCACAAGAATCAATGCAAGAATCAACACAAGAGGCAATCGCACTCAAGCAACGCGCGGATAATAATGACTACAAGCTTATTGATTCTGAAAGTCTGGCTTCACAACTTAATGATTTTGTGATTATCGCTACCTTGCCACGCGGGATTTACAACCTCGGACTTATCCCAAATGCGAAACATTTTGGCTTTGGCAAATCATTAAGTTTAAATGAAGATGGGAGCGAGTGGAATTGGAAAGAGGATTCTCAAAATGGCGATCTGAAGCAGTTTGTAGAGTTTTTAAGAGCAGATAAGGGCGCAAAAATCGTGTTTTATGATGAAGGAGATTCTATCTTCGCACCCGCTGGGAGCGCGCATACTGCTATACTTTGGGCGCAACATTTAGGATACACAGAGCTTTATCGCCTTGTGGGTGGTTTTGGCGCGTGGAAAGCACTAGGCAAGCCTATCACAACGCAAATGCCTAAATGCTGTGAGCACAACGATAATAAGAAACACGACCACAGCGCACATAATCATAGCGAGCATAAGCACTAATGTTTGCTATCACAGGTGGTGGCACAGGCGGGCATTTAGCCATAGCAAAGGCGCTCGCGCTGGAGCTAAAAGCGCGCAATCTCCCTTGTGTGTATATTGGCTCGACTTTGGGGCAGGATAAGCTTTGGTTTGGGGAATCTAGTGCGAGCAACGCAAATGAGGCGCTTTTTGTCAAAACTTATTTTTTGCAAAGCACGGGCGTGGTGAATAAAAGAGGCTTAGCAAAGCTTGGAGCGCTTTTAAAAGTTGCAAATGCCACTAAGCTTGCGCGCAAAATTTTTAAAATACACAATGTGCATGCAGTTATTAGCGTTGGTGGATTTAGCGCAGCGGGGGCGAGCATTGGCGCACTGATTTGCAGGATTCCGCTTTTTATCCACGAGCAAAACGCGATGAGCGGGAGTTTAAATAAGATTCTCTCTCCATTTGCAAAGGCAGTTTTTAGCTCATTCCCACAAGAGCATACAGGCTTTTTTAAAGCGCGCAATTTCGTGCAGTGCGCCTATCCGATACGCAAAGAGTTTTTTGTCAAAGCACGCGTGCGGGAGAAAATAGATTCTGTATTGTTTCTTGGAGGCTCGCAAGGTGCGCGCACGATAAATAATCTCGCTTTAGAGCTTGCGCCAAAACTCTTAGAGCTTGGGATAAAAGTTTTTCATCAATGTGGCAAAAATGACTTTGAGCGCGTCAAAGAAGCTTACGCAAAACAAGGAATTTTAGAGCGCGTGAATGCCTTTAGCTATAACCCAAATCTTGTTGAGCTTATGGAACGAAGCGATGTTTGCATTTCGCGCTCAGGGGCTTCAAGTGTGTGGGAAACCTGTGCAAATGGCTTGCCTTGCTTTTTTGTCCCCTATCCTTATGCGCACAAAAATCATCAGTATTTCAATGCCCTTGAGTTTCAGAAAAAAGGGCTTGCAGAAATCTGCACTGAATATAAGCTAGATTCCGCAAAGGTGCTAACATTTTTGCAGAATCTAAAGCCAAAAATTTCGCAAATCTCTCAAATCTTGCATTCCGCAACTTCCCCAAATGGTGCAAAAGAGATTATTACGCAAATAGAATCTGTCTTGTAGATTCTATTCCTTTGAGATTGTATCACCTTCGCGGGAGTGAATCCTGCTTTGGCTCCGCTCCAGCTTCGTTGCACTTCGCTTGCGCGCTAATGCTCAACCTTTTTCTGTTGGTAGGGTTTGTGGATTCTCTAACGTTGAAATTTGTAGATTCTGTTCCCTTTTCTGTGTGTCTGGAGATTCAAAGCATAAAATCATTCATTGTTGTTTTGTTCTTGGTATTCTCTAAGCGTTATTCCCATTTTTTGCTTATAATGAGAATTTAAGGAGTAATATGGTTAAGAAAAGTTTTTGCCTTGCAATTTTGTGCTGTGGAGCAAGTGTGCTACAAGGCGCGCAAACTCAAACCCAAATGCGCTACGATACAAGCCCTAGCGTGCAAGAGACGCAGACAAATGCGGGCGATGCGGGATTACCACAAGAAAAAGTGCGATTAAACAAAGTCACCGCGCTTGAGGGTGTTGATGTGGATTTGCAAAAGTTTCAAAGCGGGGAGAGCTTAGATCGCAAAATACTAGATTCTAATCCCAGCGGAAATGGCGACATTACGAGCATTTTGCGGATTTTACCAAATGTGCAATATGATACCGCGCAGCTTAGAAGTGCCACGCCCGGCGAAATCGACCCGGCAAAAATCAGCATTAGCGGAGGCTTGCATTATCAGAATCTTTTTATGATAGATGGTATGGGAATGAATAATGATTTGAATCCAGCAGGCACGGCAAACGTTTATGGTGGCTCTCCGGGACGCTCTCAAGGATTTAATATCGATACAAGCCTACTAGAATCTATCAAAGTGCAAGATTCTAATATCAGTGCGTCGTATGGGGGCTTCACCGGTGGTGTGATAGAAGCAAACACGCGCCGACCGACAAAAGATTTTGGCGCAAATGTGAGCTATCAAATCACGCAAGGAAACGCCGAGCCCGACGCATTTTCAATGACAAATTACCATTTAGATGGTGGTGAGGCACAATTACAAAATCTTCTAAATTCTAGTTCAGAAGCCAATCAACCATATTTTATAAAGCATTTAATCCGTGCTAGTGTAGAATCTAAGATTAATGAGCGCTTTGGTGTGCTTGCGAGCTTTACAAGCACACAAAGCATTATTCCTGTGCGACAGCATTTAGTTACAAATCATTCTCGCCCTACACCAATAGACCCAGCAAATTACGCTACTGCCAAACAAGAACAAAAGCGCCAAAGTTATAATTTTTTCTTAAAAACCTATTATGACCCAAGCGATGATTTGAGGTTGGAACTTACCTATACCTACGCCCCGCAGTCAGATTATCGTTTTATTGTGGGTACGCAAGATGATTACTATAACTTTAAATCCGGCGGGCATAATGCAGGTTTAAAAGCTATTTGGCAAAACAGCTTAGGTGTGCTTACAAATACTCTTAGTTACTCATATATGCAGAATTCTACTACCACCATTGGCTGGAGTGATTTTAAAGATTGGGTTGTTTCGGAATCTAAACATTGGAGCAATTGGGTGGGGCTAGCAAGAGAGGGGGGTTATGCGCCTTTTGATTCCACGCAACACACACTTAATAATAAACTCATACAAGACTTCACGCCTTTTGAGCTAGCAAACACTACACACACCATACAGCTTGGCGCAGAGCTAGGCTATCAATATGCGCAAAATAGCAATCCTAGAGACTATTACCTTGCACCTAGACCATCAGCAACTTATATGACACAAAGCCAACAAGCCTTGTGTTTGCAAACAGGATTGCAATGGTGTGATGTAGCAAAAGTATATGATGCCCAAAAATACGGTTCAGCAGGTTTAGGCTCTAGTGATGTAGTTGAGAATGGAAATGTTCTTGTTTGGAATTATGGGCAGTATTTTAGAAATGCACTTTTTTATAAAAAAGGCAGTGTGGCTTTGCGCAATGTATTAGCAAGTGTCTTTGCAGAAGATTCTGTAAATGTTTCTTTTGGGCGTGCTGGTGCATTTAATGTGCGTCCGGGATTAAGGGTGGATTCTGATACTTATATGGGAAAGGTTACCTTTGCCCCGCGTTTGGCACTCAATTACGAAGCCCCGTGGAATGAATGGCAAGGCAGGCAAAACCTTGCCACACAGCTCACTTTTGGCGCAAACCGCTACTATGGGCGCAATATCTTTGCGTATGCGTTAGCAGAGGGAATGAGTGCTTTACGAACGGATATAAGGAGAAATGACCCAAACATAAGTTGGGAAGAAGCACTAGCAGGAGGCAGATCTTGTAACGACGCCAAAGATTACAATAACTGCTACAACAGCGTAGCCAATAGCACAAATTTTCAACAGCTAAAAATCCCCTATGTTAATGAATATATTGTGGGCTTTATGCAGAGAATCTACGCTTGGAATCTTGGTGTAAAATACATCTATCGTGAGGGTAAAGATGAGATAAGAATGGGCTGTTATGATGAAAATGGACAAATAGCTGCTAGATGTCCTAGCCAAGTTACACCAGATGGAAACTCATTTCATCGCTATAACAACGAAGGTAGAAGCACCACAAATATAATCACGCTCACTTTGCAGAACAACACACCATTAGTGCTTTTCAACACGCGTCATTTTGCACTCCTAGCACTTGATTGGACAAATGTCCGAAGAAACTACACTGACTATACTGATGCGCTCACAAATAACGAGCTTGCAAATCAGTGGATAAGCTGGAATGGAGAGCTTGTGCGCTATGCTGACAAGCCCGCTGATAATTATATCCGCCCCTACACGTTACGGCTTACCACCACGCATAATTTTGAGCTTGGGCGCACGAAGTGGCTACTTAATAACTTTTTCCGCTATCGAAGTACTTATAATGTTATGGCAAGCATACCTGCAACCTCCACAAATGCCACGCGCCCGCCAGATTACGCAGACCTTGATGGTGATGGCGTGGCAGAAACTCCGCTAGATACCTTCCGACCATTTAAGGTAAAGGGTGCTTTTACATGGGATATGCGTGTGGGCTTTGAAGTCAATGTATGGCGCGGAAATATATTGTATATGAACTTTGACATTTACAATGTGCTAGATTCTAAAAATCTTGCAATCACAAGTGCGCGCTATGATACCACCGCCGGCACAACTGCCACACCGATATATGAAGTTGGTAGGCAGTTTTGGGCACAAGTGGGATATAAATACTAAGCGCGTATTTACCACTACATATCATAAATTTAAATCCTTTATAAATTAAGGCTTTCATATATTAAACCTTTTTGGAGGCTTAATATTTTGATTTATTTTCAACCTCTTTTTCTTAGTGCGTTTGTGATTTCCTCATTTGAGAGTTTTTCAATCACGCGCACTTCGCCATAGATTCTAAGTAATTTATCCACTTGGGCGGGTGTAAGTGCGCGCATTTGGGTGAGCGTTTTGAGCTTTGTGAGATTTTTATTTTTCTGCGCCCTATGGAAAGTAATAGCAAAGCGGTGTGCCTCATCGCGTAGTTTTTGCAAAAACTGCAAGCTTTTATCATTTGGGGAAAGCTTGAATTCTTTTGGCTCTTGCGTGCTTTTTTGCACTGCGTGCAAAATATCTTGTGCGCTTCCTTTTGCGCGGTGTGCGCGTCCATTGAGCTTATGCTTTGAGATAGCGAGTGTATCGACTTGTGTGCCACTAGATTCTAGAATTTGGCGCGCGAGTTTGAGTTGCGCCTTGCCCCCATCAAGAAGCCAGAGATTTGGCGCGGGATTATTTTCAAAATCTAGCGCACGGCGCGTTAGAAGCTCGCTCATTTGCGCGTATTCATCACTTCCACTTAAATTATACTGCCGATAAGAATCCTTTCTAAACTCTCCATTTTCATACACCACCATAGCACCCACGCACTGCGCCCCGCTGTGGTGCGAAGTGTCAAAAACCTCGATTCTGTAAGGAATCTCATCAAGCCCAAAAAGCGTAGCGATTTGTTCCAAAAGTCTAGATTCTTGGATATTTTCCTCATTTGTATGCAGATGCAAAAGCTCTAGGGCATTTTTGCGCGCAAGGTTGATAAGCTCTAATTTTTTGCCTTTTTTGGGTTGTAAAATCTCGATTTTTTTACCCAAACGCTCTTGTAAAATGCGCTCTAGCTCATCTTTGCCCTCAAGTGTGATATTTGCGGGCAAAAGGATAGAATCTGGCAAAAGTGGTGTGTGCGCCTTGTAGTGATTAAGTAGGACTTGTGTGTAAAGCGAGCAAAGATTGTGATTTGTCGTGCTAGATTCTGTGGATTGCGTGCGGGGGGATTGCGCGGATTTTAGAGAATCTGAATCCACCATATCAAGTGCGCTAATATGAAGCAAGACAAAATCACTCGAGCTTATGCGCCCATTTCGCACAAATAGCTTCATCAACACGCCTTTTTGCATCGCACCTTTTTGCGCTTTTGTTTGGATTTGTGTTTTTTGCGCGCGCGTAGCAAAGACAAAAATATCCATATCGCAAGACTGCGCCAAGTCAATCACAGAGTGCTTTTGCATTTGTGAGATTTTGGAGATTCTATCTCTCAAGCGCGCCGCCTCTTCGTAAGCGTAGTTTTGCGCAAAAATTTGCATTTTAGATTCTAAAAGTTTGATAAGCTTTTTTTTGTTTTCTAAAAGTTCTAGTGCGGAATTGAGAATCTTTTCATATTCTTGCTTGCTTATTTTGCCTTCACACGGCGCAAGACAACGTTTGATTTGATAAAAAAGACAGGCTTTTTTACCTTGAAGACAGGATTTTTTCTGCACTAAAGGTGTGGTTTCTAAAATCCCATCAACCAAGTCGCGCGCACCAAAACTAAAAGGACCAAAATACAAAATATTCTTTTTGTTTATCACACTGCGCGTTATTTCAAGCGTTAGGAAGTCTTTATTTTTATCAATAAAAATATAAGGATAAGTCTTGTCATCGCGCAGCAAAATATTGTATTTTGGCTTGAGGCTTTTAATAAGCGAGTTTTCTAAAATCAACGCATCTTGTTCATTTGGCGTTACAAGCGTGTGGATACGTGCGATTTGAGATACCATAATGGCTATGCGCTGGCTTAGGTTGGCATTTTTGGCAAAGTAGCTTTTAATGCGCTTTTTGAGATTTTTTGCCTTGCCAACATAGAGTAGTTTGTCATCTTTGTCAAAATACTGATACACACCAGCACTTTCTGGCAGGGTGGAGAGGGAGAGATTCATAAAATTTCCTTTAGGATTTTTGCGCGCTGCAATAAGGCGTTGTGTGTGTTTGGCACTTCATTTTTTAGCACGGATTCTAAAAGCCGACAAAGAATCCTGCCAATGTGCGCACCATCGCTTATACCAAGGGATTTTATATCGTTCCCATTAATTTTTAGTTCTTTTACATTTAGCACTGCGCTTAAAGCACGCAAAGATTCTCTTTTGAACTTTGGCTCTTTGGCGCGCACAAGTGTAAAGAAAGATTCTAAACTTTCGCGCTTTAAGGTGCAAAAAATGCGTTTGAGTTTGATGTCTGAAAGCGCTTTGCTGTGGCTTGTTTGGAGTGTGCAAAAGTGCAAAAATGCGCTAAAAAGGCTTAAAACTTCCTCGCTAAATTTTTTTGGGCTTTTCAGCGCGCTTAAGATTTGTTTGGCATTTTCGTGCGCTTGTTTTTGTGAGATATTTTGCGCCATTGCAAATGCATAGAGCAAGGCTACCCAGCGGAGTTCTAGCTTTTTTGGTAAACGTGGTAAAAGGGCAAGTGCGCGTGGATTAAAAAGCAGAGAATCTTTTAACTGGCTTGAAAGATGGTTCTGTGTGAGCTTGCAAAAATCCAAAAAAATAATCTTAAAAATCCTATCAAACTCCACCAACACTTTGTGAGAATTTTCACCCAATAAGAGCTTGTCAAGTTCGGATTTTATGCGCTCACTGCTTAAATGCAACATTAAAGGCGCGCAAGCAAAAAGCGCGTCTCTTGTGTGTGCGTGGATTGTGAATCCTAAACACGCACAAAAGCGCAAGGCACGCAAGATTCTCAAACTATCTTCGCTCAAGCGTTCCTTTGGCTCGCCGATACAAGCAATTTGACGCCTTTTTAAATCCTGTAATCCGCCCACATAATCCATTACACGAAGATTTTCATCAAAGGCGAGTGCATTTATCCTAAAATCGCGTCTTTGCACATCTTCGCTCAAAGCATTGCCAAAAATCACATCTTGTGGCTTGCGGAATCCCTGATACTCTCGCTCAAAGCGGAAAGTCGTAACCTCAATCATTTTTTTGCTTTTTTTTTCCACAAGTCCAATGCAACCAAATTGCGCACCAATTTCTAGGCTAAAAAAATCCCTGTGATTAGCAAAAATCTTGCAAATTTGTTTGGGCGTGGCGTTTGTGGCAATATCCCAATCTTTTGGACGCTTATGCAAGAGACAATCACGCACGCACCCGCCAATCACAAACGCGCTAAAGCCGTGCAAGCGCAAGGTATGGAGGATTTTTTCTGTATTACGTGGGATTTGTGGAGTGCGCTTAAGCTTTATCAAACGCGGATTGTGTGGATTATTGCTAGGTGGATTTTTTGTCAAAATATAATCCTTTTAATTTTTAAGAATCTAACGCCTTTTAGCGCCAATATGCGCAGTGCTCATTCCGCTTGCAAGGGGGATTGCAAAAGGTGTGGTGAAAATACCCAAAGGCATACGGATTGAAAGCATAATGCTATTTGTGGGCGCGTGATTTGGGAGAAAATTCGTGCGTAAGGTAAGGGCTAAAAACACCGGAGAAGTCGGTAGCACAAGCACACCACCATCAAGATATGTGCCATTGCGCCCAGCGCCTCTGCGCGCGCCATAGCCCACATACGCGCTTAAAACTTGATAGCCTCTAAAGTTCAAAAAGCTTGGGTGATAAAACACTTCCGCGCCATAGTGATGTATGGATTCTGAATCCTTGCCATAGTCTAGCTCGTAGCGGAATTTTGCGCCAAAATACTGCCGATGCGCTTTGCCAATCGAGCCTATGGATAAAAGCCCCACATCAAAGCCAAAATGTCGCTTTATTGCCTCTGCATTTGACACGCCATATTCAAAGCCAAGAATATTAGCAAAATTGCTAATTTGCGAAAAAATATCTCCATTGCTTTCGTTTTTTTCATCAATGCAAGAAAAGCCACCTAAAAGCGTGCCTCGGCAGTTTTTTTCCGTTAGTATTTCAAGCTCTTTAGGGACTATTTCTTGTGGTGTATTGCTTTTATAAGAGTGATGTGAGGTGCTTTCCCCATAGGTGAAAAGCAACATAAAACAACCAAATAAAACAACTCGCTTCATTAAAGTAGTTTCCTTACATTTTTGCGGGATTATAATATTTTTACCCTTATGAATGAGGCAACTTCACATTGAAATAGATGGCTTTGTGTTTCAAACTCATCAAAGGGTTAAGAAATTCTTTAAATCTTTAAGATTCTTGTTAGCTTATTAGGCTTTTATACTTATAATGCCTTGTGTTTCATGAGAGAGTAACAACTTCAAAGGAGGAATAATGCTAGAGATACGATGGCATTCACGCGCTGGACAAGGTGCTGTGACAGGCGCTAAAGGCTTAGCAGATGTGATTGCAGGCACGGGTAAGGAAGTGCAGGCGTTTGCTTTTTATGGTTCGGCAAAAAGGGGTGCGGCGATGAGCGCATATAATCGCATAGATTCTGAACCAATCCTAAACCACGAGAAGTTTATGAATCCCGATTATGTGTTGGTGATTGACCCCGGGCTTACTTTCATCACTGATATTTGTGCGAATGAAAAGCCAGAGACTAAATACATCATCACCACGCATTTAAGCAAAGAGGAGCTTATCGCTAAAAAACCAGATTTAGCAGGCAAGGAAGTGTATGTTTTAGATTGTATTCAAATTTCGCTTCAAGAGCTTGGCAAACCTATTCCAAATGCACCTATGCTTGGGGCTTTGATGAAGGTTTCTGGGTTGCTTGATTTAGAATTTTTCTTGCAAGCTTTTACGAAGATTCTAGGAAAAAAACTTCCGCAAAAAGTCATTGATGGTAATGTCAATGCTATTAGACGCGCTTATAATGAAGTGCATTAGGAGAATCTAGCGTTTTTAAGAACACAATTTAAGGAGAAAAAGATGATAAAAGACAACAGAGGGTGGGACGAATTAGAGATTGGCTCGGCATTGTTCCCTTTTGATGCGAATGCGCAAACGCAGGTTGAGGAGCACAACGACAAGCGCGCTTATCGCAATGATAGCTCTTATACTGCGAGTGTGGCGCATTGGCGCGTGGATAAGCCCGTGCATAATAGCGAAGTGTGCATTAACTGCTTTAATTGCTGGGTATATTGTCCAGATTCTGCGATTTTAGCACGTGATGAAAAGCTTGCAGGAGTGGATTATACTCATTGTAAAGGCTGTGGTGTGTGCGTGGAAGTTTGCCCCACAAATCCGAAGTCTTTGCTTATGTTTAGCGATCATCAAAGTAATGAATCTGCGCTTGCAAATTGGCCAAAAAAACAAGAAAAAAATAAACAACAATAAGGGGGAACTATGCCAAAAGTTTTTGAACTTCACGAAATCGAAGTGTGGGATGGCAATATGGCTGCAAGCCACGCAATGCGTCAAGCACAAATTGATGTGGTCGCTGCCTATCCCATTACGCCTTCAACACCTATCGTGCAAAATTATGGCAGTTTTGCAGGAAATGGCTACATTGAAGGGGAATTTGTTATGGTGGAATCCGAGCACGCTGCGATGAGTGCGTGTGTGGGTGCTGCTGCGGCTGGTGGGCGCGTGGCTACTGCGACAAGTTCGCAGGGCTTTGCCTTTATGGTGGAGGTGCTGTATCAAGCTTCTGGTATGCGCTTGCCAATTGTGCTAAACCTCGTAAATCGCGCGCTTGCAAGCCCACTCAATGTAAATGGCGATCATTCTGATATGTATCTAAGTCGCGATACAGGCTGGATAAATCTCTGTACTTATAATCCGCAAGAAGCGTATGATTTTAACCTTATGGCATTTAAAATTGCTGAGGATTTGCGCGTGCGCGTGCCTGTGATTGTCAATCAAGATGGCTTTATCTGCTCACACACCGCGCAGAGTGTGCGCCCACTAAGTGATGAAGTGGCGTATAAATTTATCGGTGAGTATAAAGTTAAAAATGCGATGCTTGATTTTTCAAAACCTATCACCTATGGCGCGCAAACTGAGGAAGATTGGCATTTCGAGCATAAATCACAATTGCACAATGCCATTATGCAGGCTACTAGTGTGATAGAAGAAGTTTTTGCAGAATTTAAAAAGCTTACAGGTAGGGAATATAAGCTTGTTGAAACATATGATATGCAAGATGCGGAAGTGGCGATTTTCGCACTTGGCACAAGTGTGGAATCTGCGCGTATGGCAGCAAAAAACGCCCGCAAAAGGGGTATTAAAGCGGGTGTAGTTTCATTGCGCACTTTACGTCCATTCCCTTATAAAGAAATAGGTGAGGTGCTGAAAAACCTTAAGGCTGTGGCGTTTTTAGATAGGAGTTTGCCAGCAGGTGCAATGGGAATGCTATTTAATGAATGTGTAAGCGCAATGTATGGCGCGGGTGGAAAGGCGATTGCATCAAATTATATTTATGGTTTGGGTGGGCGCGATTTGACGCAGGCGCATTTGCAAGATATCTACACTGAGCTAGATTCTAACGCAAAGGCTGGTAAGCTCACGCACGCTACACAGCAATTTATCGGGCTTCGTGGTCCAAAACTTAGCTTTTGCTAGATTCTATTTGAGTTAAAAAGCAAAACAACATAAGGAGAGGAAATGGTAAAAGAATTTAAGAATCTCAAGCAATTTTCAAAATCTGCTGAAAAATTTGAGGGCGCACATCTTTTGTGTCCGGGCTGTGCGCACGGAATGATTGTGCGTGAAGTGCTAAATGCAGCTGAAGGACCAATTGTGTTAGGGAACTCTACGGGTTGTTTGGAGGTTTCAACCGCGGTGTATCCTTACACAAGCTGGGACGTGCCTTGGATTCACATAGGGTTTGAAAATGGCTCAACAGCTGTGGCAGGTGCAGAATCTATGTATAAAGCCCTTGCGAGAAAAGGACGCTACAAAGGCGAGAAGCCTAAATTCGTGGCATTTGGCGGTGATGGCGCGACTTATGATATTGGCTTTCAATGGATTAGCGGGTGCTTTGAGCGCGGGCACGATATGACTTACATTTGCCTTGATAATGAAGTCTATGCTAACACAGGTGGGCAACGCAGTGGCTCTACGCCCATTGGCTCAAGCACTTCTACCACGCCAGCGGGAAGTGTGAGCTATGGGAAAAAGGAGAAAAAGAAAGATTTGCTTATGATTATGGCGGCACATGGAAGCCCATATGTTGCGCAAGTAGCACCAAATAAATGGAAAGATATGAATAAAAAAATCAAAACTGCACTAGAAACAGAGGGACCGACTTTCATCAACGCGATGAGTGCATGCACGACTGAATGGCGCTTTGATTCTAACAAAACCATTGAGGTGAGTGATTTGGCAGTAGATTCTCTTGTGTTTCCACTTTTTGAAATTATCGATGGTGTGAAAGTCAATATCACTTATCGCCCAAAAAATATCGTGCCTGTGCGAGATTATCTAGGTGCGCAAGGACGCTTTAAGCATCTTTTCAAGCCTGAAAATGAGCATATCATTGAGCAATTTCAAAAAGATGTTGATGCACGATGGGAATATCTCCAACGTCGCGAAGAGGCAGGAATCTAACCAAGCCTTGATTCCATAGTGGGTAAAATCGCTATGGAATCTTAATAAAATTCTGCAAAATTTTTCAATCTGCTAAAAATCACAAGTGCCAAAATATCTTATGAATTAAAATTAAAATCTATAAAATTGCGCTGTTGCATTGACTAAAATCTTAAGGATAAAAGATGAGAAAGCCTAAATTTATATATTGGAATTATGGAGAACAGAAACTAAGGATGTAAGAAGTTAGGATTTGTGGTGGAATGTAGGGGGGTCGAACCCCTGACCTCAACGCTGCCAGCGTTGCGCTCTACCAACTGAGCTAACACCCCAAACCTTTATAAACCTTGCACCTTAGGCACAGGGGCATGCATTATAACTATTACGAGCTTAAAGAGCCTTAAAAATACCCACGCCAAAAATTATTACATCGCGCTGAAGCCTTTAGCAAATACTAGAATCTTTAAATAGCTAAAACAAGGTAAAATACGCGCGCATACATAAATGAGACGGAGCTAAAAGCTTTGGCATTTCTGTAAAATAGAGGAAGTTTGGAGACAGAATGAATACCTACAAAATGGGCTTGAAATCTTATTACTTGCTTTTGGAATCTTTGGAACAAATCCCTTCTCTTGGAAAAAAAAGTGCGCAAAAAATCGCTCTTTCTTTGAGTATGGAAAACAAGTTTTTGGCGCTCAAGCTCGCGCATGCGCTTGAAGAGAGCGCGCATAATGTGCGTTTGTGTCAGAAATGTTTTGCACTTAGCGAGGGTGAGATTTGCGAGATTTGTTTAGATTCTGAACGCGCAAATGGCGAGCTTTGCATTGTCGCGCATCAAAAGGATATTTTTACGCTTGAGGCGATGAATGAGTTTAGCGGACGCTATTTTGTGCTAAATTCCCATTTAGAGATGAAAGATATTGATTTTAGTATTCTTAAAAAGCGCGTGGTGGAGGAGTGCATAGAGGAGGTGATTTTCGCGCTTTCGCCAACTTTGGCAAATGAAGCGGTGATGCTTTTTGTGGAGGATAAGTTAGAGGATTTGCCATGCAAGCTAAAGTTTAGCAAAATTGCTCAAGGCGTGCCAACGGGTATTGGGCTAGATTCTATTGACCAGCTCTCACTTTCACGCGCATTTTTTTCAAGGGTGAAGGTGTAGAAAATAGCCTCAAATACGATTTAAAGTTTTGCTTTTGTATCTTTGTAAAAAATACTAATATGAAGCTTTTGAAACAATTCATAGCCTTGAGATTGCAAAAATTGCGTGGTTTCACAATGCAAAATATCCTCTAGATTCTTTGAACCTATCTCTACTACGATAATCTTTGGGCGATATTTTTCAAAATTATTCGAGCGTAAAACTTGCAAGTCAAGACCCTCGCAATCAATGCTAAAAAAACTAATCTGCTGATTTTTAGGAAGATGGGTATCTAGGATTGTGTGAAGTGGTAAAATAGGAACAATAACTTGTTTTATGAGTTTTGAGTAATTCTGATATTGTTTTGCTAGATTCGCATCAAAGGTATTGTATGCGCCTTCTTCAAACACATAAAACTCTAATTCCCCCCCCCCTTGTAGCATTTTCTACATCAACACTTTCTGTATTAACGCCTCCTACACCGCATTCAATATTTATATCTCTTTTTCTAAAATTTTCAAATGCACGCATACTACCGGGCATCGCATCAATATTTATCCCCCTCCAACCGCGTTTATACAAAATATAGGTGTTTGAGAATCTCAATGGATGGTGCGCCCCGACATCGACATAAAAACCATTCGATTCCTTGCAAAAAAGATGATTAAGCAAAATATCTTCGCCATTTTGTGAGTATGAGGGTGTGCTAAATGCGCGTTGGGGAAAGTAGGTGTGTTTTATAAAGCGATAAGCTTGCAAAAGAAAATTTGGCGTGAAAGCTTTGAGGGTATTTTTGAGATTCATTGAGTTCTCCTTTTTTTGGTATATGAAAACCCGCGATTCTAGCAAAAACAAACTTTTTAGATTCTGAACTTACAGCGAAGCTGCCTTGAGTGGTTTATTTTTTACCATTCATAAAAAGAAACAAATATTTTTCAAACTCTTTAGAATCCTTTGCATATGGGGCAAAGGCGGGGAGGGTTTTGGCGATTTCTATACATTGGGTGCAAAGTGGCAGGGGATAATCTCTAAAATAGCCTGTGGTTGTACCACCTTGATACACGCTAAATTCAAAGGCATTTGTGTTTGCGCGACGCAACAAAAGATGGGAATTTTGAGAATCTAGCAATTTTGTCAATTCCGCGCAGTTGCAAAAATGCAATTGTGGTGCGCCAAAACGCTCGAAAGTTTTGTAAGGAAGCGATTTAAGATGCGCAAAGCATTCTAACATTGCACCATTTGGCAGAGAAACAGAATTTAGCCCATCTTTGCTTTTAATCTCTGCAAACTGCGCACTCACGCCTTCGGTCTGCAAAAGCTGTGCTATGTGATTTGAAGTGTCTTTAAATTTTTCAAGTGCACTTATGGTTTTCTCAAACAATTATTCCATTGCCTCGCGCTCGATAATGTCGCATAAAATGTGGATTGCCAAAATATGCACTTCTTGGATTCTCGCGGTATCTTCGCTTGGGACGATCATATTAACATCGCAGAGTTTGTCCATCGCTCCACCATCGCGCCCGCTTAAGCCGATGATTTTGCACCCTAGCGATTTGGCAACATTGAAAGCGTTGATGACATTTTTAGAATTCCCGCTTGTGGAGATTCCAAAGACAATATCGCCTTTGTGCGCGAGGGCTTGGACTTGGCGCGAGAAAGTAAATTCATAGCCGTAGTCGTTTCCTATGGCAGTGAGTGCGGAAGTATCCACGCTTAGCGCGATTGCTGGGAGTGCTTTGCGCTCTTTTTTATATCTACCTGTGAGTTCCGCGGCGAAATGTTGAGAATCTGCTGCGCTCCCGCCATTTCCACAGATAAGAATCTTATTGCCATTTTTGAGACATTCTTTGAGGAGATTTGCGCTAGATTCTATGGAATCTAACATACGCTTAAGCGAGTTTGTGCTGACATCGATATGGTTTAAGAATTCCGCTTGGATAAAGTTTTTCATTTGTTTGCTCCTTTGATTTTTTCAATGATTTTTGTGCTGGATTTGCCCTCCACAAATGGAAGCAGTTTTACTTCCTTTACATATTCGCTCCCAGCAAGCTCTTTACCTTCATAATCTGCGCCTTTTACTAAAATATCTGGAGCTAGGAATCTAATAAGCTCTTTTGGTGTCTCTTCATCAAAAATCACTACAAAATCCACACATTCTAGATTTGCAAGCAAAAAGGCGCGGTCATCTTGCGGATTAATTGGGCGATCTGCACCTTTAAGGGCGGAGACCGACGCATCGCTATTAAGCCCGACTATTAGCACATCGCCCAGTGCTCGCGCTTGGCGCAGATATTGTATATGTCCGCGGTGTAGAATATCAAAACAGCCATTGGTGAAAACGATTTTAGATTCTTTATTTGTGCTTTTTAGAGAATCCAGCGCGCATTTGACTTGCTCTTTGTTAAAAACCTTGTTTGATTCTTTGTTTTGGTGTGAGTGCAAGTAGCGCTCGATTTCTATATGCGTGGCACTCGCGCTTCCGACTTTGCCTACCACCACTGCTGCAGCGACATTAGCAAACTCACTTGCTTTGTAAATATCTAACCCGCTACTTAGCGCAAAACCAAGTGCCGCGATGACGGTATCGCCCGCACCTGTGACATCATAGACTTCTTGCGCGTAGGTTGGGATTTTTGTAAGGCTTTTGTCGATAATGCCTATACCATCTTCACTTAGCGTAATAAGCGAAATGGAGAGTTCGCACATTTTTTTGAGTGCGCTTCCTGCTTGCAAGAGGCTTTCATCATCGACAATTGGGATATTTGTCGCGAGGCTAGCTTCTTTTTTGTTAGGCGTTAGAAGCGTCGCACCACGATATTTAGAATAATCCACACCCTTAGGATCGCACAGCACGGGCTTATTTTCACTGCGTGCAAGGCTAATGATATGTTGGGTGAAATCGTAATTTAATAAGCCTTTGTCATAATCTGAAATTATCACACAATCAACGCCACTAAGCAGAAAATCCAAATCCTCGCGCACTTTTTTTAGTAGTGTAGAATCTACCGGCGTGCTAGATTCTCTATCTACGCGCAAGACTTGCTGATTTGAAATCACCACGCGCGATTTTTTAGTCGTGGGGCGAGAGGGATCGATGAAAATATGCTCAATCCCAACGCCTAGAGATTCTAACGTTTCCACAAGCCATATTCCATCACTATCTTCGCCCACTACGCCACAAACGCTTACTTTTGCTCCAAGTGCGATGAGATTATTTACGACATTGCACGAGCCACCAAATCGGTTGCTTTCACTCTTTACATTGACGACTTGCACGGGTGCTTCGGGGGAGATTCTGTTGCAATCTCCCCAAATGTAGTGATCAATCATCAAATCACCAACTACAAGGATTCTCGGGCTTTTGTTTTCTAAATCAAACATTGATAACCTTTGATTTTGTTTATTGTATCGGTTTTTGAAGTTAAGCATTTTTCTTATTTAAAGTAGCTGAATCTCTTAAACAATTATTGCTAGGCGCAAGAGCTTAAGCCGTCAATCAGAGAATATCAATGCTTAATATACCTCAAAAATATAATCTCTAAGTGGCAGTTTGAATGTATTTTGGTTATGTTCTGCAGCATTTTGGATAGTTTGAGATTGTTTGAATATTGTTTTAAGTAATGGTTTTAATCCAATATAGGGTATTGAAAAGGCTTTGCTCGTGTAAATCAAGTGATATTTTTGCGCAAGCTTATCTGTATAATGGTTGTTTGCATTGATTATCGTGCTACTATTCAGAATAATGAGGTCTCCACTTTGTGGTGTGGTGACATTATCATCATTATAGATACTAAGTTTGGGATAGCGTTGTTGGTGTATTTTGCGCCATAATGTGGGTGGATTTTCATCTTTTGTCTTAATATCAAAATGTGATGTTCCATAGAGTATTTTTAAATAGCATGCAAAATAGCCCCAGTACCAAGTTGTGTAATTTTCATCACCTCTTCCATTGCCATCAAAATAAAGCGTAAGTATTTGATTAGCACTTGCTTTTTCTTTAGCTTTTCCCGCGACAAAAGCTAAAGTTTCGTGAAATTTTACCCCTTCAGTTTTAAGAGATATATAGGTGTATATCCCCATAGGTATGGTATTTATACATATAAGAAGTGCGCAGAGTATGAGTATGCCCTTAAAGATTGTGTGTTTTATGAGGTTTAAAGAAAGGAGAAAATAAAGCATTGCTCCAAGAGTTATAAAATAAATAGGTATAAGGTAGTAAGTATCAAAAAGATGTAGTTTGATAAACGCACACAGATACAAAAAACCTCCTAAAAGCAAGCTATCCCAAAAGATATGTTTTCTATCTTTTTTAAATACGAAGCTAAAGATTCTATATAGAAGTAAAGTTGGTAGCAAAAGCAACAAAAAGCTATCAGTGATTATAAAGCTAAAAAGCCCTTTAAGTATGTAAAGTATCTCCTCATAAGCACTAAAAAATACCCCGCGTGTATAGGCTTTTTCTATGTGCGGGGTAATAAGTGCGAAATATAAAATAAGGAAAACAAATACACTTAAGAGTAATGTAGCATAATACCAACAAGAGTTTCTTTTGTGTTTTATAGAATCCATTCCTTTTAATATTGTCTCAGCGGGAGTGAATCCCGCTTCGCCTCCGCTAACGCGTTCATGCTTAACTTTTTTTGGTTGTTGGGAATCTAAAGTTCTATCGCGTTGTTTGGGATTTTTAGAATCTAGAAGCATAAGTAGAGCAAAACTACCAATGATAAGAAAAGTGGGTTCTTTGTAATAAAGTGCAATATTAGCACTTATAAGACCAATAATCGCACTAGAAGTGGAGTTATAGCGATAGAACTTTATACTTGAGATAACAAAAAGAGCAAGAAAAAATACCTGCAGACGTTCAGGGAAGCAGATACCCAGCATTATCGTTACAAAGCCCGGGTGCAAAAGAATACACAAAAGTAAAAGCACGCGTAAAGTATAAAATTTCTCTCCCAAGATAAGTTCTAAAATACTCCAAAGTAAAATCCCAACGCTAAAGACAATGAGTGCATTAAAAGCAAAAAATACATAAGGGCTGTGTGAAAATATTGCAATAAGATTTAAGTCTAAAGAAGCAAGAGGGAAAAATCGTCCGTCACTAGGTCTATAACCATTAAAAATAGGTTGGGATTCATAGATGTTAAGCCACATCCAAATATCATCGTGATTAAAGGTATAACGCGAATAGCAGATCATACCCATACAATAAACAAACAGAATAAAAAGGAAAATAAAATAAGAAGGTGTAGAATTAGAGAGAAGTTTCTTTATCCCCCCCCCCCCCACTTAGCTTAGTGGCATTATGAGGAAAATGTAAATTTTGTGGTTTCATAATATGTCCTTGATTAATTAGGTTTAATGCTAAATTTTGAGATTCTATTTCATTAATAGTATCGTCTCAGCGGGAGTGAATCCCGCTTCGCCTCCGCTAACGCGTTCGTATCTGGCGCGTCCTTGTTGTTTAGATTTGCAGATTGCCACCTTGCTTTGTGATTTTGGATTTTCTTATTCAAAATAGCTGAAAGTCTCATAACCGCCATCGCGCAAGTATTTGTCTTTTTGCATAAGTTTTAAATCGCTTTGCATCATATCTTTTACAAGCGCGTTTAAGTCATATTCTGGAATCCAGCCTAGCTTCTCACGCGCTTTTGTCGCATCGCCAATGAGTAAATCCACCTCTGTTGGACGGAAATAGCGCGGATCTACGCTTACAACTTCCTTGTCAATTTCTAGCTTAAACTCCCCACGACACGCTTTTACATAGCCTTTTTCATTCACACCTTCACCGCGAAATTCCAGCTCTATCCCCACTTCATTAAACGCCATTTTGACAAATTCACGCACTTCGGTCGTCACACCTGTGGCAATCACCCAATCCTCAGCCTTTTGTGCTTGCAAAATAAGCCACATCATACGCACATAATCTTTCGCGTGCCCCCAGTCGCGCTTTGCGCTAAGATTCCCAAGATAGAGCTTATCTTGCAAACCAAGCGCGATTTTTGCCGCTGCGCGCGTGATTTTACGCGTTACGAAAGTTTCACCGCGTATGGGGCTTTCGTGGTTGAAAAGGATTCCATTGCTTGCGAAAATATCATACGCCTCGCGGTAGTTTATGGTTATCCAATACGCATAGAGCTTTGCGCAAGCATAAGGAGAGCGTGGGTAGAAAGGTGTTTTTTCGCTTTGCGGGATTTCTTGCACCAAACCATAAAGCTCACTTGTGGAGGCTTGATAAATTCTGCTTTTTTGGGTTAAGCCAAGCAAGCGCACAGCTTCCAAGATCCTTAAAGTGCCTATGCCATCGGCGTTTGCGGTGTATTCTGGCGTTTCAAAAGAAACTGCCACATGGCTCATCGCTGCGAGATTATAAATTTCATCTGGTTGCACATCAGCAATCAGACGCGTAAGATTCATAGAATCTGTTAAATCGCCATAATGCAGGAAAAAGTTGCGCCCAGCGATATGCGGATCTTGATAGAGATGATCTATCCTGTCAGTGTTAAAAAGTGAGCTTCTGCGCTTGATGCCATGCACTTCATAGCCTTTTTTTAGCAAAAATTCTGCCAAATACGCGCCATCTTGCCCTGTGATACCTGTGATTAAAGCAGTTTTCATTTCTCAAGCCTTTTTAAACGAATTTCCAAAAGGCGCGTATTGTAATTAAGTTTGGCTTAAAATGCAAGATTTCACGCGCCTAGAATCCAAGCTGCACCCCAAACGCGCTACTAGCTTTCACCCATCATACGTTTTACAAGCTTTTTAGCTTTTGTGACTTGACTTTTTTTCGCTGCGTTATAAAGCATACTCACCATCTCTTCAAACATATCTTGTGAGCTTAGAGGCTTTTCATTCGCGCCTGCGACAAGCTTTTTATACTCACCATTGCTTTGTAATTCGTGTATTTGCGTATTATCTTTGAGCTGGATTGTGAGGATTTCAAGCAGTTTTTGATTTGTTTCTTCACTCAAAGAAGGTGTGAGAATCTCAATCCTGCGCTCTAAATTTCTAGGCATAATGTCCGCGGAAGCGAAGTAAATAGGCGTTTGTGCGTTTTTAAAATAGTAGATTCTCGCGTGTTCAAGGTATTTACCGATGATTGAAAACACGCGGATATTTTCACTCACGCCTTTCACGCCCGGACGCAAACAGCAAATCCCGCGCACAATCAAATTAACCTTCACACCCGCCTGCGATGCGCGATACAGCGCTTGGATAATGTCAATATCTACAAACGCATTTGCTTTCATAATGATACACCCAGCCTCTCCCTTATTTGTCTCGCCTTCAATGAGGCTTAAAAGCTCGGATTTTATCTGTGTTGGCGCGATTTTTAGCTTTTGGAGCATTGTCTTATGTGCGCTACCGGTTGAAAGTGCGTGGAAAAGCTTGATAGCGTCATTTGCGAAGTCTTTATCTGAAGTGAGCAAAGAAAGATCAGTGTAAATTTTTGCCGTGCCCGGATTGTAGTTCCCTGTGCTAAGATGCACATATTTTTTCAATGTGCTACCGACTTTTTTAATCACAAGCGCAATTTTTGCATGCACTTTAAGCCCAGAGATTCCATAAATCACATGCGCACCCGCGGCTTCTAGACGTTTTGCCCAGTGCAAATTATTTTCCTCATCAAAGCGCGCCTTTAGTTCCACAAGCGCAGTTACTTGCTTATTGTTTTCAGCAGCTTCGATGAGTGCTTGCACGATTGGCGAGTTTTTGCCCACGCGATAGAGTGTCATTCGGATACTTAGCACATCAGGATCTTTAGCCGCTGTTTGGATAAAATTCACCACAGAATCAAAGCTTTCATACGGGTGGAAAAGCAGTGCATCAGCGCTATCAAGTGTGGCAAAAATATTCGTATTGCTATCAAGTGGCGGGAGGATTTTTGGATTATAAGGCGCACTGCAAAGATGTGCATATGCCTTGCTTCCGACAATCTGCCACAATCCGCTTAAATTAATGAGATATGGAATCTTAAAAGTGTAAATATCTTGAGAATCTACCTTGATATTTGCATTGACAAATTCAAGTAAATCTTTGTCGTTTTCACCAATTTCTAAGCGCACAATCTCGCCTTTCCTGCGCGTTTTAATACCCTCACTCATAATTTGGAAAAAATCATCTGCCTCTTCTTCCTCTATCTCCATATCCGCATTGCGTGTTACGCGAAATGGCGTATAGCTCACAATCTCATAGCTTTGGAAAAACTCCTGTGCGAACTCGCCCACAATCTCTTCTAACGGGATAAACACGCCAGATTCTATTTCAAAAAATCGTGGCAAAATGCGTGGGATTCTAATCATTCCGTATTTAAACTGCCCCTCGGCACTTTTGAATTTGAGTGCAATGGCAAAAGAAAGGTTATTTAAGTGTGGAAAAGGGTGCGTAGAATCCACCAATACCGGCACAATCACAGGATAAAGGTAGTTTGTAAAATACTCTTTAAGCGTCTTTTTTTCATCCGCGTTTAATTCGCTGACCTGCTTAATGTAGAGATTCTCTTTTGCAAGTTGCGTTTTGATGTTTGAAAATATATTTTCAAGGCTGTGTTGCTCGGTGTGTAAGTATTTGCGGATAGCACTTAGTTGCTGCAAAGGCGTTAATTTATCCGCACCAACCTCTGTAATCCCACTTGCATACAATCGCTTAAGCCCTGCTACGCGTATCATATAGAATTCATCTAAATTTGTCCCATAAATCGCCACAAATTTTAGTGCATCTAAAAGCAAAATATGCGGATTTTTCGCCTCATCTAGCACGCGGGTATTAAACCTCAGCCACGAAAGTTCGCGATTAAAATACATTCTAGAATCTTGTATATGCACACTTGCTCCTTAAAAATTAATTTTCTACTTAAGCCTTAATTGTAGCTAAATTTTTAGCGTCTGTGGCAAAAAATGCGGGGAGTTGTGGGCGGGGTTTTAAAATGGTAAAAGGCTTAAAAGTGATGATTTAAGCTAACCATAAATGGCATTATGGTTAGCAAACTAGACTTTAAGTCTAGATTCTATTTAAAAATCAAGTGCAATAGTAAGCCAATATCTGCGTCCTTCTTGTATCACAGGACCATAATAATTCACACTTGAAATGTTCGAGTTGTTCATGTAAGTCCTAAAATCTGCAAAATTTGTATTAAGCAAATTGTAGATTCCTCCATTTAAGCGGATATTTTTTGTGAGCTTATAAGAAAGTCCGAGATTAAGGATTGTGGAGGGTTTGTAGTAGATTCCACCAAAAAGGTTTCGCAAACTTTGTGCTGTTGCATCATTGCCAATCGCGCTAGTATTGACAATGCCTTGTTTGAACTGCGCCTGCAAATACGCGCCAAAATCTTTATAAGAATAACTTAGTTTGCCTATAACGCTATTTTTTGCGGTGGTTGTAAGTGGATTGCCCTTATTTGCGCCTGAAGTGATTTCAGAATCTATATAAGTATAGCTTACATCAAAGCCCACGCCATAGAGTGGCTTTATCCCAAAGGTTGCTTCAATCCCTTGAGAATATGCAGAATCTGCGTTGTAGGCAAGTCTGCAATTGTTGTTTGTTCCTCCATAGGTGTTGCAAGTTTGGCTAAAATTTGCTTGCCCATTTGTCTTAGCAACACTTCTAGATTCTATTTTGTCTTTGAAGTTTGAGCGGAAAAGCGTGAAAGAAAAATCAAAGAAATCCCCATCATACACTGTGCCAATTTCATAGCTTATCGAGCTTTCTGCTTTTAGGTCTGGATTCCCTAAAAATGCGAGTGTGCCTTGAGAACCATAGCCATAGACCGCGTCAATAAGTTGGTTCGCATAAGGTGCTTTATAGCCTGTGGCGACTCCTCCTTTAATACTCCAATTATCCATTATTTCATATACTAAATACGCGCGCGGACTGATATTTGAGCCAAATTTATCATTATAATTGTAGCGCGCGCCAAAAGTGAAGCTAAGTGGTGAGAAAATCCTCCACTCATCTTCTGCAAAAAGCGCAAAGGTATTGCGATAATGTCTTGCAGGAGTTGCGGCTAAGTCATGATAGCTTTCATTGCGGTATTCTACGCCAAGATTTAAAAGATTGCTATCTCCTAATGGCAAGAGCATACGAGAATCAAAAATAATATCATTTGAAGCAATATTGCGATTTTTGCCTAGATTTGGCGAATCGGTTTTTCCAGCGACAAGGCGTCCAGTGTTTTGCGTATTGAAATATTGCAAGCTTGTTTTCCATGTCCCAAAGTCATACTCACCCTTATGCACAAGCGCGCCCATAAACTTATTCATTCCCACCCAAGGTTCATATCCACCTCTACCACTTGTATCAACGTTAAGTGTGCCGATTTGTCCTGTTTGATTGTCGTAAGTGGATTTTGTATAGTCAATATCTGCATAGATTTGATTTTTTTCATTTGGTAGATAGGAAAGGCGCGCACCGACATTGTAGGAAACATATTGTGTGCCAAAAAAGCTATTTACAGGTTGCCCTCTATCATTAGTTGGTCGTTCGCTTGCTTCGCGTGTGATTTGACGCGCTCTAATAGTAAGCCCTAGTTTTTCTGCTAATGGACCTGTGATATAAAGTGAGTTTTGATAACTATTCCCAAAAGTCTTAGATTCAGGGACGATAACTTGGCTTTGCACGCTTCCGCTCCATTCTTTAGAAATGGGTTTTGTGATAACATTTACTACCCCGCCAATCGCATCACTCCCATACAGAGTGCTCATAGGACCTCGAATAACCTCAATGCGTTCAATCGCGCTCAAAGGTGGCAAAAATGAGTTATACACGCCCACGCCAAGATTTGCAGTAGCGACATCACCGCTAGGATTTTGCCTCAAGCCATCAATTAGGAAAAGTGTGTAGCCAGCGGGCATACCACGAATGCTGATGGCACTTTGCCCAAGCTTATTGCTTGTACCTTCCAAGCTTACCCCCGGCACTTCTTTGAGTGCCTCGCCTAAATCACGATAAGGCTTAGATTCTAATTCCTCTTTGCCAATAATCGTAACGCTTGCTGGCGCATCAACGACATTCTTTTCACTTCCAGAAGCTGCGGTAACTACTGCTTTTTGTAAGCGCACAGTTTGCTTGATTTTATCAGATTCTGAGTATTGATTTTCTTCAGCAATAAGTGGTGAAAGCAGGAGGCTTAGCCCTATTGCAAGAATTGCATTTTTATTTTGCGGCATTTTTGTTCCTTTATAAATTAAGTTAGTAATGATTATTAAAAATAATCGAACAGAAGTTTAGTTTTTGTTTTTTTAGTTTTTTCTTAAATTCCAACTAAAAATGCAATTTTTATGAAGCAAATGATGAATTTCATTGGAATCTTATTAAATTATGAAATAATTTTTTGCTTCAACTTCCCTAAAATGCGAAAGAAAATCAAAATTATAAAGATAATGTAAAAATGTTACTTTTGGTGAAATCACCAAACAAGATGGGGATTTTTTCATATTTTTTGTTATTTTCTTGGATTTTTTGGCACATTTTACTTAAGATATTTTGTTTGTGTGATTTTTTGGAATCTAAACCTATTCTAATTCTTTGAGGGTTATAATTGCACTTTTTTTTGTGCGCACGATGTTTTGTGGGTGCAAATTCATTTAATAAGGCTTGTGAAATGACTCATTCAACCTTTGCTTATCCATATCTTGGGGTGTTGCTGTTACTGATTGTAGCTGTTGTGGCGTTTAGCGGGACGTTGTATTTACAGAGGATTATTTCGCGCGCACTTGCTAAAAAAGACAGGGAAAAGCTCAAGCTTTCCCCTTATGAAAGTGGTGTGTTACCAAATATGCAGAAAAACACAATTTCAGCGCATTTTTTTCTCCTCGCGCTGTTGTTTATTTTGTTTGATATTGAAGTGATTTTTATGATTCCGTGGGCGATTGATTTTAAGCTGTTTAAATCTTTAGGGCTTGGGGGATTTATCGCGTTTGAAATGCTAAGCTTTGTCGCATTGCTTGTGCTTGGCTTTGTATATGCGTGGAAAAAAGGAGCGCTCAAATGGCAGAACACAAAATAAATTATTTGCAAAATAGTGGCTTACCACTTGTGCTCACCACGGTGGATAAGATTCTCAATTGGGGGCGGAGCAACTCGTTGTGGGGTATGACTTATGGTTTGGCGTGCTGTGCGATTGAGATGATGGCAGCAGGTGGTGCGAGATATGATTTGGATAGATTTGGGACGATTTTTCGCGCCTCACCGCGGCAGAGTGATTTGATGATTATCGCAGGCACGGTTACTAAAAAGCACGCGGAATTTGTGCGCCGACTTTATGACCAAATGCCAGAACCTAGGTGGGTTATTTCTATGGGGAGCTGTGCGAACACCGGCGGTATGTTTAATACCTATGCAACCGTGCAGGGAGTGGATAGGATTATCCCCGTAGATATTTACCTGCCCGGCTGTGCGCCGCGTCCAGAGACATTGCAATATGCCGTTTTGCTTTTGCAGCAATATATCCGCTCAAAGCCAGCCTACGCGCGCAAAGTCTCACGCATAGTGTGAGAATCCAAACAAAAAGAGGAAAAGGCGATGATAAAAAACAACTTTGATTCTCAAAACAAGCAAAAAAGCGCGTATTACACCAACCGCTTTGATGTCGCTCAAAGCTTGCCACACGAGGAATTGCGCCAAAAGGAATTGCTAAAAGAGCTAGGTGGGCTTGTAAAAGATTCTTATAATGAAGCGGGGCTTGATACTTTGTGGGTGGATTCCCAAGATATTTTAGAGCTTTTTACGCGGTTAAAAAATCTTGGCTTTGAAGTGCTTACAGAAATGAGTGCTATCGACTTTTTGGCTTCACGTGGGGAGTTTGAGCTATTTTATCTTACATTGCGTTATGAAAATAATGGGCGTAAAATCTCACGCTTGAAAATTAAAACAACGCTTAAAAGTGGTGCAAGCATAGATTCGCTTTTTAACCTATATCGTAGCGCAGATTGGGCGGAACGCGAGTGCTATGATATGTTTGGGATTGTTTTTAATGGACATAAGGATTTGCGTAGAATCTTAATGCCAGAGGATTGGGTGGGTTACCCATTGCAAAAATCCTATCCGCTCAAAGGCGATGAAAATGCCGCGTGGTATGAAGTGGATAGAATCTTTGGCAGGCAATATCGCGAGATTATCGGGGCAGAACAGAGAGATAGCGCGCGCATTGATAGGGGCGATACGCTCAATTTCGAGCAAATTGGCTTAGAATCTAGCGCGCAAGGCATTCAAACAATAAGCGATTTGCAAAATGAGAATCTACATAGATTCCCATATCAAGAATCTTCCCGCCCGCTATTTTTGAAAAATTTCTCTAAGACACCAAAACATTTGGATAAAAGGCGTTAAATATGGCTCAAGTTTATACACGGCTTAATCCCAGCTTTGAGAATATCTTTTTTGAAAGGGAAGATTCTCAACTTATTGTCAATTTTGGTCCCCAGCACCCCAGCGCGCACGGGCAATTGCGCCTTATTTTAGAGCTTGATAATGAGCGCGTAGTAAAAGCCACGCCTGATATTGGTTATTTACATAGGGGCGTGGAGAAGCTTGCGGAAAATATGATTTATAATGAATTTATGCCCACAACTGATAGGCTTGATTATATCGCAGCAGTGAATAATAACTACGCCTTTGCACTTAGTGTAGAGAGGCTCATTGGCGTTGAAGTGCCACTGCGTGCGGAGGCTATACGCATAATTTTGCTTGAGCTTTCACGCATTATCTCGCATATCTTTTTTATC
Source organism: Helicobacter himalayensis (assembly GCF_001602095.1). Taxonomy (NCBI): domain Bacteria; kingdom Pseudomonadati; phylum Campylobacterota; class Epsilonproteobacteria; order Campylobacterales; family Helicobacteraceae; genus Helicobacter; species Helicobacter himalayensis. The sequence goes on along the minus strand of NZ_CP014991.1, from coordinate 1,246,128 downwards.
GGCGTGCATGGAATGGATGTTGGCGCACTTTCTATCTTTTTGTATGCGTTTAAAGAGCGTGAATATGGGCTTGATTTGATGGAGGATTATTGCGGTGCGAGACTTACGCATAATGCGATGAGAATCGGCGGTGTGCCACTTGATTTGCCAAAAGATTTTATTCCTAAAATGTTGCATTTTCTAGATTCTATGCCAAAGACAATTGAGCTTATCGAGGGCTTGCTTGATAATAACAGAATCTGGCGCGCGAGGTTGGAGAATGTCGGCGTGATTGATGAAAATCTTGTGAAAGCTTGGGGTTTAAGTGGCATTGTGGCGCGCGGAAGCGGCGTAGAAGTGGATATTAGGAAAAGTGAGCCTTATGGGATTTATGATAAGCTAGATTTTCGTGTGCCGATGGCAGATTCTAAGGATTGCTACGCGCGCTATCGTCTTTATATGGAAGAAATTAGAGAATCTGCAAAGCTCATAAGAGGGGCAATTGAAATTTATAAATCAAGCAAAGCAACCATAATGGCGCAAGATGCGCGCTATATTTCCGCCCCAAAAGAAGATATTATGAGTAAAAATTACTCGCTTATGCAGCATTTTGTGCTTATCACGCAAGGTATGCGCCCACCTATTGGCGAAGTTTATGTCCCCACAGAATCTCCACGTGGTGAGCTTGGCTTTTTTATCAACTCTCAAGGTGCGCCTTATCCGTATAGGTTGAAAGTGCGCGCTCCGTGTTTTTATCACACGGGAGTTTTGCAGGATTTGCTTGTGGGGCATTATTTGGCTGATGTGGTGACGATTATTGGGAGTTTGAATATGATTTTTGGCGAAGTAGATAGATAGGGGAGATAAAATGAAGCGATTTGATTTGCGCCATTTGCATAATGACTTTTTACCGCGCTTGCAAGAGTTGCTTGCCCAAAGCGAGATTGGCGAGGTGAGCTTTTTCCTCTTTGAAGTAGATGTGTTTGAAAACACGCACAAAGCAAGTCTAAGCGCGCAGGAGTGTGGTGCGCAGATTCTAAACTCAATCCGTTTTAATGAAAGGGATTGGACTTTGATTGTGCGAAAGGTGCAAAATGTAAGCTTAATACAAAATGCGCAATCCTGTGAGGTGGTAAAATGAATAACTTTCTTTCATTGATTGCGCAAAATGCTAATGTTATGCCACTAGATAATTTTAGCCGTGAAAAATATACGCGCGCTCTTAGCTTTGGACTTTTCGCACCGCTTGCAAGTGAGATTCTCAAAGAAGATGGCATTGTGTTGCACCCACTTTTTTGCAATATGCAAAATTTTCGCTATGAGATAGGCACGGAATACGGTGTGAGCGCGCTCTTATGTGTGGCGCTTTTAGCGCAAGACCTTTTGCCTGTTGCATTTAGGAATCTTGATATTGGTTATTTGGCGAGTGAAAGCAACATTGCCGAGGAGGAAATCGAGTTTTTAAACCGCTATGCAGATAGTGATGATACGCCTCTTGCGATTTTGCTTGGGCGCGATTTGTATTTGCACGCACAGAGTGAGTTTATCGCGCATTTGCTAGGGTTTATTGCTAAAAAGCGCAAGGTGGTGTTTTATATGCAGGATTTAAGCAAAGAATTTAGTGCAAATACGCTTTCTAGCGAGCTTTTGCTTGATTTTAACGCGTTATATTCTCTCCCAGAAAACAATGGCGCATTTGTGTATCTTAGCACTGATATTTTTGAAGCGGACAAACTCTACGCCCCGCGCAGTTTTAGTATGATGTATAAAATCCAAAATAACAATAAAATCAATTTGTGCCTAGAGGACGCAAAAGATACAAAGCTAAAAATTATTTTTAAAGAAAATCTTAAAGGCACAATCGCCCTGCTTGGCACACCCCAGCTTTTGGGCTATCCGTATAAAAAGATTCTCTCACTTACCAAACTAACATAAGGCGCACAATGCAAGAGCAAACAACACAAAAGCTTAGAATCCACATTGACGGCAAGGAGATTACCTGCGCTGAGAATGAGACAATTCTGCAAGTATCACGTCGTGAGGGGATTGAGATTCCAGCGATTTGCTATGTGAGTAAATGCTCACCAACGCTTGCCTGTAAGCTTTGTATGGTGGAAGTTGATGGCAAGCGCGCGTATGCCTGCTCGGCAAAGGTGAAAGAGGGTATGCAGATTCTCACTCACACCGATGAAATCAATAATGAGCGCAGGGCGATTTTGCAAGCTTATGATGTCAATCACCCCTTGCAATGCGGTGTGTGCGATAAAAGTGGCGAGTGTGAGTTGCAAAACTACACGCTTAAATTTGATATCCGCGCGCAAGAGTTTTTTCTAGCAGATTCCCCAAAAGCGCGTGATTCTTGGGCAAAAGTGGCGTATGACCCAAATCTTTGCATTATGTGTGAGCGTTGCGTAACCACCTGCAAGGATAATCTAGGCGAGGCAAATTTAAAAGCGCAAAAGGCGGATTTCACCCCGCTAGATAGCGCGCTGTGGAAAGAGAGAATGCCAAAAGATGCGCTTAGCGTGTGGAATCGCAAGCAAAAAGGCGTGATTGGCTTTGTGGGTCAAACGCCTTGCTATGATTGCGCTGAATGCGCGAGTGTGTGTCCGGTGGGCGCGCTTATTGTGAGTGATTTTAAATACAGCGCGAATGCGTGGGAACTTCGCAAAACCTATACAACTTGCACGCATTGCGCTATGGGCTGTCTTATCATCGCGGAGTCACGACATCATAATTTAAAAGGCACGCAAAAAATCTATCGCATTAGCAATGACTTTGAGTTTGAGCCAATATGCGGGAGTGGGCGCTTTGCAAATGATGAGCAAAGCCATAAAAAAGGCGATATAAAAGATGCCTTGCAAGCCTTCAAAAACGCACAAGGCGTGATTGTTGGCGATACTTGTAGTAATGAAGAGTTAGCAATTTTGCATATTTTACAAAAGCATTTTCGCTTGAAGCTTTATAACAAAAGCGCGCAGGACTTTGGTGCGTTTTTAAGGGTTTTACAAACAAATGGTGCAAAGCTTGCGAATTTGCAATCCTTAGAAAATGCTAGCTGTGCGTTAAGTATCGGTGTGAGACTAGAATCTAGCGCGCCCACTTTGCGCTATAAAATTAACAAATTGATAAAATTTAATAAAGGTTTTGCGTTTGCCTCTTTCCACCCGATAAAATCAAAGATTTTGACGCGCTTGCATAGAAATGTGTTGGTTGAGACTTACACGCCAAATGCACTCTTAGAGACTTTGGAGCAAATTGCAGCGCGATTAAAGCAAAGTGCGGAAGTTGAGCCAAATGAAGCGAGCTTTTTTAATAAGAATCTTTTTGAAAACACGCGCTTTATTAAAGGTGTGATTTTGGTCGGGGAAGAATCGTATAAGGACGCAAATGCGCAAGAAATCGCACAGAATCTAAGTGCGCTAAGCAAGGAATTTGGCTTTGAAATTCTCTGTATTCCGCCTTTTGGCAATGCGCTTGGTATGCTTGGAATCTTGCATTTAGATGACTGCGAGGAAATCACACCACAAAGCGCGCTTGTTGGCGTGCGTGCGCGCAGTTTGCAGGGTGTGAGCGCGCAGTATGTGCTAGATTCTAACACTTTAGATTCTGATATTTTAGATTCTGGTGCTATTGCAGAATCTGCATCAAAAGGCTTTGCAAAGAGTGCTTTTGACGCGCCAGATTTTGCCCTGCCAGCGCACACACAGATTGAAGGAAGTGTGATTAATCTTTCTTTCAATCTTTTGCCATTGCGCCCGAGTCTGCCTTATGATGGTTTTGATTTGAGTGATATTGCGTATGCGCTAGATTCCCAAAATAGCGCGTTTTTGAGCGATTACACACCATATTTAAAAGAGCTTAATGCGGGCTTTGTAAATGTTGGTAATTTGCAGGATTTACCAAATTATTACAGGAATGACGGAAGCCCCGCGCGCGGGATACATTTAGAAAAGGAATTTTTAAATGTCTTAAAAATTTCACATCTGCATTTTAGCACCCGCACACAAATTACAGAATCCACAAACGCGCTTTTGTGCCACTCGCCCTCGCATTTTAATGAAATCACCGCACGTGCAAGCAAAAATTTGCAAAATAAAGTTGGCGTTTATATATCAAAAGAATTTGCAGATGCTCACAATATAGAATCTGGCGCGCCTTTAACTTTGAAAGATTCTCAAGGTGCTACAATTAGCGCAAATGCGTATATTGACTATGATTTAGAAGGGGAATTTTTTGTTATTTCACCACTGCTAGAAAATGCGCTTGAGATTTTCAAAGGAAGCTTATATGTGCATTTGGAGTGTGAATTGAGAAAATCTAACCCCGATTCTAAAGGAAATGTATGAGTTATTTTATTATTGAAACATTTATTAAAATCCTCATTGTGCTATTAATTTTTTCAGCACTTGCGGGCTTTGGGACTTATTTAGAGCGTAAGATTTTAGGTTTTTTTCAATGTCGTTTGGGACCGCATTATGTCGGACCTTTTGGGCTTTTGCAAGTGGTGGCTGATGGGATTAAGCTTTTTGCAAAAGAGGATATTATTCCGCTAAAAGCAAATCGCCTTATTTTTATGATAGCCCCGATAATTGCTGCGGTGAGCGCATTTGTGGCAATGGCGGCGATTCCATTTTTCCCAGAATTTGAGCTTTTTGGAATGACTATCCGCCCAATTATCGCGGATATTAATGTGGGAATCTTATTTGTGCTAAGTGCGAGTGCGTGCGGGATTTATGCACCTATTTTAGCAGGGCTTAGCTCGCATAGCAAATACGCGTTATTAGGCGGTGCGCGCGCGGCATTGCAGTTTCTTAGCTTTGAGATGATTATGGGACTTAGCTTGCTCGCACCGCTTATGCTTGTAGGCTCGCTTTCACTCATTGATATTAACGCTTATCAAGGAAGCTTTAGTCAATGGCTTGTTTTTAAGCAACCGCTTGCTTTTGTGCTTTTTGCCTGTGCGGCATTTATCGAGCTTAACCGCACGCCTTTTGATTTGCTCGAACACGAAGCAGAGATTGTAGCAGGCTACTGCACGGAATACAGCGGACTTAAATGGGGTATGTTTTTTATCGGTGAGTATGCGAGTATGATTGCGATGTGCTTTGTGTTTGCGCTTATCTTTTTTGGTGGATTCAATGATTTGGGCTTTATCCCCGGAGGCATTGCGATACTTTTAAAAGTGGTATTTTTCATCTTTCTATTTATGTGGGTGAGGGCGACGTTCCCACATATGCGCCCAGACCAACTTTTTAAGGCGTGTTGGAAAGTGATGCTTCCTTTGGCATTGCTAAATATCCTAATCACAGGCATTGTGCTACTTCTCTAAAGGCAGGAATGATGAAAAAAGAATATTTTTATATTGATTACAACCCGAAGTTGCCACAAAGCTTTTTGGCACGCGTTTTTCGCGCAGTGAAAATCACTTTTGGGCTTGATTTGTTAAAAGGACTTATGCTTACCTTAAAGCAATTTTTTGGCAAAAAAGTAACGATTCAATATCCTTTAGAGATTATGCCAACCTCGCCCCGCTATCGTGCTGTGCATAGATTGCAAAGATTGCTAGAATCTGAAAATGAACGTTGTATTGGCTGTGGATTGTGTGAAAAAATTTGCACGAGCAATTGCATACGCATACTTACAAATATTGATGAGAATGGGCGCAAAGGCATTATAGATTACAGCATAAATCTTGGTCGTTGCATTTATTGCGGACTTTGCGCGGAGGTGTGCCCAGAGCTCGCTATTGTGCATACAGAGCGGACAGAAAACGCCTCATTTGCGCGCGCGCATTATAACGTGAAAGAATACCTGTTAGAATCTAGCGCACCAAAGCAAGAGTATGAGGGCTATGGAAGCGTGAGCGTGGATTGCGATGAGTGCTTAGGCTTTACGCCACTTGTGGAAAATACGACTTTTCCTCCCGCAGAATCTGCACAAACCCCGCAAAGTGAGCCACAACCAACACAAGGAGAATCTTATGTTTGAAGCTATCGTTTTTTATCTCTTTGGTGCGCTTGTGTGTGCGATGTTTTTTATCGCGGTGAGAAGCGCAAATGTGCTTTATGCACTAAGTGCGCTGGCTTGCGGTATGGTGGCTTTAAGCGCGTTTTTCTTTTTAATGCACGCGGAGTTTTTGGGTGTGGTGCAGATTATCGTGTATAGTGGTGCTGTGGTGGCGCTATATGCCTTTGGTATGATGTTTTTTAACCTTTCTAAAAATTTGAAAGAATCTAAAGGTATTTTTGCTGGGATTTTAAGCCTTGCTTTTGTGGTGCTTTTAAGCGCGCTTGTTGGGTGTCTGGATTCTGAAAATGCGTTTATATTTGAAAATGCGCGCGGTATGGAACTGCAAGAAGCACAAAGTGGGCTTAATAATATCCAAATCTTTGGCTATCTTATTTTTACAAAATATCTCATCGCCTTTGAAGTGGCTGCAGTGTTGCTTTTGGTGGCGATGGTGATAGGCATTGTGCTCATTATGAAAGAGACTAAAAAATCTAGCGATACAGAATCTGCGCGCGTAGATTCCCAAAAGGAGTAGGCAATGACAATCACCTTGCAACATTATCTTGTTTTGAGCACGATTCTCTTTTGTATCGGGCTGTATGGGCTTATGCGACGCAGGAATATTTTAATGCTGTTTTTTGCCACAGAGATTATGCTAAATGCTGGGAATCTTGCGCTTGTGAGCGTGGGCTATTATTTAGGTGATATGAGCGGGCAGATTTTTGCCTTTTTTGTCATCGCAATTGCCGCAGCAGAGGTGGCTGTGGGCTTAGGATTAGTGGTTGCGTGGTGGAAAAAATACAAAAGCCTTGAGTTAGATTCTCTAAACACGCTAAAAGGATAAATATGCTGTATGAAATTATAGGAGGAGCGCCACGAGAGCCGCTTTGGAATGTGATGAGTCTTTTTTATGGTGATATGAGCAGAAATGATGTAAGCGGACTTCTTGGGCTTTTCGTGTTATTTGCGCCTTTAGCTGGGGCGCTGTGGGCTGGGGTTTTTAGCTTGCAAAAAAGAAGGCTTATAAGCGCGCTTGTGCCTTGCGTGTTGCTTGCATTAAGCTTGCTTGCCTGCATATTTTTAGCACTTAATCTCCCTTATTTTTTGTCTAATGAATTTAGGTTTGCGCTTTTTGATTGGATTGTGGCGGGGGATTTTTGGAGTAGGCTTGATTTTGCGATTAATCCGTTAAGTCTTGCTATGATGGGCGTTGTGAGCTTTGTCTCACTTTGCGTGCATATATATGCTATCGGCTATATGTGGGAGGATAGGGGCTTTAATCGCTTTTTTGCATTTTTAAGCGCGTTTGTATTTTGTATGCTGTTTTTGGTGATGAGTGATAATCTTTTGGGGCTTTTTATCGGCTGGGAAGGCGTGGGGCTGTGCTCGTATTTGCTTATTGGCTTTTATTATGAGCGCAAAAGTGCGAATTTCGCCTCTATTGAAGCCTTTGTGATGAATAGAATCGCGGATTTAGCAATGCTACTTGGAATCTTCCTCATCGCAATGGAGTTTCATTCTGTAAGCTATTATGATATTTTTGAAACCTTGCGATATGGGGAAGTTGATGAGGGGATTCTCACTTGGATTTGTGCGCTGCTTTTTGTCGGTGCGATGGGCAAAAGTGCGCAGTTCCCATTGCATACTTGGCTAGCTGATGCGATGGAGGGACCTACGCCTGTTTCAGCGCTAATCCACGCTGCGACGATGGTGACTGCTGGCGTGTATTTGCTTTTGCGTTTAAGTGGCTTGTATGAAAGCATTATAGAAGTGAATAGTTTTATTGCGTTGCTTGGGGCATTTGTGGCGTTATTTGCCGCAAGTATGGCGCTAGTAAATAAGGACTTAAAGCGCATTATCGCGTATTCTACGCTTTCTCAACTTGGTTATATGTTCGTAGCTTGCGGACTTGGAGCGTATGCGTTAGCGCTTTTTCACCTTTGTGCGCACGCATTTTTCAAAGCCTTGCTCTTTTTGGGCGCGGGAAATGTTATGCACGCGGCAAATGATGAGCTTAATATCACCAAAATGGGTGGTTTTAGCAAAAAGCTAAAGATTACCGCCACATTTATGACAATTGCCTCTCTCGCGCTTTGTGGAATCTACCCCTTTGCGGGTTATTTTTCAAAAGATTTGATTTTAGAATCCGCTTTCTACACGCAACATTATGGGCTTTGGCTTATGCTTTTGCTTGGCGCATTTTGCACGGCGTTTTATAGCTTTAGATTGCTTATGCTTGTCTTTTTTGCACCGAGCACACATCATTTTCATTTGCACGAAGCCCCGCGCTTTATGCTGCTTGCAATGCTTCCGCTTGGAATTTTAGCAGTGGTTGCAGGATTTTTTGAGGGCTGGTTTATGGGTTTTGTGGATTCTATGTTTCCGCAATTTTTGCAAGATTCCAAAAACGCCCCGCTAAATCACGCAAGCCTTATCGCACTAACTCTTAGCATAAGCGCGCTTGGGATTATTCTTGCCATTTTTATGTATAAAAATGGCGCTAAGATTCACACGAACTTTTTACACAAAATCTTGGAAAATCAATACTATATCCCTAAGCTTTACGAAGTGTGTATCATCAAGCCCTACGCGAAACTAAGCGCATTTTTGTGGGAAAAAGTCGAGCTAAAAGTGATTGATTTTATCGTGGATTTTATAGCTAAAGGCTTGCAAAAAATGGGCTTTAATCAAAAACCTCTGCAAAGTGGGAATCTTAGTCAAAGTATGTGTCTTATGGTGTTTGGCGCACTTTGCTTGTTTGCTTTGATGGCATTTGGCTACTTTGTTGCAAAAGGATTGTAATGGAGCATTTACTTAGCTTTCTTATCTTTTTTCCCGCACTTTGCGCGATTGCGTGTGTCTTTTTGAACGATACAAAAGCGCGCCTTTTTGGGCTTGTTGCAAGTGGCTTGGAGCTTGTGGCGTGCATTGTCTTGTATGTGAAGTTTGAGACAAATTTTAGCGGCTATCCTTTTGTTGAAAAATTTGAGCTTATCCCCTCTCTTGGGATTTCATATTTTGTTGGCATTGATGGAATCTCGCTATTTTTGGTGCTTTTAAGTGCGCTTATTGGCTTTGTGGGGATTTTATTTTTGCGCAATGAATCGCGTTTGAAGCAATTTGTCATTTGTATCTTAAGCCTGCAAACTATTGTGATTGGGCTTTTTTGCGCGCTTGATATGATTTTATTTTACATTTTTTGGGAACTTTCCCTCGTGCCGATGCTTTATATTATCGGAGTTTGGGGGAGTGAAAAGAGAATCTACGCGTCAGTGAAATTCTTTCTTTACACCTTTGGTGCGTCTCTTATTATGCTTGTTGGAATTCTGTATTATGCTTATGAATTCCACGCACACAGCGGATTTTGGAGTTTTAGTCTTGTAGATTGGTATTTGCTTAATCTCAATGTAGATTCTCAAAAATGGCTTTTTTGGGCGTTTTTCATCGGTATCGCAGTCAAAGTGCCGATGTTTCCTTTCCACACTTGGCTGCCCTACGCGCACGGGCAAGCCCCGACAATTGGCTCTGTTATCCTTGCAAGCGTGCTTTTAAAAATGGGAACTTATGCCTTTGTAAGAATCTCACTCCCGCTTTTCCCTGTGGCGTGTATGGATTATGCAAATATCGTGGCGATTTTGTGCTTATGTATGATTATTTATGGCGCGATGTTAGCGTATGCGCAAAAGGATTTAAAGCAGGTTATTGCGTATAGTTCGATTTCGCATATGGGCGTGATTGTGCTAGGGACTTTCGCGCTTAATAGTGAGGGGATTTCTGGTTCGGTATTTTTTATGCTAGGACACGGGATTGTGAGTGCGGCGCTTTTTATGCTTGTGGGTATGCTTTATGAGCGTCGCCATACAAAGCTTATAAGCGAGTTTGGCGGATTGATGAATGTCACACCAAAAATAGGGATATTTTTTGCCATCGCGCTTGTTGCAAGTGTGGGGTTACCCTTAAGCATTGGCTTTGTTGGTGAGTTTTTAAGTCTTTATGGGTATTTTCAAGTAAGCCCACTTATTGCCTTTATCGCGGGTTTTAGTATTATTTTGGGCGCGGTGTATATGCTAAGTAGCTTTGGGAAGGTGTTTTTAGGTGCGCTAAAAAATGAAAAAAACAAGAATCTGTTAGATATGAATAAACGCGAATTTTTCAGCCTCCTGCCTTTAATCGTGCTTATCATCGCACTTGGAATCTACCCCAAGCCCATCTTAGAGCCCATTAGCAATGCGAGCAATATTTTGCTTGATGTGATGCACGCAAAGCTTGAGTCGCATAATGAATTTTTTATAGGAGAGTAAATGCTAGATTCTATATTTATGCCAGCATTGGCTTTTGAGCTGATTTTGCCCCCACTTTGCTCTCTTTTTGGCGCGCTTTTTGTGCTTATGCTTGGCGCATTTACGCATAATAAGCACCCAAAAATACTTGGATTTTTAAGCGCACTTAGTGTGATTATAAGCTGTGTTTTTTGCTTTTTTTTGAGAAATTACGATGGAGAAACCGGTTTTTTTGATATGGTGATATTTGATAGTTTTTCCTTCCTTGCGCAGTTTTTGATTTTATTAAGCGCGTTTGGATTTATCCTTTTATCTATTAGTCCAAAGTTACCTCAAAGCTACAAAAGCGGGGAATTTTACGCATTAATATTAAGTTGTGTGTTTGGTTTGCAAATCTTAGTAAGCTCAAGCCATTTAGTCTTAATTTTGCTAGGACTTGAAATCGCCTCGCTTTGCTCTTATGGGCTTATTGCCTTAGGCGGTTGCAGGGGGAATTTAGAGGGCGCAATCAAGTATTTTGTTTTTGGCGCATTTAGCACGGGATTTTTTGTTTTTGGTGTGGCATTTTTGTATTTAGATGCTGCAAGCCTAGATTTGCGTGAGATTTTTAGTATAGATTCTCTCTCGCTTCCTCTAGCCATTGGCTTTATTTGTATGTTTTGTGGTATTGGGGTGAAAATCTCAATGTTTCCATTCCACACTTGGACGCCTGATGCGTATGAGGGCGCAAATCCGCTTGTCGCGGGATTCTTGTCTATTGCGCCAAAGATTGGGGCATTTGTCCTTGCGTGGAGTGTATTTTCGCGTTTTCTCGTGCTTGAGCGCACCATAGCGCCACAAAATAGCTACATAAGCGCGATTATTTTCGTGCTTGTCGTGCTTTCTATGACTTTGCCAAATCTCTTAGCACTCACGCAAAAAGATGTCAAAAGAATGCTTGCGTATAGTTCTATCACGCACGCAAGCTTTTTGCTTGCAATGATTTTTGTCAATAGCGTTCAGGCATTGGAGGGATTCTTTTTGTATTGGTTTATGTTTGTGTTTGCGAATATTGGCGCATTTGGTATGCTGTGGATTTTGCGCTTGGATTCCCCAGATTGCACCTTGTCGCGCTTTGTTGGTTTAGGCAGGCGCGCACCAAAGCTTGCGTGTCTTTTTGCGCTTTTTTTGCTTACACTTATTGGAATCCCGCCTTTAAGCGTATTTTGGGGCAAAATGTATGTGATGCAAGCAGCCATTGATTCTGATTATGTATTTTTAGCACTTATTATGGCGTTAAATAGCGCGATTGCAGCGTATTATTATTTGCGTGTGATTGTGGCGATGTTTTTGCTATCAGATTCTAAATTGCTAGATTCTAATTCGCTAGATTCCCAACAAGAAGCACAAACAGCGGAATTTGACACAAGCTTTATGCCATTATTTGTGGTGAGCGTTTGCGCGATTTTTGTCGTTATTTCTTGCGTGTTGGCTCAAAAGTTGCTTAGCTTTTTGGAGATTTTTATTTAATTTTTGCTTAATTTTTAAGGTGCTAAGCTTATGAAACTATGCGGGTTGCTTGTGTTTTGGGTTTTATGCAGTGCGCTTTGCGCACTTGAAGTGAGCATTAACTATGGCAAAGAAAATTCCCAAAACTTCTCCGTGCTGAATCTCCAGCATAATGAACCTTTTGAGTGCCAAGAATTAAGTAACGCGCAAGGTGTGGTTATGCGCATTGTTTGCGTGATTAATAAACCTCCGCTTGCGAGCTTTTCACCCACTAACACGATTTTTTTTAAATTTTGGAATCGCGTGAATGAGGGCAAATTCTATTTTTATATCGAGCCAAATTTTTCTGCAAAACTTTTTAATACTTTCATTGATTTAAAAACCGATACACCAATCCCAAAAGAGCGCCCTAGGAAGTCAAAATCGTGGCAGATTGTGGGGTTTCAAGATACGATACCTTTCTTTTCGCGCGCACAAAGCAAGGGGCTTAATTTCCCAATTGCCATCACGCACGAGAGCGAAGATTTTGTAAGCGAGCTTGATGTCGATAGAGCACCGCTTATGTTTGAAGAAGGGCAGGATTTTTCTTATTATTTAAATGTGCAGGATTTGATGAGGAATGGGCTTTATGTCGAGGCGATAAAAACTATCGATGAGACGCTGTATGCGTTCCCAAAGAGTATTTTTGTCAAGGATTTATTGTTTTTTCGCTTGAAAGCATTGCAGATTTTGGATTCTGGAGATAATGCTGATAGCGTTATTGAAATGGGCTTAAAGTGGGTGAAGCGCTATCCTACTGATATTAATGTTCCTGAAGTGCTGTATTATATCGGAAATGCTTATATGCATATTCGCTTTAGCTCAGAGGCGAAGTATTTTTATGACAGACTTATTAGCGAGTATCCGCAGTCGCGCTTCGCGCCGTTGGCAAAAATGCAGATTGCTAAAGGTTATTATGGCGTTTCAGAATCTTCTGATGCAATGCGCTATTTTGCGCAAAGCTACCAAGAGGCAAAGGATTTAGATTCTGCGAGTGAAGTTGCGCTAGAGTGGAGTGATTTTTATTTGCAAACTGCCCAAAAAAACGAGGCAAAGGCACTCATTGATACGCTATTAAAAGCAAATCCTGCATATTTTGGGCAAAATGTTGATAAAAGCGTGGCTTTTGCCAATTTGCTAATGGAAAATGAAATGTGGGAAAGCGCGGCGCAAATTAGTGAAAATCTCCATAATGCGCTTGGTGATGAGCGTGCGAATCTCAAAGAGGATTTACTCAATAAGGCATCTTTAAGTTATCAAAATAGCGGTGATTTTGAAAAAGCACATATGATTAACACGCGCTTTTTGGAGGAATTTGCCCATCGTCCAAGAGCAGAGGAGATTAAAGAGCGCGATGATAAATTGCTTTTTGAAATCGGCGTAAATGACGCGCCAGAGGAAAAAATCAAGCGTTATGATTATCTTATACAAACATACCCAAATACAGAAACCGCGCAAAAAGCCCAAGAGCTCAAAAATCAGATTCTCTTTTCGCAAAAGCGTTTTAGTGAGATTTTGAGCACAGATACCACAAGCGCGCTCGCACAGCAAAGCTATATTGAGATTTTACACGCAGCCATTGAAAATAAAGATTGTCAAGCAATCGCGCGCAATTTTTCGCATTACACAAAAGAGGTTTTTGATAGCAGACAGCGTGCGCAGATTTTTGAATGTCTGTATTCTCTCTCGCTTAATAAGCAAGCCCAAGAGGTGATTGAAGGTTTGGCAAAAGAGGAAAATGATACGCGCAAAAGGCTTAATTTGCTCTATTTAGAATCACTCAACCTTGATAAACTCGCGCTTAGCAAGCCCGCTAGCATTGCCTCGCGTGATACGCTCACACTCGCGCAAAGCTTGAAAATGCAGGAATATTACGATATTGGCTTTGTGCTTTTTAGAAATCTTTTGCTTAATGCAAATGCTAACGAGGCGCGTGAAATAGCGACATTTTTGCATCAAAATTTGGGCGATGATATAAGAATGATTGATGTTGATTTGGAATTATTGAAATTTGCGCAGGATTCCAAAGATGAGACGACTTTGCAATTGTATGCAAATGATATTTTGCGCCTACAAAATTTGCATAACACCACGCAAGGCACGCCATATGTGGATTTTGCGCTTATACAAAGTTTTATGCGAGAAAGGGATTTTGCTCAATCTTTAAGGCTTTTAGATTCTCTGCTTGCAAAAGAGATTGCGCCAAATGCGCGCGCGCAGGCACTTTATCTAAAAGGTTCAGTGCTTAGAAGTCTTAATGATAATGCAAGCGCAAAGCAAAACTTTGAAGAGTGCAGGGTAATTCAAGGAGATTCTAAAACTTGGCAAAGCCTTTGCACGCAGGCGCTAGATTTAGTGCAGTAGGTTTTTAAGACTTAAAATTCTTTGTAGATTCCATTTTGACGCAGGGCTTCATAAGTCACCGCGCCAACGCAAGTAGCAAGATTTATACTGCGTGCAAGCGCACTCATAGGGAGCTTGTAGATTTGATTTTCAAAACGCGCAAGAATTTGAGAATCTAATCCCTTATCCTCTCTGCCAAAATATAAAAAGCACTCTTTTTGAAATTGCGCTTCGTAGTGGAGTTTGCGTGCTTTGGTGCTAAAGAAAAAATGCGCGTTATTTGGCGGGTAAGATTCCCAAAAAGAATCTAAATTTTCCCATTCATAGACTTTGAGATTCTGCCAATAATCTAGCCCGGCGCGTTTTAGCTCTTTTTGACTTGTGCTAAAACCAAGTGGCTTGATGAGGTGCAAGATGGAATTTGTCGCTACGCAAAGCCGCCCGATATTGCCGGTGTTTTGCGGGATTTGTGGTTCTACTAGGACAATATGTAGCATTGAAATTCCTTTTATCCAAAAATGGCGCGCGTAAAGCGTTGTAAAAGCATTGTGATGGCATAGATATACTTTACAAATTCACTTAAAAAATCCGATTGTAGCATATTCTTTGCCGACATTGACAATCATTGAAAAATTGAAAAATCTTAAAAACAGGGAATTAGATGGGTAAATTTTATAGAATCTTAAGCGTGGTATTTTTTGCGAGTTTGAGCGCATTACAAGCGTATGAAAGCATTGATGAGGCATTAGAGAATGGCATTTCAAATGGCGATATAGTGATTTATGGCTCTAGCACAAATGTGCGGGGCACGGAGATACTAGGGAGCGATTTAAGTAATAATGGCTATGGCGTGGGAAGTATCGGACTAGCGTATCGTTCGGGCTTTTATAAAAGCTGGCGTTTTATGATTAGCTTTCGTGCGAGCGCGGATTTTTATCAAGCGGATAAAAATTCAATATGGAGAGATGATATAAACTCACCGGGCAGGACTTCTAGCACGCTTAAAGGAGATTCTGCGAGGGATTTTTACGCACCTACAATGTTAGGACAATCCTATTTGGAATACTTTGATGGCGACACAAGCCTGCGTGTGGGGAGAATCTTTGCTAAAAGTGAGTGGGCAGATAGGCTCATTGATGGCGTATGGCTAAGAAATAAATCGCTTGCAAACACGCTTATTGAAGTGTTTTGGGCAAAATCTAGCGGATATGTGCAATACAATAAAATGAGCGGACTTATCAATGTTAATCCATACAATGATTTTGGGCTTTTAAACGCGAGCATTAAATACACCTTTAATGATATTCTTTCACTTAAAGGATATGGAATCTTTGCGCCCAGCATTTTTAATGCAGTTGGCGCAAAGGCGGCGTTCCGCTATGAAGTCTCAAATTCCTATATTGGTGCGAACGCGCATTTTACCACGAGCTTTGAAGGTAGCAATAGTCCATATTACAATCGCGCACTTGGCGCAAATGGTTTTGTGTTTGACACGCGTGCTTATATTGGCGTGAAAGATTTTATAGGCAATATGCGCAATGGCTTGGAGTTAAGCGGGGGTTTTCTTATGAGTGGGGCAAATGGCATTGGCAGTCTTAATGCCGTAGGAAATAATGTCAGCCCATTTTTTATGTGGGGTGGCAGGGCATTTTTGCTTGGAAGCGACGCGAGTTTAGGCTTTGGAAAAATCAACTTCAGCATTGATAGAATCTCCCTTGCCCTTGTGTATGGAAGCACGCGCTTTAGCACGCCCTATGGATTCACACAAGGGGGCTTTGATAGGGTAAATGAGGTGAATTTATTGCTTGAATTTGGATTAAGCGAGCACACTTCCTTTTTGTTTAATCTCTTAAATACGCACGCAGGCAAAAAACTCTACTATCCACACACCACTGCGCTAAATTTTGGACTAAAACTAGCATTTTAGGTTGCTCTTAGGGTTTAGTGTTAAGAAAGTTTTGAAAAGAGGTTTTTTCTTGCACGAGGGCTTTTGCGCCCCTTAGATTCTATGAAAAATCTTAGAATCTAGCCAAAACTACACCAAAAACTTAAAATGTATTCTGTAATTAAACAAATTTAAGCTTTGTTTTAATAAAATATTTGCCCTATTGACTTTCAAATCAACCCTAGGAGCAAATCGCAATGAAGTATATAAAGTTTTTTAAAGAACTTAATAACAGAGATGTCCCAATTGTGGGCGGTAAAAATGCAAGCATTGGAGAGATGTTTCAAGAGCTAGTAGGTGAAGGCATAAAAGTGCCAAATGGCTTTGCAATCACAAGTGATGCGTATTGGTATTTGCTAGATTCTGGTGGGATTAGACAAAAGATCCAAGATTTACTTGAAGGCGTAGATGTAACTGAAATCGATGTGCTTAAAACGCGTTCTAAAAAAATCCGCGAACTCATTTTTGGCACGCCTTTCCCTGATGATTTGAGAGAAGAAATTTTTAAAGCATATAAAATTTTGAGCGAAGAATATGGTATGAAAGAAGCCGATGTGGCAGTGCGTAGTTCGGCTACCGCAGAGGATTTGCCCGATGCGAGCTTTGCTGGACAGCAAGATACATATTTAAGCGTGAAAGGCAAGGCGGAACTTATCCACTATATCAAATCTTGTCTTGCGTCATTATTTACCGATAGGGCGGTGAGCTATCGCGCTTCAAGGGGCTTTGACCACTTTAAAGTCGCACTTTCTGTAGGCGTGCAAAAAATGGTGCGCGCTGATAAGGGAAGCGCGGGCGTTATGTTTAGTATTGACACAGAAACAGGCTTTAAGGACGCGGTATTTATCACCGCATCTTGGGGGCTTGGCGAAAATGTCGTGGGCGGAACTGTGAATCCTGATGAATTTTACGTCTTTAAACCCACACTAAAAGAAGGCAAGCGCCCTATCATAAAGCGCCAGCTCGGACACAAACACCAAAAAATGGTTTATGCGCCACGCGGTAGCGAACACCCTACAAAAAATATCAAAACCACACAAAAAGAACTCCGCACTTTCTCAATCACTGATGAAGATATCCTCGTGCTAGCGCGCTATGCGATGAAAATCGAAGAACACTATACCAAAGAAGCGGGCGAATATCGCCCTATGGATATGGAATGGGCTAAAGATGGCGATAGTGGGGAAATTTTCATCGTGCAAGCGCGCCCAGAAACCGTGCAAAGTCAAGCTATCAAGAAAGAAACTCACAATCGCCTAGAAACCTTTAAGTTCAAAAATAGTGATGAAAAGCGTGAAGTGATTATCACCGGGCGCGCGATTGGTGGGAAGATTGGCGCGGGGAAAGTGCGCATTATCAATGATATTGAGCATATGAATACCTTTAAAGAAGGCGAGATTCTCGTAACCGATAACACTGACCCAGATTGGGAACCAGCGATGAAAAAAGCTGCAGCTGTGATTACAAATCGCGGTGGGCGCACGTGCCACGCGGCGATTGTAGCGCGTGAAATCGGCGTGCCTGCGATTGTGGGCGCGGTGGGCGCAACAGATAGGCTTTATACCGGTATGGAAGTCACCGTCTCTTGCGCGGAGGGCGAAGAAGGTTATGTGTATGCGGGTATTTGTGATTATGAAGTCGAGGCACTCGAGCTTGAGAATCTCGGCAAGACAAAAACCAAAATTTACATGAATGTTGGGAATCCAGAAAAAGCCTTTGGATTCTCAAAATTGCCAAATAATGGCGTGGGGTTAGCACGTATGGAGCTTATCGTGCTAAATCAGATTAAAGCCCACCCGCTCGCGTTACTTGATATACAAAATGGCAAGGGCAAGGAAATCAAAGAGCGCACAGAGATTGAAAAACTTATGGCAGGCTATGAGAATCCGAAAGATTTCTTTGTGAAAAAGATTGCCGAGGGTATCGGTATGATTTGTTCGGCGTTTTATCCAAACCCTGTGATTGTGCGCACAAGCGACTTTAAATCAAATGAATATCGTGGAATGGTCGCAGGTGCGGGCTATGAACCACAAGAGGAAAACCCAATGCTAGGCTATCGTGGGGCGAGCAGATATTATTCTGACCTTTATCGCACGGCGTTTGAATGGGAATGTGAGGCACTAGCGATGGTGCGCGATGAGATGGGGCTTACAAATATGAAAGTGATGATTCCATTTTTACGCACACCAGAGGAGGGGAAAAAGGTGCTTGAGATAATGCGTCGCAACGGATTAGAATCTGGGCGCAACGGACTAGAAATCTATGTAATGTGCGAACTGCCTGTGAATGTGATTTTGGCTGACGAGTTTTTGAGTATGTTTGATGGCTATTCTATTGGCTCAAACGACCTTACGCAACTTACTCTTGGCGTAGATAGGGACGGACAACTTGTAAGCCACATTTTTGATGAGCGTAATCCGGCAATGTTTGCGATGTTCAAGCAAGCAATTGCTGCGTGCAAAAGACACAATAAATATTGCGGAATCTGCGGACAAGCCCCAAGCGATTACCCAGAGATTACAGAATTCCTCGTAAAAGAGGGTATTAGTTCAATTTCACTTAATCCAGATTCTGTGGTAAAAACATGGCAACTTGTCGCGGAGTTGGAAAAGAATTTAAAGTAAAAAAGTAATTTAAGGGAGCTTTACGCAGAAAGATAGAGAGATATTCTTACCTTGTGTTGGGAGGAATATTTCTTACTAAAATGTGTGTATCTCGTGCAAGGACACTGAAGGATACTGATTGTATTGAAAGTGAAGTTTTAAGACAAATAAAGTCTTATGGGGTAGTCGTAGTAACCCCCAAAAAAAATAAAGTTTTCAAAAAAAATCTCTTTTTGGCGTGTTATTTCCTAGCAAATTTGCTAGGACTATTCTCAATTCTCGCAAGCGAAATTTTGCACTTACTTCACTATTGACTTTAATTGCCTTTTATCCTATTGCTTATTTTTCGTTGTTATATTACAAACTAACATTAAAAAATTAATCAAAGAGATTAGGAGGGCTGTAAATGGTGAAAATTCTAGTGGTTAGCACAATAATATTTGGTTTTGGGTGTTTCTTTACTGCTTGTTACATAGCACTCAAATAACACCCATTTTTTCAATCCAGCAGTATAAGAAACTGCGCTTATCTTTTTAGTCAAGGGTGTCACTCGTGGATAGGCTACGCCTGCCCTTGACTAAAACCGCTTGTTGCAGATAAATTACAAAATCCACTTTATGCAAAAGGCAAAGTGCGAAGCATAATAATGCCTTTTACCCGATTCAAATCTCAATCAATCATTAACATAAAATATTTTAATTAGGGTGAGACTGCTTTTTGTAATACAATTTTGCTACGCTCAATTAATTACTTCAGAGTCTTACAAGGGGATTTTCCCTTTTAAATCCCCTAAAAAATCTTTGCGATCTTTGGAATATGGAATAATGTTTATTTTGTCAAAAATCATTCTTTATTAAGTTGGGGGGGGGGAGGCGTGTGTTTGTGCGAATCTAGTGCTTTCGTATCAAATTATTTTAAGGGTTTTTATAGCGTCTTAAGAATCTTAGCAATTTCAGCAATGGCTTTAAGGGTGAGCTCGGCATCTGTGAAAGTTGTGGTATAGCTTGGGCTTAGGCGGATTGTGCCACAAGTTGCGAGTGTGTCTATTGTCTTATGTGTGCAGGGGTTACAATGCAAGCCAGCGCGCACGCAAATACCATAGTGTTTGTCAAGCAAATGCGCCATTTTAGCAATATCCGCGCAGGTAAAAGAAAGCACACCCGTGCTTTTATAGTTAGATTCTATCTCGCAGATTTTAATCCCGCCAACGCCTTCAATACATCTTAATCCCTCTATAAAATACGCACGGATAGTATTTTCGTGTAAAAAAATCTTTTCCACCCCGACATTTTCAAGCCACACCAGCGCGGAATCTAGCCCAGCGATTGCGTGCATATTTTGCGTGCCACTTTCAAACTTATCAGGAAGCACCTTTGGTTGCTCTAGGCTTTCACTCGCACTGCCTGTGCCACCTAGAATCAAAGGCTCTAAATATTGCCCCGCCCTTTGACTTAACGCACAGATTCCCAAACCCATAGGCGCTAAAAGTCCTTTGTGCGCACTCCCACACACAATATCCACACCATCATTTTCAAATGCACTCACGCCAAGAATCTGCGCTGCGTCAATCAGCAAAAACGCACCAGATTCTTGTGCAATTTCCTTGAGGGAATCTAATGGCATAATCGCACCGGTTACATTGTTTGCACCAATGCACGCGATGAGTTTCACGCCTTTTGAAAGCTCTTTTGCCTGCGTGAGATTAAGCCCACATTGTGCGGTGGTTGGGATTTGTCGTATTTTAATTCCTTTTGTGTGTTCCAAAAATTTGAGCGGACGCATAAGTGCATTATGCTCGATTTGGGTTATTAGCACATTGTCATTTTGCTCTAAAATCCCGTGCAGAACGAGATTGAGCGCATAAGTGGTATTGTAGGTGAAAAAGATATTTTGTGCGCTTTGCTTGTTTCCCAAAAGCCTTGCTAAGCGTTCCCTTACACTAAAAAGTAGATTCCCAGAATTTTGCGCGCTTTTATACGCGCCCCTGCCCGCACTTGCACCAATATTTTGCATAAATTCCACCACTGCTTGCGTCACGCAAGGAGGTTTAGGAAAGCTTGTCGCGGCATTATCAAGATAAATCATCGCATGCCTTTGTGTGAAAAATTGCCAGCGATTATAGCACGAGTTTGCGCTATAATGCCGCGCAAAAACCTAAGGAGGCGCAAATGCGCATACGCATCTATTTTGAAGATACAGACTGCGGGCAAATCGTCTATCACACAAACTACATAAAATACTGCGAGCGCGCGCGCAGCGAGCTATTTTTTAGCCAAAATAGTTTGCCTTTTGAGGGGAATTGTGGTTTTGTGTTAAGCTCGCTTAACGCGAAGTTTGTAACACCTGCGAGGCTTGGAGATTTGCTAGAGGTGCGCTCAAAGGTGCTAAAAATACGTCAAAGCAGTTTGCTAATAGAGCAGCAAATTTATAGAATCCACAGCGCGATAGATGTGAGCAGTGAGGAGATTCTTATCTTTAGTATGGAAGCGCTGCTGGCATTTGTCGATACAGTATTGCAAAAACCGCTCAAAATCCCACCACGTTTTTTGGAAGTTCTCAAATCACTAGACTAAGATAGAATCTTCGATGTTTGCTTTCTCATTTAGGCTCTTTTATTGTTTTTAATGTCTTTATTTGATAAGGTTTATGCACTTAATAAACACCTTAAGGAGGATATTATGTATCAATTCACACTTTTAAAACACACTTGTCTCAATCAAATTCTTAAAGCCTTATGCGCTTTATCCCTACTCCTTTCTTTAAGCTATGCTAAAGACCCAATTCCAGAAGTTCCAGAAGTTGATGAAAATCTCATTAAAAGCACATTACCTAATTTAATCTATGGCTTTGAGTGTAGCCAAATGCAAAAAGTCTCACATTTTGATTCTAGTGTGCTTTGGGTAAAAGATAAGGATAAGCTTAATGCACAAAATATTTCTAATAAATTCCGCTATATCCGCTTTGCAGGAGAGATTCTAAATGGAGGTGCTTGGGATGCACAAGCACAAGCTTATGTAAGCCCAGATAGGCAATTTATGTATTTTTTAAAAGATAATAATTTAGTTGTGCAAAGTGTTTGTGATAAGCAGCAATTTTTCTTAAACAATTACGATAAGCAAAGCGATAGCTTTCATCTTAAGCTTCGCACTAAGCCTACTAAAGAAGTGGCTATTGTGATTAATGTTGCGGATTCTATGAAAGATTATGTTCTTGCTTTTAAAGAAATCGCACCAAGTTTAGCTAAGCATATTTTTAAAGAAGATGAAGATATGTATGCAAAAATCACGCTTGTAAGCTTTAGCTTTAATGATGTTAAAGACTTTGATGATGTGTTTAATACGCAAGACTTTGTAGAAGAAACTAAAACTTTGCAAACTACAAACACGCAAAGTGTAATGGTAAATTATGCTTTGATTAAGGCAATGAGCCATTTTACTAAAGACAATGGCTTAAAAAAAGAGATTTATCTTATCACTGATAGTGGGCTAAATGATGCGCATAATGCACAAAGAATGCTAAAGCTTACTAAAAACCTAAACAACAATAGTGTTGCGAATTCTAAAGGCTCTAAAGATAATTGGGTGAAAATCCATACTTTTTCTTTAGGGCAAAAACTAGAATTTTTAGAAAATCTCTCTAAAGAAACAGAGGGGAACTTTTATGCACCAAAGAGTATTTATGATTTTAAAAAGACGCTTTTAGCACTAAGCAATGATGGCAAAGATGTAGAACCTAGTGAAATCCACAATGAAATTATCCCTAGTAAAACAAATAAAATTTATGACCCAGATGACCCTAATGATAATCCGCCGGGGTGAGTTTTCTTATTGAGATTTGTAGCAGTGGCAGAATCTTTTAGCCTTATTTTGTAAGGTTTATTTTCTAGTAAAGTTGTGGGAGAAGGAGAGGAAAATGGAAGCAAAGGAAAATAATTTTGGCTTTATGTCGCAAGAAACTTTAATTGAAATTCCCTTTTTTCAAAGGGCGTATGTATGGAAAGAGGAGCAATGGGAGCAGCTTTTTGAGGACTTAAAAGATAGCTACGAGAACAAAAGAGAGCATTTTTGGGTTCAATTGTCTTAAAGCAACTCCCTAGTAATGCAGGAGAGGGGTCAAAAAGAAGCTTGATTGATGGACAACAAAGACTAACTACTTTTTCTATCCTTGTAAAATCTTTGTATGACAAGCTAGATGAAGATGATAAACAATTCCGCTAAATGTAGTTGCTAAATTAATTTGCTTCATTTTATGACGCCCATAAAAACAATAAAATACTTTGTAACGTGTTATAATTTTCAAATTTTGAAAGGCTTTAAGGTGAGGAAATCAAAAACGCAAATCTTTTTAGAGCTAGCTAAACCCGATGAAAATGGCATTTCAAGGTGGGTAAGCGTGAGTGAGTTTGTAGGAGAGTATAAGGACTTAAGACTTGGTAATGGCGGAAGTTGGTGTCGTGCAAGTAGTAGTTTAGCTAAAAAATACATTATAGAATTTGATAAAACTAAGAGTGCGGGAAATAGCATTGATGCGATAAGATTAAAGGGGTTTAATACGCAAGATTCCTTTAATCAAAATATAAGAAAGGATATTAAAGATTTTTATAAAAATCAAAAATGCGTGATGTTAGGAATTTGTGGCAAAAGCGAAAATACTAAAATAGAAATAGACCATAAAGATGGGCGCAAAAGCAACATGAGATTATCAAGCACAAAAACGCAAAAGCTAGAGGATTTTCAACCTCTATGCAAAGCAGCAAATGATATAAAAAGGCAAATTTGTAAAGTATGCAAAGAAACAAATAAACGTTGGAATGCTAAAAATATCAAAGGCAATCCCTATGCGTTTTATAAAGGTGATGAGAATTATACAAAAGAGCTTGGTTGCGTGGGTTGCTACCAATACGACCCTGTGATGTATAGAAAAGAGAGTATAAAAAGAATTGCAAAACAAGCCACTGATTTTATCACCCAAAAGCTCTATGAAGATTGAGTGATTATGAACTACATTGGCTCTAAATTTAAGCTTTTTAATTTTTTGCAAACACATATAGAATCCACACTCCAAAAAGCAAATGCAAAGCCCTTAAAAGATTCTATCTTTTGTGATATGTTTGCAGGCACTGGAGCGGTAGGAAGGCTTTTTAAAAACAAAGCAAAGCAAATTATTAGCAACGATAGAGAATATTATAGCTTTGTTTTAAATCAAAATTATATCGCTAATTGCCAAAAATTACCTCGAGCTAAGGAACTTTTAGAGATTTTAAACTGCGCTAAACAAACACCATTACAAAAGGGCAAAATCTATAAGCATTACGCGCTTGGTTCTGGTAGTGGGAGGCAGTATTTTAGCGATTATAATGCACAAAAAATTGACGCTGTGCGCTTAAAAATCACACAATGGAAAGAACAAAAATTTATTAATAAGCAAGAATATTATTTTCTCCTCTCCTCCCTTTTAGAATCCGCTGATAAAGTCGCAAACACAGCTTCAGTATATGGAGCGTTTTTAAAGCAACTTAAAAAAAGTGCCTTAAAGCCCCTTATTTTAACTCCAGCAGAATTTGAATGCAGCACAAATAAGCATTTAGTGCTTAATGAAGATGCAAACACACTTATTACTAAAATAAAGGGTGATATTCTCTATCTTGACCCGCCTTATAATGCACGCGAATATGGAGCGAATTATCATCTTTTAAACACCATAGTCCTTTATGATGACTTTATCCCAAAGGGCAAAACAGGCTTAAGAGAATACGAAAAATCCCCTTGGTGCAAGAGCACAAAAGTTGCAAATGCACTAGAAAATTTAATCAAAAATGCAAATTTTGAGTGGATTTTCCTAAGCTATAATGATGAAGGGCTTTTGAGTTTAGAGCAAATTAAAAGCATTTTTGAAAAATATGGCAAATACAGCTTTGCCACCCAAAAACACCAAAGATTTAAAGCAGATTCTAAAAGAATCCAAAAACAAGATTTTACAATAGAGTATTTGCATATTTTAAGAAAATAGCATTTTAGAAATTTTCAAAACACGAGTGATTTTATGCGTTTAAAATATATTGATACTATGTAAATATAAAGTGACTTTACAACAAAAGATTAGTAAAATACAATCAAAGTTTGCTAGGGATAAATTAATAAAGGCTAAAAATGCAAATTCATAGACTAAAAGCAAAATTATGCTAACAAATCCAATCAATCAAGTCTTTTACAAATCTAGCACCACAATGCAAGAATTACAAGATTCTAGCGTGGATTTAATCATTACTTCTCCGCCTTATTTTAATATTAAAGATTATGCAAAAAATGGCTATCAAAACACGCAACATTCAGAATCTAATAGGGAAGATTTGGGAGCACTTGATAACTATAAAGAATATATCAATGGCTTATTGCAAGTTTGGAGGGAATGCCATAGAGTGCTAAAGCCAAATGGCAAACTCTGCATTAATGTGCCTTTAATGCCTATGCTTAAAAAGCAACTAAACACGCATTACAATCGCCATATTTTTGATTTGCAAAGCGATATTCAACATAGCATTTTATACAATACTCCACTATTCTTGCTTGATTTGTATATTTGGAATCGCACCAATACAACAAAATCATTAATGTTTGGAAGTTATCCTTATCCGCGCAATTTTTATGCACAAAACACTAGCGAATTTATAAGTATTTATGTCAAAGATGGCAAACCAAACAACAAGATTTCACAAGAGATAAAAGAACAAAGCAAACTTACACAAAAAGAGTGGATAGAATACACGAAACAAATTTGGAATATCCCCATTCCAAACAAAAGCGATAGTGCTTTTGGTAAGCATTCAGCCATTATGCCAGAAGCGATTCCTTATCGCTTGATTAGGCTTTATTCTTTCGTAGGCGATGTAGTGCTAGACCCATTTGCTGGAAGTGGGACAACATTGAAAGTTGCTAAAGAGCTTAAAAGAAATTATATAGGTTATGAACTCTATGCACATTATAAAAGCGTGATAGAATCTAAGCTACAAGCGAACCCGTTTTGATGAAAGCTACCGCCTTGCAACTCAATACAATTTATATACAAGATTGCTTTGACTTTTTACAATCCTTAGAGAATAAAAGCATAGATTTAGCAATTATTGACCCGCCTTATAATCTTAAAATAGCGGATTGGGATAGTTTTAAAAGCGAACAAGAATTTTTAGATTTTAGTTTTGCTTGGATTGATTTAATGTTGCAAAAAATGAAAAAAAGTGGTAGTTTTTATATTTTTAACACACCTTATCATTGTGCTTTATTTTTGCATTATTTGCAGGGCAAGGCAGTATTCCAAAACTTTATTACTTGGTATAAAAAAGACGGCTTGAGTTACACAAAAAAGAAGTTTGTAAATAATCAAGAATCCATTTTGTTTTACACAATGGATTCTAAGGATTATTACTTTGATTGCGATTCTATAAGGATACCTTATAAATCCACCCAAAGAATAGCTCACGCTAGA